>NZ_JBPXMT010000003.1:0-638825 GCF_051842835.1 Microbacterium sp. A93
CGGCGGGGTGCGCGGAACACCCCGCCGGCCGCCGTCGTGGGGGACCGGGACGGACCGCTGGTCACGGCCGCATCAGGACCGACTCAGGCATCGCCGCCGACGGTGCCCGTGGTGCCGGCGTTGACGTCGTCGATCCGGTACTTCCGGTAGGCCTCGGCGGCGGTGCCGGTCTTGACCGAACCGTCCTTCTCCAGCATCTGCAGCGCCTTGACCACCATCGAGTGGGTGTCGATGTGGAAGTAGCGGCGGGCCGCGGCGCGCGTGTCGGCGAACCCGAACTCGTCCGCGCCGAGGGTGGCGAAGTCGTTCGGGATGAAGGGACGGATCTGGTCCGGGACCAGGGTGGCGTAATCGGTCGTGGCGACGATCGGCCCCTCGACGTCGGCCAGCTTCTGCGTGATGTACGGGGTCCGGGCGATGCCGTCCTCGTTCTGCATGGCCTCGCGCTCGGCGGCCACCGCGTCCCGGCGAAGTTCGGTCCAGCTGGTCACCGACCAGACGTCCGCGGCGACGCCCCAGTCCTTGGCGAGGATCGAGGCGGCGTCGATCACCCAGGGCAGGGACACCCCGGATCCCATGAGCTGGACCTTCGGCCCGTCACCCTCGGCCTGGCTGTAGCGGTAGATGCCCTTGAGCAGCCCCTCCACGTCCAGGTCCTCCGGTTCGTTCGGGTGGATGATCGGCTCGTTGTACACGGTGATGTAGTACATGACGTTGCGGACGTCGTCCCCGCGGTCATGCTCGCCGTACATGTCCTCCAGGCCTTGACGCATGATGTGGGCGATCTCGAAGGAGAACGCCGGATCGTAGGTCTTCACCGCCGGGTTGGTGCCCGCCAGGATGGGCGAGTGCCCGTCCATGTGCTGGGTGCCCTCGCCGGCCAGGGTGGTGCGCCCTGCGGTGGCGCCGATGACGAAGCCGCGCACCAGTTGGTCCCCGGCGGCCCAGAAGGCATCGCCGGTGCGCTGGAAGCCGAACATCGAGTAGAAGATGTACACGGGGATCATCAGCTCTCCGTGCGTGGAGTAGGACGAGCCCACGGCGGTCATCGCCGCGGTGGCGCCGGCCTCGTTGATGCCCACGTGGTAGAGCTGGCCGGAGGTGGACTCCTTGTAGGACAGGAAGAGGTCGCGGTCCACGGAGAGGTAGTTCTGGCCCCGGGGGTTGTAGATCTTGGCGGTGGGGAAGAACGAGTCCATCCCGAAGGTGCGGGCCTCATCCGGGATGATCGGCACGATCCGGTTGCCGATGTTCTTGTCCCGCATCAGGTCCTTGAGCAGGCGCACGAAGGCCATGGTGGTGGCGGCCTGCTGCTTGCCGGTGCCCTTGCGGGCGTGCTTGTACATCGACTCCGGCGGCATCGGGATCCGGTCGTAGTCGGTGCGGCGCTCCGGCGTGAAGCCGCCGAGCTGACGCCGCCTCTCCATCATGTACTTGATCTCCGGTGCATCCGGGCCCGGGTGGTAGTACGGCACGTTGTACGGATCGCCTTCGATCTGTTCGTCCGTGATGGGGATGCGGTGGCGGTCGCGGAACATCTTGACGTCCTCGACCGTGAGCTTCTTCATCTGGTGGGTGGCGTTCTTCGCCTCGAAGTTCTGGCCGAGCCCGTAGCCCTTGACCGTCTGCGCGAGGATCACGGTCGGCTTGCCCTTGTAGTCCATGGCGGCCTTGTAGGCGGCATAGACCTTGTTGTAGTCGTGGCCACCGCGCTTGAGGTTCCAGATCTCGTCATCGGACATCTCCGAGACCATGTCCTTGGTCACCGAGGACCGGCCGAAGAAGTGCTCCCGCACGAAGCCGCCGGACTCGGCCTTGTAGGTCTGGTAGTCGCCGTCGAGGGTCTCGTTCATGATGCGCACGAGCTCGCCCTCGTCATCCTGGTCCAGCAGGGCATCCCACTCGCGGCCCCACATGACCTTGATGACGTTCCAGCCGGCGCCACGGAAGTAGGCCTCCAGCTCCTGGATGATCTTGCCGTTGCCGCGGACCGGACCGTCGAGACGCTGCAGGTTGCAGTTGATGACGAAGTTCAGGTTGTCGAGCTTGTCGTTGGCGGCGATGTGCAGGGCGCCGCGTGATTCCGGTTCGTCCATCTCGCCGTCACCCAGGAAGGCCCAGACCTGCTGATCCGAGGTGTCCTTGATGCCGCGGTTGTGCAGGTAGCGGTTGAACTGTGCCTGGTGGATCGCGTTGATGGGCCCCAGTCCCATGGACACGGTGGGGAACTGCCAGAAGTCGTGCAGCATGCGCGGGTGCGGATAGGAAGGCAGGGCGTGCCCGGCCCTCGACTTCTCCTGGCGGAAGCCGTCCAGGTCCTCCTCGCCCAACCGGCCCTCGAGGAAGGCCCGGGCGTAGTTGCCCGGGGAGGAGTGGCCCTGGTAGAAGATCTGGTCGCCACCTCCGGGGTGGTCCTGGCCGCGGAAGAAGTGGTTCAGGCCCACCTCGTAGAGGGTGGCCTGACCGGCGTAGGAGGAGATGTGGCCGCCCACGCCGACGCCGTCGCGCTGGGCGCGCTGGACGATCATGGCGGCGTTCCACCGCAGGTAGTTGCGGTAGCGGCGCTCGAGCTCCTCGTCACCGGGGTATTCGGGCTCCTGGTCCACGGGGATGGTGTTGACGTAGTCCGTGGTGGTGACCATCGGCACGCCCACCGACTTGGTCCCCGCACGCTGCAGGAGGTGGCGCATGATGTACTCCGCCCGCTCCGTCCCGCGCGCTTCGACCAGTCCGTCGAAGGACTCGATCCATTCGGCCGTCTCCTGCGGATCCTTGTCGGGCAACTGGTTGGTCAGGCCACTCAGGATATGGGAGCTCTCTTCAGCTGCGCTCACGGCAACCTCTCTGTCTGCGGACGGTGATCCGCTGGTCTCTAGGTCCCGCGGTCCGTCCCGGGATCATCCGGGCGGGACGTGTAGCGGCGGGTCCGCTGCTTCCATCCCCGACTGTATAACCTGTAGCGCCTCCCTTGCAGGCTTCGGTACCCTCCATGACGCCCGGAAGACACTCGTCTGCGGGCGTTCTCCAGCACGCCGGAACACGGTGGCATGGCCCCGGGTGTCCCGGAGCACGTAATCTGGTGAGATGATGCCTTTATGGGTAGCCCGCAACAGTCAAGGAGAGAAGTGAACCAGCCAGACTCCGCCCCAGTGGTGGGGGGATCAACGGTGACCAGTGATGGACCGGCCGCAAAGATGGGCCTGTCCGCAGGTCGACTGGTCCAAGAACTCGGTTTTGACGAGGACATCGACTTCGATTTCCGGAACACCCTCGAGGACGAACTCGGCTCCGAGATCCTCACCGAGGAGGACCAGGAGCCGGTGGATGCCGTCATGCTCTGGTGGCGGGAGGCTGACGGTGACGTCGAGGACCTGGCCGATGCCCTGATGGATGCGCAGACCTCCCTGGACGCCGGGGGAGCGCTGTGGCTGCTGACCCCGCGCAACAGCCGTCCGGGGCACGTTCCGCCGGCCGATGTCGCGGAGGCCGCGCCGACGGCCGGTCTGCACGTCACCACCACCGCCGGGGTGTCCGCTGATTGGACCTGCACCCGCTTGGTCGGTAAGCGCAACCTGTGACCGGTGCCCCGGGGGACTGTCCAGTGCTCCGGGACCAACACGGGCAGACCTGGGCTTGGCCGCCCGTGGCGCTGGCCGGCCCCGGTGGGGATCCGGAGCCCACGGACGACGCCGGCCCGGTGCGCTCCCGTGTCTGGCTCCTGTTCCTGCCGGGAGCCTTCACCCCGGTGTGTATGGCCGAGCTGACCTGGGTGGATGACCTGGCCGCGCAACTGGCTCCGGCCGGCGTCGGGCTCCGGGTGTTGTCCTGCGATTCCGCCGCCGTCCTGCGGACGGTGGCCGATCAGCTCGGGGTCCGCACACCGCTGTTGTCCGATTTCTGGCCCCACGGGGCCGCCGCGCGCGCCGTGGGGGAGTTCAACGAGACCACCGGTAGGGCGCTGAGGTCCAGCGTGTTGGTGGACGCCGGCGGTGCGGTGCTCGCCAGGGTGCGCGCCGAGGCCGGTGCCGAGCGGCGACTTCAGGACCACCTGGATCCCGCCGTGCTGGAGCTGGGCTAATATAGGCGGGTCCGGTTGCATTCGGTGCGGCGCGGACCAGGGGCCTATAGCTCAGTTGGTTAGAGCACTTCGTTTACACCGAAGGGGTCGGGGGTTCGAGTCCCTCTGGGCCCACCCACACCGTCGGATGTTCGCGTCGGATGTTCGCGTCGGATGGTCACACCGTCGGCGCCGAGCGTCCCTCCGCCGGCCGTCTGGCCTGCAGCCTCCACAGCGAGGTGACCTCCCGCGACCGTGCGGCGTGGAGGATGTCCGAGCGGTCCTGCGCTCGTCGATGGGTGGGTGCGGTGTCGAGGCGATCGATCACCCGGAGCCCCGCCCGGTCAATGGCGTCCAGAAGCATCTGCCGACTGCGCAGACCCAGCAGTTCGGCCAGGTCCGAGAGGATCAACCAGCCCTCTCCGTCATCGGTGAGGTGGCGCGGCAGCCCCGCCAGGAACTGCAGCAGCATCTTGCCGCCGGGGTCGTACACCGCCGCGTCCAGGGTGGTCGCCGCACTGCCCGGCAGCCACGGGGGGTTGCAGACGACCAGCGGCGCCCTTCCCTCCGGGAACATACTGGTCAGCTGAGCCTCTGCGGCTCCCTGGATGCCCAATCGGGCGAAGTTGTCGTTCGCGCAGTCCACCGCACGTTGGTGGATGTCCGTGGCCACCACCTTCTTCACGCCGCGCTGCACGAGGACTGCGGCCAACACCCCGGTGCCCGTGCCGATATCGAACGCCACCTCGCGACGGACCAACGGCGCCCGGGCCACGAGGTCCACATACTCGTGGCGGGTGGGCAGGAACGTGCCGTAATGGGGATGGATGGACCCGTTCACGGCGGGGATGTCGATGCCGGTCACAAACCACTGATAGGCGCCCTGCACCCCGATCAGCTCCTGCAGACTCACCACAGCGGGCGCCTCACCGAATCCGGGGTGTGGCCCGTAGGCGAATTCCACCGCCGGTCCGACCTGTGGGGCTCGGGGCAGGGGTAACAGTGCTGCCCCACCCGGTGTGTCGAAGGTCAGCGGCACCAGGATCAAGGACATCATCCGCGAACGTTGGGCCCGGCCCTGGCGAAGACGGTAGAACTCCTCCGCGTCGGTGAGTCCAGTCCGTGCCGTGTCGCCCCTGCCGCCTTTGGCCAGGCGTCGATCGATTGCGCTCAGTAGCTGGCGTGCGTTGTGGAAGTCGCCCAGCCACAGCATGGCGGTGCCCTGGGCCGCATACCTCACCGCCTGGTCGGCGGTGAGTCGGTCGTCGACCGCGACCAGTCTCCGGGGGGCCGGTCGACCATTGGCGGACCACCACCTGGCCGCACCGGTCTGACCGGCGTGTTCCCAGGTCAGCATCGGTGCGAGGTCAATCGGTTCCTGAGTGATGGCAGATCAACCTCGTTCGGTAGTAGCACGTCCTGGTTCGACACCGCGCAGGGGCACACCGACCACGGCCATCGACTATCCTCAGACTACCGAGGGGCCCACGCCGGCCGGTGCCGTAGACTGGGTGGTCGGGAATACGCAGAGACCGGCTTCCGTTGCACAGTGCGTTGACGAATGCACGGCGAAACCTGACTCCGTGACTCCGTTTGAAGGGATGTTCCGTATGGCCATGACCCGGACCATGTTCAAGTCCAAGATCCACCGCGCCACCGTGACCCATGCCGACCTGCACTATGTCGGCTCCGTGACAGTGGACCAGGACCTGTTGGACGCCGCGGACATCCTCCCCGGCGAGCTGGTGGCCATCGTGGACGTGACGAACGGGGCCCGGCTGGAGACCTACACCATCGCCGGCGAACGCGGCTCGGGTGTGCTCGGCATCAACGGTGCGGCCGCCCACCTCGTGGACATCGGTGACACCGTCATCCTCATCACGTACGCGCAGCTGGAGGACGCGGAGGCCCGCGCCTTCGTGCCGAGAGTGGTCCACGTCGACGTGGACAACCGGATCGTCGATCTCGGGACCGACCCCGCCGAGGCCCTGACGGCCGAGCTGCAGCGCCCACCCTTTGCGGTGGCCCACTAGCCACCGGAGGCCCCGGCCATCGGGGCGCCGAACACCGCAGCACCGGACCACAGCAACACCGGACCACAGCAACACCGGACCACAGCAACACCGGACCACAGCAACACCGGACCACAGCAACACCGAGGGCCGACCGCCGTACGCGGCCGGCCGTCGTCGTGCTCCCCGACCCTCCCGTGACCGGATCTCGGGATTGTTCACGGTTCGTTCACCGGTGTCACCCGGTGTGACGCCGCCCGCCGTATCCAGTGGGGCCCATGATGGACAATGAAGGCCTAACCCCGCCCTGAGACCGGCATAGAAGGAGAGCCCCCGTGCTGCTGACCCCGGACGCACCCCGACAGAACCTGCGCGAGTTCATCGACAACCTCCGTGAGGGCGGCTACACCGTTGCTGACAAGCACACCCCTGACCCGGACCTGATCTCACCGGACGGCAAGGCCGTGGAGACCTGGCGCGAGGACTACCCGTACCAGGAGCGGCTCTCCCGCGAGGAGTACGAGGTGGACAAGTACATGCTGCAGATCGAGCTGCTGAAGCTGCAGTACTGGGGCGAGGACACCGGGCAGCGGCACATCGTGGTCTTCGAGGGCCGGGACGCCGCCGGCAAGGGCGGCACCATCAAGCGTTTCACCGAGTACATGAACCCCCGGACCGCCCGCGTGGTGGCACTCAACAAGCCCTCGGACCGCGAGCAGGGCCAGTGGTACTTCCAGCGCTACATCAACCATTTCCCCACGGAGGGGGAGATCGTGCTCTTCGACCGCTCCTGGTACAACCGGGCGGGTGTGGAGCGGGTCATGGGCTTCAGCACGGACGATCAGTACACCACCTTCATGAACCAGGTGCCGCTGTTCGAGAAGATGCTGGTGGACGAGGGCATCCACCTGACGAAGTTCTGGTTCTCCGTGACCCAGTCAGAACAGCGGACCCGCTTCGCGATCCGCCAGATCGACCCGGTCCGCCGGTGGAAGCTCTCGCCCATGGACCTGGAGTCCCTGGACCGCTGGGAGGACTACACCGCGGCGAAGGAGGCCATGTTCATGCACACGGACACGGACCACGCGCCCTGGACCACCATCCGCTCCAATGACAAGAAGCGGGCCCGGCTGAACGCCATCCGTTACTTCCTGTCCCAGTTCGAGTATGACGACAAGGACCACGCCGTGGTCGGCTCACCCGACCCGGTGATCGTCCGCCGCGGCCGGGATGCCGTCGGGGACTGAGGCACCCCGTGCGGGCCGGACACCGTTCCACCGGCTGGCCCGGCATGTCCGGTTTGATCCTGGTCCTGGGGCTCACCGCCGCCCTGCTGACCGGGTGCCGGGGCCTGCCCGACGACGGCCCCTCGCGCTCCCCGGAGGGCGGCGGTCCCAGCGCGGGACGGCAGACGATGACCCTCGAGGTCTACGGGGACTCCCTGACGGTGGCGGACTCCCCGTCCGTGGCCGAGGGGCGCACGGGGCCCGAGTCCTGGCTCCACCACCTCGGGCCGCACGGACTGAGCCTGGCGGGAGGATCGGGCCGTTGGGGCGCCACCGCCGGGGACATCCTCGACCAGCACCTGCAGCCGCCGGTCTCCGCCGAGGTGCTGGTGCTCTTCCTCGGCACCAACGACCTCGCCGCGGGCGGCGTGGCAGCGCACGGGGAGGACTACCTGGCGGCCCTGGACCAGATCGTCAGGCGCCAGGGGTACCCGGCGCAGGACGTGGTGGTGGTCGCCGTGGGGCCCCGCGACGCCGGGAGTCCCGGTCCGGTCCAGGCCTGGAACCGACGGACTGCGGAGGCCGCCCGGGAACGGGGTTGGCACCTCATCGACCCGTGGGGCCCCCTGCGGACGGAGGGGAACCGCTACCGTCATAGCGCGCTGACCACGGACGGCCTGCATCTGTCCGTGCACGGGGCCTCGTTGCTCGCGGAGGGGATGGCCGGGGAGCTCCGGCGGGTGGAGGCCGGGACCGCGTAGGCTGGGATGCGCAACTGGAGCTCCTCGGAAGGAACGGCATGAAGGCTGATATCGGCGTCACGGGACTGGCGGTCATGGGGGCCAACCTGGCCCGGAACTTCGCCCGGAACGGCTATACCGTGGCCCTGCACAACCGCAGCCGGGCCCGCACGGACGCGCTGGTGGCCGATCACGGCCACGAGGGAGCCTTCATCCCCACCGAGACCTTGGCCGAGCTGGTAGAGAACCTCGCGGTTCCGCGGCGGGTACTCCTGATGGTCCAGGCCGGGGCACCCGTGGACAGCGTGATCGATCAGTTGGTGCCATTGCTCCAGCCGGGCGACATCGTGATCGACGGCGGGAACTCGCACTACGAGGACACCCGCCGCCGCGAGGCGGCCCTGGCCGCGAAGGACCTGCACTTCGTGGGCATCGGCGTCTCGGGTGGCGAGGAGGGCGCCCTGAACGGCCCGTCCATCATGCCGGGCGGCCCGAAGAAGTCCTACGAGGCGCTCGGGCCCCTGCTGGAGGACATCTCCGCACAGTACGAGGGGGATCCGTGTTGCGCCTGGATCGGCACGGACGGTGCCGGCCACTTCGTCAAGATGGTCCACAACGGCATCGAGTACGCCGACATGCAGGTCATCGGCGAGGCCTTTGACCTGTTGCGCTCCGTCGGCGGGATCGAGCCGGCCGAGCAGGCCGGGATCTTCCGTGACTGGAACTCCACGGAGCTGGCCTCCTACCTGATCGAGATCACCGCCGAGGTCCTGGGACACACGGACGGCGCCACCGGGCAGCCGCTGGTGGACGTGATCGCGGATGCAGCCGGCCAGAAGGGCACCGGCCGCTGGACCGCCATCTCCGGGCTGGACCTGGGCTCGCCCGTCGGGGCAATCGCCGAATCGGTCTTCGCCCGCTCCCTGTCCAGCCAGCCGGCCATCCGCGCCACCGCACAGCAGGTGCTGGCGGCCGGCACCGATCCGGTACACCCCCCGCAGGACGCCGACCGGGCGACCTTCGTGGAGGACGTGCGCCTGGCCCTCTATGCCTCGAAGCTGGTCTCCTATGCCCAAGGCCTGGACATGCTCACGGCGGCGGCCGAGGAGTACGGCTGGTCCCTGGACCTCGGGACCATCGCCTCCCTGTGGCGGGATGGCTGCATCATCCGCGCCGATCTGCTCGATGTCATCATGAAGGCCTATGGCGGCCGGGACACGGACCGCCACCCGGCGCCGGGATCCACGGCCGAGGGCCAGCCCGCCAACCTGCTGTTCGCCCCCGAATTCCGGGACGCGATCGCCGCCGCCCTGCCGGCCTGGCGCCGGGTCGTGGCCACCGCCGTGGCGGCCGGGGTCCCGGTCCCGGTCTTCTCCTCCGCGCTGTCCTACTACGACGGGCTGCGGCGCGAGCGGCTGCCCGCCGCCCTGACCCAGGGGCTGCGGGACTACTTCGGCGCCCACACCTACCGCCGGGTGGATCGGGACGGTTCCTTCCACACCCTGTGGTCCGGCGACCGCAGCGAAGTCCAGGCCTGAGCCACTCCCTGCCCTCAGAGTGCTGAGAGCCGGGAACGACGTCGGCCGGCACCTTCCGCGAGAATCCTGCGGTAGGTGCCGGCCGACGTCGTTCTGGGGTGTCCTCTCCCGGATCAACACCTACTGGGTCAACCCCGGATCACCAAGGCGTCAGATCCACATGGCGGGGTCCACGTACTCCGCCGGGTCCACCGCCGCCTGGTGTTCCTTGGGGGCCCGCAACCGCCAGGTGGCCGGGACGCCCGTGGCGATGGAGTCGGCGGGGGTGTCCTTGACCACCACCGCGTTGGCGCCGACCGCCGAGCCCGAACCGATCTCCACGGGGCCGAGGATCTTCGCCCCGGCGCCCACCACCACGCCGTCAGCCAGGGTCGGGTGCCGCTTCACCTGGGCCAGCGACCGCCCGCCGAGGGTCACGCCGTGGTAGAGCATGACATCGTTCCCGATCTCGGCGGTCTCACCGATGACGACCCCCATGCCGTGATCGATGAAGAAGCGCCGACCGATCGTGGCACCGGGGTGGATCTCGATCCCGGTGAGGGAGCGGGTGAGTTGGGAGAGCATACGGGCCGGGGTCTTGAGCTGTTCGACCTTCCACATCTGGTGCGTCAGCCGATGGGCCCAGATCGCGTGCAGTCCCGAATAGACCACCGCCACCTCCACATCCCCGCGGGCGGCCGGGTCATGGGCTCGGGCATTGGCGATATCTTCCCTCAGTCGGGACAGGAAACCCACGGGAGGCCTTTCGATCGGGGTGACGGGGAGATGGGGGCACCGCGGCTCAGCCGCGGATGTCCTCGAAGAGCACGGTGGAGATGTACCGCTCGCCGAAGTCCGGCACGATGGCCACGATCAGCTTGTCCCGGTTCTCCTCGCGCTGGGCCACCTTCAGTGCGGCGGCGACCGCCGCGCCGGCGGAGATCCCGCCGAGGATGCCCTCGCGGGTGCCCATGGCGCGGGCCGTGGAGACCGATTCCTCGAGGGTGGCGGTGTAGACCTCGTCGTAGATCTCGGTGTCCAGGATCTCGGGGATGAAGTTGGCGCCGAGGCCCTGGATCTTGTGGGGGCCCGGCTTGCCGCCGGAGAGGATGGGGGAGTCGGCCGGTTCCACGGCGACGAGGCCGATCCCGGGCTTCTGCTCCCGGAGGTAGCGGCCCGCGCCGGTGATGGTGCCACCGGTGCCGATGCCGGAGACCAGGATGTCCACGGCACCCTCGGAATCGGCCCAGATCTCGGGGCCTGTGGTGTCATAGTGCGCCTGGACGTTGGCCTGGCTGGAGAACTGGCGGGCCCAGATGGCGTTGCCCGAGTCGGCCACGATCTGCTGGGCCTTGTCCAGGGCCCCCCGCATGCCGTCCGCGCCCGGGGTCAGGACGATCTCCGCCCCATAGGCGCGCAACATCACCCGGCGCTCATTGGACATGGTCTCCGGCATGGTCAGGATGACCTTGTACCCACGGGCTGCGCCGACCATGGCCAGGGCGATGCCGGTGTTACCGGAGGTGCCCTCCACGATGGTGCCCCCCGGCTTCAGCTCACCCGAGGCCTCGGCGGCGTCCACGATGGATCGGCCGATGCGGTCCTTCACGGAGTTCGCCGGGCTGTAGAACTCCGCCTTGACGGCGACCTTGCCGGGCAGGCCCTCGGCCAGGTGGTTCAACATGATCAGTGGCGTGTTACCGATGGCTTCGGTGATGTTGTTCAGAATGGCCACAGCGGGGGTCCTTCCAGAAACGGATGTGGGTTGACGTGGGAGGCAGGGTGCAGCGCCTCGGGCACAGCAGTACTGGGCCCAGCCTAGGACAGGCCGACGGCCTCGGAGGGTTCCACGAGCCATTCGGAGTAACGCCGGCGTACAGCGGCCAGCTTCGGCGTGATGATCACATGGCAGTATCCGACGTCCGGACGGTTGGTGTAGAAGTCCTGGTGGAAGGACTCCGCCGGATACCACGTACCCAGTGGCTCGATGGCGGTGACGATCGGATCCTCCCAGTTCTGCTGGTTGCGTCGGATCGCGGACTGGAACAGCTCCTCGTCCGCCGTATCCGCGGCGAACAGGGCCGAGCGGTACTGGGTGCCCACGTCATAGCCCTGGCGGTTCAGGGTGGTGGGGTCATGGCCGGTGAAGAACAGGTCCAGGATCATGTCCGCGCTGATCACGGACTCGTCGAAGGTCACGCGCACGCCCTCCGCATGGCCCGTGCGGCCGGAGCAGACGGATTCGTAGTCGGGGTCGGGCCAGTCGCTCCCCGTGTATCCGGACTCCACGGCGGTGACGCCTCGGATCCGCCGATAGACGGCATCCAGGCACCAGAAGCAGCCGGCGGCCACGGTCAGGACCCGCGGCGACGGATGCACAGGCTCGGTGGCCGGGTCTACGGCCGGGGCGACGGGGGTGTTCTCGAGATCACTCACATCCGCCTACAGCACCGATTCCACCGTGTTCATTCCCGTCTCAGGCAGAATGGCCTTATGAGCGTGCAGAACCAGCCCCCCCGGACACCGACCCTGACCCAGGTCCTGGAGTGCTTCGAGGAGCTGTGGCCGCAGTCCCTGGCCGAGGGGTGGGATGCCTCCGGACTGGTGACGGGCCGTCCCGATCAGCCGGTCGGACGCATCCACTTCGCGGTGGACCCCGTCCAGGACGTGGTCCAGGAGGCGGTGGGGGCAGGGGCCCAGCTGCTGGTGACCCACCATCCGCTGCTGCTGCGCGGGGTGAACTCGGTGGCGGCCACCGAGTACAAGGGGCAGCTGGTCCACACGCTGATCGAGGGCGGCTGCGCCCTGCTGACCGCACACACCAACGCCGACTCCGCCGTGGGCGGGGTCTCCGATGTCCTGGCCGACATCCTGGGGCTGCGCGACGTGGTCCCCCTGGCACCCGCCCGGGACGGCCTTCCCGAGGAGGGACTGGGCCGGGTGGGACAGCTGGAGAGGCCGATGGCGCTGTCCGATTTCGCCGCCCGCGTGTTCGGTGCGATGCCGGCGGTGGCCGGTGGAGTCCGCGTGGCGGGGGACCGGGACGGGATCGTCCAGCGGGTGGCCGTGTGCGGTGGGGCGGGCGACAGCCTGTTCGACGAGGTCCGGGCGGCCGCCGCGGACGTCTACGTCACCGCCGACCTGCGCCACCACCCCGCCTCCGAGCTGCGGGAGGCCGCCCGTCTGACCGGGGGCCGCCCCTACCTCGTGGAGGTCTCCCACTTCGGCAGCGAATGGCTGTGGCTGCCCGCCGCGGCCGAGGCGCTGGACACCCTGCTCTCCGAGAGCGGCTTCGACGTGGAGATCGCCGTGAGCGGCCAGAACACCGACCCCTGGGACTACGTCCTGACGCCCGGCAGCTGAGGAGCCCGCCTTGACCATCACCACCGCAACACCCGCCGACCAACTCCGGCTTCTGGACCTGCAACAACTGGACACCGCGCTGGACCGGGCCCGGCACCGCATGCAGCAGCTGCGCCAGGACCCCGGATACGCCGGACTGCAACGGGCGCTCGCCGAGCGGCAGGCCGCCGCCGAGCAGTCGGCGGCGGCCTGGGAGCAGGCCCGCGAGACGGTCCGCCAGGCCGAATCCCGCGTGGCCGAGGTCCGGGGGCGCCGGGACCGCAACCAGAAGCGGCTTGATGCCGGCCAGGGATCGGCCAAAGACCTCGAGAGCATGATGCACGAGCTGGCCACGCTCACGGCACTGCAGGACGAGCACGAGGGCACCGAGCTGGAGGCCATGGAGGCCGCCGAGCAGTCCGAGGCCGCCGATGCCGTGGCCCAGCAGGACCTCGCCGCCGCGCGGTCCGCCGCGCAGGAGCGGGGCGCCGCGCTGAAGGAGGAGGCAGCCGCCGTGGCCGCCGAGGGCAACGATCTCACCGGGCAGCGCAAGGCGATGGCCGCCACCCTGCCGGCGGACCTCGTGGCCCGCTATGACAAGCTCCGGGAACGCAACGGCGGCATCGGTGCCGCCCGCCTGATCGGCAACACCTCGGAGGCTTCCGGCATGCCGATCAGCCCCGCGGACCTGGCCCAGATCGAGCAGGCGGACGCCCAGACCCTCGTGTTCTGCCCGGATTCCGGAGCCATCCTGGTCCGTGTCCAGAACACCGAGAAGGAGCAGTGACCGTGCCCGCACAGTCCTCGGCGCGCCCGTCCACGAGCCAGCCCACCGGTGCGCGACTGCTGCAGGTGGAGGCCGATGGCGGCTCCCGCGGCAACCCCGGGGTGGCTGGTTACGGCGCCCTCGTCCGCGACCCCGCCAGCGGTGCCCTGCTGGACATCGACGCGCAACCGCTGGGCAAGGCCTCCAACAACGTGGCCGAGTACTCCGGGCTCATCGCCGGACTGCGGCTGGCGCGGGCGATCGACCCGGAGGCCGCCGTCCACGTGAAGATGGACTCCAAGCTCGTGGTGGAACAGATGAGCGGCCGCTGGAAGATCAAGCACGCGGACATGCAGAAACTCGCGGCTGAGGCCAAGAGCCTGCTCCCCGCCGGTCAGGTCACCTACGAGTGGATCCCGCGGGCCCGGAACAAGGACGCGGACCTGCTCTCCAACGAGGCCATGGACGCCGGGGCCAGCGGCACGGAATGGGTGAAGTCCCGTTCCGGTCTGAAGGTCACGGGGGCACCGGCGCTCACTGCGGAACCGGCCGTGCTGGAACCGGCCGTGCCGGAACCGGCACCCGCCGCGTCATCCCAGCCGGCCGACGTCGGGCCCTCCCGCCGGGCGGGGCGGCTGCACCACGTGGAGATCTGGGTGGCGGATCTGCCCGCCGCCCGCGACGGCCTCGGGTGGTTGTTGCAACAGCTGGGCTATGCGGTGAGCGGGGAATGGTCCGAGGGGACGAGCTACCAGGGCGCGGGTGAGTACCTGGTGCTGGAATCCGGCCCGGACGTGGCGGCGGCCGGTCATGAGCGGCGGCGGCCCGGACTGAACCACCTGGCCTTCCATGCGGGCACCCGTGCTGAGGTGGATGCCCTCACCTCGGCCGCCCGGGAGCGGGGATTCACCCTGCTGTTCGCCGACCGCCACCCCTTCGCCGGGGGCCGCAACCACTATGCCGCCTACCTGGAGGCCCCGGACGGCTTCGAGGTCGAACTCGTGGCCGATCCCGCCTGACCCCTTGAACTGCAGGTCGAATCCGGACCACTTACTCGCCGGTAACCCGGAATTCAGGAGCGGATCCGACCGCCGGTTTCGGCGGGCGGGTCAGACGGTGGTGTGGACCTCGGACAGGGTGACCTGGAGACTGGCGTGCTTCTTCTCACTGGCCGGGACGAGGTCCACGGTCCAGTCGTGGGCTCCGGTCGCAGACCCGGCGGCGGCCACCACCTCGGCGGCGGTCTCGGGAGAGGTCACCACCCGGCTGCCGGCGAGCAGCAGTTCGCGGGCCACCAGACCCCGGGTGTGCTTGGCGAAGTGGGAGACCACCGTGCGCTTGCCCTGGCGGACCTGGAAGACGTCCACGGTGGCGGTGCGGGCGGCCGGCGCCTTCCACTGGGCCATGTAACCGCCGGAGCGGCAGTCGATGATGACCCCCGTGCGCTCGGCGTGGGCGTCCAGCGACGGGGTGAGACGCGGCTTCCACCAGCTGGACATCCGCCCCAGGCCCGGCAGGGTGGCCGTGACGGTCAGGCGGTGGTTCGGGACGCGGTCACCGAGGGCGAGGACGCCGAACAGGCCGGAGAAGACGAGCACGTCCGCCCGGGCCCTGCGGCGGGCGGCCTCGGGGAGGGAGGCGTAGTCCAGGGCGTCGAAGAGGACCCCGGTGAAGATCCGGTGGGCGGGCGCCGCGGGGGACTCGAAGAGCACCATGTTGGCCTCGATATCGGACCGGACGGCCGGGCCGACGCCCAACACCTCGGCGGCGTCGGGGGCGGAGGACACGGCGGAGAGGATGCCTATGGCCGTGGTGCGCTCCCCGGCCAGCGAAGGCAGCACCAGGGATTCGAGGTCCAGGGGGGCACCGGAACGGGGAGCGGTCTTGCCCTCGGAGGGCGGCAACAGGATCAACACGGTGAACAGCCTAGCCAGTGCACGGCAGGTCTCTCACCCACGTAGACTGGGACGCTGGGACAGGCTGGTGGACGGCCGCAGGGCACCGGCGACGGTGCCGTGAGGAACGTCCGGGCTCCACAGGGCAGGATGGTGGGTAACGCCCACTCGGGGTAACCCGCAGGAAAGTGCCACAGAAAGCAGACCGCCTGGTCTATGACGGTGTTCGCACCGCCGTGGGCCCGGTGAGGGTGAAAGGGTGGTGTAAGAGACCACCAGCGGTCCGGGTGACCGGATCGGCTCGGTAAACCCCATCCGGAGCAAAGCCGAACAGGATGTGATCGAGGGCTGCCCGCCCGAGCATCCGGGTTGGCTGCTCGAGCCCGTCGGCAACGGCGGGCCTAGATGGATGGCCGTCGCCGGGAGGTGGGTAACCGCCCCCGGTACAGAACCCGGCGTATAGCCAGCCTGTCCCGCCCCACACTCCACAGAACCCCCACCAGGCTTCGGGCCTGGCGGGGGTTCTCGGGTTGAGGGGGACTACCTCTGTGGTGCGTCCGGTGCGTCCGGTACCTCGGGTGCCTCGGGGGCCGCACCGTGTCGGTCTGCCACCACGGTCTCAGGGACGTCAGGTTCCTCGCGCTGGCCGTGGGCGGCCCGGGTGGCGATCGACTTGGTCACGAGACCGAAGCTGCCGCCGTGGTGGGCCTCCACGGCCTCGGAGACCGAGTCCTCCAGCACGATCCGGGCGATCCTGTCCTGCAGCATCAGCGGATCCCGTCTGAGGTCCTTCCAGATGGCCACGCACAGCAGGAGCATGACCGTCACGAAGGGCAGCGCCGAGACGATGGTGATGTTCTTGATGCCGTTCAGCGCCTCGGCCGGCACATCACCGCCCGCCAGGAGCATGGCGGCTGCGGAGGCCCCCACGGCGACGCCCCAGAAGATGATCGACTTCTTGGAGGGATCGTCGGTGCCGCGCTCACTCAGGGTACCCATCACGATGGAGGCGGAATCCGCGCCGGTGACGAAGAAGATGGCGATGAGGATCACCGTCACGGCGAACACCACGATGGTCAGCACCTGCGGCAACGGCAGGGCGCCGAGCATGTCGAACAGGATCAGGTCGAAGTCGATGTCCGGTGCGCCATCCACGATCTGGGCGAGCTGCGAACCCGTATCACCGGCCTGCTCCGCACGTTCCTGGATGCCGATGGCGCCGCCGCCGAAGATGGCGAACCAGATCAGGGACACGGCCGAGGGCACGAGCAGCACACCGACGATGAACTGGCGGATGGTACGGCCCCGGGAGATGCGGGCGATGAACATGCCGACGAACGGCGCCCAGGACACCCACCAGGCCCAGTAGAAGATGGTCCACGTGCCCAGCCAGTCCTGCATGGACTGGTCACCGGAACCGGTCCGCGAAGCCATGTCCGGCAGGTCGCCGATGAAGGAGCCGATGGCGTCGGGGATGACATTGAAGATGAACAGGGTCGGCCCGCCCACGAAGACGAGCAGTGCCAGCAGCAGGGCCATGACCATGTTGATGTTGGACAGCCACTGGATGCCGCGGGCGATCCCGGAGACTGCGGAGGCGACGAACGCCAGGGTCAGGATGCCGATGATGATCACCAGCAGGCTGGTGGTGGCCTGCTCCACGATCCCGGAGGCCTGCAAGCCGCCGCCGATCTGGAGCGCGCCCAGACCCAGCGAACAGGCGGAGCCGAACAGGGTGGCCAGGATGGCCAGGATGTTGATGACCTTGCCGCCCCAGCCGTTGACGGCCTTCTCGCCGAACAGCGGGGTGAACATGGAGGAGAACAGCTGCGAGCGGCCCAGCCGGAAGGTGCCGTAGGCGATGCCGAGGCCGACCACGGCATACATGGCCCATGGGTACAGGGTCCAGTGGAACAGGGTGGTGCCCATCGCGGCGCCGACGGCCTCGGGTGTCTGGCCCTCCACGGTGCCCGGCGGCGGAGCCATGTAGAAGAACAGCGGCTCACCCACGCCGTAGAACACCAGACCGATGCCCATGCCGGTGGCGAACATCATGGAGATCCAGGAGGTCGTCTTGAACTCCGGCTTCTCGTCGTCGGCGCCCAGGTTGATCCGACCGAAGCGGCTGAAGGCGACCACGAGCACGAACACCGTGAACACGGTGGCGGCGATGACGAACAGCCAGCCGAAGTGCGTGATGGTCCAGCTCAGCGCGTCGGCCGAGAAGTTGCCGAGGGACTCCGATCCGATGAATCCCCACAGGACCATGGCCAGGGCCACGGCCGCCGCCGTGCCGAAGACCCAGAAATCCACCCCCGAGGTGCGGAACATCTTCAGGGGACGCCGTCGGCGTTCCCTGAGTTCGCTGACCAGGTCAGCCGTTGTATTCGTGTCATGGCTCATGATGGCGATGCCGGAGCACGGTGGCTCCGGCCCTCCTCTCGAATGTGATGCGCGGGTGGGGCGTTCGGTGCGAGGTGTCAGTGCGTGGCTTCCCCTGGAAGGGGTCAGCCGAGATGTCAACTCCCAGCACCATATCCCCGGGTCGGCGCCCTGGTCAGCGTCTCGGTGCGCGCGTCTGCCTGTTGTTGGACACATCACGGATACGGGCCGGTCACGTCTCGGCCACACGCCAGGTACCCAAAGCACCGCGGGCCGGCCGGATTCACTAGACTGGACACCGCCGTGGCCGCCAACGTGGTCGGCACGGGAACAAGGGAAGGACCTACCGTGGCAGACAAGACCAACGGCACCGCGCAGGACCAGCACACCACCTGGAACCACCGGGAGGAGCTGGCCGAGCGGATGGTTCCGCTGATCGGCTCGTTGTACCGGGACAACAACGTGATCACGAGCATCTACGGCCGCCAGCTCGTCCACAAGGGTGTCATCGACATCATCAAGGCGCACCGCTATGCCCGCCAGATCGACGAGGCCGTCCTCCCGATCGAGGTGACCTACCCCATGGTCCAGGCCCTGGCCGGCATGAACCTGGGTGCCGCGTCGATCGATCTGGGCCGGATGGCGGCCGCCTACCGCTCCGCCGGTGGTGACCTGCAGGACTTCCTCGACACCGAACTCGCGGAGATCGCCGGTCACGGCGGCGAAGGCGTCAAGACCCAGAAGGACGTGGTCCTCTACGGCTTCGGCCGGATCGGCCGGCTGCTGGCCCGCATCATCCTCTCCCATGAGGGCGGCGGCTCGTCGCTCCGGCTGCGTGCCATCGTGGTCCGCAAGAACTCCGAGGACGATCTGGTCAAGCGGGCCTCACTGCTGCGCCGCGACTCCATCCACGGCCCCTTCGAGGGCACCATCACCGTGGACCAGGAACAGAACACGATCACCGCCAACGGCACGGTCATCCAGGTCATCTACTCCAACGACCCATCCACCGTGGACTACACCGCCTATGGGATCCAGGACGCGATCGTGGTGGACAACACCGGCCGCTGGCGGGACGAGGACGGGCTGGGCCAGCACCTGCAGGCCACCGGTGCCGCCAAGGTCCTGTTGACGGCTCCGGGCAAGGGCGACATCAAGAACATCGTCTTCGGCGTCAACACGGGCGACATCAAGGACGAGGACACCATCCTCTCGGCGGCCTCCTGCACCACCAACGGCATCACCCCGGTGCTGAAGGTCCTCAACGACGCGTACGGGATCGACCACGGCCACGTCGAGACCGTGCACGCCTACACCAACGACCAGAACCTCACGGACAACTTCCACAAGGGTTCCCGCCGAGGCCGCGCCGCCGGACTGAACATGGTGCTCACGGAGACCGGGGCCGCCAAGGCGGTGGCGAAGGCGCTGCCCGAACTGGAGGGCAAGCTCTCCGGAAACGCCATCCGCGTCCCCACCCCGAACGTCTCCATGGCCATCCTCAACCTGGCCCTGCAGAAGGAGACCACGGTGGAGGAACTCAACAAGCGCCTGCGGAACGAGTCCCTGACCGGTGCGCTGCGCAACCAGATCGACTACATCCACTCGCCCGAGATCGTCTCCTCGGACTTCGTCGGGTCCAACCGCGCCGGGATCGTGGACGGGCTGGCCACCATCGTCAACGGCGGCAAGAACGCCGTGCTCTACGTCTGGTATGACAACGAGTTCGGCTACTCCTGCCAGGTCGTCCGCGTCATCGAAGAGATGGCCGGAGACGCCGTTCCGGTGTTCCCGAAGGCCTGAACCGGGCCTGAACCCCGGGCCAGGGCCAACACCCTGGACCACGACGCCGGGAACACTGTCGGGAAGAGGATGAAGAGGATCAGGCGGGGTGGTGGTCCTCATGGTGTTCGTGCTCGTCGTGGCCGAAGGGGTCGGCGTCCACGCCGGGCAACCAGGTGTTGCCGGCCACCGTCCAGCCCTCGCGGCGCAGCGACTTCTTCCACCGGCGGCTCCACTTCCCGTTGAGCCGGTTGATGTAGAGGTAGCCGTCGAGGTGGTCGAACTCGTGCTGCATGATCCGGGCGAACCACCCGGTGGCCTCGAAGTCGATCGCTGCCCCGTGTACGTCGATCCCCGTCAGCCGCACATGGTCGGAGCGCTTCAGGGGGAAGCTGTATCCCGGGACGGACAGGCAACCCTCGGACTCCTCGTCCGGATCGGGGTCCTCCTGGGAGGTCTTGCCCAGGCGGGTCAGCACGGGGTTGATGACGTGGCCGCGGGAGGGAGCCTCGCCGGAGTCGTCGAAGGTCCACGTGAAGATCCGAAGCCCCACGCCCACCTGGGGTGCCGCCAGCCCCACACCGCGGGCCGCGTCCTGGGTCTCGGACATGTCTGCCACGAGGGTGCGGATCTCATCGTCGATCTGGGTGACCTCGGCCGCCCGGCGGTGCAGAACGGGCTCGCCGTGGATGGTGATCGGGCGGACAGTCATGGTGCTGGGGGCTCCTTCGCTACGGTGGCGCCACGCTCCGGACGCCGGAGCTGATTCTAGCGAACGGGCAGGTAGGCCAGCGCCGCCAGCACCTGTGCGCGGGTGGCGACCTCCAGGGTGGGGTCGATGGCCGGGGCGAAGAAGGGGGAGTGGTTGGCCGGGATGTCCGTGGTCACGGTGCCCGCCCGCACCGCGGCACGGTAGGTCTCGGCCGGGACGGAGCCGACGAACCAGTAGGTGTAGGGGATGCCGAAGGCCCCGGGCAGGTGGCTGAAGTCCTCGGAGGCCGTGGCCGGGGCGGCCTGATGCACCGCAGCCGGCCCGAGATGTTCTCTGAAGGCGCGCGTGACGGTCTCGGTCACCACGGGATCGTTGGACGTCAGCGGGAACTGGTCGTAATACTCGAACAGCGGCTCCCGCGGGGAGCCGGCCGCCGCGCACTCGCCGCGGACGATGCGTTCGATCGAGGCGATGATGTGCTGGCGCAGCTGCGTGTCATAGGTGCGCAGGTTCAGGCGCAGCTCCGCGCGGTCCGGGATGATGTTCGCGGTGGTGCCGGCGTTGGAGGCACCGACCGTGACCACGGCGAACTGCCCCGGCTCGGTCTCACGGGAGACGATGGTCTGCAGGCGAAGCACAATCGAGGCGGCCAGCACCACCGGGTCGACCGACTGATGGGGCATGGACCCGTGGGCGCCACGGCCGAACACCGTGATCCGGACCGAGTCCCCGGCGGAGAGGGCAGGACCCGCCACCGTGCCGATGGTGCCGGCCTCGGCGGGCATGACGTGCTGGGCGAAGGCGACGTCCGGGGTCGGCAACCGCGCCACCAGCCCGTCGTCGATCATGGCCCGGGCCCCCGCCGCGTTCTCCTCGGAGGGCTGGAACAGGGCCACATACGTCCCGGACCAGGCATCGCGATGCTCCGCCATCAGCCGGACGGCACCCATCAGTGCGGCGATGTGCAGGTCATGGCCGCAGGCGTGCATGACGCCCTCGGTCTCGGAGGAGTAGTCCAGCCCGGTGTCCTCGGTCACCGGCAGCGCATCGATGTCGGCACGGGCCAGCACGGTGGGCCCGTCACCGTTGCGCAGGACGGTCACGAGCCCCGTTCCACCGCAGCGGATGACCTCGAGTCCCAGTCCGGTCAGTTCCTGTTCGATGCGCTCGGCCGTCTCGTGCTCCTGGAGTCCGAGCTCCGGGTGGCGGTGGAAATGGCGGTAGAGCTCGCGTTGCCACTCGAGCTGCACCGGGAGGGCATCCATCCATCCGGTGGCGGCCATCAGAGGTCCACGACCTCGAACTCGAGCAGCTCGGCGCCGGTGGCGACAGGTTGCTTCTGCCCGCCGTCCGGGCCGCTGTGGGCCGCGGCGCTGCGCGTCTGTCGCCAGGACTGGAAGTCGGCCTCGGTGGCCCAGTGGGTGACCACGAAGTATCGGTCCTCGCCCGCGGTGGGCCGCAGCAGCTGGAAGCCCTCGAAGCCGGGGGAGCTGTCCACGGAGTGCTTGCGGGCGGCGAAGCGTGCTTCCAGTTCGGGGCCGGAGCCTTCTGGGACGCTGATCGCATTGATCTTCACGACGCTCATGTCAGAGACCTTTCGGCAGGCGGATGGTTCCGATGAGGTCATCCTAGGCGCGGCCGGCCCTCAGCGTGGGAGAAAGCCCCGCACAGACGACACCGGCCCGGACTTCCGCAGAAGTCCGGGCCGGTGATATGGGGTGAGTAACGGGGCTTGAACCCGCGACCTTCTGGACCACAACCAGACGCTCTACCAGCTGAGCTATACCCACCATGCTTGATCGGGAAACCGACCGTGACAGCGCGTTCCATCTTACACGGTTTTCACGGTGCCTAGAACCACGCGAACCGTGTGCCGGTGTCCCGGCGCCCGCTAGTGCTCCGGTGACGTCACCTTCTGCAGCCCGGCGGCGATCCGCTGTGCGGCTTTCGAATCGGGCCCGGGGGCGGGCACCATGACGGCCTGACGGTAGTACCGCAGCTCGTTGATGGAGTCGACGATGTCCCCGAGGGCGCGGTGGCCCCCGGTCTTGGCCGGCGACTGGTAGTACGCCTTCGGATACCAGCGGCGGGCGAGCTCCTTGAGGGTGGACACGTCCACGATCCGGTAGTGCAGGTGGTCCGTGAGCGCGGGCAGGTCCCGGGTGAGGAACAGCTTGTCCTGGCCCACCGAGTTGCCGGCCAGCACCGCCTTGCCCGGCTGCGGGCAGTGCTCGGTGATGTACGCCAGGCAGGCCTCGGACGCCTCGGCGAGCGAGACTCCGTCCGCCAACCGCTCCAGCAGGCCGGAGGAGGTGTGCATGTCCCGCACGAAGGGGACCATCTGGTCCAGTGCCGCCTGGGGAGGTCTGATGACGATGTCCACCCCGTCCCCCAGCACGTTGAGCTCGGGATCCGTCACCAGGACGGCGATCTCCACCAGGGCATCTGCCACCGGATCCAGCCCGGTCATCTCACAATCGATCCACACGAGGTTCTCTGCTGTAGCTGCCACGCCTCCCACAGTAGCCTGAGCCCCGGTGGTAGTTTGTGGGAAGCCCGCGGCGGGCTGTGGACCGGCCGCCCACTGCATGGAAGGATCCCGCCTGCGATGAGCGTGTCCAGTACCCGCACGGCACCGGCCTCCGCCTCGTGGACTCTGTCCGTCTGGGTCCCGGCCGTGATGGGTTTCATCGGATCCTGCGCCGTGCTGGCCGGTTCCCTCTCCGTGGGGTGGCTCGCCTCCGTCTCCCCGATCAACCGCTGGGCCTGGCTCATCCCCTGGCGCACCACCGAGTCCGGCGTCATCACCGGCACCGTGGTGCTGACCCTGGGGTGCTGGCTGATGTTCTGGGCCTGGTTGCGCCTCGGTACGGTGCTGCGCCCCTTCGGGCCGGGGGCCCTGAAGATCGTCAACCTCACGACGGCGGCCTGGATCCTGCCGCTGCTGGCCTGCCTGCCGATCTTCTCCCGGGACATCTTCGCCTACCTGGGGCAGGGACGGCTCATGGTGGCCGGCCAGGATCCCTATGAGGACGGGATCTCCACCCTCTCCAATTGGTTCCAGCTGGGAACGGACGCCACCTGGGCCCAGACGGAGACCCCGTACGGTCCCGGATTCCTCTGGATCGAGCAGTTCGTCATGGCCGTGGCCGGTCCCGACGATCCTGACCTGGCCGTCTTCCTGTTCCGGCTGGCCGCCGTGGCCGGGGTCGTGCTCATCATGGTCTACGTGCCCAAACTGGCCTCCCTGCTCGGCACCGATGCGGCGCGCGCCCAGTGGATCACCGTGGCCAACCCGTTGTTCCTCATCAGCTTCGTGGCCTCCGGTCACAACGACGCCCTGATGACCGGACTGGCTGTGGCCGGCGTCTGGTACGCCGCCACCGGCCGCGGACTGCTGGGAGTCCTGCTGGTCACCGCCTCGCTGGGTATCAAACCCATCACCATGGTCCTGTTGCCGTTCATCGGACTGCTCTGGGCCGGGCGCGGCGCCAGCTGGGGCCGGCGCTTCGGTTACTGGTTCCTCACCGCCGGTATCGCGGGCACCATTATGGTGCTGGTCGGGCTCCTCAATGACTTCGGCTTCGGATGGCTCACCGTCATGCTCGGAACGGGAACCGGATCCGTGCCCTGGTCGCCGGTCGGGATCCTGGCCGAGGGGACCAAGGTGATCCTCGACTCCCTCGGCTTCGACAACCACTGGGTGCTCGACGCCTTCAAGACCGCCGGGCGGCTGCTCTCCGTCCTGGTGGTCATCTGGCTCATGTTCCGCGGCCGCCACGAGCACCTCATGCAGCGGATGACGTGGGCCTTCACCGCCCTGGTGGTGCTCACCCCCATCATCCAGCCCTGGTACCTGCTGTGGTTGCTGCCGTTCTTCGCGGTGATCGGCATCCGCAGCGACTGGCAGCTGAAGTGGGTCGTGTTCACGGTGGCCTTCTTCGTGGCCTTCGGGGCTGCGGACCAGCTCTTCGTCTGGCAGTTCCTGGGGATCGGTCCCCAGCTGGCGCAGGGAGCCACGGTGTTGTCCTGGGGCTGCATGCTCTGGATCCTGCTGTTGGATCCGTGGACGAGCTCCATCATGAAGGAGGAATGGCATGTGCGGGCCGCCTTGCGCCGCACGGCCGCGCGCCTCCGTGGCCCGCGGAAGCCGGAGCAGACCGCCCCGTGACGGAACCCAGGAGTGTGAAGCCCGGGCGGCTGGAGGGAATACGCCGCCGCCTGGGCGAGGCGCCGATGACCCGCCGTGTGGTGGGCGGGCCGGATCAGCTGACGGCTCCGAGCCTGTGGCAGGGGCTCATCGGCTCGGTGATGATCATGGTGGGCTCCTGGGGTGTCGGTTGGCTGGCGATGACCCCGACCTCCCTGTTCGCCCGGACCACCGTGCTCAATCCGCTGCGCGTGGAACCGGTGGGCGTGGTGGGGTGTGCCATCCTGCTGGTGGTGGGCTCCCTGCTGCTGGTGCGGGCGTGGCTGCGGCTGGGACAACGTCTGGAGGGGCAGTGGCAGAGTCCGACGGCCGGCGCCACCGTGACCACGGCCACCTGGTGGTGGTCTGCACCGCTGATGCTCGCCTTCCCCGTGTTCTCCCGGGACGTCTACTCCTATCTCAGCCAGGGGCGGCTCCTGCACGCCGGGCTGAACCCCTACGAGGATTGGATCTCCGAGCTGCCCGGCTGGTTCATGCAGGGGGCCGACTCGATCTGGGCCGAGTCCCCGTCACCGTACGGTCCGTTGTTCCTGCTGGTGTCCCGTGCGGTCTGGTTCATCACCGGGGGCGGCCCGGAGCTGGGGTTCCTGCTCTTCCGGCTGGTCTCGGTCCTGGGGCTGGCGCTGTGCCTGTGGGCTGTACCGCGGCTGGCCCGGCGGTTCGGTGCGGAACCGGCGTGGTCGGTGTGGATTTCCGTGGCCAACCCGCTGTTCGCGCTCTACATGATCGCCGGCATCCACAACGACTCGCTCATGGTGGGCCTGTTGTTGGCCGGATTCGTCGTGATCGGCCCCGCGGCCTCCCGCAGCCAGAACCTGACCGGCCTGGTCCTGGTGTCCCTGTCCATCGCCATCAAGCCCCTGACGATCATCGCCCTGCCCTTCGCCGGCCTGCTGATGCTCAGGGACCACCCCGGCTGGTTGGCACGGGTGAAGGTCTGGGCGCTGTGTCTGGCCGTGGCCGCCGTGGTGCTGGCCGGCCTCGGCGCCCTGACCGGCCTGTGGTTCGGGTGGGCACCGGCGATGCTCACCTCGGGGGACGCCGCGTTCCCCTACGCCCCCTTCGGAGTGTTCGGACTGGGGATCGGCTGGGTCGTGGATTCCGTGACGGGGGCCGGGGTCCGCCCCGTGGCGGATGTCGTCTACACCCTGGGCAAGGTGGCCGCCATCGGGTTCACCGCCTGGCTGGCCCTGACCCGGCGGCCCGTGCATCCTGTCCTGGCCACCGGGCTGGCACTGCTGGCCGCCGTCCTGCTGGCCCCGATCATCCAGCCGTGGTACCTGCTCTGGGTGCTGCCGTTGTTCGCGGTGGTGCGGCGGTGGCACGGCTGGCCCGTGTGGACGTTGTACCTGCTGGTCATGGCGCTCGTGGTGGTCGGCGTGGTGGACCAGCTCTCCGTGGCCCAGTGGATCTCGCTGTTCTGGGTGCGGGTCATCACCGGCCTCGTCGGTCTCACCTATATGGTGTTCATTGTCTTTCTGGACCCCAAGACCTCTGCACTGTTCCCCCTGACCGCCCGCTGGCGGTCCCGCCGACACCCGAGAAGCACCACCCACCAGGAGATGCCGTGAACCAGACCGGACCAGCCGCCCCGCACGCAGGCCCGGACCGCCGGTTGTTGTTCGTGCTCGTGGGGGCCACCCTGTTGGCCGCCGTGATCGCCGTGCTGTCCAAGCAGTGGTGCCGCGTCAACGGTTGGGAGGCGCCGGGGGTGCACATCCACATGTGCTATTCGGATTTCGGGCAGCTGTTCGGCACCCGCGGGCTGGCCGAGGGGTACTTCCCCTTCTACACGCCGTTGCCGGAGGACCAGTGGATGGAGTATCCGGCACTGTTGGCCGTGGTGGCCGGGGTGAGCGCCTGGTTCGTCCCGGGCGAGGGGACGCTGTTGGAGCGCACCGTCACCTACTTCGACGTCAATGCGGTCGGCGCCCTGATCTGCTGGCTGATCTTGGTGATCGCCACGGCCTACACCGCCCGCGGACGGTCCAAGGACGCCCTGATGGTGGCCGTGGCCCCGGGGATCATCCTGACCTCCTTCCTCAACTGGGACCTGTGGGCCGTCATGCTGGCCGCCCTGGGACTGTTGCTCTGGTCTCGCAACCACCCCGTGCTGGCCGGGGTGGTCCTGGGCCTCGGGGCCGCCATGAAGCTGTACCCGCTGTTCTTCTTCGGGGCGATCCTCGTGCTGTGCTGGCGGGCCGGCAGACTCGGGGTGTTCTTCAAGTCCCTGGCCGCCGGCGTGCTGGCGTGGCTGGCCGTGAACGTGCCGTTCATGCTCACGGCCTTCGACCAGTGGAGCCGCTTCTACACGTTCTCGGGCGATCGCGAGGTGTCCTTCTCCTCGCTGTGGCTGGCCTTCACGTGGACCGGATGGTCCGGGGAGGCGTTCTCGCTGATCTCCAACGGCCTCTTCGCCCTCTGCTGCCTCGGCATCGCCTATCTGGGACTGTCCTCCCGCCACCGGCCCCGGATGGCACAGCTGTGCCTGCTGATCGTGGCCGCGTTCATCCTGTTGGGGAAGGTGTACTCACCGCAGTTCGTCATGTGGCTGATCCCACTGGTGGTCCTGGCGCGGCCGGACTGGCGGCAGTTCTGGATCTGGCAGGCCGTGGAGGTCTACCACTGGGGCGGGGTCTGGATGGAATCCGCCCGGATCACCTCGGACGGCGAGTTCGGTGGCGGGGCGCTGTGGATCCCGCTCTGGTACGGCTCGGGGATTGTCCTGCACATGGCCGCTGTGATCTGGATCTGCGTGTCCGTCATCCGGGACATCCGCGATCCGGACCGGGATTTGGTGCGCCGGTCAGAGGACCCCGCACCACCCGCCGGCGTGAGCCCTGTTCCGGCTCCCGGCTCCCACCCTGTTCTGTCTTCCGGCTCCGACGCTGTCCCCGCCCCGTGGTATGACCCCTCGGCCGGCATCTTGGCGAGGGAGCCCGACCGGTTCCTTCTGCCACCGGCCGGACGGGGCTCCGTCCGGACCGGGTGACGCCGCCTCGCCGGAGCACTCCTCGCCGCCATCTACAACCGGCTTTCGGGTGTCCCGGCGGAGTCGGGTCGCGACGCCCGGATTTCGGCATGACCGGTCGTCGAGGCCACGCCAAGGATTCGACGAGGAATCTCCTGACGGCACGCCATTCACCCCGCGCCCGTGGTCTGGCCCTCTGACGCCTGGCGTGCGCGCAGGACGAGTTCGAGTTCGAATCGGACCTCGGGGTCGTCCAGGTCGCCTCCGAAGAGGTCCTTCAGCTTCGCCACCCGATACCCCACGGTCTGGGCGTGGATCCCCAGCTCACGGGCGACCGGAAGGCGCTGACCCCAGTGGACCAGCCACAGCAACAGGGTCTCCTCCAGGACACGGCGCTTGGCCTCTCCCAAGACCTCCAGGGGAGCCAGCCGGCGGGCGGCGAGATCCGCCATGACCTGGGGCTCCGAGCCGAGGATGATCTGGGACAGGTGATCCGAGGCGAAGACCGGGTCCCCCGGGTCGGTGGGTTCCGCGAGCGGCAGCTGGGCCGCCACCAGTTGGGCCACCCGGTGGGAATGTGGCACGGCCTCCCAGGGGACGGATGGGCCCAGCACGGCGGAGGAGCCGGCGAAGACCTCCTGTAACCGGGGGCGGAGCCGCTCGGCGTGCGGGACGGCCACGATGGCCATGGCCTCGGACTCGCGCTCGACCACGATCCCGGAGGTGCCCAGGCGCGTCCGGATACCGGCCGCCGCCGCGAGGGGGAACACCGCGGCCGCCATCTGCTGGGGCAGGTGCCAATCGGCTCCGGAGGCCAGCCGGCGTACCTCGTGCAGTTCGGCCCCGCCGGCCACCAGGGCCGCAATCAGGTCTGCCCGGCGCATCTCCAGGGCCCCCGCGTGGGCGGACTGCTCCACCGCATAGGCCTGCACGCTCACGGCGGACAATTCGTCGATATAGGCGAGGATCGTCTCGCCCAGATCCACCACCACCTCCATGGGCAGGCCCAGCCGGGCGCAGGCCTCGGACAGCCCGCGGAAGGTGATCCGGGCACTGGTACGGTAGGCCGCCAGGAGGGCATCCATGCTCCGGCCCTGGCGGAACTCGCCGGCCCCGAGGGCCGCCACCAACTGACGCGACTCCTCATTCAGTGCCGGGTGGTCGGTCCCCGGCAGGGACAGCAGCTGTTCGAGGGCGCCCTGGACGCCCAGGAAGAGCACGTGGCTGAACCGTTCCGTCCGGGCCAACTGGTAGGCGGGGATCTGGTTCGGCACCGTCTCGATGATCTGCTCCACGACGGCGGGGACCGCCGGTGCTAGCAGCTGGGCGAGTTCCGGGGGCAGGGACAGCCACGGTGGCTCCGGTGGGCCCCCGGCCTGCCCGGCTTCCCCGGCACCGTGGGAGCGCTGGGCGTGGGACGTGTCCCCGACCTCGGGCGGCGGGGGCCCACCGGCGAGGGGATGGGGTGAGGTGTTGTCTTGGGACGACAAGTTCATGCACTCAATCGTATCCCCGCGGTGAAGAACTTAGCCCTGTGGGCGTATAAGCTGGACCAATGGCCGGTCGTTCCCTGTTGTCCCTGTTCTCCTCAGTACTCTCCACCCCCCGATCACCCCAGGACTTCCTGGCGTTGCTGGACCCGGTGCACTCGTCCCGGCAGTTGCGCGGGATCGTGACGAGGGTCGAACGCCCTGCGCCCGGAACGGCCACCATCTCCTTCCGCGCCGGATCCGGGTGGAAAGCCCATCAGGCCGGCCAGTGGGCTCGCATCGGGGTGGACGTGGACGGGGTGCGCCAGTGGCGCTCCTATTCACTCTCCGCTGCGGCAGGTATGGACCCGGAGATCACGGTCTCGGACATCGGCAAGGTCTCCGGGGCACTGGTTCGGGACACCGAGCCCGGAGATGTGCTGTTCCTGGCCCGGCCCGAGGGCGATTTCACCCTGCCCGAGCACCCCCGCCCGCTGTTGATGCTCACGGCCGGGTCCGGGATCACCCCGGTGATGTCCATGATCCGCACGCTGGTCCCGCGCCGTCCGGACGCCGATGTGGTCCTCATCCACTCGGTGCGCACGCGTGAGGCCTCTCCCTTCCGGGAGGAGCTGGAGGAGCTGGCCCAGCAGTTCCCGGGCCTGCGGGTGGTCCACCACCTCACCGCGGAGGAGGGGCGGCTCGACCTCACCGTCCCCCACGCCATGGACCGGCTGTGCCCGGATTGGCGGGAACGGGCCGCCTACGCCTGCGGCCCCACGGGCTTCCTGGATGACGCCGAGGAACTCTGGTCCCGCGAGATCGGGCCCGGGGCCGAAGGCCTGAGGATCGAACGGTTCCAGGCTGGGCTGACGGCGGGCGTCGCCGGGGCCGGCGGCATGGCCGTGTTCGAGAACTCGGATATCGAGGTGGAGGCCGCCGGAGACCTTCCGCTGCTCGAGGTGGCCGAGGACGCCGGCGTGGCGGCCCCCAGCGGTTGCCGGATGGGCATCTGCCACGCCTGCCTGGTGCCCCTGCGCTCCGGCCAGGTCACCGACCTGAGGACCGGCGAGGTGCACGGCGATCCCGGAGAGCTCATCCAGACCTGTGTGAGCGCCGCCGCCGGACCGGTCAGCCTGGCGTTGTAGCCTCACAGTCCGGGGCCCTTCCACCTCACAGAACCCCACCGATTTTCCGCTTCCGACCCCTAGGAGCACCATGACCCTCACCGACACGCAGAAGACCACTCAGAAGACCACTCAGAAGACCAAAACCGTCCAAGGCCCGGACACCGTCAGCTGGGCCCCCGGCCGCGGCAAGGGCCCTTCCGGGGAACCACAGCCGAATCCGGCCCCGCACGGCCAGGCCGAGGGCCGACGTCGCGCCCCGGGCAACGGCGCAGTGCGGGCCGGGACACTCCAGACCACCGGCAGCCCCACCGTGCGTCCGCCGGCCGCCGCCCACCTCAGCGACGAACAGGTGGCCGAGCTCGGCCGGGAGCTGGACGCCGTCCGGGACGGGATCCTGGCGAAACGCGGCGCCGAGGATGCGGCGTACATCCGCAAGGTCATCCGTGTCCAGCGCGCCCTGGAGTTCGCAGGCCGCACCTGTCTGCTCGGCGCTGGCAACAAGGTGGCCTGGGTCGCGGGAACCGCCATGCTGAGTGTCGCGAAGATCATCGAGAACATGGAGATCGGGCACAACGTCCTGCACGGCCAGTGGGACTGGATGCGGGATCCGGACATCCACTCCACCACGTGGGAATGGGACTTCGTCACCCCCTCGAAGTCCTGGCAGAACACCCACAACGACATGCACCACCGCTGGACCAACGTGATCGGCAAGGACCGGGACGTCGGCTACAACGTGCTGCGGGTGGACCGGGACCAGCCTTGGGAGCCCAAACACGTGCTGAACCCGGTCATCAACGCCGGGCTGGCACCGGTCTTCGAATGGGGCATCGCGCTCTACGACCTGGAGATCGACCGAGTCAAGACCGGCGAGAAGTCCAAGGCCGAGCTGGTGCGGGACCTGAAGGTCGTCGGGGTGAAGGCCGCCAAGCAGTTCGCCAAGGACTACGCGGCCACACCGCTGGCGGCCCAGCTGCTGACCGGCTCCGGGAAATCGGCGTTGCTGGCCACCGCCACGGCCAACGGGCTGCGCAACATCTGGGCCCACGCCGTGATCTTCTGCGGTCACTTCCCCGAGGGCGCCGAGACCTTCACGGAGGAGATGGTCGAGGGGGAGACCCGGGGGGACTGGTACGTGCGGCAGATGATCGGCTCCGCCAACATCTCCGGGTCCAAGGCCATGCACTTCATGACGGGCAACCTCTCGCATCAGGTGGAGCATCACCTGTTCCCCGACCTGCCGTCCAATCGGTACGCCGAGGTAGCCGTCCAGGTCCGCGAGATCTGCGAACGCTACGGACTGCCCTACAACATCGGCCCCCTGCACAAGCAGGTCGGCTCCACCTGGGGCAAGATCTTCCGCCTGGCCCTGCCGAACCGGGACTGAACCCGGGCTGGGACTGAGCCCGGGCCGGGGCTGAACCCCGGCCCCGGTCTCAGGGCGCGTAGTCCGCGCAGACCGGGTCCACCGGCTTCTCCCGGTGCAGCACCCAGATGCCGTGGTCGTCCTGGGTGACGGGCTCGTAGCCGAGCCGGTCGGCCCGCGCCAGGGCCTCATCCGGGGTGAGCGGGTCCCAGCCGCCGAGCTCCTCGGCCGTGGTGTCGATGATCATCCACGTGGCCAGGTCATCGCCCATGTCCCCGTGCAGGCCCACATAGGTGCGGTCCACCAGATGCGGCACGGCGTTGTCCGCGGCCTCGACGCAGACGCCGTCCGGGATGGACTGGACCGCCCGGTCCAGGGCGTGGGCCCACTCGGTCATTCGCCAGTTCTGACCTGTCACGGTCCGGTGCAGGGGGAAGACCTGTGGGAAGACCGCGGTGCCGGCCACGCCCGCGGCCAGGAAGACTGCGGTGAACACCGTGAAGACCCGGGAACCGGTCGGCCCGGGGGCACGACGCCGGCCCTCGGCGACCGCGTTCGCCTCACCGTGCGCTGCGGCCGGGGATGCCTCGCGTGCGTCACGGGAGACGCGTCGCCGGGCGTGCCAGGCGACGATCCGGCCCAAGGCCTCCAGCGCCGCCATCAGGAAGATGACGCCGAGGATGGCGTCGTACTGGTAGACCGGGCTCCAGACGTTGAGCCGGTCGTTGAAGAGCCGGGATAGCAGGATGGGGGCGCCGATGAGCGCGTAGGGGGAGAGGAACGGGAGCAGCCACAGCAGGACGAAGTGCAGCAGCCACAGCCCGATCTTCAGCGGATGGTCGAACAGCACGGCCGCCGCCGCGAAGGGTTCGGTGAGCATGAACTGCAGCGAGGAGCCCATATCCGGGCCGAGCGCCGTGAACTGCCAGTAGCCGAACTCGCCCTCAGGGGAGAAGTGCGGGATGACCGCGGAGGTCGCGAACCAGTACCCCGCCACCCCGGCCACCGCGGAGAGCACCGCCGGGGCCCAGGCGCGCTTGATGGCGAAGACCAGGGCGATGGCCAGCACGGTGATCCCCATGTCCTCGCGCACGGCCAGCAGGCTCAGGGCTAGCCCGAACCCGAGCCAGTACCGGCGGGCGTCGATGGCCCAGATGACCCACGCCATGATCGGCACGCCGAGGGTGATCTCGTGGAGGTCCCAGTTGACCATGGCCTGGAACGGCCACCACAGCATCAGGCCCGCGGCGGCCAGCAGCGAGGGCAGGTGCCCGCAGCGCCGCCGGGCGAACAGGTAGACCGGGATGGCGCAGGAGGCCAGGAGCAGGGCCATGGCGATCCCCAGCATCCGAGGGTCGTCCCAGATCCAGTAGAGAGGCGCCAGCAGCACCAGGATCGGGTGGAAGTGGTCCCCGAGGATGTTGAAGTCCACCCCCTTGATCGGGACGATGGGCTCCCGGAACAGGGCGTACTGACGCACCACCTGGTCGAAGATGCCCAGGTCGTAGCCTTTGGCCTCGAAGTTCCGGAAGCGCAGGAACGAGTGGATGAGGTAGAGCGCCGTGCTGGCCACCATCACCGCGGTGAGCTGCAGCCACTGCCGCCTCGTGGTGCGTGGCCCGGTGTCCACGGCCCCGTCGCGGCGCTCGGGTTGCCGGCCGATGACCCAGCGCGGCGTCGTGGCATGCTCGCGGGGTGCGGTGCCGGGTGCCGCGTCAGTCACTGCGTGCGGGGCGGGGGTCCGGGGCACAGGCCACCTTCCGGTTCGGGATCGGGTCATCCCCACCATCGTAATGACTGCGGCGCCGGCCGCCCGGCATGCGCCTACTCCACGAGCTTGCCCTCCTGGGAGACCTCCCGGAACAGCGCGGAGATCTCCGCGGGCACCTCGGGGATCTGTTCGCGGACGATTCCGGTGGTGGGGGACCAGACGAGGTTAACCTGCAGCTGCGGGTCCATCTCCGGATAGTCGCTGCGGTTGTGGCAGCCGCGGGTCTCCCGTCGCTCGAGGGCCGCCTCCAGGGTGGCCCGGGCGGCCAGGGCCGAGGCCTTCAGGTCGAAGGCGTGCTGCAGGTCCTGGTAGCCGGCGATGTCCGGGTGGATGCCCACGTGCTCCATGCGGGCCTCGATCTCGGTCAGCTCCCGCAGGCCGGCGGTCAGGCCCTCCTCGCTGCGCACCACGCCGGCGTGCTCGGTCATGGTGTCGCGCAGGGCGCGCTGGAGGGCGCGGACATTCTCGGGGCCGTCCGCGGCCAGCAGCCCGTCCACCTCGGCGCGGGCCTCGGCCAGGGCGCCGGCGGAGCGGCGCTGCGACTCCAATCCGGCGGAGTGGGCCACGGCGGCCCGCCCCACGAGGCGGCCGAAGACCAGCAGCTCGATCAGTGAGTTGCCGCCGAGCCGGTTGGCACCGTGCAGGCCGGAGGAGGCCTCGCCGATGGCGTAGAGGCCTTCGACCTCCGTGCCGTGGTCCTCGGGGCGGACCCAGACGCCGCCCATGGAGTAGTGCGCGGTGGGGGCGATCTCGATCGGGTCCCGGGTGACGTCCAGCATCTGCAGTTCCATCATGGTCTGGTAGACGCGCGGCAACCGCGACATGATCGTCTCGCGCGGCAGGTGGGAGATGTCCAGCCAGACCCCGCCGTTCGGCGTCCCGCGGCCCTCCTGGATCTCGGTGTAACCGGCCAGGGCTACCCGGTCGCGGGTGGAGAGCTCCATCCGTTCGGGGTCGTACTTGGCCATGTAGCGCTCGCCGAGGGCATTGCGCAGGATGCCGCCCTCGCCGCGGGCGGCCTCGGAGATGAGGGTCCCTGCCGCGGATTCCGGCTCGATGATGCCGGAGGGATGGAACTGGACCAGCTCCGGGTCCCGCAGCCGGGCGCCGGCCTCGACGGCCAGCCGGAACGAGTCCCCGGTGTTCTCGTCCCGGCGGGAGGACGTGCGGCGCCAGATGCGGGTGTGGCCGCCGGCGGCCAGGATCACGGAGTCCGCGTGGATGCGGTACCGGGTGCCGGAGTTGAGGTCGAATCCGTAGGCGCCGAAGACCGCGTTGTCCCGCACCAGCAGCCGGGTGATGTAGACCGAGTCGAGGATCGGCACCTCGAGCTGCTCGGCCCGGTGGACCAGGGTGCGTTGGATCTCCAAGCCGGTGTAGTCCCCGGCGAAGGCGGTACGGCGGAAGGTGTGGGCGCCGAAGAAGCGCTGGGAGATCCGGCCGTCCTCCTCCCGGGCGAAGGACATGCCGTAGCGGTCCAGGTCGGCGATGCCCTCGGCGGCATTGCGCGCCACGATCTCGACCGTGTGCGGGTTCGCCAGCAGGTAGCTCTCCTGAAGGGTGTCCGCGGCGTGCTGCTGCCAAGTGTCCTCCTCGTCCATGGTGCCGAGGGCGGCGTTGATGCCGCCGGCCGCGAGGGAGGTGTGGGCGTCCTGTCGCGGCCGCTTGCCCACGGCTAGGACGTCCACGCCCTGCTCGGCCACCTCGATGGCCGCCCGGAGACCGGAACCGCCGGTGCCGATGACCAACACGGTGGTGGAGATCAGGCGTTCTGTGGCTGCCGTGGAGACTGCTGTTCGTGTCATGTGAACCAGCGTAGAAAGGAGGGCCTTGATAACTCCAATGAATAGTTCGAGTAGACACGATACGCTTTTGCTATGGCCATGAATCTGGAGCAGTTGCGCGGCTTCGTGGAGGTGGCCCGAGTGGGCCATTTCACCCGCGCTGCGGAGACGCTTCACCTCACCCAGCCCTCCCTGAGCCGCCAGATCGCCACCCTGGAACACGACCTCGGCTCCGAGCTCTTCCACCGGGCCCGCGGCCACATCACGCTGACCGCCGCGGGGGAGGCGCTGTGGCCCGTGGCGCGGCGGATGCTGGCCGACGCGGAGGACATCCGCCGGCAGATGGCCGAGCTGACCGACCTGAAGCGGGGGCGGGTCCGCCTCGGCGCCACGCCCACGCTCTGCGTCAGCCTGGTGGCGGATGCCCTCGCGGCCTTCCATGCCGACCACCCGGGGATCGAGCTGCACCTGACGGAGCGCGGATCACGCGGGCTGATCGAGGAGCTGGCCGCCGGCGCCCTGGACCTCGCGCTGGTCATCACCTCGGACGCCCACCCGGCCACCGCCCCGAGCCTGGTCCGCAGCCCCCTGCTCACCGAGGAACTCGTGGTGGTCGGCGGCGGCCCCGCGCCGTTCGGCGGACGGGACTCGCTGACGCTGGCCGAACTCGCGGGAAGGCCGCAGATCGTCTTCGCCTCCAGCTACGACCTCCGCGCCACCCTGGACGAGGCCTTCCGGTCCGCGGGCCTCACTCCGACCGTGGTCCTCGAGGGCGCCGAGATGGACGCGGTGCTGCGGTTCGTGGAGCTCCAGATGGGGGTGGCCCTGGTGCCGGCCATGGTGCTCAAGGACCGTCCCGGGCTGAGCTCGGTGCGCCTCGTGCAGCCCCGGCTGACACGCACGATCAGCCTGGCCAGGCGGCAGGACGTGAGTCCGACCCGTGCCGCGGCCGCCCTGCAACGCGTGCTGCTGTCCACGGCGGATGCGCTCGCGGAGGGAGGGGACGGGCTGGTCTCACGGGTGCCCCAGGAGGGAGTCGAACCCCCGACCAAGAGATTAGAAGGCTCCTGCTCTATCCACTGAGCTACTGGGGCTGGGCGCGACCATTCTACCGGCGGCCCGCTCCTGCACAGGACACCGCCGACGGTGCGTTGTCCACCGGCGGGCGGTGGGGCGCTGGTGTGCCCGGCCGGTGGGCGGTGTGCTGGAGGCACAGGAGGAGATCCTCCTGCCGCCGGAGGGGAATTGCCCGACGGCGGCCCCTCGCCGGCCGCGGCCGGCCCACCGAAAGGCACCACCATGAGTGAACACATCACCGTCCGCGGCTTCGTGGCCACCGATCCCACCACCCGCACCACCGGGTCCGGCTTGGCCGTGGGCAACTTCCGCCTGGCCTCCACCGACCGGCGCTTCGACCGGGAGCAGCAGGCCTGGGTGGACGGGGCCACCAACTGGTTCACGGTCAACATGTTCCGCCAGCTGTCCACCAACGCCGCGGCCTCGCTGTCCAAGGGTCAGCCGGTGCTCGTCACCGGGCGGCTCAAGGTCCGGCAGTGGCAGAGCGAGGAGCGGTCCGGAACCTCGGTGGAGATCGAGGCCGAGACCATCGGCCACGACCTGACCCTGGGTACTGCCTTCTTCAACCGGGCCGCAGGCCGTTCTGCGCCCCTCGCCGGGCCGCTCGGCGAAGGGGCCGAGGACCCCGAGGAGGGCGTGGACCGGTTGACCGGCGAGCTGATGGAGGGTTCGGGGTACGGGGACTCTGAGGACCTGGAAGGGGCCGGGCCCGGGGCCGGGGATGGTGCCGGGCGGTCGGCGGACGAGGAGGAAGCGGAGGGCTCACGCGCGGCCTGAGGCACCTCGACGCAGGACGGTGGCCGCCGGCCGCACCCCGATGCGGGTAATCCGGCGGCCACCCACTAGCCTTGGGGTCATGGCGGAATACATTTACAGCATGATCAAGGCCCGCAAAAAAGTGGGCGACAAGCTGATCTTGGATGACGTGACGATGGCTTTCCTTCCGGGGGCCAAGATCGGCATGTTGGGGCCCAACGGAGCGGGTAAATCCACCATCCTGAAGATCATGGCGGGGCTGGACACACCCTCGAACGGTGACGCCCTGCTCTCTCCGGGGTACAGCGTCGGCATCCTCATGCAGGAGCCGGAGCTGAACGAGGAGAAGACGGTCCTGGGCAACGTCCAGGAGGGTGTGGGCGAGGTCTACCAGCAGATCCAGCGCTACAACGAGATCTCCGAACAGATGGCGGATCCGGACGCGGACTTCGACGCGCTGATGGAGGAGATGGGCAAGCTCCAGGAGCAGATCGATGCCGCTGACGCGTGGGACATCGACTCCCAGGTCGAGCAGGCCATGGATGCCCTGCGCTGCCCCCCGGGTGATGCCGACGTCTCGGTCCTCTCCGGCGGTGAGCGCCGCCGTGTGGCGCTGTGCAAGCTGCTGCTGCAGAAGCCCGATCTGCTGTTGCTGGACGAGCCCACCAACCACTTGGACGCCGAGTCCGTGCTGTGGCTCGAGCAGCACCTGGCCGCCTACCACGGTGCCGTCCTGGCCGTCACCCACGATCGGTACTTCCTGGACCACGTGGCTGAGTGGATCTGCGAGGTGGATCGCGGACGCCTGTACCCCTATGAGGGCAACTACTCCACCTACCTGGAGAAGAAGCGCGCCCGCCTGGACATCCAGGGCAAGAAGGACGCCAAGATGGCCAAGCGGCTGTCCGAGGAACTCGACTGGGTGCGTTCCAACACCAAGGGGCGCCAGGCCAAGTCCAAGGCCCGCCTCGCGCGCTACGAGGAGATGGCCACCGAGGCCGAGAAGACCCGGAAGCTGGACCTGGAGGAGCTGCAGATCCCACCGGGCCCGCGGCTGGGCAACCAGGTCATCGAGGCGAAGAACCTGCAGAAGGGCTTCGGCGACCGTGTGCTGATCGACGGCCTGTCCTTCTCGCTGCCGCCCAACGGCATCGTCGGGATCATCGGCCCCAACGGCGTGGGTAAGACCACCCTGTTCAAGACCATCGTGGGCCACGAGCCCCTCGACGGTGGCGAGCTGAAGATCGGCGAATCGGTCAAGATCTCCTACGTGGACCAGTCCCGCGGTGGGATCGACCCGGAGAAGTCGCTGTGGGAGGTCGTCTCGGAGGGACTGGACTACATCAAGGTCGGTCAGGTCGAGATGCCGTCCCGCGCCTATGTCTCCGCGTTCGGCTTCAAGGGCCCCGACCAGCAGAAGAAGGCCGGCATCCTCTCCGGTGGTGAACGCAACCGCCTGAACCTGGCGTTGACCCTCAAGGAGGGCGGCAACCTGCTGCTCCTCGATGAGCCCACCAACGACCTGGACGTGGAGACGCTGACCTCCTTGGAGAACGCCCTTCTCGAGTTCCCCGGCTGTGCCGTGGTCATCTCGCACGACCGCTGGTTCCTGGACCGGGTGGCCACCCACATGCTGGCCTACGAGGGCACCGAGGCGAACCCCGCGGAGTGGTACTGGTTCGAGGGCAACTTCGAGTCCTACGAGGCCAACAAGGTCGAGCGGTTGGGCCCGGATGCGGCCCGCCCGCACCGCGTCACCCACCGCAAGCTGACCCGGGACTGAACCCCGGAGGACGTCCGGCTCACATGGTCGCGAGCCGGGCGTTCTCCAGCGTGTCCCCGTAGTGGGCGCACACATCCATCTTGCGTTCCAGGTCGGCGATCACGGCCGCGGCGAAGTCCTCGCCGTACAGCCGCTGACAGGATCCGAACCCGCCGGGCGAGAACACGTTGATCTCCATCAGCTTGTCGCCCACGATGTCCAGGCCGACCAGGAACATGCCGTCCGCCACCAGCTTGGGCCGGACGACCTCCACGAGGTGCAGCATCTCGTCGGTGAGGTGGACGCCCTCGGCGTCCCCGCCGGCGGACATGTTCGAGCGCACGTCGTTGGACCGGTTGCGTCGGCGGACGGCCGCGGTCTTCCCGTTCACGGTGAGGGGCCGGCCGTTCATCAGGAACAGCCGCACATCCCCGTTCACCGCCTCCGGCAGATACTCCTGGGCCACGATGTAGCCGTCCCGGCCGATGGCCTCGATGATCTGGGTGAGGTTGGGTGACTCCGTGCGGTCGACCAGGAACACCCCGGAGCCTCCGGAGCCCTGGAGCGGCTTCAACACCGCCTTGCCGCCCATCTCGTCGATGAAGTCGGAGATCATCGACTCGTCCCGGGAGATCAGGGTCCGGGGCCGGACCGCCTCGGGGAAGTGCTGGAAGTAGGCCTTGGAGAGGGCGTTGGCCAGGGTGTGCGGGTCATTGACCACGAGCACGCCGGTGGAGGCGATCAGCTGGCCGAAGGCCACCGAGGCGGTGGGGGCCCACGGGCGGTCCACCGCGTCGTCGGCGGGGTCGTTGCGCAGCATCACCACGTCGAAGTCGTTCACGGCGACCTGCTGTTCGATCTCGGGGCGCTGGACGTCCTCGAGGTAGCGGTCCAGGGACCGGTAGTTCTTCTGCGCCCCGCCGCGGGCGAGGACGGAGAGGGTGCCGTCCGGCTCATAGGCGAAGTCTCCCGTGCCCGTCAGCCAGACCTCGTGTCCCGCCCGGGTGGCGGCCAACGCCAGGCGATTGGTCGTGTGGTGCGGCTTCTCGGTGGAGACGTCGTTGACCACGAATCCGATCTTCACACTGCGCTCCGTTCGTTGGGGTGGTACCGCGTCATGCGTCGCGGCCATGGCGCTCAGGCGCCGAGGAATTCCCGGGGGTCGTCGAGGGCGGCGGCCCGTCCGAGGCGCGCGGAGGCGTCCTCGTCGGCCAGCCACCGGGGGGTGAGCAGCGCCGGTTCGAGGACGCCGCGATCCTGGAGGTCACTGACGAGGGGAAGGTCCCGGAGGGAGAACTTGCCCAGCAGCAGGACCTCGAGGGTGCCCCCGTGGCGCAGATGGGCGAGGAGGTCCAGCATCCCGCGCAGGTAGATGGCGTCCTTGGTCAGACCCCCGGAGCGGAAGGCGCGCATGGTGGTGGTGAAGGCCGAGGACGCCGGGATGCCGCCGGCCACGAGCGCCTCGTGGGCCTCCGCGAAGTTGGCGCCGGTGACCATCCGGTGCACGGTCATGACCCGGGCCGCCAACTGCCGCAGGCGGAACGCCGTGAGCCCACCACAGGCCACCTCGGCCAGGACGGCCAGCCCCTCCTGCGTCTCGTCGTAGCCGGCCAGCCCCGAGCCGAGGATCTTGATGGGTTGGACGGAGCCGTTGACGTGGGTGACCAGATGGGTGCCCACCTCGTGCTGCAGCAGGGCATGGGCCCGGACCTTCTGCACCTTGGCCTCCGGCCCGAGCAGGAGGGTGTTCCCGGAGACCATGACCCCGGAGACGTCCTCGCGGATCTCGGCGTGGAGCTCGATGTCCGCATCCTGGTGCCGGTAGTACTCGATCTCCTTCTGGGCCTGGGCGAGGAACTCCTTGGCGCCGAGGCTGCCGGCAGACGTCGACTCAGAGGTCGTCACCGTCTCCAGGATCCGCTCTGCCGATCCCCGCAGGTCCGGGGTGATCGCCCCGTACAGCTCGATGCTCAGCGGCATGAAGTCCTCGGTGTCCCGGGCCGCCAACAGATCGATCTGCAGGGACAGCTCCCGGTGCTTGTTGCGCAACAGCGTGCCCAGGACGGTGTCCTCCACGAGGTGGATCGGGATGTCCGCCAGCACCTGCTTGAGCACCTCGGGATCGTCCTCGAGGTCCCGGTAGCTGAACTCCGGAAGTCCTCCGGTGGCGAGGAACTCGGTGCGCGCCTGTTCCACGTTGACGGGGGTGACGTCCAGGAGGAACCGGAGCGATCCGGACAGCAGGGCCAGCTCGTGGTCGATCGCCCGGTCCCGGGTGGAGATGCCGACGTCGGTGCGGGCCCCGTCGCTACGGGCAGGTTTCCGGAGGCTCATGGTGTGGGCACCTCCACGTCCTCCAAGGCTGCCGTCACGGCCGGGACGGTGCGGGCCAGGGCCTGCGCCAGCTGGTCCAGATGCTCCTCGTCCACCTCCCCGGTCCACTCGTCCATGAAGGTCTTCTTGAACTCGAGCGCGAGAACGCAGGCGGAGTCCGGGAACAGCCGGTGGGTCCAGCGGCTCTCGTTCTGGCCCCAGAACCTGACGTTCTCACGGACGTCCAGCCGTTCACCCGTCGCCGGGATGACCTCGGCGGACAGGGACCGGGTGAAGGCCTCGACCACAGGATCCCAGGGCTCACGGTCGAGCGGCCCGGTGCCGATGTTGACGTCCGGATTCTCCCGGGGTGGCGCGGGGTCGGCCTCGGGTCCGCCCCGACGGTGGTTGTAGCTGTGCAGGTCGAACACGACGAAGGGCCCGCGGCCGGCCAGCGCCGACAGGCGCCGCTCGAGCTCGGCTTACCAGGCGTCGTGGACCTGGCGGCTGCGCTCGACGACCTCCTCCGGCAGGCGCCCGCCCGCCCACACATCCAAGCCCCAGCAGTCGTCCGGCTCGCGGTACACGGAGGTGTCCCGCGGGCGATTGAGATCCGTCTCGAACCGGGACCGGTGCATGACCATCCCCGACTCGAGCCGGGCGCCGAGCCGTTCGGTGTGCGGGTCCTCCTCCCGCGACCGGGTGGCCTCGTCCAGGATCATCAGGTCCCGGAGCTCCGGCCGCAGGTCGTGACCGGCGTGGACGGCGGTGAAGACGACCCGCCCGTCCCACGGGCCGATCACCGACAGGAGGCCGTCGCCCTCGTGGCCGTGGCCGTCGCCGTGACCGGGACCTGGAGGCTGGGTGAGATCGTCCATCCCCTCAACGTAGACCACGTGGTCCTGAGCGCAAGCGGTGTACAGGAGTTATCTGGCGGGACGCCGGGCGGTCTTCAGGTACAGGTCCTGGACGGCGCCCTTGACCTTGTTCTGGAAGTCGCGGGGCACCCGGAGCATGCCCTCCTGGGCCACCGAGGCGACCAGCTCACCGGTACGGGAATAGATCCGGCCGGTGCTCAGCCCCCGGGCCCCCTGGGCCGAGGGACTGGACTGGACGTACAGCAACCACTCGTCCACGCGGGCCGGACGGTGCCACCACATGGCATGGTCCAAGGAGGCGATGGACAGCCCGGGGCGGACCCAGGAGAGTCCGTGACGGCGCAACACCGGTTCCAGCAACGTGTAGTCGGAGGCATAGGCCAGGGCGGCACGCTGGATGTTCTCGTCACCGTCCAGGCTGGAGAAGGTCTTCATCCACACCATGTTCGTGGCCACCTGCCGTTTGTCCGCCGTGGTCTCCAGGGGAGGGTCCACGTGCCGGATGTCGAACGGCCGGGCCCAGGACCACTCCTGGGCCATGGGATGCCCGAGGTGTCCGAGCCGCTGGGAGGTCCGGGGCAGGGACTCGGGGTCCGGGACGTCGGTCGGCATGGGGGACTGGTGCTCCAGTCCCTCCGAGGGCTCCTGGAAGGAGCAGATCAGGGACAGCAGGGTCTTGTCCTCCTGCCGGGCGTGCACGCGGCGGACCGAGAAGGACCGGCCGTCCCGGAGCTCCTCCACGGCAAAGGTGATCGGCAGCGAGGCGTCACCCGGCCGGATGAAGTACCCGTGCATCGAATGGATCAGGCGCCCGGGATCCACGGTGGACATCGCCGCCACCAGGGACTGGGCCATGACCTGGCCGCCGAACACCCGTCCCCGGGCCTGAGGCGGGGTGTGGCCGGTCAGCAGTCTCTCGCCGGAGACCGGGTCGGACCCTGACCCGGTGAGGGACAGGACCTCACGCAGCACATCGGTGGGGTCCTCGGGGAACCCGGATCGCATCGCACGGATCTTGCCTGTCCCCATGGACGTCCCTTCGCTTGACTCCTACCGCCACCGCGTCGATACCGGCCGGTAACACTCCGGGAAGTCTACTCCGCCCGGTCTCCACCGGCCCGGTGGGACAATGGACACCATGTCACCGATGCCTTCCGAGCCGTCCCACCCCGCCCAGTCCTCCTCCGAGTCCCACACGGCGGCGGCCCCGGTGTTGGTCCTGGAGGACCGGGAGGCGGCCGTGGACCTGGAGCGGTTCGCCACGCGGGCCAAGCTGATGGCAGACACGGGTATGCGGCTGCAGGTGGCCGGGAACGTCCTGGCCTCCTGGGTCTCAGTGCTGCAGCCCCGAGGGCTGGGGGACCAGGTGCCCGTGGCGCTGGGCCTGCGGACCATCCGGCTGGTGGAGGGCCGGCAGGACGGCGTCGACGCCGTCTATGCCCTGTCCTCCGTGCTGGAGCGTCTGGCCCGCATGACGTCCACGGGCTCCTCCGCCTTCACCCTGCCGCCCGTGTCCGAGCAGGCCCCCTGGACGGCGGTGACGCCGCCCCGGTCCGGCTGGACCCCGGTGGCCACGGTTGAGGACGAGGAACTGCAGACGGTGGCCCGGGACGGCATCCGGGAACTCGCCGACGCCCTGCCCCAGGATCCGGGGGCCGCCATGGTGGCCCAGGCCCGCGCCGCCGTCTGGGGGCGCCTGCTGGGCGGGCCTACTGCGGATCCTGCTGATCCAGCTGAGGCCGGTGAGGGCTTTCTGCCCGCGGGGGCGGCCTTCGCCGCCCACGGGCTGGGATTCCTCACCCCCGGGGGTACGACGGCGGTGCACACCTCCGGCCCGTGGGTCCGCCTGTCCGGGCCGGCCGGCTTTGTGCTCTGCCGGCGTCCCCTGTTGCTCTGAACTGCAGCGCCTGTGTTGCTCTGAGCCGCACGGACGGGAACGGCTCAGCTGGAGTTGACCATCGAGTGGGCGGCACGTTCCAGGTAGTCCCAGAGGGTGCCCTCCAGCAGCGGTGGCAGCTGCAGGGAGTCCACGGCCGTGCGCATGTGCCGCAGCCAGGTGTCCCGGGCGGCGAAGTCGACCGTGTAGGGCACGTGGCGCATCCGCAGCCGCGGATGCCCGCGCTGCTCGCTGTAGGTCTTGGGGCCGCCCCAGTACTGCTCCAGGAACATCCGCAGCCGCTCCTCGGCCGGGCCCAGGTCCTCCTCCGGGTACATGGCGCGGAACTCGGGATCGCCGGCCACACCCTCGTAGAACACCCGGGCCAGCTTCACGAACGTCGCATGCCCGCCCACCTGGTCGTAGAAGGAGGCGTTCTCCGGCGGGGCCGGCGCGGGGGACTGAGCCGGAGGCCGGTGTCCGGTGGATGCGGTGGGGCGGTTCTCCAGCCCGGTCACGCGGCTGGGGGCCTTGCCCTGACGTGGTTTCAACACCGCGATGGGGGCGCCCAGGCGGCTGCCGAACTCCGGCAGGTTCCGGTTCTGCGGGCGGCGCACCTGCTGTGGCCGGATGGTGACCGGGAAGGAGACCGAGCGGGCGATGAAGCACTGTTCGTGGGCCGTCGCATGCAGCGCGTCCGCAGCATCACGCTGGTCCTCCTCGGCGAGCCAGATCTCGGGGTCCAGCGTCGCGGAGGTGACCCGGCCGCCGTCGTGGTCATGGGTCAACACGCATTCGGCGCGGACTGACGCGCCGGTGACCACCACCCCTGCCCGCGTGGCCGCCTGGAGATACGAGAGCAGGTGGCACTCCGCCAGCGCCGCCAGCAACAGCTGCTCGGGGTTCCAGCGTGACTCGGCCCCGTGGAAGGCTCGGGCGGCGGAACCGGCGAGTTCACCGGGGCCTTCGGCGCGTACCACCAGATCGCGGTCGTAGTCCTTGTACCCGGAGGTCCCGGTGCCCCGGTTTCCGGTCCATTCGGCGTGTAGGGAGAAGGTGTGGTCCACACCCCCCACGGTACCCGCCGGCCCGGTGCTGGCCGGACCGGACCCGCCACCCTAGACTCGAGGGACATCGGGAGGTTCCATGCCACACATCCACATCTTGACGGTCTCCGACCGCGCCCATGCAGGTCATGCACCGGATACCGCCGGCCCCCGGGCCTTGGAACTCGCCTCCGAGCACCTCCCGGAGTGGACGGCGGACGGGGCGGTCGTGCCGGACGGCATCGAGTCCGTGACCTCCGGTGTCCTCGCGGCGCGGGACCGCGGCGCGGACGTGGTGGTGACCCTCGGTGGCACGGGATCGTCCCCTCGGGACCTGACCCCCGAGGCCATGCAGACCCTGATCGGCACGGACCTGCCGGGCATCGCCGAGATGCTCCGCCGCGAAGGCGCCACCCAGACCCCTGCCGCCGCTCTCGGGCGCGGCCGGGCCGGCATCGTGGACCGCCCCGTGGCCGGAGCGGGCGGGGAGGGCACACCGCCGGCCGGCCGGCCGACCGTGGTCGTGAACCTGCCCGGTTCCCTCCGGGCCACTGACCAGGGGCTGCCGCTCATCGCCCCGCTCCTGGGCCATCTGATCGAACAACTCTCCGGAGGTGGTGACCATGCACGTCACTGAGCAGACGGAACGGGCCATGGTGGCCGGCCTCAGTGAGCGGCCGCTGGACGCCGCGGCCCTGGAGCAGTCCGTGACCTCACCCCGGTGCGGGGCGGCCCTGACCTTCACGGGAGTCGTGCGCAACCATGACCCCGAGGCCACCGGCACGGTGACGTCACTGGAGTACTCGGCCCACCCGGACGCCGGGAGCATCCTCGCCGGGATCGTGGAGCGGCACCGCCGGGGGGATGCAGCGCCGGCCGGGGAGGTGCGGATCGCCGCGGTCCACCGGATCGGTCTGCTCGACGTCGGCGACCTGGCTCTCGTGGTCTCGGTCGCCTCCGCGCACCGGGCCGCTGCCTTCGAGGTCTGCCGAGCGGTGGTCGAGGACATCAAGGCCGAGGTGCCCATCTGGAAGAAACAGCAGACGGCCGCCGGCACGTCCCACTGGGTGGGGTTGCCATGAGCTCGGTGGGCGTCACCCTGACCACCAGGACGGCCACGGGCATCGGCGCGGTGCCGGCCGGAGCCGATGCTGCCGCGAACCCTGCCGCAGACCCCGGCGACGGCCCCGAGGCCCGGCGGATCCTGCCCACGCGGGCCGAGCTGGCCGCAGTCGCGACGGCGTCGGCGTCTGACCAGCGCTCCGGCGCGGAGCGCCACCTGACGGACACCTTCGGCCGCGTCCACCGGGACCTCCGGGTGTCCCTGACGGACAAATGCTCCCTGCGCTGCACCTACTGCATGCCGGAGGACGCCGGTCCCTTCCTGCCCAAGGACCAGACCCTGTCTGCCGCCCAGATCGAGCGGCTCGTGCGGATCGCCGTGGACCACGGCATCACCGGGGTCCGGCTGACCGGTGGGGAGCCACTGCTCCGCGCCGACCTGGTGGACATCGTGGGCCGGGTGGCGGCGATCGAACTGCCCGGCGGCGGCACGCTGCCCGTGGCGATGACCACCAACGGCATCTCCCTGGACCGCCGGCTGCCCGCCCTACAGGAGGCCGGGCTGGGGCGCGTGAACATCTCCCTCGACACGCTCAAGCCGGAGAGGTTCCACCAGCTGACCCGCCGGGACCGGCACGCCGACGTCCTGGCCGGGATCGCGGCCGCCCGGGACTCCGGGCTGCGCCCGCTCAAACTCAACGCCGTGGCCATGCGGGGCGTGAACGATGAGGAGCTGGGTGATCTGGTGGCCTTCGCCGTCTCCCAGGACGCCCAGATGCGGTTCATCGAGCAGATGCCCCTGGACGCCGGCCACACCTGGAAGCGGGACCATCTCGTCTCCGGTGAGGAGATCCTCGAACGGCTCTCCGAGAGGTTCGAGCTGAGCGAGGTGCCGGGCCGCGGATCCTCGCCGGCGGCCCTGTACACCGTGGACGGCGGCCCCCACACCGTGGGCGTCATCGCCTCGGTCTCCAAGCCGTTCTGCGGTGACTGTGACCGCTTGCGCCTGACCGCTGACGGGCAGATGCGCAACTGCCTGTTCGCCCGGGAGGAGACGGACCTGCGGACCCTGCTGGGCGATTCCGCCACGGACGGTGACCTGGCCGCCGCCATGCAGCTGTCCGTTACGGCGAAGAAGGCCGGCCACGGCATCGATGATCCGGACTTCGTCCAGCCGGGACGCGGCATGAACGCGATCGGTGGCTGACGTCCCCGCCCCTCTGGTCGAAAGCCTTACCACCGGGTAACTTGTGCTCATGACCACATCACGGAGCAGGGGATACCCACTCGACGGGGCTCGCGTCCTGATCACGGGGGCCGGATCCGGCATCGGCCGGCTGATGGCGCTCGAGGCTGCCCGGCGCGGTGCCGAGGTCATCATCTGGGACCTGGACGATGCCGCGGCCCGGGGCACCGTGGCCGCGGTGACGGCGCAGGGCGGGACGGCCCGTTCCCTCCGGGTGGACGTGACGGACCGCCAGGCCGTCGCCCGGGCGGCCGATGAGACCGGAGCCGTGGACGTGGTCATCAACAATGCGGGCGTGGTGACCGGGGCGCGACTGCTGGACGCCTCGGAGGACTCGATTCAGCGGACCCTGGAGGTGAACGTGATGGCCCTGTTCTGGGTCACCAGGGCCTTCCTCGGTGGCATGATCTCGCGGGGGCGGGGCGCGGTGGTCACCGTGGCCAGTGCCGCCGGCTGGACCGGGGTGGCGCGGCAGACCGACTACTCGGCCAGCAAGTGGGCTGCCATCGGTTTCACGGAATCCCTGCGTCACGAACTGCGGGCCGATGGCCACCCGATCAACACCTTGGTGGTGTGTCCCTACTACATCGACACCGGCATGTTCGACGGTGTGCAGACCCGGTACCCGGCGCTGCTGCCGATCCTGAAGCCCGAGCAGGTGGCGCGCTCAGTGATCTCAGCCCTGGAGGCCGGCCGCCAGCAACTCGTGATGCCGCCCCTGGTGCGTTGGGTGCCGGCCTTGAGGATCCTGCCGGTCAGGATCTTCGACCGGATCCTGGACACCCTGGGCGTGAACCAGACCATGGACCATTTCACCGGCCGAACTGCCGTCCGAACCGGCGGGGATCAGCCGCCGGCGAAGGGCGGCAGCACGTCAACGAGTGAGTCCTCCGCGACCGGGTGATCGTCGCCCGCCGCCCGGACGCCGTCCACGAGGAGTGAGCAACGGGTGATGACCTGCTCCGCGCTGACCCCGTGGCCGGCGGTCAGCGCCGCCCGCAACTCGCCGGCGGTGGCGGCCTGAAGCTCCAGTTCGGTGGCACCGAGGATGTCGGCGGCCCCGGCGAAGAGTCGTACGCGGGTCATGGTCGTTCTCCTTCTGTGCGCTCTGTGCGCTCGGTGCGCTCTGTGGACCGGTACCCCAGGGCGAGCTTCTGGATACGTGCCGAGAGCCGTTCAACGAGAGAGACCGTCTCGGCCGCGTCCGCAGGGGTGTCCTGTCCCGCGGCCAGGGCTTGTCCCACGGCGATGCCGATCAGGTAGGTGGTGGTCGGTGCCCCGGGACGGATGACCCCGTGGGCGACGTCCCGGGCCACATCCAACAGCGGACCGGGCACCACCACGGACGGCGGCAGGCCCAGCTCACGGACCACTGTGCGCAGCCAGGGATCCAGACCGGGGATGCCAGAGGCGGTGGCGGCTTGGACGCCGTCGGGTGCGGGGTCACCGTCCCGCAGGCGGGACCGGACCAGCTCGAGGTCTTCCGGGGTGTCCATGTCCGCCCAGAGTCCCGGAGCGTCGGCGGGTTCGGGCACTTCGGACAGGTCGAGTCCGGCGACCCGTTCCCGCACCCGGCCCGAGGTGGCCGCAGCGGCGGCTCCGGAGTCCGCGGTGGAGTCGCGGCGGAGGGCTGCGGCACGGAAGAGGGCGGTGAGGTGCTGACGGTGGCCCTCGGCATCCACGGCCACGAGGCCGTCGTGTCCGGCGTCCAGCCCGTCGGCAGCCTGGACGAGGAGGGCGGCGGCCGCCCAGGGGTCGGCGAGGTCGCAGGGCAGCACGAGCACGAACTCCGCCGAGACCTGTTCCAGCGCTGCGTCCAGGGCGGGGACCGGCCCGGAGCGGGGAGGATCCTCGCGGACGAACACCACGTCCGCCGCGTCCGCCACGGTGGCCGCCGGGGTGGCATGAGGGGAGGGGGCGGACGGGTCGGGGGCATCACCGGCCACCACCAGCTGGGTGGCACCGGCGGAGCGGGCCGCGTCAAGGGTCCGTGCCAGCAGGGTCTCGCCGTCCCGCAGGGCGAGGGAGGCCTTGTCCCGGCCCATCCGGCGCGAGGCGCCGCCGGCCAGGATGATGGCCGCCAGGGAGTCAACCACGCAGGCCCCGCTCGCCCCGGCGCCAGGTCCCCGAGCGTCCGCCGGTCTTCTCCAGCAGCTTGACCCCGGTGAGCTCCACGGACCGGTCCAGCCCTTTGACCATGTCCACCATGGCCAGCCCGGCCACGGAGGCCGCGGTCATGGCCTCCATCTCCACCCCGGTGCGGTCCGCGGTCCGGGTGGTGGCGATGATCCGGATCCGGTCCGTGCCGACCTCGAAGTCCACCGTGGCCCCGTGCACGCCGATCACGTGTGCCAGCGGCAGCAGCTCCGCGCAGCGTTTGGCCCCCTGGATGCCGGCGATCCTGGCCACCGCCCAGACGTCGCCCTTGGGCACGGTCCCGCCGGTCAGGGCCTCCAACACCGCCGGCGCCACGAGTACGGTCGCCTCGGCCGTGGCGCTGCGGATCGTGGGGGTCTTCGCGGTGACGTCCACCATCCGGGCGGAGCCGTCCCCGGACAGGTGGGTGAAGCCGTCCGCGCCGCCGGCGTCCAGGGGTGCGGCCTGCCGTGCGTTCTGCGGCGCGTCGGACGGTGGGATGGTGCTCATCAGGACTCCAGAGGTCGGTAGAGGACGGTGTCCCCGCTGGACACCTCGAGGGTCTCGGCGGGGACGCGGACCAGGCCGGTGGCCCGTGCCAGGCGCCCGGCCAGGTGGGAGCCGGAGCCGCGCTCGGTGGCCTGCGCCACGCGGAGCGGCTCGCCGGGGCCGGAGACCACGCGGGCGGGGACATACTGTTCGCGGCGGGGTGGGGACCGCCAGCCCTCCGCCGCGGTGGCCGGGTACCAGGTGGGCGCGGTGGTGGCGCGGCCCTGCATGCCGAGCAGCCCCGCCTCCACGAAGACCAGATAGGACACCCAGGCGCTCACCGGGTTGCCCGGCAGCGACCACACGGGCCGGCCGTCGGGCAGCAGCCCGAAGCCCTGCGGTTTGCCGGGCTGGACGGAGACCCGATCGAAGCGCACGGCCGGGTCCTGCGGGGCCGAGGGACCGGCGTCGTGCTCCGGCTCCGTCCTCGTCCCGGCTGCCGCGTCCAGGGGGACGCCGCCGCCCGATCCGGGGGCCAGCACCAGGCGGGCCACATCATGGGCGCCCACACTGGCGCCGCCCGTGACGATGACGGCGTCCGAATCGTCAGCGGTCTGTGCCAGCACGGCCCGGAGCTCCGCGGGATCGTCTGAGACCCGGGCCCGGTGGATGACGTCGGTGCCGGTGGCCTGCACGAGGGCCGCGAGCAGGATGCTGTTGGAGTCCGGGATCTGGCCGCGTTGCACGGGGTGGCCCGGGGCCACCAGCTCGGAGCCGGTGGCCACGACCACCACGCGCGGCACGCGCCGGACCGAGACCTGCGGGATGCCGGCCGCGGCCAGGGCCGCCACCCGCTGGGGCGCCAGGGGTTCGCCGGCGGTGGCGATCACGTGCCCGGCGCGCACGTCCTCGCCGCTGCGGCGGATGTGCCGCCCGGCCTGGACCGGCCGGCCCAGGTCCACGGAGGCGGGGGTGGCGGATCCCGCGGTGGGGGCGGTCGGATCCCAGCCCACGGTGTCCTCCACGGGCACGACGGCGTCCGCGTCGCTGGGCAGGGGGGCTCCGGTCATGATGGCGGCGGTCTGGCCCGGGGCGAGCGCGGGGTCGGCCTCGGTGCCGGCCGGCAGTTCCGTCAGGACGGTCAGCCGGACGGGGGCCGCGGCGGTGGCGGAGGCGGTGTCGGCCGAGCGCACCGCGTAGCCGTCCATGGCCGAGTTGTCCCACGGGGGCAGGTCCAGGGTGGCGATCGCGTCCGCGGCGAGCGTGCGGCCCGCGGCCCGGGTGATGGACACGTCCTCCGCGGGCAGGAGGGGGACGAGGCCGAGGATGCGCCGGCGGTGCTCCTCGACACTGAGATACCGGAATTCAGTCATGGTGCGCTCCGGTGCTGGTGCTGGTGCTGGTGGCGGGGAGTGTGGCGGGCAGCCCGCCGTCCAGGTAGCCCGCCACCGGCCACCCGAGGGACGCCAGGTGACGGGCTGCGGTGGCGCTGCGCGGTCCGGAGGCGCAGAACGGCAACAGGGTGGCGCCGGAGGCCTGCACGGCGGCCAGTGGGTGGCCCGTGGGTAGGGCGGCCGTGGGACCGGCGGACAGCCGTAGCAACAGGTCGAGCGGCAGCTGGACGGCTCCGTCCGGTCCGGGGCGGTCACGGGACTCCTCGGGCCGGCGGACGTCGAGCCAGACGCACTGCGGGTCGCCCGCGGCCTCGGCCGGGGCCACGGGGCCGGTGCCGTTGCTGTGGCCGACCACAGCGTGACCGGCGGCCCCCCGGGGGAGGTGGGCGGCCGGCGTCGTGCCCGGGGTGGTGCCGCCGGCGGCGGGGATGGCCGCGAGCGGGATCTCGGAGGTGGTGCCGGCGAGGCCGTCGATGAGCAGCAGGCGGCCGAGCAGCGGCGTGCCGGTGCCCAGGATGAGTTTGACGGCCTCCAGTGCCATGAAGGAGCCGGTGATCCCGACGACGGCCCCCAGCACCCCGGCCTCGGCGCAGCCGGGGGCGGCATGGGTGGCGGCGCTGTCCTCGAAGACATCGGTGAGCACGGTCGCGGGGAGTCCGGAGTCTGCCGGCGGGGCCGACCAGAAGACGGTGACCTGGGCGTTCCACTGCATGAGTGCGCCGTAGACCACGGGGCGGCCGAGGGCGGTGGCCGCGCGGTGGACGATGAACCGGGTGGTGAAGGAGTCGCTGCCGTCCAGGATGACGTCCGCCCCGGCCAGCAGGTCCCGGGCATTGGCGTCGGTGAGGCGCACGGTGTGCGGGACCACCGTGGTCTCGGGGGAGAGGCGCCGGGCAGCGGCCACGGCGCCGTCGGTCTTGAGCTGTCCGAGGGTGTCCACACCGTGCAGGGTCTGACGGTTGAGGTTGCTCAGCTCCACCGTGTCGTCGTCGATCACGTGGACGGTGCCGATCCCGGCGGCCGCCAGGTACTGGATCACGGGGGAGCCGAGGCCTCCGGCGCCCACCACGGCCACGGTGGCTCGCGCCAGCAGTTCCTGGCCGGAATCGCCGATCTGGGGCAGGGTCCGCTGACGGACCGTGCGGTCAGCGGCCACGTGGGGGGTGGACATGCTCCAACCTTAGTCGGGGTGCACTCGGAGTTTCCGCCGGGGGCGGAGAGCAGAGATGATGGATGCATGAGCAGGAGTGAATCGCGGATCCGGGTGGTCCGAGTCAAAGCGGGTGAGCGGGAGGCACGGGCGGATGTGCTCGCCGCCGAGGAACCGCTGGAGATCCGGGTCAACGGACGCCGGCTGGCCGTGACGATGCGGACCCCCACGGAGGACTTCTCCCTGGCCGTCGGCTTCCTGCTGAGCGAGGGGCTGATCGGCGCTGCGGACGAGGTGCACTCCGTGCGGTACTGCGGCCGCGACTTCGGCCCCGCTGCCGAGGAGACGGACAACACCGTGGACGTGGTGCTGCGTCCGGGGGTGGCCGCCCCGGCACCGGAGATGGAACGCCAGGTGCTGATGACCAGCGCCTGCGGACTGTGCGGTCGGACCAGCATCGAGAACGTGCGCACCCAGTCCCGGTTCCCCGTGGACGGGGATCCGATGCGGGTCACCGAGTCCTTCGTCCTGCAGATGCCGGAGACCTTGCGGGAGCGCCAGAAGGTCTTCGACCGTACCGGCGGCCTGCACGCGGCCGGTCTCTTCGACACGGTCAGTGGGGAGCTGGTGGCGGTGCGGGAGGACGTGGGCCGGCACAACGCCGTGGACAAGGTCCTGGGCTGGGCCCTGCTGCAGGGGATGCTGCCCTTGGCCGGACACGCCCTGATGGTCTCCGGCCGGGCCAGCTTCGAGCTGACCCAGAAGGCCATGATGGCCGGGGTGCCGATGCTCGCCTCGGTCTCCGCGCCGTCATCCCTGGCGGTGGACCTGGCCCGGGAGACCGGTATGACGCTCGCCGGCTTCGTCCGCGGAGACCGCTTCGTCATCTACGCCGGCGAGCACCGAATCCTCCCCGACCCCTAACCCGCTGCATCAGCCTTCCGGGCGGCCAGGGCGCGGACCATCTCGTCGCGGGCCTCGGCCACGGTGCGGGACAGTGCCGGCTGCTTCTGCTGGGACCGTTCCACCAGGGCCTGGGCTGCGTCGATCGTCGCGGCGGACACCTGCGCGCCCGGGAAGAGTCCGATCGCCGCGGATTCGGCCATCTCGTGCGAGCGGGAGGCCCACAGCCCTTCCACCGCCGAGAAGTACTCGGCGGCGAACGGTGCCAGCAGCGCCGGATCGTGTACCCGGTTGAACCCCAGCAGCACGTTGCGCTGCGTCATGTTGGACAGCGAGCCGGACACCACCTGGTCCCAGGCGGTCCGCTTGGCCTCGGCCGTGGCCACGGCGGCCCGCGCCTGGGTGGCGGCCAGCGCACCGGTGGCGGTGGCGTCGCCCGCCTCGGCTGCGGCGATCTCGGCCTCGCCGGCGCGAGAGCCGGCCACGAGCCCGGTGAGCATCTCCCACTTCAGATCCGTGTTCAGGTCGAGACCGGCGAGCACCTCGGTGCCCGTGTGCAGGCCCGCCAGGGTGTCCAGCTGCCCGGCGGTGCGGGCGTGCAGGGCGAAGGCCTTGAGGAACTGCAGCTGGTTGTCCGAACCGGCCTCGGCGGCACGGGCCATCTCCAGCAACCGATCAGCAGCCTCCTCGCGCAGCCGGGCGGCGTGCTCCGGCGCGGCGTACTGGCCCAGCGCGGTGGCCAACTGGCGCAACAGCGTCTGCACCACGGAGGAATCACGCTCCTGGCCGATGTTCGCCAGCAGCAGCTCGACGAACCAGCCGGCGGTGGCCTCGGCATCCCGCACGGTGTCCCACGCGGCACCCCACAACAGGGTGCGCGGCAGGGAATCCGCCACGTCCTTCAGGTGGGTGGACACGTAGGCCCAGGACGCGCCGTCGAGGCGGATCTTGGCGTAGGCCAGGTCGTCGTCATTGGGCAGGATGACGTCCGGGCGGGGCTTCCCGGCGGCCTCGGTGACCTCGGTGACCTCACCGGCCACGTCCAGCTCGAAGCGCTCGGTGCGCACCAGTTTCCCGGAGCCGTCGGCAGAGTAGAACCCCACGGCCATGCGGTGCGGGCGCAGGATGTCGTCCCCGTGCTGTCCGAGGGTGCCGTCCGGCGCGGACTGGCGCAGGCGCAGGGAGGTGATCGGGCCGGCGTCGGGCCCCTCCACCTCGACCGCGAGGGTGTTCACACCCGAGGTCTCCAGCCACAGCCGCGTCCACTCGGACAGGTCCCGGCCGGAGGAGGTCTCCAGCTCACGCATCAGGTCCGGCAGCTCGGTGTTGGACCAGGCGTGCTTGCCGAAGTAGGCGCGCACCCCGGCCATGAAGTTCTCCTGGCCCACCCAGGCCACGAGCTGACGCAGCACGGAGGCGCCCTTGGCGTAGGTGATGCCGTCGAAGTTCACGAGCACGTCATCCAGGTCCCGGATCTCGGCCTTGATCGGGTGCGTGGTGGTGAGCTGGTCCTGACGGTAGGCCCAGTTCTTCTCCATGGAGGAGAAGGTGGTCCAGGCGCCGGTGTAGCGGGTGTTCTCGGCGGCGGAGAGGGTGGACATGAACTCGGCGAAGGACTCGTTGAGCCACAGGTCGTTCCACCACCGCATGGTCACCAGGTCGCCGAACCACATGTGGGCCAGCTCGTGCAGGATGGTGATGGCCCGGCGTTCCACCATGGCCTCGGTGACGGTGGAGCGGAAGACGTAGCTCTCCAGGAAGGTCACGGCACCGGCGTTCTCCATGGCCCCGGCGTTGAACTCGGGCACGAAGAGCTGGTCGTACTTCTCGAAGGGGTACGGGGTGCCGAACTGGGCCTCGTAGAACTCGAAGCCCTGGCGGGTCAGCTCGAAGATGTTCTCGGCGTCCAGGTACTCGAACAGGGAGGCCCGGCAGTAGGCGCCCAGGGGGATCGTCCGGCCGTCCGAGCTCGTCAGCTCGGAGTGGGTGGACCGGTACGGTCCGGCGATCAGCGCGGTGATGTAGGAGGAGATGACCGGGGTGGGCTTGAAGGCCCAGGTCGCCATTCCCTCCCGCCCGGCACCGGCCGGCAGCGGCTGCGGGGTGGGGGAGTTGGAGACCACGGCCCAGTGATCCGGCGCGGTCACGGTGAAGGCGAAGGTGGCCTTCAGGTCCGGCTGCTCGAACACGGTGAACATGCGGCGGGAGTCCGGGACCTCGAACTGCGAGTAGAGATAGGTCTCCGAATCCACGGGGTCCACGAACCGGTGCAGTCCCTCGCCGGTGTTCATGTAGTCGGCCAGGCCGTCCACCACCAGGACGTTCTGGGCGGCCAGGGGTCCGATGGTGATCCGGGTGCCGTCGAAGGCCCCGGCGTCCAGGACCTCGCCGTTGAGGGTCATGGCCGGGGTCTGGGTGGAGACGAAGTCGATGAAGGTGCTGGTGCCCACCGCGTCCGCCGAGGCGGAGAAGGTGACCGTGGTGGCCGAGCCGAAGTGATCGCCCTGGAGCGTCAGGTCCAGCTCGACCGCGTAGGAGCTGACGGACAGGGCCGCGGCGCGCTCGGCGGCCTCGGTGCGGGTGATGTTCAGAGTGGGCACGGGGCCTCCGTTTGTGAAGCGAATGCTGGATATCGGACCATTGTGCCACCGGCCACACCGTCTGCGGTAGTGCGGGGCAGCCGCCGGTAGGCTGGCGTGCGGTCCCGACCGTACTTCACCGGACACCTCACCCCGGATACAGGAGCAGATCCATGCGCGTGCACATCGCCACCGACCACGCCGGCCTCGAGCTGAGCGCCCACCTCATCAGGCATCTGGGTGCCAAAGGACACGAGATGGTGGACCACGGCCCGCAGTCCTATGACGCGCAGGACGACTACCCGGCCTTCTGCATCAATGCCGCCGCCGCCGTGGTGGTGGACCAGCAGTCGGGGGTGGAGGCCCTCGGGATCGTGCTCGGCGGCTCGGGCAACGGCGAACAGATCGCCGCCAACAAGGTCCGCGGCATCCGCGCTGCCCTGGCCTGGAGCCAGGACACCGCTCGACTGGCCCGCGAACACAACGATGCCAACGTCATCGCCGTCGGCGGCCGGCAGCACTCCCTCGCCGAGGCCACCGAGATCGTCGAGGCCTTCCTGAGCACCGGGTTCTCCGGGGAGGAGCGCCACGTGCGCCGCATCGGCAAGATCGCCCACTTCGAGCAGACCCGCGAAGTCCTTGCCTGACCGGGGGGCTGTATAGATGCCTGAGGGCCATTCGATCCACCGTCTGGCCCGGCAGCTCGCCGACGTCTTCGCCGGTCAGCGCCTCCACGTGAGCTCCCCGCAGGGCCGCTTCGAGGCCGGCGCGCGACTGCTGGACGGCCAGGTGCTGCGCGGCACCCGGGCGCACGGCAAGCACCTCTTCCTCGAGTTCGGCGAAGCCGGGTCCCCGCCCGGCGGCACCGAGCGGGTGCTGCGCATCCATCTCGGGCTGTACGGCGCCTTCAGCTTCGGCGGCGACGAGACCTTCCGCGGCGCCTCCAGCATTGGGGCGCCGCGGAGGATGGGGGAGACGGAGGTGCCCGACGACGGCCCCGCCCCCGATTATGCCGGCCCACCGGATCCGGTGGGACAGGTCCGGGTCCGGCTGGTCTCGGAGCACGGCTGGGCGGACCTGCGCGGCCCCAGCGCCTGCGAGGTGATCCCGGTCCCGGAGGCGGCGGCCGTCATCGACCGTCTCGGGCCGGACCCCCTGGTACCCGGCACCGGGCCGGAGCAGTTCCTGGAGCGGGTCTCCCGCCGGGGCGTGGCACTCGGGCAACTGTTGATGGACCAGGCCGTGCTGGCCGGCGTCGGGAACATCTACCGCGCCGAGGTTCTGTTCCGTCAGGGACTCGACCCGTACCTGACCGGCCGCCGGCTGTCGCCTCAGGCGGGGACGGACCTGTGGGAGGACCTCGTGGTCCTGATGGGCCACGGCGTGCGGGACGGCAGGATCATCACCACCCGCCCCGAGCACCGTGCGGTGGTGGACGAGGCGGGGGAACCGGTGCCCGTGTGGCCGGAGAACGCCTATTACGTCTACCAGCGGGACGGGCTGGCCTGCCGGGTCTGTGGGACGGTCGTGCGGATGGCTGCCATGCAGGCCCGGAAGCTGTACTGGTGTCCGGGATGTCAGCCGCCGGCGCCGGTGTAGAAGCCGTACGTCGCGTCTGCGGCACGGCCGGCCGTCTCGGGATCCGTCCCGGCGGCCACCTGTGCCGCCGCCCAACCGTCGGCGGCACCGCGGTAGAAGCGCATTCCCTCCTCGGTGATGGCCCAGGCCTCGGCCTCCTGCGGGGAGAGCGAGCCCTCCGTGGCCCCCAGGTGCAGGCCCAGTCCGAGCAGCCCGCCGTCCCAGCCCACGCCGGTGGCGCCGGGCCCGTAGGTCTCCCACATCCCGGCCGGCAGGTCCCCGGCCCGGGCCACGTGTTCCAGCACGAGCCGGGTGGCCTCGCCCTCGGCGGCCAAGCTGTTGGTCACCCAGGTGACCCCGCCGCCGAACTCCCAGGTGACCCGGTAGCCGGCGGAGCCGTCCGCCGGCGGGGTGCACTCCAACACCGTGCCGCCGGCGTTGCCCTCGAACTGGTAGCGGCCGCCGGGCCGAAGGTCACCGCTGACCGGAAGGAACCAGCGGGCGATGCGGTCGGCCGTGGTGACGGCCTCCCACACGTCCTCGAGGTCGGCCGGGTACGTCTGTTCCAGGGTCTGGACGTGCGAGGGCTCGCCGTCCCGGTCCTCCAGGCTGAGACCGCGGGTGACCGCGGCCAGTTGGCTTTGAACATCGACCATGTCAGTACTCCTTTGGAAGGGTTGTCTCTGTAGTTGGCGGAGTTGGGGGTGTTGGGGGCATCGGTGGTGCGGCGGCCTCCTCCGCGGCGATCCGGCGCTGGCGCTTGCCGCGGGCCAGCTCCGTGCCCAGGGCGTCCAGCTTCGGAGCGAAGAACCTCTCGAAGGGGCTGAGCCATTCGCTGGCCTGGCGTGGACCGCTCGGATCCACGGCATAGAGCCGGCGCGTGCCCTCGGGGCGGACGGTGGCGAATCCCTGCTCGCGCAGCACCCTCAGGTGCTGGGAGACCGCCGGCTGGCTGATGCCGAACTCGGACTGGACCACGGAGCCCACCCCACCGGCACTGAGTTCGCCCTCTGCGAGCAGCTCCAGGATGCGGCGCCGCACCGGATCACCCAAGACGTCGAGAGCGTGCATGGGCCAAGTATTGCATCGGCACTTATATAAGCCAAGGGTTTATAAATAACTGCAGGCCTGATGCAGGCCTGATGCGGGCCGGCGTCCGACGCGGCTTCTGACGCGGGGTCGGACACGGATTGGGGCGGTCCGCCGCGGGGCCGGCTGAGGGGGCGCAGTGCGGCGTGGGGGCCTGCCGTGGCCCCCGTTAACACCACAAGCCCCGGCCGAGGCCGGGGCTTGTGGTGGTGCGGTGGAGGGGATGACGGGAATCGAACCCGCGTAGCCAGTTTGGAAGACTGGGGCTCTACCATTGAGCTACATCCCCACAGCGTTGATGATCCTATCAAGCTGTCCGGTCGGGCCGCAAAATCCTGTTCGTCCGGCGCGGCGTCACGGCGGACAAGTGCTCTCGGCGGACGTCTCGGCAGGGACTCGAGGGGCCCGTCGGCAGGGCTGCCGGTGGCTGTGGCGAGGCTTGAATGTCGTCGGGATGCGGAGTATGGCGCGTCCAATGCGTACACTGGTCTCTGGTCAGAAATGGCCAGGGCCGTCTGCGGGGTGTAGCTCAGCTTGGTAGAGCGCGCGCTTTGGGAGCGTGAGGCCGCAGGTTCAAATCCTGTCACCCCGACGTCATGGTCTCCCCCTCTTGCCAGGGGGAGGCCTGATTCACCGGATGCCCGACGGCCGGGCCCATCCGTGCCCCTATACACGAGACGATCGATCCACACAGGAGTCCCACGTGGTCAAGAGCACCGCAGAAAACCTCAGCCCGACCCGGGTCAAGCTGGACGTCGAGGTCCCCTTCGAGGACCTCAAGCCGCGCCTGGACCAGGCCTACAAGACCGTGGCCAACCAGATCCAGGTCCCAGGCTTCCGCAAGGGCAAGGTTCCTGCGCGCATCATCGACCAGCGCGTCGGCCGCGGCTACGTGGTGGAGACGGCCGTCAACGAGGGCCTCAACGACTTCTACCAGGAAGCCCTGACGCAGACCGAGACGACGCCGATGTCTCGCCCCGAGGTCGAGGTCACCTCGATGCCGGGTGTGGACGGCCAGGCCGAGGGGCCGCTGACGTTCAGCGTGGAGCTGGACATCCGCCCGGAGATCGAGCTGCCCGACTACAAGGGCCTCAAGGTCACCGTGGAGCCTGCCGCCGCCTCGGAGGAGGACGAGCAGAAGGCCCTGGACGAACTGCGGTCCCGCTTCGGTACCCTCAAGGCCGTCGAACGTCCCGCCGCGAAGGACGACTTCGTCACCCTCACCCTGACGGCCACCGTCGATGATGAGCAGGTCGACCACGCCGAGGACCTCTCCTACCAGGTGGGCGCCGGGACGATGCTCGACGGCATGGACGAGGCCCTTGAAGGGCTGTCTGCCGGCGAAGACGCCGTCTTCGAGACCACGCTGGCCGGTGGCGAGCACTCGGGCGCGAAGGCCACCGTCAAGGTGGTGCTCGGCGCCGTCAAGGAGCGCGAGCTGCCCGAGGCTGATGACGACTTCGCCCAGCTGGCCTCCGAGTTCGACACGATCGACGAGCTCAAGGCAGACCTCAAGGAGAAGGCCTCTGAGGGAGCCGTCACCGGTCAGGGCATCGAGGCCCGTGACAAGGTGCTCGAGGAGCTCGTGAAGCTGGTTGAGGTCCCGGTCCCGGATTCGGTCGTCGCCGAGCAGATGGAGCAGCACTTCTCCGGGCAGGGTCACTCCGAGGGCGATGAGCACGACACCGAGGAGCACCGCGCCGAGGTGGAGGGCAATGCCCGCGAGGCCTTCCGGAACGAGATCATCCTCGACAAGATCGCCGACGCCGAAGAGGTCGGCGTGGATCAGGGCGAGCTGATCGAGTACATCATCTCCACGTCCCAGCAGTACGGCATGGATCCGAACCAGTTCGCGCAGATGCTGGACCAGGCCGGCCAGGTCCCGATGATCATGGGCGAGGTGCGCCGTCGCAAGGCCCTGGCCAAGGTCCTTGAATACGCCGTGGTCACCGACACCGCGGGCAACACCGTGGACCTGAGCTCCTTCGTCACCCCGGGTGGTGACGACTCGGCTGAGTCCGCCGAGTCCGCGGACTCTGCCGATTCCGCAGACTCAGCTGATTCCGCAGACTCAGCTGCTTCGGCCGACTCTGCTGATTCCCCGGCGGAGGCCGTAGAGAAGGCCCCGGCGAAGAAGGCTCCCGCCAAGAAGGCCCCGGCGAAGAAGGCTCCGGCCAAGAAGGCCACCGAGGCCGAGGCCGCTGACGCTGATGCCGACAAGGCTCCGGCCAAGAAGGCCCCCGCCAAGAAGGCCCCGGCGAAGAAGGCTCCGGCCAAGAAGGCCACCGAGGCCGAGGCAGCTGATGCTGACGCCGACAAGGCTCCGGCGAAGAAGGCCCCCGCCAAGAAGGCCCCGGCCAAGAAGGCCCCGGCCAAGAAGGCCACCGAGGAGCAGGCCGACTCGGCCAAGTGACCTCTCAGGGCCTCTGACGAGTGTCCGACCGCCCGGGCCCCGCCACGGATCATCCGTGGTGGGGCCCGGGCGTTCTGCTGTCCGGTGGCGGCTCGGTCCGCTGACAGCGCATCCCGGTCCGCTGGCAGCGCATCCATCCACGCCAACAGCGAACAGTCGGGCCGGAAGGGGCACAGGGCCGCCCGGGGACAGTAGTCTCGATCCAAGATCAATGCCTTCGGCGCACCTCCTGGTGCCAACGGAGCATGAGAAGTCCATCTGAAGGAAGGCAGGGCGTCATGTCCGCATCGTCCACTGCTCCCCGTATGGCGTCGGTAGATCCGGCGGCCCGCGAGGACTACATCTACAACCGTCTGCTCAAGGAACGCATCATCTGGCTGGGTTCCGAGGTCATGGATGAGAACGCCAACGCCATCTGCTCGCAGATGCTCCTGCTCTCCGCCGAGGACCCGGACAAGGACATCTACCTCTACATCAACTCCCCGGGTGGGTCCATCACCGCGGGCATGGCGATCTACGACACCATGAAGTACATCCCGAATGATGTGGTGACCGTGGCCACCGGCATGGCCGCCTCCATGGGTCAGTTCCTGCTGTCCTCGGGCACCCCGGGCAAGCGATACGCCACTCCGCACGCCCGCATCCTGATGCACCAGCCCTCCGGCGGCATCGGCGGCACCGAATCGGACATCCGCATCCAGGCACAGCTGATCCTGCACATGAAGCAGGTTATGGCCGAGCTCACCGCCGAGCAGACCGGACAGACGGTGGACACCATCCTCAAGGACAATGAGCGGGACAAGTGGTTCACCGCTCCGGAGGGCCTGGCCTACGGGTTCTTCGACCACATCGCCGAACGTGCCGGCACCGTGTCCGGCGGCGGGGGCGTGGACAACTCCTGATCCGGCCCACGCCGTCCCAGGACCGTCCATCCCAGCTCACAGACCTTTCGCCCAGGAGAAACCAGACATGAACCAGTTCCCCGTCGGAATGCCCTCCGCTGCCGGCCAGCCGGCCCCGGGCAACCGCTACGTCCTGCCCCAGTTCGAGGAGCGCACGCCGTACGGCTTCAAGCGCAACGACCCGTACGCCAAGCTGTTCGAGGACCGCATCGTGTTCCTCGGTTCGCAGGTGGACGACGTCTCCGCGGATGACATCATGGCCCAGCTGCTCGTGCTGGAGTCGATGGACTCGGAGCGGGACATCACCCTGTACATCAACTCCCCGGGTGGTTCGTTCACCGCCATGACGGCGATCTACGACACCATGCAGTTTGTGCGTCCGGAGATCCAGACCGTGTGCCTCGGCCAGGCGGCCTCGGCTGCTGCCGTCCTGCTGGCCGCCGGTGCACCGGGCAAACGCCTGGCCCTGCCGAACGCCCGCGTCCTGATCCATCAGCCCTCCATGGGCGGGGACCGGGGCACCGCCACGGATCTGCAGATCCACGCGGAGGAGTTGCTGCGCATCCGTACCTGGATGGAGGAGATCCTCGCCGGTCATACCAACAAGACGGCGGAGCAGATCCGCCATGACATCGACCGGGACAAGTTCCTCTCGGCCCAGGGGGCCAAGGACTACGGCCTCGTGGACGAGGTCCTGGAATCGCGCAAGATCACGCGTCCCCAGCTCTCCAACTGACCGATACCCCCAGGGCTTCGGCCCGTTCAGACCACGACGGCGGCGCGCACCTCGACATGACACGTCATGTCCGGTGGGTGCCGCCGTTGCGGTCCAGTACCTTAACGTGTCCACCCCCTAAGCTGGAATGGCACGACCTTGGGCAGTTACGTCTGGCCGCCCGACCCCTATCGAGGAGATACCCGCATGGCCCGCATCGGTGAGAGCGCCGACCTGCTGAAGTGCTCGTTCTGTGGAAAGAGCCAGAAGCAGGTCCGGAAACTGATCGCCGGTCCCGGCGTCTACATCTGCGACGAGTGCATCGAGCTGTGCAACGAGATCATCGAGGAGGAGCTCTCCGAGGTCGCGGAGACCGCCGAGATCGAGTTGCCCAAGCCGAAGGAGATCTACGACTTCCTGGAGGAGTACGTGATCGGGCAGTCGGAGGCGAAGCGTTCGCTCGCCGTGGCGGTCTACAACCACTACAAGCGGATCCGCTCGGGGCAGCAGCCGGCCCAGTCGAAGAGTGAGTCGTTCGCAGACCGCTCCGGAGAGGAGGTGGACGAACTGGCGGATGTCGAGGTCGGCAAGTCGAACATCCTCCTCGTGGGTCCCACCGGCTCCGGCAAGACGTACCTCGCCCAGACCCTGGCCCGGAAGCTCAACGTCCCGTTCGCCGTGGCAGATGCGACCTCCCTGACGGAGGCCGGTTACGTGGGCGAGGATGTGGAGAACATCCTGCTCAAGCTCATCCAGTCCGCCGACTATGACGTGAAGAAGGCGGAGCAGGGCATCATCTACATCGACGAGATCGACAAGATCTCGCGGAAGTCCGAGAATCCCTCGATCACCCGGGACGTCTCCGGTGAGGGCGTCCAGCAGGCCTTGCTGAAGATCCTGGAGGGCACCACCGCTGCTGTTCCGCCGCAGGGTGGCCGCAAGCACCCGCATCAGGAGTTCCTCCAGATCGACACCTCGAACGTGCTGTTCATCGTGGCCGGCGCCTTCGCCGGGCTGGATGAGATCATCTCCTCCCGCGCGGGTTCCAAGGGCATCGGTTTCGGAGCCCCCCTGAATACCATCGGCAAGCGGGACGTCTCCTACTCGGACGTGCGGCCGGAGGACCTGCTGAAGTTCGGTCTGATCCCCGAGTTCATCGGCCGTCTGCCGGTCATCACCACGGTGGACAACCTGGACCATGCCCAGCTGATCAGCATCCTCACCACACCGAAGAACGCCCTCGTGAAGCAATATCAGAAGATGTTCCTCATGGACGGCGTCGAGCTGCAGTTCGATGACGAGGCCCTGGATGCCATGGTCGAGCAGGCCGAGGAGCGGGGGACCGGTGCCCGCGGTCTGCGCTCCATCATGGAGGCGGTGCTCAAGCCGGTCATGTTCGACCTGCCGTCCCGCGAGGACATCGCCACCGTGGTCATCACCGGGGACGTGGTCCGGGAGGGCGCTGAGGCCACGCTGATCTCCCGTGAGGTGCAGCGCAAGCGCCGCACCAAATCCGCCTGACTCCGCCTGAACCCATCCGGCCTGAACGTATCCACCCCTTCTGGAGGAAACCGTGACTGAAACCACTGGCACCGCCACGTCCGCTGAGACCGAGACCGTCGACTTCTGGTTCGACTCCGTGTGTCCGTTCGCCTGGATCACGTCCCGGTGGATGCTGGAGGTGGAGAAGGTCCGCCCCGTGACGGTGAACTGGCACATCATGTCCCTGTCCGTCCTCAACGAGGAGCAGGACATCGATGAGGGCTACCGGGAGATGATGGACCGCGCCTGGCTGCCCGCCCGCGCCGCCACCCAGGTGAGGGAACGTCATGGCAACGGTGCGGTGGGCCGGTACTACACCGCGGTCGGTACTCGCATCCACAACGAGGGCCAGAAGGACTACGAGGTCGCCGTCCGCGGCGCCCTGGAGGAGCTGGGGTTCGAGACCGACGAGATCCTCGCCGCGGCGCGGACCGATGTCCTGGATGCGACGCTGCGTGCCTCGCATCAGGAGGGCATCGACCAGGTCGGCCATGACGTGGGCACCCCCGTGGTGGCCCTCAACGGCACCGCGTTCTTCGGTCCGGTCATGACCCGCATCCCGCGCGGCGAGGAGGCGGGCCGGATCTTCGATGCGACCGTGACCCTGGCCGGATACCCGTACTTCTATGAGATCAAGCGTTCCCGGACGACGCGCCCCCAGTTCGACTGAGCCTTCGGCCTGCGGGCGTGCCATGGGCGTATCGGGTCTTGAACCTGACGCACTCCCTGTCTATCCTCGGGTGGTGACAGCGCAGTGATGCGTGCCTCTCCACTGAACGGGATGACATGAAGATGACCACGAGGTTGTTCTCTGCCGGTGCATCCCTCCTCCTGGCGGCCGGGGCCCTCACAGGACTCGCCGGACCGGCCCAGGCCGACACCGTGATCAAACGGACGATCATCGCCGGCCTGAGCCTCAAGCACTGCCAAGGCAGCATTGAGGACGTCAACGAGGAGACCAACAGGATCAACGGCCGGTACATGACGGTCACCAGGTCCTGCTACAAGTTGGCCACACCGGAGAACTGGCAGGGCCAGCGGGTCACCCACAAGGCCGAGGTGGCCATCTGGCGGACCAACATCCCGCGGTGACCCGCTGCCGTTCCGACTGGCGGGGCTGCGTCCGTCAGTGCCCGGCGGCGATGTCTGTCAGTGCCCGGCGGCGATCCGTCCGGCCGCGGCGATCATCGGGATCTGGAGCGGCAGCCGCGCCCACGTGATGGCCCGGACCCTCGGTGAGGCGTTCCGGGCGCGGTAGGCATGGTAGAAATTCCCGGGCCACACGGCCAGGAAGAGCAGCTGAGCGGCCCGGCCACCCGCGCGTCGGGTCCCCGGGACGGCGAGCAGGCCGGCCACGGCCAACTCGGCCACCCCGGAACCGTACGTCCAGGTCCGGGCTGAGCCGGGGAGCGCACGGGGGATGAGCCCGTCGAACGCCCGGGGCGTGGCGAAATGCAGTGCTCCCATGCCCGCAAGCGCGGTGGCCATCAGTACCGGTCTGCTCATGCCACCCAACCTACACGCCGGTCTGCCGCCACAACCGCCAGACGTTGGTGGGGCCGACCCGTTCGAAGCCCAGGGTCACCAGGGTGCGGATCAGGGCCAGGCCCCGTCCTGATTCGGTCAGGCACTGCTGGGCGGCGTCCATGATCGCCTCGTCGCAGGCGCGCGTCCGCTCGGCCAGGAGTGGGGGAGTGGCAGCGCCGTACTCGACGATCGTGGCCTGCAGGGTCGAGGTGCGGGCATCGAGCTCCACGCCGACCTCCAGCGGCCCCGGGCCGGCCACGCCGTGTTGGATGGTGTTGCTGACGGTCTCGATCACGGCCAGGTCAAAGGCCATGCGGTCCGGGAACGGCACGTGGTCGGCGCAACGCCAGAGCCGTTCAAGCTGATCTAGGACCACGTCGACGGTCTGCGGCTCGGCCGGGAGCCGGAAGGCGAGCGTTGACATCGGGTCAACCTGCAGGGAATGCCGACACGGCATCGGGATAGGGCGTCAGGACGCGATCCATGCTGGTCAGCTGGAGGACCATCAGCACCTGCGGCGGAACATTGGCGATGCGGAGGTCTCCGCTGGCCTGGCGGGCCAGCTTCAGGCAGCTGATGAGGGCACCCAGTCCGGAGGAGTCCATGAACTCCGTCTGGCCGAGTTCCACCACGATCTGCCGTGAGCCTGCTCCGATCTCGGTGGCGACCACGTCCTTGAGTTTCGGGGCGGCCACCATGTTGAGCCGGCCCTCGCCCTTTACCTCCGTATAGGTGTCATGCCTTTCCACGGTGAACTGCATCGGGGTGTTTCCTTTCGTCCGGAGGTGTACCGGGTGGGGTGGGGAGATCAAGGGAGGAGTTCACGATGGCGTCGGACCACCACGGCCGTGACGTCGTCGTGCTCCGGATCGCCCTGGGCCAATCGGGCGAGGTCGTCCGCGACGCCCTGGGCGGACGTGTTGGCGAGGACGAGCGCCGACATGGCGGCCCAGGTGCCCTCGAGGTCGCCGACGGCGTCGAGGACACCGTCGGAGACCACGATCAGGGATTCACCCGGGAGCAGGTCGGCACGTTGTGCCTCCCACCGGTCCTCGAACCAGAGCCCCACGGGGGGACCACCCGGTTCGAGCCGGCGGATCCCGCCGTCCGCGGACACGATGGCCGCGATCCCGTGTCCGGCGTCCACATAGGACAGCCGCCCGCTGGTCGGGTTCATGCGGAGGGTGAAGACGGTGGAGAAGGAGCCGGAGCTCTGCAGGGCGCTGGACAGGGCCGCCGCGGCGTGGTTGAAGGCATGGGTCAGGCCCGGCATCAGGGCCACGGAGCGGAAGGTGGCCCGGACGGAGGCCGCGATCATGGCGGCGCCCATGCCCTTGCCCATCGCGTCGGCCAGGGTGAGGTGCAGCTGGCCGGACTCGACGTACCAGTCGTAGAGGTCGCCACCGACCAGCCGGGACGGCTGGAAGGTCGCCGCCACGTCATAACCGGGCAGATCCGGCGGGGCGTCCGGGAGCAGCCCGCGCTGGACCTCGACGGCCCGCTCGCGCTCGGACTGCTCGGGGGCGGAGTCCGTGATGCGGGGGCGGCGGAACAGGGCCGCCACCCGGGCCCGGAGCTCCCGGGTGCTGAACGGCTTGCTCAGGTAGTCGTCCGCGCCCGCCTCAAGACCGGCCAGTTTGTCCGTCTCGGTGGACCGGGCCGAGATCATCACCACGTAGGCGTTGGAGTGCTCCCGCAACCGCCGGCACACCTCCAGACCGTCCAGGCCCGGCAACTGGACGTCCAGGGTGACCAGATCCGGTTCAACCGTCTGGACGAGTTCGATGGCCTGGCTGCCCGTCGGGGCCTCGGTCACGGTGAAGCCCTCCTTGTTCAGGGTGTGGACGAGCAGACTGCGGATATCCTCGTCGTCCTCGACCACGAGGGCATGACGGAGGGTGGTGGGTGGCGCCATGTGTCATCGAACTCCCATGAAGTGGTGCGGAGACTGAGCGGTGGATGACGGGCGTGGAGGGGGATGGAACGCCAGCCATCTGGTACGTGCTTTATCAGTACGGTGCAAGCAACTTTTTACCCCGGGCGTCACTGGGGCCCGAAAAAGACCTGAGGGCCACCCGGAACCCATCGGTTCCGGATGGCCCTCAGGCGGTGTCCCGGCCGGGGGGACTGGCTAGGACTGGCTGGGACTGGCTGGGACTGGCGGGTATCGGTGGGGCCGCGCCCTACCGCCCGGTGGATCCAGTGGACCCAGTCGACTCAACAGGCTCAGCGGACTCGGGTGCGGCGAGCACCACGTCGGAGACCAGCACCTCGGTCTCGCCCGCGGGGGAGCCTGCCGCGAGGGTGAGCTCGCGGACGTTGCCGGCCGCCTTCAGGTCGGCCAGCCCGCCCCGCAGGGACCCCAGGCGGTTCTCCGGGGCGGTCACGACGGCGGAGAGCACCTCCGTGCGCTGCTTCACCTTCGCCTCGGACTTTGCCCTGCGGATGCCGCCCAGGGCCAGGGCGACGGCCGCCAGGACGTCGGCGGTGGCTCCGGCGGACGCGGCCTCGATGCCGATGATCTGGTCCGGCTGCCCCGGCCAGGCGGCCCGGTGCACGGACCCGGTCTGCCACCAGCTCCAGACCTCCTCGGTGGCGAAGGGCTGGAACGGGGCCAACAGGCGCAGCAGGGCGTCCAGGGTGGTGGCGAGGGTGGCCCGCACGGAGGCCTGTTCGGCCTCGCCGTGGCCCCCGTAGGCGCGGTCCTTGATCAGCTCCACATAGTCATCCGTGAACTGCCAGAAGAAGGACTCCGTCAGGTGCAGGGCCCGCGCGTAGTCGTAGGACTCGAAGGCCCGGGTGGACTGCTGGATCGTGTCGAAGAGCCGGACCATGAGGGCTCGGTCCAGGGGATTGGTGATGACCGCGGCGTCCTCTGCCGTGCGCACCACGTGCTCCACGGAGGCGCCCAGGTTCAGCGCGAACTTGGAGGCGTTGAGCATCTTGATGGCCAGACGCCGGCCGATCTTCATCTGCGCGACCTCATAGGCGGTGTCCGCACCCAGCTTGGCCGAGGCCGCCCAGTAGCGGACCGCGTCCGAGCCGTATTCGTCCAGCACATCGGTGGGGACCACCACGTTGCCCTTGGACTTGGACATCTTCTTGCGGTCCGGGTCCAGGATCCAGCCGGACAGGGCGGTGTGGTTCCACGGCACGGTGTCCTGGAGTGACTCGGCGCGGACCACGGTGGAGAAGAGCCAGGTCCGGATGATGTCGTGGCCTTGGGGGCGCAGGTCGAACGGGAAGACCGAGGCGAAGAAGTCCTCATCCCTGCTCCACCGCCCGGCGATCTGCGGGGTGAGGGAGGACGTGGCCCAGGTGTCCAGCACGTCCGGGTCACCGGTGAAGCCGCCGGGCACGTCCCGCTGGGAGTCCTGGTAGCCCGGGGCGGTCTCGGCGACCGGGTCCACCGGCAGCTGGTCCTCGGCGGGCAGGATCGGGTGGTCGTAGTCCGGTTCGCCGGAGTCGTCCAGCGGGTACCAGACCGGGATCGGCACGCCGAAGAACCGCTGGCGGGAGACGAGCCAGTCGCCGTTGAGGCCCTGGACCCAGTTCTCGTACCGGGACCGCATGAACTCGGGGTGCCAGGACAGCTGCCGGCCACGGGCCACGAGCTTCTCGCGCCGCTCGGCATCCCGTCCGCCGTTGCGGATGTACCACTGGCGGGAGGAGATGACCTCGAGGGGTTTGTCCCCCTTCTCGAAGAAGTTCACCGGGTGGGTGATCTTCTTCGGCTCACCGTCCAGCAGATCGGCCTCGATCAGCGAGGCCACCACGGCCTCCTTGGCCGAGAACACGGTCTTGCCGGCGAGCTTCTCGTACTCGGCCCGGCCGGACTCCGTGGTGATCCACTCGGGGGTCTCCGCATGGAAGCGGCCGTCCCGGCCGACCACGGTCCGCGTGGGCAGATCGAGCTCGCGCCACCAGGTGACGTCCGTCAGGTCGCCGAAGGTGCAGACCATGGCGATGCCGGAGCCTTTGTCCTGCTTGGCCAGCCCGTGGGCCCGGACCTCGACCTCGACCCCGAACAGGGGAGAGGTCACGGTGGTCCCGAACAGGCCCTGGTACCGCTCGTCGTCGGGATGGGCCACCAGGGCCGAACAGGCCGGCAGCAGCTCGGGCCGGGTGGTCTCGATGATCACCTGCTGCCCCTCCGGCGTGAAGAAGGGGATCCGGTGGTAGGCGCCGGACACCTCGCGGTCCTCCAGTTCGGCCTGGGCCACGGCGGTGCGGAAGGTGACGTCCCACAGGGTGGGCGCCTCGGCCATGTACGCGTCACCGGAGGCCAGGTTGCGCAGGAAGCCCCGTTGGGAGACGGAGCGGGAGGTGTCGTCGATGGTCCGGTAGGTCAAGGACCAGTCCACGGACAGCCCCAGCCGGGTGAAGAGGTCCTCGAAGACCTTCTCGTCCTCCACGGCCAGTTCCTCACACAGCTCGATGAAGTTCTTGCGGGAGACCACGTCCCAGTCGCGCTGGTTCTTCGCAGGCTGCTCGGGCGGGCGGTAGTCCTCGAGGTACGGCTTGGTCGGATCGCAGCGCACCCCGTAGTAGTTCTGCACCCGGCGCTCGGTGGGCAGGCCGTTGTCATCCCAGCCCATCGGATAGAACACGTTCTTGCCGGTCATCCGCTGGTACCGGGCCAGCACATCGGTCTGCGTGTAGGAGAACATGTGCCCCACGTGCAGGGATCCGGAGGCGGTCGGCGGCGGGGTGTCGATCGAGTAGACCGCCTCCCGCGTGGTGTCCGGATCGAAGGTGTAGGTGCCGTTCTCGCGCCAGACGGCGGAGAGCTTGTCTTCGAGTCCCTCCAGGCCGGGGCGGTCCGGAACGGTCACGGTGGGTGCCGGGGCGGGGGCGGTGGACGGAGAAGTGGCGGGCGTGTCTGTGCCCGGGGTCTGTTCAGCCATGGTCTCGATTCTCCCATGACCCCCGTACACCCCCGAACCCGGTGGCCCGGGAGGGTTTACGGTGGGGGCATGGCACCAGAATCCGGAGAGCGCCCCGCGGAGATCCGCATCCGCCGTGTCTACGAGTCCCCGGACGGCGGGTACCGCGTCCTGGTGGACCGGATCTGGCCGCGCGGGATCGCCAAGGCAGACCTCGAGCTCGACGAGTGGTGCAAGGCGGTGGCCCCCTCCAATGAGGTCCGGAAGGACTTCAACCACGATCCCGAACGCTTCGCCTCCTTCCGCCGGCGGTACACGGCCGAGCTGGAGCACACCGCAGACCCGGAGGAGCCCGACGACGGCGGCGCACCCGCGGTGCAGGCCCTCCTGGAGCGCTGGCGGGACTCCCGCAAGAAGGATCTCGTGCTGGTGTACGCCGCGAAGGACACCGAGAACAACCAGGCGGTGGTCCTGCGGGACCACCTGCGGAAGCAGGACTCATGACGGCAGGGCCGGCCGGCACCGGGGCGCTGCTCGAGGACCTCGCCGCGGAACTCACCCCCGAACTCAGCGCGGGCGCGCTGACCACGGACCCGGAGGTGGTCTCCTCCCACGCCCGGGACGAGGCCCCCTTCGCGGCCGTCGGCACGGCCCTGGCCCTCGTCCGGGCCCGCACTGTGCAGGACGTGCAGGCCACGATGCGCTGGGCCTCCAGGCACCGGATCCCCGTGGTGCCGCAGGGCGCCCGCTCGGGGATCTCCGGTGGGGCGAACGCGGTGGACGGATGCCTGCTGCTCTCGGTGGAGAGGATGGACCGGATCCTGCAGGTCAATGCGGCCGAGCAGACCGTGACCGTGGAACCCGGGATCATCAACCAGGACCTGAAGGACGCGGTGGCCGCCCACGGCCTGTCCTACCCGCCGGACCCGGGATCCGTGGCGATGTCCTCGATCGGCGGCAACCTCGCTACGAACGCCGGCGGGCTGTGCTGCGTGAAGTACGGCGTCACCCGGGACTACGTGCGGCAGGTCGCCGTGGTCCTGGCCGATGGCACCCTGACACGGTTGGGCAGCACCACCGCCAAGGGAGTGGCCGGGCTGGACCTCTGCGGCCTGTTCGTCGGCTCCGAGGGCACCCTGGGGATCATCGTGGAGGCCACCCTCCGCCTGGTGCCGAGCCTGCCTCCGCCCCTCACCGCCGTGGCCACCTTCCGCCAGCCCCGCGAGGCCGCCCAGACGGTCGCTGAGTTCATGGGCGCCGGTGCCCGTCCCTCCATGATGGAATCCCTGGACCGGATCTCCATCGACCTGCTGAACCGCTTCGGTGACTTCGGCCTGGACGATCAGGCCGGAGCCCTGCTGCTGATGCAGTCGGACGGCAACGGCGTGGTGGCCGAGGCCGCCCGGGAGGTCGCCGAGTTCGCTGACGTGGCCCAGCGGCTCGGGGCCCTGGAGGTGGCCTTCAGCGAGGATCCCGAGGACAGCGAGGCCCTCGTGGCGGCTCGCCGCATGGCCCAACCGGCCTTCGAGCGGTACTCCCGTGACCACGGTGGCGGGCAGCTGCTGGACGACGTCTGCCTGCCCCGCACCGCGATCCCGGAGTTCTACGACCGGCTGGACGCCGTCCGGGCCCGGACCGGGCTGATGATCGCCGTGGTGGCCCACGCCGGAGACGGCAACATGCACCCCTCCGTCTTCTTCGACACCACGGACGAGACCTCCGTACGTCTGGCCCATGAGGCCTTCGACGAGATCATGGCGATCGGCCTCGACCTCGGCGGCACCATCACCGGCGAGCACGGGGTCGGGTCCCTCAAGAGCGCCTGGCTGGCCCGGGAACTGGATGAGGGCAGCCGCCGGCTGCACCGGGCCGTCAAGGACGCCATCGACCCGCTCGGGATCATGAACCCCGGCAAGCAGTTCGCGGCGCTGTGACGTGGAGCAGTGACGTGGAGCAGCGAAGCGGATCGGTGAAGCGGATCAGTAGGGTGGTGCCATGAGCACTCAACCGCACCGCACCGCCGTTGTGACCGGGGCCTCCTCCGGCATCGGCCGGGCCACCGCCGCCCAGCTGGCCGCCGCAGGATGGACCGTCTACGCCCTCGCCCGTCGCTCGGAACGACTCGAGTCCCTGGCCGCCGAGGTGCCTGAAGGGACCGGCAGGATCGTGCCCCTGACCGTGGACGTCGCCGACCGGGAGCAGGTGGACCGGGCCGCGGCCGTGGTCGAGGACGGCGGAGGAGCGGACACCCTGCTCTGCATCGCCGGCGGGGCGCTGGGCACGGACCGCGTCGCCGAGGGGCGGGCCGAGGACTGGGACTGGATGTACCGGGTCAACGTCGCCGGCACCCTGAACACCACGCAGGCCTTCCTGCCGATGCTGCGGGCCACCGGCCACGGCACCGTGCTGGTCCTGACCTCGACGGCGGCCCTGGCCAGCTACGAGGGCGGCGCCGGGTACAACGCGGCCAAGATGGCCCAGCACGGCCTGGTGGGGGCCTTGCGCCTCGAGGAGGCAGACCACAACGTCCGGGTCGTGGAGGTGCTGCCGGGGATGGTGCACACCGAGGAGTTCACCCGCAACCGGCTCGGTGGCGACCAGGAGGCCGCGGATCAGGTCTACGCGGGCGTGGAGAAGCCGCTCACGGCCGAGGACGTGGCGGACGTGTGCACCTACGCCGTCACCGTGCCGCACCACGTCAACCTGGATCAGATCGTGTTGCGTCCGGTGGCCCAGGCCGCCCAGTTCAAGGTCATCCGCACGCCGTAGACGAGAGGGCAGGAAGAATGAGCATGGAGAACACCCCGAGACTGCGCCGGGCACTCGGCATGGGGCTGGCCACGGCGGCCGCCTCGGCGATTCCCCTCTGGCGGATCCCGCGTAGACCACTCGTCCTGTGGACCGGCGGACTGGCCGCCGTGGCCGCGGCCGGCGGTGCAGCACTGGCGATGGACCGGGCCCGGCGCGAAGACGAGGTCCAGGGCACGGCCAGACCGGCCAAGCCGCTGGCCCGGCGCATCGCCGGGCCGGCCTTGATCGGCACCGCGGTTGGCAGCGCTGCGGCCGGAACCATGTGGTTCACGGCGGTCTCAGACCGGTGGGCCGAGGCGTTCGTCGCCAGGCTGGGCGCCCGTCGCCCCCGGGCCACCTACGCCGTCCTCGCCGGGGTCGTCACCGCGGCCGTCGAGTACGCCGATCCGGCGCAGCGGGCCACGTCCCCCTCCGGCGCCGAGAAGGCGTAGAATCGGCTGAAGTAACCCCAACAGCCAGCAACACCAACAGCACCGACCCGGCCATCACCGGCGAGCTTCCGGAAGAACAGCCCCGCAGCCAGCATCTGTCTGTCTCGCGGGTCCCAGTAGACCCGGACGGGTAAGCCCGTCACAGCAGTCACAAGCGGCCGGCCCGGCCCCGCAGCAGTCCAGCGGGACACGGGACGGCAAGCAGGGTGGTACCGCGCCTCACGGCGTCCTTGCAGTTCGAGCAGACCAGCACCACAGTCGACCTCACGCAAGGATGGAACGCCCCGTGTACCCCCTCGCCAGCTCTGATCCGGACGCCACCGGCCCCGGCACCCCCGCGTCGCCGCGCTTCCCACAGATCGAGGAGCGCATCCTGAAGTACTGGGAGGCGGACGGCACCTTCCAGGCCTCCATCGAGGCCCGCCCGGCGGAGCACGAGGACGGCTCGCCGAACGAGTTCGTGTTCTATGACGGCCCGCCCTTCGCCAACGGCCTGCCGCACTACGGCCACCTGCTCACCGGCTACGTCAAGGACCTGGTGGCCCGCTACCAGACCCAGCAGGGCCGCCGCGTGGAGCGCCGCTTCGGCTGGGACACCCATGGGCTGCCCGCCGAACTCGAGGCCATGAAGCAGCTGGGCATGACGGACAAGGCCCAGATCGAGGCCATGGGCATCGACACGTTCAACGACGCCTGCCGAGCCTCCGTGCTGAAGTACACGGACCAGTGGAAGGACTACGTCAACCGGCAGGCCCGCTGGGTCGACTTCGAGAACGACTACAAGACCCTGAACCCCGAGTTCATGGAGTCCGTGCTGTGGGCGTTCAAGTCCTTGCATGAGAAGGACCTGACCTACCGCGGTTTCCGGGTGCTGCCGTACTGCTGGAAGGACGAGACGCCGCTGTCCAACCACGAGTTGCGCATGGACGACGACGTCTATAAGTCCCGCCAGGACCCCTCCGTCACGGTGGCCTTCCCGGTCACGGGGGCCACTGCCGGTGCGGCGGAGCCGGACCTGGCCGTCGAACTCGCCGGAGTGCGGGTGCTCGCCTGGACCACCACCCCCTGGACCCTGCCGACCAACCAGGCGCTTGTCGTCGGGCCGGAGTTCAGCTATGCCGTGGTCCCGGCCGGGCCGGACGCGGACGAGGCGGTCGCCGGCCACCGGTACCTGCTGGCCGCGGACCTGATCGGCGCGCACGCCAAGGAGCTGGGATATCCCGACGCCGGCTCCATCACCGAGGCGGTCACCGCCACCTATGCTGGGGCCCGGTTGGCCGGCCTCACCTACGAGCCGCTGTTCACCTACTTCACGGACCCCGAGGAGTACGGGACGCAGAACGCGTGGCAGCTGCTGGTGGACGACTACGTCACTACCGAGGACGGCACGGGCGTGGTGCACCAGGCACCCGCCTACGGCGAGGACGATCAGCGGGTCTGCGAGGCGAACGGCATCCCCGTGATCCTCTCCGTGGACGAGGGGGCGCGGTTCCTACCCCTGTTCGGGAAGGGGGACCTCGGCGGCGGGGTGCTGAAGGACATCGCCGGCGTCCAGGTCTTCGAGGCCAACCGGAGCATCATCCGGGCCCTGCGGGCCGCCGGAAAGCTGGTCAAGGAGGCCTCCTACGAGCACTCCTACCCGCACTGCTGGCGGTGCCGCACCCCGCTGATCTACCGCGCCATCACCTCCTGGTACGTCTCTGTCAGCGCGTTCAAGGACCGCATGGTCGAGCTGAACGAGGACATCAACTGGATCCCGTCCAACGTGAAGCACGGCCAGTTCGGCAAGTGGCTGCAGAACGCCCGCGACTGGTCGATCTCCCGTAACCGCTACTGGGGCTCACCGATCCCCGTCTGGGAGTCGGACCACCCGGACTACCCGCTGCAGGAGGTCCACGGCTCCCTCGCCGAGCTCCAGGAGGCCTTCGGCCGCCTGCCGCGCAATGCGGCCGGAGAGGTGGACCTGCACCGGCCCTGGATCGACGAGCTGACCCGCCCCCACCCGGACCCGGAGGCCGCCGCCGCCGGGGCGAGGATGCGGCGCGTGGAGGACGTGCTGGACGTCTGGTTCGACTCCGGCTCCATGCCCTACGCCCAGGTGCACTACCCCTTCGAGAACCGCGACTGGTTCGACTCCGGGCACCACCCGGCCGACTTCATCGTGGAGTACATCGGCCAGACGCGTGGCTGGTTCTACACCATGCACGTGCTCTCCACCGCCCTGTTCGACCGGCCGGCGTTCTCCAACGTCATCAGCCACGGGATCGTGCTGGGCTCGGACGGGCAGAAGATGTCCAAGTCCCTGAAGAACTACCCGGACGTCTCCGAGGTGCTGGACCGGGACGGTTCGGACGCCATGCGCTGGTTTCTGATGGCCTCGCCGATCCTGCGCGGCGGCAACCTCGTGGTCACCGAGGAGGGGATCCGCGAGGGCACCCGCCAGGTGCTGCTGCCGATCTGGAATGTGTGGCACTTCTTCAGCCTCTACGCCAACTCCGCCCGCGGCCTCGGGACAGACGGAGCCGGTCGCCCCTCCGGCTACCGGGCCCAGCCCCGCTACGAGTCCACCGACCCCCTGGACCAGTACCTGCTGGCCGCCACCGGGCGGATGCTGCGTGAGGTCAAGACCGGGATGGACGCCTACGAGGTCTCCGATGCCACGGACGCGCTGCGTGCCTACACGGACACCCTGACCAACTGGTATGTGCGCCGGTCCCGCCAGCGCTTCTTCGACGAGGACACCCAGGCCCTGGATGTGCTGGCGACCTGCCTGGAGGCCTTCTGCCGTGCGGCCGCACCCCTGCTGCCGCTTGTGGCCGAGGAGATCTGGCGGGGATTGACCGGGGGCCGCTCGGTGCACCTGACCGACTACCCGGATCCCGCCCCGTTCTTCTCCGGCTTCGGTTCCGAGGCCGCGGCCGAGGCCGGCGTGGAGCGGATGGAGACCGTGCGGCGCATCGCCTCGGCCGGGTCCTCCCTGCGCAAGGGGGCCAAGCGGCGCGTCCGCCTGCCCCTGCAGTCCCTGACCGTGGTGGTCCCGGACGCCGCCGGACTGACCGGGGCGTACACGGAGATCATCAAGGACGAGCTGAACCTCAAGGACGTGCAGCTACTGGATGCCGCAGAGGTCTCCGCGGCGGACTTCGGTATCAGCCAGTCCCTGTCCGTCAACGCCCGCGCGGCCGGCCCGCGGCTGGGCAAACAGGTCCAGGTGGCCCTCAAGGGCGCCAAGTCCGGGGACTGGTCCGTGGCCGAGGACGGCTCCGTGGTCGCCGGCGGGATCGCCCTGCAGGAGGGGGAGTACTCCCTCGAGACCACCGTGGGCGCTGCCGGCTCGGCGGACGGGGACGACGACGGCGCAGCGGCCACGGCGCGGGCCGTCACCGTGGTGCCCGGCGGCTTCCTGGTCCTGGACACGGACGTGCCGGCCGCCCTGGCGGCCGAGGGGACCGCGCGGGACGTGATCCGCGCGGTGCAGGCGGCCCGCAAGGACGCCGGGCTGGACGTGTCGGACCGGGTGCGGACCGTGATCACCGGACCGGCCGTCGTCGTGCAGGCTGTTGACGGACACCGGGACCTGGTCTCCAACGAGACCCTGACGCTGGACCTGGTGCTGCAGGATTCCGGCGCCGAGGACCCACGCCGGGACCCGGCGGATGACGCGACGAAGACCGTGCAGGTCACGGTGGAGAAGATCACGGTGGAGAAGGTGGAAGCATGAGTCAGACGCCCCCAGCGCCCCAGACCGTCGAGGCGGTTTACCGGGACCTGCTCGCGCGGGCCCCGGAGAACAAGATGGAGCCGCGGATGGCTCCCATGTTCCGGGCCATGGAGCTCCTCGGGGAGCCGCAGCGCGCGGCGCCCGTCATCCATCTGACCGGGACCAACGGCAAGACCTCCACCGCCAGGATCATCGAGTCGGTGCTGCGCGCCTACGGGCTGCGCACCGGGCGGTACACCTCGCCGCACCTGAGCTCGGTGACGGAGCGCATCAGCATCGACGGTGCCCCCGTGGAGGAGGGGACCTTCGTGCGGATCTGGAACGAGATCCTGCCGATGGTGCAGGTGGTGGACGCCGAGCTCGAGGCGGCCGGGGAGGTCCGGCTGACCTACTTCGAGGCCGTGACCGTCCTCGGCTTCGCCGTCTTCGCGGACGAACCCGTGGACGTGGTGGTACTCGAGGTCGGCCTCGGCGGGATCACCGATGCCACCAACGTGGCAGATGCCGTGGTGTCCGTCGTGACGCCGATCTCGCTGGACCACAGCGACCTGCTGGGGGATTCGGAGGCGGAGATCGCGCAGGAGAAGGCCGGGATCATCAAGCCCGGCGGCTTCCTCGTCTCCGCGGCCCAGGACCCGGACGCGGCCCAGGTGCTGCTGGATGCGGCCCGTGCCGCCGGAGCCGGCTTCCGGTTCGAGGGCGTGGACTTCGGGGTGGAGTCCCGCTCCGTCGCCGTGGGCGGCCAGCAGGTCTCCGTGCAGGGCATCGCCGGTCGTTATCCGGAGCTGACCCTGCCCCTGCACGGCGAGCATCAGGCCGAGAACCTGGCCCTGGCCATCGCCGCACTGGAGGCCTTCTTCGGTGCCGAGAAGCCGCTGGAGTTCGACCTGCTGCAGGAGGGGGTGGCGCAGGTGTCGGCCCCGGGCCGGCTGGAGGTGCTGCGCAAGGCCCCGACCATCGTGGTGGACGCCGCGCACAACCCCGCGGGGATCAAGGCCACCGCCGGTGCGCTGCAGGAGGCCTTCGGCCTTCAGAAGCTGGTGCTCGTGGTGGGGATCCTGCAGGAGAAGGACGCCCTGTCCATGCTGACGGAGCTCTACCGCGAGTTCGGCGACGAGGTGGAGGACCTCTGCCTGACGCAGTCCGACTCGCCGCGGGCCATCCCGGCCGGCGAACTGGCGCAGCTGGCCCTGGACGCCGGCTGGCCGGAGGACGACCTCTTCGCCACCGAGTCCCTCCCGGATGCCATCGAGTGGGCCGTGGGCCGGGCCGAGGCGGTGGACGGTGGCGGTGCCGACGCGTCCGGACTGGGCGGCGGCGTGCTCATCACCGGATCTATCACGCTCGTGGCCGAAGCCCGCGAGCTGCTGGGCGCACCGGCGGCCGGATCCGCCGGGCCGACGACGCCCGAAGTGGTGGCCGTGCCCACCGCCGTGGACGTCTTCGATGACTTCGGGCTCGAGCTGGGTGACGGACTGGACGAGGACGACGAGGAGTTCGAGGACATCTTCGACGAGGGTGATGAGGATGATGAGGGTGAACAGGATGAACGGTAACGAGACCGACGGTCAACCGCAGGACCGCCCGGACCGCCCGGACCGCCCGGACCGCCCGGACCGCCCCGACCGCCCGGACCGCCAAGCCTCGGCCGCGGACCCGGGTGGGCGGGAAGCCTGGCGGCCGGCGCGCGAGTCCAGGTCCCAGCGCGCCTGGACCCCCGGGCAACGCAAGAAGGCCCGCTCCATCCGGGCCACCTTCACCTCCTCCGTGCTGGTGATGGAGGCGCTCGTCCTGGTCTTCTTCGGCATGGCCCTCGCCGGCGCGAACCGGGGTACTCCGATGGCGCCGTGGATCCTGACGATCTCCCTGATCCTGGCCGTCGTGGCCGTCCTGGACTGTGCGCTCGTCCGGAAGCCGGTGGGCCTCTGGATCGGCTGGGCCATCCAGATCCTGCTGGTGGCCTCCGCCTTCATCGAGTACACGATGGCGATCGTGGGGATCGGTTTCGGACTCACCTGGTGGTACGCCGTGACCAAGGGCGGTCAGATCGACCGCGAGAACCTGAAGCGCGCCGAAGCCGAGGACCGCTGGCGCGAGGAGCATCCGGACGGCGTGTGACACCAGGACCGGAGCGTCCCGTTAGGGTTGGACCCGGAGAAACCGTCCCGCACACCAAGGAGCATTCGTGACCACCACCGTTGAAGAGACCCTCGTCCTGATCAAGCCCGATGGCGTGGCCCGCAACCTGACCGGCCAGATCCTGGCACGTATTGAGGCCAAGGGATACACCATCGCCGACCTGACCATGCTGGTGCCCGGCCGGGAGCTGCTCGTACAGCACTACGCCGAGCACGAGGGCAAGCCCTTCTTCGAGCCCCTGGTGGAGTTCATGGGGTCCGGCCCGGTGGTGGCCGCCCGCGTGCAGGGCCACCGCGTGATCGAGGGGTTCCGCTCCCTGGCAGGTACCACCGAGCCCACCACAGCGGCCCCGGGGACCATCCGCGGCGACCTCGGCCGTGACTGGGGCGAGTCCGTGCAGAAGAACCTCGTCCACGGCTCCGACTCGACCGATTCCGCCAGCCGTGAGCTCGGACTCTGGTTCGCCTGAGCCGCTGAGCTGGTCAGACAGCGAGCCGCAGGCCCGCTGCCGCTGACCGACTGAGCCGCTGTCCGTGGCCGACGGAGCCGCGCCGCTCCGCGCCAGCGCCGCTCCGCGCCAGCGCCGCTCCGCGCCAGCGCCGCTCCGCGCCAGCGCCCGGCGCAACGTCATCCGATTCCACGCATTCCGACGACCGTTTCCCGCCGGAGATGCGTGGAATCGGATGACGCTCTGTTTCCGGCCGTCTCCAGCCGCCTCCAGACCGTCTCCAGACCGTCTCCAGCCGCCTCCAGGCCGTCACTAAACCGCCGCCCGGCGTCCTCCCGGATATCAACCTGCACGCCGGGGCACGCCGTGGTGGACCAGCAGGCGTTCGAACCGTCGGTGGTCGCGGAGGTCTTTCCACAGCCAGCGCATGACACCGGCTCCTGTACGGCGGATGGCGTCCTCCCGTTCCTTCTCCCGGACCAAGACGTCCTGCCAGGAGTCGCCGGGTTTCCGGAGGGCTTCCGAGTACTTGGACTTCCCGTCGAACTCGCCGGCCAGCCCGATCTCCTCCCACCAGTGGTCGACCCGGGCGATCCAGCGGCTCCCGTCGTAGAGGTTCCGCTGGGGTTCGGGCACCACGAAGCCCAACTCGTGGACTGCTGCCCGACTCAAGGACTCTCCCGGGGATTCCGCCCGTCCATCTGCGAAAGACCACGCCGTCTCGAGTCGGTACTGTCCGGCCTGTGAGGTGACCAGCGGTTCAGCGAGGTCCGTGAAGGTTCCGGCCCACGCGCTGTGGTGGCGCTTCACGGCATCCGCCGGCACCGCGGAGACCTGGAGCGGTTCATGGATGAGCACATCGGCCAAGGCCTGATGAAGAGGAGCGCAGAGGACGGTCCCCACTTCTGTGCCATCGGAGAGCCGCACGAGCACCGACTCCGGCTCCCGCGTGTCCTGACGCCGGGTCCACCGACGACGCACCCCGGGCTGGACAGGAAAGGAACCGCTGAACTCCTGTCCCGTCGAGTCCAGGTGCCGGAGGTACACCTTCATCCGCTGGGTGCCGTCCCGATAGGGCTTCGTCGGACGGACCACGCCGGCCCGGCCAGCAGAACCTGCTCGGACCTCGAGGTGCGCGGGGACATCGGCAGTGGGCAGCCCCCGGATCAACAGGGCCGTGAGGCCCCTGAAGACCACCGGTTCCTGGCGGGAGAGGGCGTGGGCCACCGTACTGATCAGATACCGGTCCCACGGGGCGTGACGGAACCAGGAGCCGGTGTGGCAGTAGACGCCAGGGGCCAAGCGCAGGGCATCCCCTCGGTCCACGGCTCGTCTCCAGGTGCTCGCGGAACGACCTTTCTCGGGGTTGCGGCAGGAGATCAACAGGGGATCCTGTTCGGTCGGGTGCGGTTCGATGCTGTCCACCCGGTCATCGTGTCTGAGGATGTGGGCGTCTGGGTGAGCGTGGTGCCGGTGTCGTGGACAGCTCGGTGCTGGCAGTGGGTTGTGGAGTACGAGTCTTGGTTCGACGGCGAGATGGGGCCGGTGAACCGGATATCCTCCGATTCCACGCATCTGCGGCGCTGCGTTGTGGGGAGTCTGCGTGAAATCGGAGGACGACCCCCACGCCAACCCGACCCCGACCCCGACGCCAGCCCCGATCCAGTCACCAGGCCGCATTTTCGGAGTGGTCGGGTGGCCTGGACGGGCCTACGCTCGTGTCATGACCGAACCCAGCACTCCGTACTTCTTGGCTGAGCCCTACACCGCGGTCGCTCTCCTCGACGCTCCGGAGGTGCCCACCGTCGTGAGCGCCTTCTCCGACTTCCCGATGACGAACATGCGGGAGGCCTTCGACTCCACCTTCACCGCCCTGTTCCCGGCCCTGAGCGCCCAGGGCATCCAGCCAGTCGGTCCGGGCTTCTCCCTGCACACCCGTATGCCCACGGACACCGTGGACATGGAGATCGGCATCCCGGTGGACCGAGCCCTGGCGGAGAGCGTCACCGAGGGGGCCGGGGTGACACTGCGGGCTTCTCGGCTCCCGGCTGGACGGGTCGCGATCATCTCCCACCTGGGGTCCTATGACGGGCTCGGCGAGGCCTGGGGGGCCTTCCTGCAGGCCGTCGCCGAGGCCGGCCACCAGCCGGCCCTGCCGTTCTGGGAGATCTACGTGACGGAGCCGAGCCCGGAGGCGGACGCAGCGTCCATGCGCACCGACCTCGTCACCCTGCTCGGCTGATCAGCCGGATCAGAAGAAGGCGTTCGAGAAGCGCAGCAGGATCGAGGCCATGACCCCCACGTAGAGCAGCACGATGATCGGCCAGCTCCACTCCGCCGCGAATTTCCGCACGCCGGCGGTCGAGGGGATGACCCCGTGCTGGAGGTTGCGGGAGGTGAGCAGGATCAACATCAGGATCATCCCCGCCCAGACGACCATGCAATACAGGCACAGGATGCTGATGTCATAGACGGCCTGACTCCACAGCCACACGATGAAGACGAATCCGGCCAGCACCCCCACGTTCATCCCGATCCAGTACCAGCGGGAGAAGCGTGCGCGGGCGAACAGGGCCATCGCGATGGTGAGGACGATCGGGAACGCCACCATGCCGATGAACTGGTTGGGGAAGCCGAACAGCTGCGACTGCCAGGTCTTCATCACCTCGCCACAGGACACCCAGGGGTTCACATCGCAACTGGTGATGTGGGCCGGATCGTTCCACAGCATCACCCGCTCCATGACCAGCATGAGCGTGCCGTACAGACCGATCAGCCCGGTCACCAGGAGCATCCACGCCGTGCCGCGAGGCCGTGCGTACCAGCTCCGGTGTGGTTCGGTCTCGGGACGAGGTGCGGGTTCGGCGCCGGCACCGACGATGGCTGGGGAGTTCACCGTCCCATCGTAGAACCTCCCGGCGTTGTCCACAGGCGTGTGAGACAATGAACATCGACTCGCCAGTGGCCACACCATCGGCCGAGTCCATCGGACGGCCACCGGGCTGGCGGCAGAGGATTGCGGCAGTGTTAGGAAACTGCCCGGCCAGAGTGATGCGGACCGCGCGTCCCTGGCCTGCGACAGCCGCCACGGGCACGCGAGACCACGCGTCAGACCGGGTCGGTCGCCGATGGTTCCGGGTACGTGCCCCGCATCCAGCGGAGAACGCGATTCCGGTTCAACTCAGACTTTTGGAGTCCGTCGACGGCGGCACCCCGAGGACCGCTGGACGGGGTCGGGGGAAACGCCACCGGGAACGGACCTACCCGCTCCGCGGGCACGAGTGTGGCGTGATCGCGGTGCAGGAGGTGCTGTTCATGACAGCCAACGACCAGAACGAGCAGAGCGAACAGAACGAACAGAACGAACAGGGCGAGGGCGTCACGGAGGCCGCCGCAGCGGCGCCCCCGGAGGAGTCAACAACCCCCCGGGCCGAGACGACGGCCCCGGTGCCACCGGATGCAGATGCGGCCGTCAAGGCTGACACCGCGGAGGAGGCCGACGTGACGGCCGAGCCCGCCGCTGCGCAGCAGGAGGAGGAGGAGTCAGCCGAGGCTGAGTCCGGGGACCCCTTCGCCGTGCCGCACGACGCGCTGGCCCTGATCTTCCAGGCCCCGGACCTGTCCACGCTGCCGCCGGCCACGCGCTCGCCCCGCGCTCAGCGCGCCCCTGGCGCCGACCAGCAGGCGGATCGCGCCGACCACCGCGCCGACCACCGCGCCGACCGCACGGACGATGGCGAGGACGACCAGCAGCACCACCAGGGCGAGGACGACGACCAGCAGTCGGGCTCCCGCTCCTCCCGACGGCGCCGGCGCAGCCGTGGCCGCTCCGGGGGTCAGGGCTCGGACCAGGACCGCAACCACGACGACGGCGACGACCACTCCCAGCGCCGCTCCGGTCCCCGGGATGCAGACCACGCCGCAGACCACGACGAGGCCGACGAGGACGGCGGCAGCACGCGCCGCCGCCGCAAGCGCCGCCGAGGTGACGTGGACATGGAGCTCGAGGGTGGAGCCGGGGACGACCCGGAGAACACGGTGACCCGCGTCCGGGCACCCCGCCAGGCCGGGTCCACCGGCCCCGAAGCCGTCACCTCGCTCAAGGGTTCCACGCGCCTGGAGGCCAAGCGTCAGCGCCGCCGTGATTCCCGGTCCGGGGGCCGTCAGCGCCGCCATGTCATCACGGAGGCGGAGTTCCTGGCCCGCCGCGAGTCGGTGGACCGGAAGATGCTGGTGCGTCAGCGTGATCATCGCATCCAGATCGCCGTGATGGAGGACGGGGTCCTCGCCGAGCACTTCGTGTCCAACACCACCCAGGACTCGCTGATCGGCAATGTCTACGTGGGCAAGGTGCAGAACGTGCTGCCGTCCATGGAAGCCGCGTTCGTGGACATCGGCCGCGGCCGCAACGCCGTGCTGTACGCCGGTGAGGTCAACTGGGACGCCGCCAACCTCGAGGGCAAGTCCCGCAAGATCGAGAACGCCCTGAAGTCCGGGGACTCCGTGCTGGTGCAGGTCACCAAGGACCCGGTGGGCCACAAGGGCGCCCGCCTGACCAGTCAGATCTCCCTGCCGGGCCGCTACCTGGTCTACGTGCCGGGTGGATCCATGACCGGCATCTCCCGCAAGCTGCCGGATGTGGAGCGCTCCCGCCTGAAGAAGATCCTGAAGGACCACCTCCCGGAGAATGCCGGCGTGATCGTGCGGACCGCCGCCGAGGGCACCTCGGAGCAGGAGCTGATGCATGACATCAACCGGCTGCGGGCTCAGTGGGAGGGGATCGAGGCGCAGGCCGCGTCCACCAAGACGCTGGCTCCCGAACTGCTCTACTCGGAGCCGGACCTGACCATCAAGGTGGTCCGGGACGTCTTCAATGAGGACTTCTCCGGCATGGTCGTCCAGGGCGAGGAGGTCTGGGACAACATCGAGGCCTACGTGACCTACGTGGCCCCGGACCTGCTGCCCCGACTGGAGCAGTGGAAGTCCGAGGAGCATGACGGTGAGGACCTCTTCGCCTCGAACCGCATCGACGAGCAGCTGCAGAAGGCGCTGGACCGCAAGGTGTTCCTGCCCTCCGGTGGTTCCCTGGTGATCGACCGGACCGAGGCCATGACGGTGGTGGACGTCAACACCGGCAAGTTCACCGGCTCCGGTGGCAACCTGGAGGAGACGGTCACCAAGAACAACCTGGAGGCGGCCGAGGAGATCGTCCGTCAGCTGCGGCTGCGGGACATCGGCGGCATCATCGTCATCGACTACATCGACATGGTGCTCGAGTCCAACCGCGACCTCGTGTTGCGCCGGATGGTCGAGTGCCTGGGCCGGGACCGTACCAAGCACCAGGTCGCGGAGGTGACCTCCCTCGGCCTGGTCCAGATGACGCGTAAGCGGATGGGCACCGGCCTGGTGGAGATCTTCTCGGAGAACTGCGAGCACTGCAACGGCCGCGGCATCATCGTCCACGACATGCCGGTGGAGCACCGCCGCTCCCACACCGCGCAGGGCGAGCCCCGCGGTCAGTCCGGTTCCAGCCACGGTGGCGCATCCGGCGGGGGAGACAGCAACGCCCACGACGGCGGCCGGAAATCCTCCCGCAGTGAGCGTCGCCGCCGCAGCCGGGAACGTCAGGCCGAGCGGGAGCACCCGGACCTGTCGGAGGCACCGGTCGAGCGGCAGCTCAGCCCCGAGGAGGAGGCCGAGCGCAAGGCCCGCGCCGAGGTCGCCCGGACGGCCTTCGCCAACATGGCGGCTGCCGCAGCCCACGCGCACGACGAGAAGCAGGACCAGAAGCAGGACCAGAAGCAGGACCAGAAGGGGCGCGAGAAGCAGGAGGGCCAGGGCGGAGCCGCCCAGGACTCCGAGCGGTCGGCTTCGACCCTGACCATCGGGGGCGAGTCCGTGGAGATGCCGCGGGGACGCCGCACGTCCCGGCGCGCCAGGTCCACATCGGACCTCTCCTCGCTGGAGAGCGCCCTGGATGAGAAGACCCCGCACGACCAGCAGCGTCAGGTTCAGCCGGAGCCGGCTGCAGCGGCTGCCGCACCGGCTGCCCAGTCTGCCGCTCCGGCTGCCCAGTCTGCCCCAGCGGCTGCGGCGCCGTCAGCGCGACCGGCGCGCCGCCGTCGTGCCGCCTCCTCGGATGGCACCTCCGGTGACATCCGGACGGTGGACGTCTCCGCCTCCGGAGCCGACGCCGCCCAGGGCCACCGGTTCAGTGCCTCCGCCGCCCCTGCACAGGACAAGGCTGCTGAGCCCGGCGGCGCCCCGGCGCCGATGATGCTCGGGGTCGGGGTCAAGGCGGAGGATATCGCCCGTCCCGAATGAGCGTGTCATTTGGTCCAGACGGGCACCGGCGGGTACGATGAATACTCGGTGCTGCGCCGCCGTCGTTTTCTGTCTGCCCCGTCTTGGGTGTTGGAAAGCCCGCCGGTACGCCTAGGGCCATAGCCCCCGCTGTCCGGGACCGTCCGCTGTTGCCGGCCGGACACCGCTGGTTTGGGTTGGTGCGGGAAAGCAGCAAATACAGATTCGTAAATGTCGAGAGAAGTGAGTCCCAAGTGGTGTACGCGATTGTCCGCGCTGGCGGCCGCCAGGAAAAGGTTTCCGTAGGAGACCTCGTTACCCTTGACCGCGTCGCCGCTGAGGCGGGAAGCTCCTTGGAGCTCTCCGCCGTCATGCTGGTGGATGGGGACAAGGTGACCACCGGTACCGATGACCTGGCCAAGGTCAAGGTCACCGCCGAGGTCCTTGACCATTCCCGTGGCAAGAAGATTGTCATCCAGAAGTACAAGAACAAGACCGGCTACATCAGGCGTCAGGGTCACCGTTCCGAGCTGACCACCGTCAAGGTCACCTCGATCGCCTGACCTCGGTCACCCCACCCGTCCCCGCGGTTACCCGGCGAACAGCCCACGGCCGCACCTTCAGTAAAGGATTCAGCAATGGCAACGAAAAAGGCCGGCAGTTCCTCCAAGAACGGCCGCGACTCGAACGCACAGTTCCTGGGCATCAAGCGCTTCGGCGGCCAGGCCGTCAACGCCGGTGAGATCCTGGTCCGCCAGCGCGGCACCAAGTTCCACCCGGGCTCCAACGTCGGCATCGGCAAGGACGACACCCTGTTCGCCCTGTCCGCCGGCGCCGTGGAGTACGGCAACCGCCGTGGTCGCAAGGTCGTGAACATCGTTCCTGCCATCGCCGGTTGATCACCAGCTGACGGCGCCAGGGGAGTGATCCCCGGGTATTTCATCGCTCCGGCGGGGGCGGGCCACTACGGCCCGTCCCCGCCGTAGTCGTTAACGCACCACATTGCACAACACCGATATCACCGCACGGGTGGTACGGCTGAAGTTTTCAGGAGAGGCGGCCATGGCGGCTTTCGTGGACCGGGTGGTCCTGCACGTTTCCGGCGGGTATGGAGGTCACGGTGTGGCCTCCGTCAAGCGGGAGAAGTTCAAACCCCTCGGCGGTCCCGACGGCGGCAATGGCGGGGACGGCGGGGACGTCACCTTGGTGGTGGACAACCAGACCACCACGTTGCTCTCCTACCACCACGCCCCCCACCGGAAGGGCGGCAACGGTGGGCCCGGGATGGGCGACTTCCGCAACGGCGGGACGGGGGAGTCCCTCACGCTGAGCGTGCCCGACGGCACCGTGGTCAAGGACGAGGACGGCAACATCCTGGCCGACCTGGTGGGCCACGGGACCAGCTACGTGGCGGCCCACGGTGGCCAGGGTGGTCTCGGCAACGCGGCGCTGGCCTCGTCCAAGCGGAAGGCCCCGGGTTTTGCCCTGCTCGGCATCCCCGGCGAGGAACGGGACATCGTCCTGGAGCTGAAGTCCGTCGCGGACATCGCCCTGGTCGGCTTCCCCTCGGCCGGCAAGTCCTCCCTCATCGCCTCGATCTCCGCGGCCCGTCCGAAGATCGCCGACTACCCCTTCACCACCCTGGTGCCCCACCTCGGCGTGGTGCAGGCGGGGGAGACCCGTTACACGGTGGCCGATGTCCCGGGTCTGATCCCGGGGGCCTCTGAGGGCAAGGGTCTGGGCCTGGAGTTCCTGCGGCACGTGGAACGCTGTGCGGCCCTGGTCCACGTGCTGGACTGCGGGTCCCTGGAGTCCGACCGTGATCCGCTGTCCGACTTCGCGGCGATCGAGGCCGAACTCGCCGCCTACGCCGTGGAGCCGACCTTCGCGCAGGCCGGTCACGGTGTGGTGCCGTTGAATGAGCGGCCGCGTCTGGTGGCCCTGAACAAGACGGACCTGCCGGACGGCCAGGACATGGCGGATATGGTCCGGGAATCCCTGGAGCAGCGTGGACTGCGGGTCTTCGAGATCTCCGCGGTGTCCCACAAAGGCCTCGAGCCGCTGAAGTACGCCATGGCAGAGCTGGTCCTGCAGGCCCGGAAACGCCTGCCGGAGCCCGAGCAGCTCGCGGAACCCGAGGTCGTCCGCCCGCGCTCGGTCCGTTCGCGCAAGGGGGGTCGCGGGGAGTTCGAGATCCGCCGCGAGGAGCGCAACCTGGAACCGCTGTTCCGGGTCCGCGGTGTCAAGCCCGAGCGCTGGGTGGCCCAGACCGACTTCACCATCGACGAGGCGGTGGGCTATCTGGCCGACCGGCTCCAACGACTCGGGGTGGAGGACGAGCTGTTCAAGCAGGGCGCCACGCCGGGTGACGCCGTGGTCATCGGCGCCGACGACAACGGCGTGGTCTTCGACTGGGAGCCCACCATGGCCGCCGGTGCCGAGTTGCTCGGCGGACCGCGTGGTGCCGACCTGCGCATGGAGGAGAACCAGCGTCCCACCCGCCAGGACAAGCGACGGGAGTACGAGGAGCGCAAGGTGGCCCGCGCCGCCACGCAGGCGGAGCTGGAGACCGAGCGCCGTACCGGGGTGTGGGCTGTGGACCAGGAGATCAACCGCCTGGCCGGGATCGAGGACGAGTCTGAGTCCGAGTCTGAGTCTGAGTCCAACTCGGGGTCCGATGCCGAGACACATGGCTGAACAGGTCCCCAACCCGGTCACGGGCCGGGACACGCTGCACCGGGCGCGTCGGCTCGTCGTGAAGATCGGCTCCTCCTCGTTGACCACCCCCACGGGCGTCGACGGTGCGGCCATCGACTCCCTGGTGGACACCCTGGCCGCCGTCCGTGGCCGCGGCACCGAGGTCGTCCTCGTGTCCTCGGGGACCATCGCCGCGGGCATCCACCCCCTGGGCCTGGGCAAACGCCCACGGGACCTGGCCACCCAACAGGCCGCGGCCGCCGTCGGGCAGGGCAAGCTGTTGGCCCAGTACACGGCGTCCTTCGCGCGGCACGGCCTGGAGGTGGCGCAGGTGCTGCTGACGGCCGAGGACCTGATCCGCCGCATCCAGTACACCAACGCCCACCGGGCGCTGAACCGGCTGCTGGCGCTGGACGTGGTGCCGATCGTCAATGAGAACGACACCGTGACGACCGCGGAGATCCGCTTCGGTGACAACGACCGACTCTCCGCGCTGGTGGCCAACCTGCTGCGGGCGGATGCCCTGCTGCTGCTGACGGACGTGGACGCGCTCTATACGGCACCTCCCTCGCGCCCCGGGGCCAGAAGGATCGCCCAGGTGGCGTCCCGGGCCGACCTCGATGAGGTGCTGATCAGCAGCACCGGACCGGCCGGCGTCGGGACCGGGGGCATGGTCACCAAGGTGGAGGCCGCGGGGATCGCCTCCGGCTCGGGCATCCACGCCCTCGTCACCTCGGCCGCCAACGCCGATGCGGCCCTGGCGGGCCAGGATGTGGGCACCTGGTTCCAGGCGTCCGGCAAGCGTCAGTCCGCCCGGGGCATCTGGCTCGGGCTGCTCGCCGAGGTGCAGGGCCGCGTGGTGATCGACGACGGCGCCGTCGCCGCCGTGGTGACCAACAAGCGCTCCCTGTTGCCGGCCGGGATCACCGGGGTCCAGGGCCGCTTCGACGCGGGCGATCCGATCGAGCTGGCCGATCCCCGCGGCACGGTGGTGGCCCGGGGCTTCGTGAACTACTCCTCCTCCGAGTTGCCGGCGATGCTCGGACGGCGGACGGCCCAGCTGATGGAGGAATTCGGGCCGGAGTACCAGCGCCCGGTGGTGCACACGGATGACTGCGTGCGGCTTCCCGCCAGACCTCGCCGGGCCTGATCGGGATAGACTGCGGTCATGTCCACCACTGCCGATACCGCTGCCGCATCCGAGGTTCCCACCGAGGTCCGGGACGCCATCCTGAAGGTGGCCGAGCGCGCCCGCAAGGCCCGCGGGGAGCTGGCCACCGCGCGCCGGGCCCGCAAGGACGAGACCCTCCAGGGCATGGCCGACGCACTGCGGGCCGACGCCCCCGCGATCCTGGCGGCCAACCGCAAGGACGTGGAGGACGGCCGGGCGAAGGGCACCTCGGAGGCCATGCTCGACCGCCTGAGCCTGGACGAACAGCGCATCGGCGCCCTGGCCGCGGCTCTGGAGGAACTCGTGGCCCTGCCCGACCCCGTGGGCAACGTGGTGCGGGGACGCGACCTGCCCAACGGGATGCACATGACCCAGCTGCGGGTGCCCCTCGGCGTGGTCGGCGCCATCTACGAGGCCCGGCCCAACGTGACCGTGGACATCGCCGGGCTGGCCCTGAAATCGGGCAACGCCGTGATCCTGCGCGGCGGATCGGCGGCGCGCCACACCAACACCGTCCTGATCCAGATCCTGCGTGAGCAGGCCCTGGCCCACGGGTTCGAGGCGGACATCATCCAGGGGATCGACGAGTACGGCCGAGACGGCGCCACCGCGCTGATGTCCGAACGCGGTTCCGTGGACGTGCTGATCCCCCGCGGCGGACGGGACCTCATTCAGGCTGTGGTCCGCAACGCCAGGGTCCCGGTCATCGAGACCGGGGAGGGCAACGTGCACCTGTTCATCGACGCCTCGGCCCCCGTGAAGATGGCCGTGGACATCGCGTTGAACGCCAAGACCCATCGGGTCTCCGTGTGCAACTCGGCCGAGACCCTGCTGATCCATGCGGACGCCGAGGAGGCCGGGCGCGAGGTGTTGCGGTCCCTGTCCCGCGCCGGGGTGTTCCTGCACGTGGACGAGGGCGCCCGGGCCTGGCTGCCCTCGGCGGCCCAAATCTCGGCCGAGACCGCCACGGACGAGGACTGGGGCACGGAATACCTGGCCCTGGAGTTGGCCGTGAAGACGGTGGGCTCCCTGGACGAGGCCATGGACCACATCCGCCGCTGGTCCACCGGGCACACCGAGGCGATCGTCACCAATGACCTCGCCAACGCCGACCGCTTCGTGGCGGAGATCGACTCAGCGGCCGTGATCGTCAACGCCTCGACCCGCTTCACGGACGGCGGTCAGCTGGGCCTGGGCGCGGAGGTGGGCATCTCGACGCAGAAGATGCACGCCCGCGGCCCGATGGGCCTGGAGGAACTCACCACCACGAAGTGGGTCCTGCGCGGCCAGGGTCAGATCCGCCCGTGAACCGCGCCGGACCCGCCCCGGCCCGCCTGTGATCGGCGCTGATCGGCGCTGATCTGCGCGGTGCGCGGAACGTACTAGGATGGACGGCAGACATCACCGTGATACGCGGCCGGGGCGCCGGCCGCCGCAAGGGAGAATAACCAGATGCAGAACCTCACCGCTGCCTTGACCGTTGCCGCCGAAGAGGCGCACGTGGTCAACGAACTGATCGCCCCGGCCTGGGTGTTCGGCGTAGGGCCCTTCGTCCTGATGCTGCTCATGCTGTCGGCCATCATGTCCCTGCGTTCCGTCGCGTTGCGCCACCCCGCCCCCGTCACGGACGTCGAGGTCCATGGCACCGCCGGCCGTAGCGGCCGGCGCTCCGGCCACTGATCCCTGAAGCGCCGCACCACACTGTGACCCAACGTCGCTTCCGTCTCGGCATCATGGGCGGCACCTTCGACCCGATCCACCACGGCCACCTGGTGGCCGCCTCCGAGGTGGCCTCGGAGCTGGACCTGGACGAGGTCGTCTTCGTGCCCACCGGCCAGCCGTGGCAGAAGGATGCCCAGAAGGTCTCTCCGGCCGAGCACCGCTACCTGATGACGGTGGTGGCCACGGCCTCCAACCCGCGCTTCACGGTGTCCCGGGTGGACATCGACCGGCCCGGCCCCACGTACACGGCGGACACCCTGCGTGATCTGCGGACCCTGCGGCCCGAGGCAGACCTGTTCTTCATCACCGGGGCGGATGCCCTCGAGCAGATCATGACTTGGAAGGACGTGCACCGGTTGTGGGACATGGCCCAATTCGTGGGTGTGACCCGTCCCGGCCATGAACTGGTGGAGGTCGGCCCGGAGACCGGCGTCAAGTTGATGGAGATCCCCGCCATGGCGATCTCCTCCACGGACTGCCGTGCACGGGTGCAGGAGGGCAAGCCGGTCTGGTACCTCGTGCCGGACGGCGTGGTGCAGTACATCGCCAAGCACAACCTGTATCTGCCCTCGGCCCACCTCCCGGGCAGCGCGCCTGATGGCGGGCCGGCGCTCGGCCAGGCCACTGCGGAGTCCACCGTATGAGCGAGAACCCCCGGAAGGGTCCCATGCCGCGGCTGGGCACGCCGCAGATCAAGGGCAGCGCACCCCGTCCCGCGGACCAACCGACCGAGGCACCCCTGTCGACGCGCCGGTCCCCGGGCCACCCGCGCCGGGTCGACAGTGCGGCGGGTGCTCCGGCGGGGAACGCCTCCCAGCCCGCCATCCTCGAACTTCCGGCCGCCACCATCAGCCCCTCGGATGTGCGCTCACTCACGGGCCAGCTGCCGACAGACCTCTCTTCGACGCGACGCGACGCCGACCTCGGTGGCGCCTCCAGGTCCGGGAGTTCACCGGCTATGGCGGTGCGGGTGGATCATGATGGAGTGGCTGTCTGGCCGGACGGGCATCCGTTGACACGTCGAGAGTTGCGCGAATGGCGGCGGCGTCAGGAGGAGGCCTCGGCCTGGCATCCCGAGCCGTCCGAAGCACCGGCTCCGTCCGCGGCGGCCGGCCCACCGTCTCAGTCCCGGCGTGCGGAGGCCCCGGTAGGCTCACCCGGCACCGCGGCGACCGCCGCGACCGCCGCTGAAGGGCCAACGCGGGAGTCCCTGGCGACCGAGGGCGCGGCCCTGGCGGCCAGGATCGAGGAGTCGGGCGGGGGGGACCCCTCCGCCGTGGACCCGGTGCTGCTGCGGGAGCAGGAGCTGTTGGCAGAGCGCGCCCGGCTATTGAACACTGGGCTGATCGCCCGCGTGCCCGTGGCCGATCCCGCCCCGGCTGCCCCGACCGCGCCCCTGACGTCTGAACCGGCCGCGACCGTCACGCCTATGCAGGGGGCCGCGGCCCCGGTCGCTGCCCAGGAACCCGTTCAGGCCCGGTCCGCCCACGGCCTCGACTCCCTGGGGGCCTCCGCGTGGTCGTCCCGGGAACACCGTCTGATCCTCGCGGCGATCCTCGTGATCCTCGCCCTGCTGGTCGCGCTCATTCTCGCTCTCGTGCTCTGATGAGCACGGAGGACCCCATCCACAACCCATCAGCCCTGAGGTGCACATGACCGTTCCCGAGACCACCCTGAACGCCCTGAAACTGGCCGGCCAGGCCGCTGCGGACAAACAGGCCACGGACATCGTGGCGGTGGACGTGGGACAGCAGATGGGCCTGACGGACGCCTTCCTGTTGGCCTCCGCCAGTTCCGAACGCCAGGTCGTCTCCGTGGTGGACGAGATCGAGGACGTGCTGACCCAGCAGTTGAGCGTGGACGTCCTGCGCCGTGAGGGCAAGGCCGGCGGGCGCTGGGTGCTGCTGGACTACGGCCACTTCGTGGTGCACGTCCAGCACGAGGAGGAGCGGGTGTTCTATGCCCTCGACCGGCTGTGGAAGGACGCCCCGGTGATCGATCTCGGTCTGACGGACGGGGTGGCTCCGCATGAGGGCGGCTCCGCGGTGGACCCCGATGCGGGCCCGCGGGACTGGACACCCGACTCCGCCCAGGACTGACCACCGTGCGTCTGGTGTTGCTGCGGCACGGTCGGACCGCCTGGAACGCCGAGAACCGGTACCAGGGGCATACGGACATCCCGCTGGATGACGTCGGCCGGGCCCAGGCCGAGGACGTAGCCCGCCGACTGGCAGGGCACCCCTTCGATCTGGCCGCCTCCTCACCCCTGCTGCGGGCCCGCGCCACGGCCGAGGCCGTAATGCGGGATCGGAGCGGGCAGCTGATCATCGATGACGGGCTGAAGGAGACGGGCGGCGGAAGCTGGGAGGGGCTGACCTTCACCGAGATCCAGACCCAGTGGAGCCAGCAGTGGGCCTCGTGGCGGCATTCCCACCTGGACCGCGGCCCGCTGGGCGGGGAGACACCACGGCAGTCGGGGACGCGGGTGGTGGAGGCGGTCACCCGTCTGGTGCAGGAGGCGGAGGCCCTGCGTGGCCTGCCGGAGAGCGTGCTGGTCACCGCCCACGGAAATTGCCTGCGCGCCGCCACCACGTTGTTGACCGGGATGGATGCCGCGGGGATGGGCCGACTGGAGCGGTTGCGCAACGGGGCTGCCATCATCCTCTGGGGATCCGTGGAACGTCCCGGCGAGTGGAGGATCACGGAGTACAACGTCTGAACCCGCCCGATTTGCGAGTGGCGCGCGGTGCTGTGTATATTTATGGAGTTGCTTCGGGCAAGACGGAAACTCCGCAGGGGTTCCGTGCAGACCGGAGTGGCCACCACTCTGGGGGTATGGCGCAGTTGGTAGCGCGTCTCCATGGCATGGAGAAGGTCAGGGGTTCGAATCCCCTTACCTCCACCAGATGAAAGGCCCCCCTTCCGCGGAAGGGGGGCCTTTCTCATACCCGGTCTCCTGCCCGGCCCCCAGCACGGTTTCCTGCACGGCCTGCAGGAGGAGGGCTGCCGCTGGCGGCAACGATTAGCGTGGGGTCCATGGAATCACCCATCCAGCATTACCTGGAGCAGCTGCTCGCCGAGGTCCAGCACCTGGGTGCCGGTGTGCCGTACGGCGTCCATCCCGGTGGGCGGGAGCCCCGTCCCGAGGACTTCGGGATCTGCCTGGCCACGGTCGACGGCCGCGTGTACTCCGTGGGGGTCGCGGACCAGGAGTTCTCGATCCAGTCGATCTCCAAGCCATTCAGCTACGGCCTCGCCCTCGCCGACTACGGCTTCGACGCCGTGGACGAGAAGGTGGATGTGGAGCCCTCCGGGGATCCGTTCAACCAGATCTCCCTGGCCCCGGACACCGGGCGTCCGCCGAACGCCATGGTCAACGCGGGCGCCCTGGCCATGTCCGGGATGATCCGCGGCGGGGGCGGCAAATCGGCCGTGCGCCGGATCGTGGACACCTACTCGCGCTCCGCGGGACGGGCGCTGACGAGCAGTCGATCCGTCTTCGATGTGGAGATGCGCCAGAGTGACCGCAACCATTCGCTCGCCTACCTGCTCAGTTCCGTGGGCATCATCGAGAACGACCCGACGCGTGCCCTGGAGGTCTATCTGCGTCAGTGCGCCGTGCAGGTGACGTGCCGGGACCTGGCCCTGATGGCAGCCACGTTGGCCAACGGCGGCACCCAGCCCCTGACCGGTGAGGAGGTGTTCGGGATCGACGTGGTGGAGCGGGTGCTCTCCGTCATGATGACCTCCGGGATGTATGACGACGCCGGCGCCTGGGTCAGCAGCGTCGGGATGCCGGCGAAGTCCGGCGTGGGCGGGGGCACCCTGGCGGTGCTGCCCGGCCAGGCCGGCCTGGCCGTCTTCTCACCACCGCTGGACGGCCACGGCAACAGCGTGCGCGGCCTGGAGACCTGCCGCCGGTTGTCCCGTGACATGGAGATGCACTTCGTGCGCGCGGCCCGAAGCGGTCGTTCGGCGGTCCGGGACACCCGGGAGATCTCGCAACTGCCCTCCCGGGTGCGGCGCACCCTGGAGGAGGCCGAGGTGCTGGAACAGCATGGTCATCGGGCCCGGATCATCGAGGTGGCGGGGGACCTGTTCTTCGCCGGCACCGAGTCCTTGGTCCGGGCCGTCAGCGAGCTGGAGGAGACCGTCGCTTTCGTGGTCCTGGACCTGAGGCAGGTCTACGACGCCGGCCGGCTCGCCCGGCAGATGCTCACCGACCTGCAGCACCGGTTGGCCGCCACAGGACGGGAGATGGTCCTCGTCACCGGGGAGGAGGCGCCGGCCTTCATGGCGGGGGACGACGCCGGCCCGGACGGTTCCGCAGTACCGGTCTTCCGGGGGCTCGGCGAGGCCGTCGAGCACTGCGAGGATGCGTTGCTGGCCCGCTATGGGGCTCCGCCCGCGGTGACGGAGCGGGTCCTGGTCACCGATTCGCCGGCGCTGGCCGTGCTGGGGGAGGCAGATCGTCACCGGCTCGCCGGGCTGATGGAACACCGTTCCCATCTGGACGGGGACATCATCCGCCGCGTGGGGCAGCGCTTCGGCGGCGTCCATTTCATCGTGGCCGGCCGGATCAACACCATCGCCACCGATCCTGACGGCGAGCGGGTCCGGTTGAACACGCTGGGGGCGGGCATGACCTTCGGCGAGCTCGCCCTGGGCACCTCCGACCGGCAGGAGACCACCGAGAAGGCCGTCGGCGACGTGGAGCTGATGGTCCTGACCCCGGAGGCGATCGAGGTGTTGGAGTCGGAGGATCCCGCCCTGGCGCTGCAACTGTGGCGGGCCCTGACCCGGGACGCCTATACCCTCGTGGACCGCTACCTGCGGGAGGCGGCCGTCCGGCTGACCTACTGACCGGTGCCCTCCTGACCGGGCCCTTCAACTATAGTCAGGGCCAGGCATCATTCGTTTCGAAAGAGGTCAGCAGTGGAATTTCTCGAGTTCCTGGGGAACCGGGCGGACGACCTGCTGGAGATGGGTCTGGCCCACGCCGCCATCGTCGGTGCGGCCGTGGTCATCGCGACCATCATCGGGATCGGCCTGGGAGTGGCCACCTATCAAACGGATCGGCCGCGGGCGCTGGTCCTGGCCGTCACCGGCACCTTCCTGACCATCCCGTCCTTCGCGCTCTTCATCCTGATGCTCAGACCCTTCGGTCTCGGCTGGAAGCCGGTCCTGGTCGCCCTGGTGATGTACGGTCTGCTGCCCGTGGTGCGCAACACCATCACCGGGCTGCGTGAAGTCGATCCGGCCATCATCGAATCCGCCAAGGGGATGGGCCTGAACCGGCGCCAGCGGTTGCTGCGGATCGAACTGCCCCTGGCCTGGCCGGTGGTCATCACCGGGGTGCGCGTGTCGACCCTGATCCTGCTCGGGATCGCCGCGATCGGTGCCTTCGTGAACGGCCCCGGTTATGGCGAGATCATCGTGACCGGCCTGGCCCGTGTGGGCACCCCGGTCGCGGTGAACATGATCCTGGCCGGCACCCTGGGCGTGATCGTGCTCGCCATCCTCTTCGACCTGCTCTTCTATGCCGTCCAGCGTCTGTCCACTTCGAGAGGTATCCGATGAACCGAACACCGCCCGCAGCTGACCAGGCCGAGATCATGATCCGCCTGGAGAACCTGACGAAGCGTTTCCCCGGATCCGAGCGCAATGCGGTGGACGGCCTGTCCCTGGACATCCGCAAGGGGGAGATCGTGGTGCTCGTGGGTCCCTCAGGCTGCGGCAAGACCACCACCATGAAGATGATCAACCGGATCATCGAGCCGAGCTCCGGCCGGATCATCCTGGGCGGCGAGGACGTCACCACCACCAACCCGGACCGGTTGCGCCGCCGGATCGGCTACGTGATCCAGCAGATCGGGCTGTTCCCGCACATCACCATCGGCGAGAACGTGGCGACGGTCCCGAAGCTGTTGGGCTGGGACGCCGCCCGGGTCCGTGCCCGGGTGGACGAACTCCTGACGACCGTCAACATGGATCCGGCGGAGTACCGGGACCGGTTCCCCAACCAGCTCTCCGGTGGCCAGCAGCAGCGTGTCGGTGTCGCCCGCGCCCTCGGCGGGGACCCCGAGGTCATGCTCATGGACGAGCCCTTCGGGGCGATCGACCCCATCACCCGCGACCGGTTGCAGAACGAGTTCCTCCGGCTCCAGGCCGAGGTCCGCAAGACGATCGTCTTCGTCACCCACGACATCGACGAGGCCATCAAGATGGGGGACCGGATCGCCATCCTGCAGGAGGGCTCGCGGATCGCGCAGTACGACACCCCCGAGAGGATCCTCACCGCCCCGGCCAACGACTTCGTGCGGGACTTCATCGGTGGCGGGGCGTCCCTCAAGCGGCTGAGCCTCTCCCGCGTGCGGGACATCGAGCTAGCCTCCTGGCCGACGGTTTCCGCCGCCGATTCACAGGAACAGGCCCACCGGGTCCTGCGCGAATCGGACCGCGGTTCCGTCCTCGTCCTGGACACGGAGGGTCGGCCGGCACGCTGGGTCGGCGCCGAGGACCTGCGCCGCGACACCACGTCACCACTCGACCGGCTCGGCACCGAGACGCGGGCCGTCATCGAACCCCGGGCGACCCTGCACGATGCCCTCAACGAGCTCATCAGCGCCCGGTACGCGGTCGCCGTGGTGGTGGACGAGGACGGCCGCTACCAGGGGGTCGTGGACATCGACCAGATCAACGACGCCATCCGTTCGATGCGCCGCACCTCGGTCGCTGAGGCCCGCGCCGAATCCAGGCAGACGGAGGTCCCGTCATGACGACCGGGACCACCGTCGAGATCCCCGACTCCGCCGTCGTCGCTCAGACGCCGCCTCCGGCCGGACGCCGCCGATGGCTTTCCTACTTGACGATGCCGCTGATCCTGGCGGCGGTGCTGGTGGCCCTGTACCTCTACGTCAGCAGTCACGAGCTCGACAGCATCGAGGCACGCTCCCTCAACGCGGCCTCCCTGACCACCGCCGTCTGGCAACACGTGCAGCTCGCCGCGGTGTCCACGGGCATCACGCTGATCATCGCGGTGCCCCTGGGTGTGCTGTTGACGCGGCCCTTCACCCGGCGGGTCCGCCCCTACCTGATCACGGTGCTGACCCTGGCTCAGGCGGTGCCGACGATCTCCATCCTCTTCCTGATGGCCGCCGCCTTCCTGTTCCTGGGCTTCAGCGCCGCCATCGTCGGGCTCGTGCTGTATGCCATCATCCCGGTGCTGCTGAACACCATGGTGGGCCTCGAGCAGGTCGACGACTCCGTCCTCGAGGCCGGTCGGGGGATGGGACTGTCCCGATTCCAGGTGCTGCGCCGGATCGAGCTGCCCCTGGCGGTGCCGGTGATCCTGGCCGGCGTCCGCACGGCCCTGGTCATCAACGTCGGCACGGCTGCCCTGGTGACCTATATCAACGCCGGCGGCCTGGGGGACATCATCGTGGCCGGCCTGTCCACCAACCGCGTGCTCGTCCAGATCGTGGGCGCCGTCCTGACCGCCGTCCTCGCCCTGACCATCGACTACTTCGCCGGGATCGCCGAAGACCTGTTGCGGCCCAAAGGCCTGCGCCCGACCGGGGCCTAGGGGCGCCACCACACACGCACCACGTACGACCAAACACACCTAATGGAGGCACGGACATGAAGAACACCACACCGAGATCGACCCTGCTCAACGGCGCCGGACTGGCGGTCGCTGCAGCCCTGCTGCTGACCGCCTGCGGCGGCGGTGACGGAGGTGGCGGCGACGACGGCGGCACCGACGACGGCGCGCTGGCGGGAGCGAACCTGACGGCCGGCTCCAAGGAGTTCACCGAGTCGGTCATCCTGGGACAGATCACCTCCGTGGCACTGGAGGACGCCGGGGCCACGATCGAGGACCAGACCGGCATCTCCGGCAGCGCCACGGTCCGTGAGGCCCTGGAGACGGACGAGATCGACTTCTACTGGGACTACACCGGTACGGGTTGGGTCAACATCCTGGGTCACACCACGGAGGACGTGCCGGAGGACCTGTATCAGGCGGTGGCGGACGAGGACGCGGAGAACGGCATCGCCTGGCTGGAACCGGCCCCGTTCGAGAACACCTACCGCATCGCCGTCAAGCAGGACTTCGCCGATGAGAACGGCCTGGTGACCCAGTCCGATGCCGCCGAGTTCATCACCGCGAACCCGGGCCAGGCCCGCGTGTGTGCGGCGAGTGAGTTCATCAACCGCGACGACGGCCTGCCCGGCCTCGAGGAGGCCTACGGCTTCGAGTTCTCCGAGACCGTCGAACTCGACCTGAACCTGATCTACACCCAGGTCGGGGACACCTGTGAGTTCGGTGAGGTGTTCTCCACCGACGCGCGGGTCGCCTCCAACGACATGGTGATCCTGGAAGACGACGAGGACTTCTTCGTGCAGTACCAGGGGGCCATGACCTTGCGGCAGGACACCCTGGACGAATTCCCCGCGATCGCGGAGATCATGGCCCCGATCTCGGAGAAGCTCACGAACGAGACCATGATGGAGCTCAACGGCAAGGTGGACACGGACGGCGAGGACCCGCGGGACGTGGCCGAGGATTGGCTCCAGGACCAGGGTCTCATCGGCTGAGACCACAGCGTCTGACGCAGCAGACCGTCGGCCGGTTCGCGGGGGCTCAGGCCTCGGCGAACCGGCCGACGGTCTCCTGGGCATTCACCCCGGGCAGAGCGGCGGTGAACATCCGCAGGTAGGCCAGTTCCTCCCGGGTGCGCACCGGTGGGGTCAGCGCCCCCGCCGCGGCGGCCAGATCGTCCTCGCTGACCGTCTGGCCGAAGTGTTCGGTCAACACGTCATTCATCCCGGTGCCCTCGCCGAACTGTTCCTTGCGCCGCCAGAGCACCTCGTCCGGCAGCCAGCCGTCGAAGGCCTTGCGCAGCAGCCATTTGGCCGGACGATCCCGCCCGACCAGCTTCCACTCAGGAGGCAGCGCCATGGCCAGTTCCACCATGTCCAGGTCCAGGAACGGCAGTCGCGGCTCCACTCCGAGGGCACCGGCCACGCGGTCCACCCGCTGCAGGCCACCGATGTGCATGCCCTGCAGGGTGGCCAGCAGCTCGGCGTGCAGCTCGGCCCCGTCGTCATGGCGTCCATAGTGGCTGTACCCGGCGAAGAGCTCGTCGGCGCCCTCGCCCACCAAGACGATCTTGGCGTGTAGGGAGGCCAGCCTCGAGACGAAGTAGTTCGGGACGGCCGAGTGCACCAGGGTCGGGTCGAAGGACTCCAGGCCGGCCACCACGCGTGGCACGGCGTCGATGGCGTCCTCGGCCGTGTAGACCAGCTCGTGGTGGTCCGTGCCGCAGTGTTCGGCCACGAGCCGCGCGGCGGCGAGGTCTCCGCTGCCCTCCAATCCCACCGCGAAGGTCTTCAGTCTCTGCCCCCCGTCCTGCTGGCCCCGGGCGGCGATGGCCGTGATGAGGCTCGAGTCCACGCCACCGGAGAGCAGTACCCCGGGGGTGAGGCGGCCGGCCATGCTGCGGTCGACGGCGCGGATCAGTGTCTCCCGGAGGGCGTCGAAGACCCACGCCGGTGGCTCGTCGTCCTGGGCACGGCTCTGCAACAGGACCGGTGCGGTCCCGGGGAAGCGACGGATGGGCGTGAGGCCGCCCGCCGGAGTCCAGCAGTGCCCCGGCGGGAAGGGCCTCACGGCCGGCCGCTGGTCCTCGTCGAAGGCCTTGAGCTCGGAGGCGAAGACCACCGTGTCGCCCTCGTGCACCCAGTACAGGGGTGCCAGCCCGAGCACGTCCCGGGCCGCCGCGAACCGACCGTCCGTCGCAGCGACCACCAGGGCGAAGGGGCCCCACACATGCTCGAAGGCCTGGGCGCCGAACTCCTCCACGAGCACCAGGACGGCCTCCAGGTCCGAATCGGTCCGGAACCTCTCGGCGCCGAACCGCTCCCGGATCCGCCGGTGGTTGTGGAGCATGCCGTCACCGACCACCCAGAGCTCACCTGCGCGCCCTCCGGACAGCGGCTGATCGCCCGCGACCGGGTCCACGATGGACAGGTACCTGCTGCCCAGCCACGAGGGCCCCAGCGCTCGGCTTCCCGATCCGTCCGGGCCACGGTGGGCCAGCCGGTCCAGCATCCGCTGGCCCTGGCCGGCATCGAAGGGACCGTGGGCTGCAACGATGCCTGACATGGACAACCACCCCTGTGACGAGAACTCCGAAGTCCAGTCCAGCTTAGCCCGGTCCCCGCACCATCAGCCCCGCTTCGAGGCCTCTGGCCCGGGGGACACAGCGACAGCGCTGGGTGGCAGAGGCCCGGTATAGCCTGAGTCACATGGCGTCAGTGCGGCGCCGTAGAACGGATGTAGACCATGCGAAGACCGAATGACGCAGTCCTGGGTGTGCTGGGCAAGTCGCGCAAGACCGACGAGCACCGCGTCCCCATCCACCCGGACCATCTCGAGCGCATCGAGCCCTCCCTGCGCAGCAGGATGGTCCTGGAGGAAGGCTACGGCGAGCGGTTCGGCCGCACCGACGCCGAGCTCCGCGCGCTGGTGGGCGGGGTGACGGACCGGGCCGGCGTCATCGCCGCCGCAGACACCGTACTGCTGGCCAAGCCACAGGCGGCGGACCTGCAGCAGCTCCGCGATGGGCAGACGCTCTGGGGGTGGCAGCACTGCGTGCAGGACCGTGAACTCACCCAGCAGGCCATTGACAAGCGCCTGACGCTGATCGCCTTCGAGGCCATGAACCACTGGGCCAGTGATGGCGGCTTCTCCCTGCACGTCTTCCACCAGAACAACGAGCTGGCCGGCTACTCCTCGGTGATCCATGCCCTGGCCCTCATCGGCGTCACCGGTGTCTACGGGCGGCGGCTCAGTGCCGTGGTGATCGGCTTCGGAGCGACCGCCCGCGGTTCGGTCACCGCGCTCAAGGCCCACGGCATCTCGGATGTCCGCGTGCTGACCAACCGCAAGGTCGCCTCCGTGGCCTCGCCCATCCACTCCGCACAGATGATCCAGTTCGACCATGACGGCGGCCCCTACCTGAGCGAGGTCATCACCGATGACCGCGGACGGGTCCCCTTGGCCCCCTTCCTGGCGGAGAGTGACATCGTGGTCAACTGCACGCTGCAGGATCCCAACCGCCCGCTCCTGTACCTGCGCGGTGGCGACCTGGCGGCCTTCCGGCCGGGGAGTCTGATCGTGGATGTCTCCTGTGACGAGGGCATGGCCTTCGACTGGGCCCGCCCCACCTCCTTCGCCGATCCCCTGTTCACGGTGGGCCGGGACATCAACTACTACGCGGTGGACCACAGCCCCTCCTACCTGTGGAACTCGTCCAGCTGGGAGATCAGCGACGCGATCCTGCCCTTCCTGGGCCCCGTCATGGGCGGACCCGAGGCGTGGGCCGGCAGCGAGACCCTGACCCGGGCGATCGAGATCCAGGACGGAGCCGTTCAGAATCCGGCGATCCTGGAGTTCCAGGGCCGCACCGCGGCGTATCCGCATCCGAGTGTCTGACCCACGTCAGCAGCAGAGCTGGATGGAGCGGCACCAGGTGCCCCTGTACCTGGCCGCGCTGCTGGCCGGGGCCGGCGTCGGGCTCGGGGTACCGGCGGTGGCCGGCCCCGCGGGGCTGGCCGTCACGCCCGTGCTCGGGCTGCTGCTCTACACCACCTTCCTGGCCGTCCCGTTCCGGCAGCTGGGCCATGCCTTCCGGGAACCGCGGTTCCTGATCACCGTCCTGCTGGTCAACTTCGTGCTGGTGCCGATCGTGGCCTTCGGGCTCTCCCGCTTCGTGGCGCAGGACCGGGTGCTGGTGGTCGGGGTGCTGTTCGTGCTGCTGACCCCCTGCGTGGACTACGTCATCGTGTTCACCCGCCTGGCCGGCGGGGCGGCGGACCGGCTGTTGGCGGCCACCCCGCTGCAGATGCTCCTGCAGCTGCTGCTGCTGCCGGTGTACCTGCGGCTGATGGTGGGGGAACAGTTCGCCCGCGTGGTCGAGCTGGGTCCCTTCGTCGAGGCCTTCGTGGTGCTCATCGCCCTGCCGGCCCTGGCCGCCTGGCTGACGCAGCTGGCCGCCGCCCGGTGGCGGGCCGGCCGTGTGCTGGAGCAGGGCGGAGCGGCCGGGATGGTCCCGCTGATGATGGCCACCCTCGCGGTGGTGGTGGCCGCCCAGATGCACGACGTCGGCGCGCATCTGGGCGGGCTGGTCACCGTGGTGCCGGTGTTCGTGGCCTTCGCCGGGGTGATGCTCGGCCTCGGCTCCGCGGCCGGGCGGGTGGCGGGGCTTGCGGTGCCGGACCGGCGGGCCGTGGTCCTCAGCGGGGTGACCCGGAACTCGCTCGTGGTGCTGCCCCTGGTGCTCGCCCTGCCGGCCGGCTTCGAGCTCGCCCCGCTCGTGGTGGTGACCCAGACGCTGGTGGAGCTGGTGGTCATGGTGGCCCTGGTGCGGGTGATGACTACACGTGGAGGCGTTTGGCGAGCTCGTGCCGGACGCCGGCCCCTCGGGCCATCTGGAGCAGTGCCAGGGCGAGGAGGCTGAGCCCGCCGCAGATGGCGGAGGGCACCGGGTGGGTGACCCAGCCCAGGAGCAGGAAACCCAGCGGCGTCAGGCCCAGCAGCACCGTCAACCAGCTGTAGACGACGTGTTCGCCCTCCTCGATGCGCATGACCCGGACCGTGATCAGCAGGCCGACGATCGAGGAGGCACACAGGATGGGGACCACGTAGGTCAGGGACCATCCGGGCCACCCGGCGAGATAGTCCCAGTACACGCAGACCAGCCCGACCAGCACCACGAGGTAGGCCGTGCTCTTGGCGATGTTGCGCCGTTGACGGATGGCCATTAGCACCACCAACCACATGGCGCTCACCCCCAGCCACACGGAGCGCAGCACCCCCAGTCCGTCCACGTCCTGACCGAACAGCAGCTGCGCCGTGAAGGAGGCCAGGATCAGTGCGATCGAGACGAGGGACAGGGCCTTGAGCACGCGCCGCCGGGAGAAGACGAGCGGGATGGCCGCCAGCGGGCTGGGGGACTCCTCCCCGCCCGGCGGGGCGCCGACCGGGGCCGAGCATAGGGGGCACCGGGTCCACACGCCCTCGATCGCCACGTCACACCGATCGCACCGTCTCACGGTGTGACCCCCGTGCCGTCAACGCCCGTGCCGTCAACGCCCGTGCCTTCGGCCCCTGCGCGCACTGTCTCCGCGAGTTCCTCCTCGGTGACGCGCGTCGACGCCACGCTCACCTGAACGCCGTGGCCGGTGAGCTCCCGGGCGAACTCCCGGATGTGCCCGGTCTCGATGAACGGCGAGGAGAAGCTCACGGTGAGCCACCCGGCGTGGGAGACCACGCAGAACTGCGGGCGGGCCGCCGAGACGTGCAGGAACATCCTGGCGACATGGTCCTCGGCCGGCTCGGGTAGGGCGACGCGGCCCATGTTGGAGATCGCGACGGTCAGGCCGCGGTTGTTGACACGGTTCACCAGTCCCAGCATCAGGTCCTTGAGCGGCCGGGGTAACACCCGCAGCACGGGCATCCGCTCGAACCGGATGAACTGGCGCAACTTCGCCTCGAGCGCCTCGGCGGTGGCCTTGGGACGGAACTGCGCCTGGAGCTGGCGGGCCACCGCGCCGATGCTGTCGGCGTCCTCACCCGCCCCCGCTTCTGCACCCTGCCCATAGGTGTGCTCCACCCGCACGGTCGCGAAGAAATTGCGTGCCGACGTGGAGGGGAAGAACTGGCGGAGGTTCACCGGCACGGACACCGCGAGCGTCTGGTTCCGCCCCAGTCCGCCCGAGGAGCGACGGATGGACTCGAAGAACAACGCCGTCAGGTACATCGTCATCGAGACCTGCTCGGCGCGGGCCACCTCCAGCACCTCCGCGGCGGACAGGGTGAGCTCGACGTCCCGGGTGCGGTGGTCCGGGGTCCGGGTGCCACGGACCCGGTAGACCCGCGGACGGCCGGTGCCGACGGACGGCCGGTGTTGCAGGGCGTGCGGTGCGGGCTCCCGTGCGGTGCCCGTCTCCACGCCCGGCACGGTGAGGGTGGCCGGCGCGGCGTCGCGGCGGAAGTACTGGGCGAAGCTGTCCCCCGTCAACCCGCGCGCCGGTTCGGGGGCCCCAAGAACCCCGGGGTCGGGCTCGTGGGACTGTTCCGGGTACCGCAGGCGGTGATAAGCGGTCACCAGGTCCGAGAGGAACCACAGCGCTCCGGTGCCGTCGGAGAGGGCATGGAACACCTCGAGGTTGATCCGCTTCAGGTGGTGGGTCACGCGGAACAGCAGGTTGCGCCGATCCGCCCGGTAGATCGGCGCACAGGAGTGCAGCTCGTCCCCGGTGACGTGGGGGCGGAGGTCACTGTCCTGCAGGTAGTACCAGAACACCCCGCGGCGCAACACCGCGTGGTACAGCGGGTACCGCGCATAGGTCTCGTCCAGGGCCTGCTGCAGGAGGACGGGATGCACCTCGTGGTCCGTCTCGGCACTGAGCCGGAAGACCTTGGGGTCCGCGTCGGTCCGGGCGGCCAGGAAGATGTTGGAGGCGTTGTCCAGCCGCACCCAGGTCCGCCCCGTCATGCCGGGACCTCGTCGAGGAAATCATTGATGACCTCGTAGGCCTCCCGGAGGGAGCGGGAGAACCGGGGTAGGGCGATGAACCCGTGCAGCGCGCCGTCCACGCGGTGGACACGCACCTCATTGCCGGCCGCCCGCAGGGCCCGCCCGTACTCCTCGCCCTCGTCACACAGCAGGTCCAGCTCCGCGGTGATGACCAGGCTCGCCGGCTGACCGGACAGGTCGGTGGCCATCAGCGGGGCCACCAGCGGGTTCCGGCGGTCCTGCGGCTCGGGGACGTACAGCTCGAAGTAGTCCTGCACCTCGGAGTTGGTGAGGCGGTAGTCCTCACCGTGGTGGCGGACCGAGGCGAAGGGGGAGGTCTGCGGATCGTGGTCCCAATGGGTCACCGGGTACAACAGGATCTGCCGGCCGGCCACGGGAAGGCCTCGCTCCCGGAGCATCAGGGAGACGGTGGCGGCCAGGTTCCCGCCGGCCGAATCGCCCACCAGGACGATCTGCCCGGCGTCCTGGACGCCCGCACGCTGCGGGTCCTGCAACAGACGCCGCGTCACGTCGAAACAGTCCTGGAGTCCGGCCGGGAAGCGGTGCTCCGGAGCGAGCCGGTAGTCCACGGAGGCCACCACGCATCCGGTGAGCTCGGCCATCGTGGCGCAGGCCGGTGTGTAGCTCTCGATGTCCCCGGTGACCCAGCCGCCGCCGTGGAAGAACAACAGGACGTCATCCCGCCGTTTCCGTCTCGGCTGGAAGACCCGGACCGGGATGTCGCCGTGCTCCGTGCTGGCCATCGCCTCCCGGTATGCGGTGCGGTACCGCGGCCCCCGCACGGCGGCCAGGACCTGCTGGACCCGCCGGACCTTCGGATAGTCCTCGCGCAGGTTCAGCCGCGGCGCGGCGAAGAGGCCCAGCACCGCCCGGAACAGCGGGTTCACGGCAGCGGACCGGGGTGAAGACGGTGCGGCGGTCGGTTCCATGGGTCCAGCCTAGGCGTGGCACGCCCGCCGCAGGGCGACACACCAGATCACAGCGGCAGGCGGGCCTTCACGGTGAAGCCCCCGTCCGGCGTCGGGCCAGCCGTCACCGTGCCACCGAGGGCGCCGACGCGCTCGCGGATCCCCTTCAGCCCGAGCCCGGCTCCGGGAGCCGGGACCGCCAGCGTGCGGGTGGACGGTCCGTTCACCACCCGGACCCCGATCAGGTCGCCCACCGTGACCTGCACGCGGATCGCCGCGCCGGGAGCGTGGCGCAGGGCGTTGCTCACCGCCTCCTGGACCAGCCGGTAGGCGGTGAGCCCGGTGGCCGGGGGCACGACGGCGGACCAGTCGCCCGCCGCGCTCGGCCCACCCGGTCCGGAGGTGCCGTGGGAGGGGGCCGTGCCCCGTTGGGGCAGCAGCTCCGGATCGATCTCCAGGTCCACGGTGGCCCCGGAGGACCGGGTGCTGGCCACGAGGCTGGGGATGTCCGCGATGGTGGGTTGGGGTGCCAGCTGCGCGGCGTCGTCTCCGCGCAGCACCGCCAGCAGCCCGCGCATCTCGCTCAGGGCGCGCCGGGAGGAGCCGGCGATCGAGTCGAACTCGCCGAGCGTGGACTCGTCCATCCCCGGCAGCCGGTAGGGGGCGGTAGTGGCCTGGACGGAGATGACGGACAGGGAATGGGCCACCACATCGTGCAGTTCCTGGGCGATCCGGTTGCGTTGCTGCAGCTCGCGCCGCTTGGTCTCCTCCTCGGCGGTGAGCCGGCGTTCCTGCACGAGCTGCCGGCGGCTGCTGGTCAGCTGGCGTAGCGCCGTGCCGATGGAGAGGGCGGCAGCGGTGAGGGCGAGGCACAGGAAGGCGTTGCCCAGCAACGGCCCGAGGGCGGCGGCGGGATAGATCCCGAAGGTCACAGCAACGGTGAGGGTCAGCGCCGAGATCACCGCCCCGGTCAGCACGGCGGCAGCACCCGTCCGCCATCCCGCGGTGGCGGCGATCAGCAGCACGAGGAACACATACCAGAGCAGAGTCGTGACCGGCCACGGCCAGGGACCGGAGTCCAGATTCACGGTCAGGGCGGAGAGCAGGGCTCCGGCGGCCCCGAGCAGGATGCCGAGCCGTGGGCGCGAGACGCTCACGGGCAGGGCGGCGGCGAGGAGCATGGCGGCGATCATGGCCCACAGCACGTGCGCCCCGTGGACCGCGGCCAGGACCGGCCAGCCGATCGCCAGCTGGGCCACGGCACCGAAGCCCGTGAGGACGTATAGCCAGCCGGTGGCGGAGAAGCTCGCGGTGGTCTTGCCCGTGACCTTGGCCAGGGGCTCGCGCGGGGAGGCGTGCATGGTCGTCACGCTACCCGGGCCACTGCGGGACCGGACGCCGGAGCGGCACCCAGCGCGGCCGTCGTCGTGCTGGCGTCCAGCAGGGCGATCCCCCGCATGACCAGCGGGAGGGTGAGGGTGAAGAGGACCCCGAGGGCGAGATAGACGATGGACTCCACCAGGTAGCTGGTGGCGAGGCCGTCCGGGATGGAACTGCCGGTCAGGGCCTGGAGCATGCCGCCGACCAGTGGGAAATCGTGGTCGGTCCGCGGGATGAAGTGACCCCAGAGGACGTAGGTGAGTCCACCGAGGGCCACCGCGGTCCAGGTGACGGACACCACGAAGGTGACGATGCGCATCGGGAAGGCGATCAGGGTCTCGAACAGCAGGTCCAGCCACCGGCGCGGATCGGTGAGATACCTCAGGGCACCGTTGAACCCGCTGCCGCGCCCGCGGTAGACGGGCTGCTCCAGCCGGCCGCCCCAGAGGCGGACCCGGCGGCGAGAGAGCTCGGCGAAACCGGCGGCGACGAGCAGCACGATCGGCAGGAGCCAGACGCCGACCGAGACGACGACGGTGCCCAGGGCGAGTGAGAAGAGCGGGACGAGCAGGATGAAGGCCACGAGGGAGAGGACGAAACCGGGCAGGACGTAGGCGTAGTCGCGGCCGAGGCGGCGGAGGGTGTGGTTCATGATGTTGAAACTAGGGTGCGGGCCTCGGCCGGTCGTCACCCGGGCGGGTGAACCTGGGTGTCTGGTGGGATACCTGCGGGGGACCTGCGGGGGACGGCGATAGGCTGGCGGCGTGAGCAATCCTTCGACGGTGTCCACGGGGGACTTCTCCGGTGCGCACCCCATCCGCATCCTGATCGTGGACGACCAGGCCATGGTGCGCCAGGGGTTCGGCGCGCTGTTGGACGCGCAGGAGGACATGAGTGTGGTCGGGAGCGCGGCCGACGGCTCGGAGGTGGTGGACCTCGTGCGCACCACCCGTCCTGACGTGGTGCTCATGGACATCCGCATGCCACTGGTCAACGGATTGGATGCCACGCGGGCGGTCTTCGCGATGCCCGGAGACCTGCACCCGCGCGTGATCATGCTGACCACCTTCGACGCGGACGAGTACGTCTTCGCCGCCCTGCAGGCCGGGGCCAGCGGATTCCTGCTCAAGGACGCCACCGCCGAGGACCTGGCCGGTGCCGTGCGGGTGGTCGCCGGCGGAGAGGCGTTGCTGGCCCCGTCCGTCACCCAGAAGCTCATCGCCGACTATGTGTCCCGGCCGGCCATCCGGACGCCGGACACCACCGTGCTGAAGGCCTTGACGGAACGGGAGCTGGACGTGATGCGGCTGGTGGCCACCGGCCGGTCCAATGCGGAGCTCGCCGCCGAGCTGTTCCTGTCCGAGCAGACCATCAAGACGCACGTGTCCAGGATCCTGGCCAAGCTCGGGCTACGGGACAGGACCCAGATCGTGGTCACCGCCTACGAGTCGGGGCTGGTCAGCGCCGGCTCCTGAGGGGTGGTCCACGGATCCTGCCGTGCTTGTACCGTTCGCGGCCGGGATCCTTATCGTGTCCGTGAGGGTTTATAGCCTGGGATCATGAAGCAGGCAGCCACTCTTCACCCCGTGTTTCGGAACGGTGGCGGGACCGAACAGGTCACCGCGGCGGAGGGACGCGCACCGTTGCCGATCCTCGAGGGGCTGCGGTCACTGCGGGACTCCCTGGGTGCCCTGGACCCGGCCGCGGCGGAGGGCGAGGCGATCGACCGGCTCCGCGTCTTGGAGGAGATCAAGGGCGCCTGCGCAGCTGCCCAGGCCCGGGAATCGGTGGCCCTGGACGGCCTGCGCCGTGACCGAGAGGCCGCTGAAGGTCTGCCGGCGGACAAGCTGTGTCAGGGTCTGGGTGCCGAGATCGCCCTGGCCCGCCGCGACCCGGCCCACCAGGGCGGTCGCCACCTGGGCCTGGCCCGGGCGCTGTGCCGGGAGATGCCGCACACCCTGGGCGCCCTGTCCACGGGAACCATCTCGGAGTACCAGGCCACGGTGATGGTCCGTGAGACGGCCTGGTTGCCGGTGGAGTCCCGCCGGGACGTCGACGCCCTGATGTCCGAACGCCTGGGACGGGTGGGCACCCGGCGGCTGGCCGCCGAGGCCAAGGCCCACGCGCAACGCCTCGACCAGGAGGAGGCCGTGCGCCACCTGGAGCGCTCGGTCCGAGAACGCCGCGTCGGTGTGCGGCCGGCCCCGGGCGGGATGGCGTACCTGACGGCACTGCTGCCCCTGCCACAGGCCGTAGCCGCCCTGGCCTCGCTGAAGCGTGATGCCGCCACGGCCGTGGGGGTGGGGGACGAACAGGCCCGGACACAGGACCAGATCACCGCCGATCTCCTGGTGGAACGCCTGACCGGGCAGCTCTCGGCGGCTGCCGTCCCGGTGGAGGTCCACCTGGTGATGACGGACGGCGCCCTGCTGGGATCGGATCCGGACCCGGCCTGGATCCCCGGGCAGGGACCCCTGCCCGCCGAGACGGCACGGCGGATACTGAGCGATCCTGAGGCAGAGGTCTTCCTCCGGCGGCTCTACACCCGGCCGGCGGACGGTCAGCTGGTGTCCATGGACTCGCGGAACCGGGTCTTCCCACCGCTGCTGCGCCGGATGATCCTGCTGCGTGACGACGTCTGCCGCACCCCCTGGTGCGAAGCACCCATCCGGCATGCGGACCACGTCTTGGCATACCGGGACGGCGGGCCCACCAGCTTCGAGAATGGTTCGGGCTTGTGCGCAGCGTGCAACTTCACCAAGGAGAGACCCGGCTGGACCCATGAGGCCGATCCGGAGGGACTGGCGGTCACCACACCCACCGGTCATCACTACCCGCGGGACGCAACACCGCTTCTCCCCGTCGCCTCCGTGACCCCTTCCGTGCCCCCCGCAGTGACCCCCGCCGTGACAGGGACCGCGCCGGGTGAGCCTGCAAGGCCAACGGCAGCTCCCCCGCCGCACGGCGGCTGGCCGCCCGGTCCGGAGGACGCACGATCCCACCGCCCACCGGTCGCCGTGGCCGAAGCGCGCCTGGAACAATGCCTGCGGGAATACCGCCCGGCGCTGCGCCTGGCCCGTCTGGCGATGGCCAGCATCCCCGCCCGGCATGAGTCCGTCCGGCTGGGCGGGGCACGGAGTATCCTCGACTCACGCACCGGGCTGGACACGTGCAGGCCGGCGCCACCGGTTCCGTCACGAGGAGGGTCATGACCACGCTGCTGCTGATCCACGGACGCGGGCAGCACACCCCGCGAGACTTCCCCGCCGACCGCGTCCCCGCCTTCGCGGCGGATATCCGCGGACGGTGGCTGCAGGCACTGAACACCGGGCTGACGGGTGCCGGGATGGACCCGGTGCCGCAGGACACGCGGGTGCTGTTCCCCTTCTACGGCAACGCCTTCCGTGATGCCGTGGATGCACGGGAGGGCAGTGGCCCCGGCCCCGACCTGGCAATCTGGACCACGGGCCAGCCGATGCCGGACGACCTCCAGGCGGTCTGCGAGGTCAAAGCGCACCTGATCAATGACGTCGTGGCCCACCTGTCGGCGCACCCGCCCTCCGCGGGCCGCGAGCCGATCCCGCCGGACCATGAGCCGACGGCGCGCGGTGTCCCGGCCGGCGTCGGGCGTCCGTGGTGGAATCTGGACGAGCTGCTGCGGATCCCGTGGCTACGGGACGCCCTGCAATATCTGGCCCGGCAGGCCGGCGTCTCGGCGAGCGTGATCGAGAGCCATTTCACGGATGTGGCCTATTACCTGGGCTGCACCCAGGTGCGGGACACGGTTCTGGGGATCGTCGAGCAGGAGCTGGCCACGGTCGATCCGGGTGAGCCGCTGGTGCTGCTCGCCCACAGCCTGGGCAGCGTGGTGGCTTACGACCTGTTGACACGGATGGACCCCGGCCGCCACGTGTCCCTGCTGGTGACGACCGGCAGCCCGCTGGGCCTGCCCGCGGTGCAGAAGCATCTGCTGGGCCACGGGGGAGTGTCCCCGGCGCCGGTGCCGGCCACGGTTCCCGCGAGCGCCGGCGCCTGGCAGAACGGCTTCGATGTGCGGGATGTGGTTGCCATCCTGAACCCCCTGGGACCCCACCTGGCCCAGGCCGTGGACGGACAGATCCGGGACCTGACGGTGGACGCCGGCGAGGAGCCACACGCGGTGGTCGGTTATCTCGAGAACGCCGAGGTGGCACGCGTGATCGGCGGCTCCCTGACGCCGTGACGGGTCGGTGACGAGCGGCCGCCAAGCTGTCTGCATGGCCAGTCCGCTCAGTCCGCGCACTGTCCGGGGCGCGCTGGTGTCGGTCGATCCGGCCAACCCTCCGCCACGGATCGTGCCGTTCCAGTACAACCCCGACGAGGTCGTGCGGGAGATCTCCCCGCTCCAGGCACCGTCCACGGCCGGGGCGGGCACGGACGTGCGCCGGCTGTGGGGTGCCGGGGCGGAGTCCATCAAGCTGACCCTGGAACTGGACGCCGCGGACAACGTGGGGGAGGGGCGCCCGCTGGCCGGGATCGGTGTGGCCGCCCGGCTCGCGGCCCTGGAGCTGATCCTGTATCCGAGCATCGCCCAGGTCGTGGCGAACTCCCTGGCCCAGGCCGCCGGCGTGATCGAGATCCTGCCGCCGCAGGCCCCGCTGACGGTGCTGACCCTGGGGCCGCGACTGGTGGTCCCGGTGTCCCTGGAGGGTCTGACCGTCACCGAACAGGCCTTCGGCCCCGACCTCTCACCCATCCGTGCCACCGTGGCCGTCTCCGCCCGCGTCCTGACCTACTCCGACCTGCCCGTCTCGGACCCCGGTCATGCCCTGTCCGTGGTGCATCAGGGCCTGAAGGAAGCCGTCGCCCTGCTGGCCCCCGCCGCCGCACTGACCGAGGAGGGATGAGATGACGGGACGGTATGAGCGCACGGGAACAGCGGAACTGCAGGTCCCCGACGGCAGGGGTGGAGAGCGCACCGTGCGGTATCTGCTCCGCCGGCCGGAGCCACACGATCCGACGGTTCCACCGCTGGCCCACCACCGGGTCCTCTCCGGGGACCGGCCCGATACCCTGGCCGCCCGGTACCTCGGCGACTCCACGGCCTGGTGGCGGATCGCCGACGCCCACCGGGTGCTGGACCCGGGTGAGCTGACGGCCCGGCCCGGGGACGTGGTGGCGATTCCCACCCCGGAACTGTAGGGCGGTGCCTCCATGGATCTTGGCACCCACGTGGCGGTCCTGGCCGGACCCGTGATCCCCGTGCCCCTACCCGCCTCCGTCGCGGCCCGGCTGCTGGGAGTCGGCGTGCGCGAGACGGACGGGGAACGCTCGGCGTTCAGCCTGGAGTTCGACGCAGGCCGCTCCGGTCCCGCTGACCTGATGGACTCGCCCCTGCTGTCCCTGCCCGCGTTGCAATCGGGTTCCCGGGTCTCGATCATCCTGACCTCATCGGGCCTGCCGATGGTGCTCTTCGACGGCTTCACCACCCAGGTGGAGCACCGGCCCGGTGCCGGGCCGGGGGCCTCCCGGCTGGTGCTGACGGGCGTGGACGTCACCTGGCTCCTGGACCGGGAGGAGATGTCCAGGGAACTGCCGATGGACGACTACCCGCAGGTCCTGATGATCCTGGCCGGCTATGCGGCCCGGGGCATCATCCCCCAGGCGCTGCCCCCCTCGGACATGGACCCACCCCTGCCGGTCGACCGGGTCCCCCAGCAGCGGAACACCGACCTGGCCCACCTGGTGGAGCTGGCCGGACACCATGGCTACGTCACCTATGCCGTCCCCGGCCCGCTGGCCGGGATGAGCACGTTCTACTGGGGCCCGCCGGTCCGGGTGGGCGTGCCCCAACGGGCCATCACCGTGGGCCAGCTGCCCACCGCCAACGTCACGGGGGATCTCACCTTCACCCTGGACGCCCATGAACCGGTGCAGGTCACCGGCCGGGACACCGATGCCCGGACCGGCCAGACCACCTCGGTGCGGACGGGCCCGCCCACGCGGATGCCGTTGTCCGCCCAACCCCTGGCCACCACCCGTCCCGGTGACACCCGGGTGCGTCTGCACCGCACGGCCGGCGCCTCCGCGGCGGGGACGCAGGCGCGGGCCCAGGCGGAGGTGGACCGTGCCGCCGATGCGGTCACCGCCACCGGGACCCTCGACGGCGCCCGGTACGGGGCCGTGCTGCGGCCCCGCGGCCTGGTGGGGGTCCGGGGCGCCGGCTGGGCCCATGACGGGTACTGGTACGTCCGCGGTGTGGAGCACCACCTGGCGCCGGGGTCCTGGACCCAGGACTTCACGCTCGCCCGCGACGGCCACGGTTCCACTGTCCCGGCGGTCCGGCCATGAACGGGCAGCGCGAATACGGCATGCACCGAGGCACGGTGACCAACAACGTGGACCCGAAACGCCAGGGACGGGTGCAGGTGCAGGTCCCCGCCGTGACCGGTGAGGGACGCTTCAACTGGGCCCTGCCCTGCACCCCCTGCAGCGGGGACGGCCTGGGGCTGTTCCTGGTCCCCGCGGTCGGAGCCGAGGTCTGGGTGGTCTTCGAGGCCGGGGACATCGACCGTCCGGTGGTGATGGGCGGGTTCTGGACGCAGGGCACACCACCCTCGGCGACCGGGCTGCCGGGCACGGCCGTGCTGAAGACGGACGGGATCACCCTCACCCTCGACTCCACCCCGGGGGCCGGCGGCCTGACCCTGGAGATCAGCTCTCCGGCGGTGGCCAACCCGGTGACGATCACGGCCTCGTCCTCCGGCGTGGAACTGAGTGTCGGGGCCTCCAAGGTCCAGCTCAACGGGGTCTCCGTGAAGATCAACGACGGCGCTCTGGAGGTGCTGTGATGACCGGGCCACTCGTCACCACCGCCTCCACCGTGCAGTGCTCCCACGCCGGGCAGGCCCAGGGCACCTCCCCGGCCGCCCGCGTGCTGGTGGACGGCAGTCCTGCAATCCTGGCCACCGCCCCCTGGAGCATCGCCGGCTGTCCCTTCCCACCGAACGCGGGCGGGCCGTGCGCCACGGCGACCTGGACGGTCTCCAGCCTGCGGGTCACCAGCATGAACCAACCCCTGGTGCTTGCCACCGGGATGGCGACCTGCGTTCCCACCGGGGTGCCCCTGATGGTGGTCTCCGTCCAGTCTCGGGCGGTGGGCACATGAGGACCATGGTGGGCTTCCCCCTGCGACTGGACGCCCGGGGCCGGGTGGACACCGTGTCCCGCGAGCGCTGGTTGGCTTCACTGGTGGAGCAGGTGCTGTTCACCCGGCCCGGTGAGCGCCTCCACCGTCCCGGGTTCGGCTCCGGACTGTTGGACCTGGTCTTCGAACCCATCGGCGCGGCACTGGCCGAGACCACCACCGCACTGGTCACCGGTGCACTGCAGGACGCTCTGGGTGACCTGCTCCGGGTGGAGGAGGTCTCGATCCGCGTCGAGGAGACGGCGGTGCACGTCACGGTGCGCTACCAACCCCACCATCTGCCGGCCGGGGAGAGCCGGAGCCTGACGGTGTCCAGCCCCACCAGCCCCACCGGTTCTGTCGGCCCCACGGGGTCCGCCGGGACGGGAGGTGCCCCATGAGCACCGCTGACCACCGCGCCCGTCTGGCCGACGTCCCCGCCGCCCTGCTGGGTGTGGTGGACCGCGAGGCCCGACGGGCCGCCGTCGCCGGCTCTGAGGCCCCGGAACCCACCGGCATCGACTTCGTGGAGGTCGTCTCCATGGAACGCACCATGGAGGTGCTCAGTGAACGCCACCGGTTGCCGCGCTGGCGCACCCTGTTGGTGCAGCTGATGCGGGGCCCGGTGCCTTCCGGCTGGGACGCCTCCCGTGTGGCGATCACCGGTGGGGTGCGCCAGGACCCCGCAGTGAACCCCGTGGAGGTCGTCTGGGCGTACCCCGCCCGGGCCGTCACCGGGGCGGAGGGCGGCCCGGTCCCCACCCTGCCGCCGGGGCTGAAGGGGCGGGACCGCCGCCTGGTGTCGGCCGTGGTGGACCCCTCGCGGCGGGACCGCGTCCTGGTCGTGCGGACCAGGGGTTGGGGTGACCTGTCCGGGTATGTGCTGCGGATCCTGCGGGATGACGCGGGTGCGGGGCTCCCGGCGGAGCTGGACGCCCCCCTGGCTCAGGACCGGTTCTCCTTCGCCATCGACTGCCCGAACCCCTTCGACTGCCGCTCCCCGGCCCCCGGCCTGCCGGATGTCGGGGAACACCCGGTGCTGGATTACACGGCCCGCGACTACCCGGCCCTGCGCCAGCGCCTGATGGACCGGATGGCCTCCCTGGTCCCCGGCTGGCGGGAGGAGTCCAGCGCGGACGGGACGGTGATGCTCCTGGAGCTGATGGCGCACCTGGGCGACGTGCACGCCTACCGCCAGGATGCCGCCGTGGTGGAGGCCTACCTGAGCACCGCCCGCCGGCGCACCTCGGTGCGGCGTCACGCGCGGTTGCTGGGCTACCCGGTCCAGGAGGGCTGCGCGGCCCGGACCTGGTTGGCCCTGGAGGTGGAGGGCGCGGTGGACCTCGCAGCCGGGGCGGGCGTGGCCGATGTCGGCGTGGACCCCGCGGTCCCGGGGACCCCCCGTACTCCGGTCCAGGCCCACGAGGCCGGAGCCACCGTCTTCGAGACCACCCGTGGGGTCGCCGTGCGGCCCAGCCGCAACATGATCGAACTGCACCCCTGGTCCGACCGTGACCATGTCCTGGCCGCCGGGTCCACCGCCGCGTTCCTGGCCACACCGGCTGGCGTGGACCCCGGGCTGGTGGCCGGAGACGTCATCGTGCTGGCCGAACTGCCCCACGGAGGCCGGCCGGAACCGTGGAACGGTGACCCAGGACACCGTCAGGCCGTCCGGCTGTCCCGCGATCCGGTGGTGATCGCCGACGCCTATGCGCCGGGGACCACCGTCTGGGAGATCCGCTGGGAGACCACAGACGCCCTGGATGCACCCCTGGTGGTGTCCGAGCCAGGAGGCGACGGGCGCCCCGTGGTCCGGGCGGTGGCGCTGTGCAACGTGGTCCTGGCCGATGCAGGAGCCACCCTCCGGGGGGAGAGGCTGGACCAGGTGCACGACGGCGGCGGTGCGGCAGGGCTGTTCGATGGCCGCCCGCGGACCGCCTACCGGCCCCGGCTGTCCCGTCCCGGTGTGGTCTGGGTCCATGCGGTGGACCCGGAGGCCGGCCCCACCGGTGGGGCGCCCAGCGCCCGCGCCGCGCTGGAAACGGATCCCGCCCGGGCCCGCGCGGCCGTGGGGCTCGACGACGGCTCCCGCACCTGGGCGGTGCGGCCGGACCTGATCGCCAGCTCCGCCCTGGACACACACCTCGTCGCCGAGCCGGAACCCGATCCCCGCGGACCCGGTGCGGACGGAAGTCCCACCGCGACATGGCTGCGGTTCGGGGACGGCACCTTCGGGCGGGAACCCGCCGACGGCACGGACTTCACCGCCACCTACCGGGTCGGCCCCGGTGCCGGGGGCAACGTGGCCCCCGGGGCCCTCACCGAGACACTCTTAGGCCCGGGCCATGAGGTGGTCTTCCCCGCGGGTGTCCGACGGGTATGGAATCCGGTGTCCGCACGGGGTGGCAGCGATCCGGAGCCCTCGGCCACCGTCCGCCAAATGGCGCCACGGTTGATCGGTCGGCAGGAACGGGCGGTGAACACCCAGGACCACCAGGACGTGGCGGAGGCGGTCGACGGCGTGCAGCGGGCCGTGGCACGGCGGCGGTGGACCGGCTCCTGGCATGCGGTGGAGGTGATGGTGGATCCCGTTCAGGACCGGGGCAGCTCCCTGGCTCCGGACCCGGGGCTGCCCGGACGGGTGCTGGAGCGGCTGGAGTCCCGGCGGATGGCGGCCATCGACGTCGAGGTCCGCCGGCCGCTCTGGGTGCCGGTCCGGCTGACGCTGACCGGGTGTGTGCTCGCCGGATACCGGGCCGTGGACGTGGCCTTCCGCATCCGCCGATTGCTCTCGGCGGGCGTGCTGCCGGACGGGACCCGGGGGCTGTTCCACCCGGACCGGTTGACCTTCGGCACCCCCGTCCGGCTCTCTGACGTGGTCGGTACGGCGATGCAGGTGCCGGGGATCGCCTGGATCGAGCCGACGCAGCTGCGCCGCCTCACGGACACCGACGTGCAGGCTCGAGGGCACCTCCTCGCGGGGCTGCTGCAGGCCGGGGCCCGGGAGGTCATCCGGTGCGACTCGGACCCCAACCAGCCCGAGTTCGGCCGCGTCGAGGTCACCCTGGGCGAGGGCGGAGGCCACCCATGACCGAGACCACGGCCGGGCAGCCCCGGCTGGAGAGGAAGGCCCGAACCCATCCGCAGTCCCTCGCGGCCCAGCGCGCCGGGCTGGCAGCCCCCCACCACCCGCCGGCCGTCCGTGGGTTGGCCACGCAGCCGACCTCCGAACCCGGGGTGGCACTGTTGGATGCCTTCGCCATGGTGGTGGACATCGTGTGCTTCTACTCCGAACGCCATGCCACCGAGGGGTACCTGCGCACGGCCACCGAGCGGCGGTCCGTCCGCGAGCTGGCGCGAACCCTGGGCCATGAGCTGCGCCCCGGGCTCTCGGCCTCCGCGGATCTCGTGTTCCAGGTGGAGGACGCCGGTACCGGGGAGCGGGAGGCCACCGTGCCGGCCGGTACCCCCGTGCAGTCCATCCCCGGCCCCGGGCAGGTGCCGCAGGTCTTCGAGACCGGGGAAGACCTCCAGGCGCACGCCGCCTGGAATGAGATCCCCGCGGCGGCCACCGAACCGCAGGTGCTGCGCTACGGGGCTCGGGAGGTCTGGCTGCGGGGCGGCAACCGGGGCCTGCGGCGCGGGGATGCGGTGTTGATCGCCGGCGACGAGCGCCTTCAGTTCCGCCCCGGCACCTCCTCGGGAGTGGACGAGGAGAGCTTCGACCTGCGCCGCCTGGACGAGGTGACCGTGGACCCACCCGACCACCCCGGCTGGACCCTGCTCCGCCTGGACCGCACCCTGGGCTTCCTGCCGTTCCGGCCCCTGGTCGGCACCCGGCGCCAGCGGATCTGGCACCTGCCCGAGCGGGGCCGGCTCTTCGGGGCCACCGCCCCGGACCCCGGGCTGCTGCGGATCGGGCCGGACGGCCAGCTGCCGCCCGGATCCACCGGTCCTCCGGACAGGCCGGGTCAGGACAGGACGGGTCAGGACACGGTGACCTGGGACGGTTTCGACCTGCCGGAGGAGGACGCGCCAACGTTGATCGAGGTCGCGGGGGACCAACCGTCCATCATCCCCGGATCCTGGGTGGTCCTGGAGCAGGAGGACAAGGTCGAGGCCTACGTGGTCAAGGACGTGCAGGCCTCCGGGATGCTGCGCTTCGGGATCTCCGGACCCGTCACGCGGGTCCTGCTGGACACCGGGGAGAAGCTGGAGCGCTACGACCGCCGGGCCGCCATGGTCCACTACGGCTCCGTGGAGATCCCCGAGGCACGCCGGCAGCCCCGTGGCCCGGTGGGCGGTGAGGACACCGCCGTCCTGGACCTGGAACCGTTCCTGCCGCTGCTGCCCGGAGGGCACCGGGTCCTGGTGTCCGGCACCGACGTGGACGGCCTCCACCGGGTGGAGGAGGCAACCGTCCTCGACTGCCGGGAGACCCTGGTGGACGCCGGACCCCGCGGGGAACCGCTCGTCCAACCGCAGCGGCTGGTCCGTCTCACCCTCACGGCGGCCACCGCCCACCGGTACCGGGTCGAGGGCCTCGTGGTGCACGGCAACGTGGCCGCGGCCACGCACGGGTCCACCACCACACAGGTGCTGGGTTCCGGTGACGGCTTCAGCCCCTACCTCCGGTTCGCGCTGAGGCACCCACCTCTGACCCACGTGCGTCCCGGTGAGGAGCAGACCTCGGAGCACACGGCGACCGGTGCGGTCCCCGCCCTGGAGGTCCATGTGGACGGGGTGCGCTGGCACGAGGTGGAGGGCTTCGAATCAGCCCGGGCCACCGACCGGGTGTACCGGCTCGAACACTCTGAACCACGGGCGCTGGTGGACGGCGCCGCCCCGGGACCACTCGAGACCGACGTGGTGTTCGGTGACGGCATCCGGGGGGTCATCCCACCGAGCGGCTCCGAGAACATCGTGGCCGTCTACCGTGCGGGAATCGGAGAGGCCGGGGCCCTGGTGGCCGGACAGCTGTCCCTGCCGATGCGCCGCCCCCTGGGCATCCGGGAGGTGGACAACCCGGGCCCCACCCGGGACTGGGCGCCACCGGAGTCCCTGGCCGAGGCCCGCCGGACCGCGCCGCAGCGCATCCGCACCCTGGACCGGGTGGTCTCCGTGGCGGATTTCGAAGACCTGGCCCGCAACTTCGCCGGCGTGGGACAGGCCGCGGCCGAGCAGGTCTGGGACGGCCGGACCTCCACCGTGGTGCTCAGCGTTCGCGGTACCGCCGGGGTCCAGCCCAGTGAGGCACTGCTGGCCGCGCTCGCCGTCCAGATCGAGGCGGTCCGGGACCCGAGGATGCCGTTCCGGGTGGTACGCGCCACTCTGGCCGGCTGCGGGGTGGGCGTGGACGTCGCCACCGATCCGGACCACCGGCGTGAGCAGGTGCTCCGGGAGGTGCGGGACGAGCTGGTCGTCCGGCACGGGGCCGGGGTGCGGCGGATCGGCCAGCCGATGACGGCCGCCGAGATCCTGGTCTCCGTCCGGTCCGTGCCCGGGGTGCTCTACTGCACCATGCCCGTCCTGCGCCGGACGGGTCCCACCGGCCGGGGCGACCGTGGGGCGCCGGACCACTCCGGCACCCTCCTCGTCGCCCGCGGGGCCCACTGGGAGACCGGCGGGGCGGCAGGCCCGGCCGGATCCCCACCGGTGTTGCACCCGGCCGAGCTGCTCGCCCTGCTGCCGGCCGGCGTCGTGCTCTCCGGAGACGGCCTGAGGGGGCAGCCGCGATGACCACGGCCGACGACCTCTTCGCCCTGCTGCCACGTCACGTGCTGGCCCGGGACGCCACCGAGAACGGCGGTACCGGGCTGCTGCGTGCGGTGCTGGAGGCCGTGGCGGCGGAGGCCACGGTGCTGGAGGAGGATACCCAGAGCCTCTACGACGACTTCTTCGTGGAGACCGCCGGTGACTGGGCCCTGCCCTATCTGGCGGACCTGCTGGGCATCGAGGGCCTGCCCCCGGGGCGGGGTCGCCGGGCCGTGGTGGCCAACACCGTCGAGTACCGGCGCCGCAAGGGGACCGTGGCGGTGGCCGAACAGGTGGCGCGGGACGTGGTGGGTGCCCCGGCGAGGGCGGTGGAGCACCACCGGCTGCTGGCGGCCACGGTCCACGTGAACCACGTACGTCTGGACCGTCCGGCGGTGGCCGGCCTCCGGGACACCGACGAGCGGTCCTCTCCCGCCGTGGCCCACGGCGCCCTGGACCCGCTGATGCACACCGCCGAGGTGCGGCGTGCGGTCTCCGGCCGGGGGAGGTACGGGATCGGCAACCTCTGGGTCTACTCCTTCGGCACCGAGGTGCAGACGCTGCGGGGGGCGGAGGCCACGCCGGATGCCGCCACCGGGTGCTGGTGGGTGCACCCCCTGGCCGTGCCGACCCCGCTCTTCGCCCCGCCGAGGGCCGAGGAGGACCCGGGCCAGCTGGCCGGCGAGGCCGAGCTGCCGATCCCGTTGCGCCCCCGCCGGCTGCTGCACCTGCTCCGCCGGGCCCGGACGGACGCGGCGGCCCGGGCCGAGCTCCCGGTGGCCGTCACCCTGGTGGACGCACCCGGAGTGCCGGGGCAGATGACGCTCGGCCCGGGGAGGCTGTTGGTGCGCGGGCTCGAGGACCTGCCGGCAGACCCCGCGGGATGGTACGGCCTCGTGGACCCGGTCACCGGACAGCTGTGCCTCCACCACGACGGCGGCTCCGTCACCCCGGGCAGTCCGGCGTCCCCTGAGCGGGTGCTCACCGACCACGCGGTGGGTGGCCGGCCGGGCCTCGGCGCCGGCACCTATGACCGGGCCGCGGTCCATGAGGATCAGCTGGTGGACACGTCCCTGTATCCCGGGGCCACGATCCTGCCGGCAGCCCAACATCCCGTCTCGCCCGGACAGGGCGGGGACGTGGCCGAGGCCCTGCACGCCGCCGAGGAGTCCTGGGCGGAGGGGGGCGCAGGGACCGTGGTGGTGTCGCTCGCAGACTCCGGGACCTGGCGGGGCGATCTGGCCGTGACGATCCCCACGGCGGCACGGCTGGTGCTGGTGGCGGCTTCCTACGGGCCACGTCGGCTGCCCGACGGTTCCCTGGTGCCACCGGTTCCCGGCCACTACGCTCCGGACGGTCTGCGTCCGGTGATCCGCGGGGACCTCACCCTCAGGGGAGGCGAGGGGGCCGCTGTGGTGGTGGACGGCATCACCGTGGTCGGAGACCTGGTGGTGCGGGCCGAGGGCATGACCTCGGTGAGCGTGGCGCAGTCCACCGTCACCGGCACCATCCGGATCGAGGGTGCCGGTGACGTCGGCGCCCAGGCGCTCACCCTTCGTATGGTCCGGTCCCTGGCCGGGGGGCTCAGTGCGGACGACCGGGTCCCGAGCCTCGAACTGGTGGACAGCATCCTCAGCCCCGAGGTCGGCGCCATGCCCCTGCCCCCGGGTGGGGCCATGACCGTGCAGGCCCGGGGGGCCCACCTGGACGTGGAGGGCTGCACCGTCCGCGGGGATGTGGCCGTACGGACCCTGGCCGGAACGGATCTGCTGGCGGATGGGACCGTGACGGTCCTGCACCGCCAGGTGCACTGTCTGCGCTACTCCCGGGTGGGAGCCGGATCCAGCACGCCGCGGCGCTTCCGGCCGGCGGAGGCGGCCCCGGCGTACGGGTCCACCACCATCGGGGATCCGGATTTCCTGGTGCTGTCCTCCCCGGGCCTGGAGACCGCCTCGGAGACCGACAACGAGGTGGGGGTGGACGCCTACCTGCGGCGCCCCGAACTGCTGGTGGCGGCCTCGCGCCTGGTGGCCGACTATCTGCCGGCCGGCGTCGAGCTCCACCTGCGCGCGGCACGGCGGCACCGATGAACGACCCTCCGATGACCCCGAACGATCTCGTCCTGAACCGCACCGACCTGAACGGCACCGACCTGAACGGCACCGACCCCGAAAGGACCGACCATGCCCGCGGACTTCTCCCGAACCACGTTCAACCCCCGGAACGGCTACCGCGCGATGCTGCTGATGCAGGGGCGTGTGCTGCTGGACGCCGACCTCAACGAGCAGGGTGACCTGACGGCCCACCATGACGAGATCCGCAGCCGGGACACCGTCGGCCGGGTCGGCGGGCCGCTGCCGGAGGACCCGGCGGATCCCGGTCCCTTCGCCATCGTGGACGAGTCCGGCACGCCGCCCGTGGCCGGCGTGCATCCCACCGGCATCGGCTGGGAGCGGCTGCGGATCACCCCCGGGCGGTACTACGTGGACGGGGCGGCCGTGGAGTCCTTCCCGCCGGCCGAGATCGATTCCGAGGCGGCGGAAGAGCTCACCCGCCAACTCGAGACGGCGTGGCCGTTGCTGTTGCAGCCCTTCGGCTCCACGCCGGCCCCGCCGGGCACCGCCGGGTCCCGCGTGGTGCTCTATCTGGAGGTCACCGACCACCTCGTCACGGCGGATGAGGCCCCGAAGCTACTGGAGTCCGCGCTGGGAGGCCCGGACACGGCGGTCCGCCGTCAGACCGGATGGCAGGTGCGGTGGCGTGCCCTGGAGGGGGAACGGTGCCCGGACCTCGGGCCAGCGTTCTTCGACCGGGAGCCCCGGAGGATGATCGCCCGGGTCACCACCGAACCCGCCGCCGCGGATCCCTGCACCATCACGGCCTCAGGGGGGTACCGACGGCTGGAGAACCAGCTGTACCGCGTGCAGGTGCATGAGCAGGACGCCGTCGGCACCGGGGGTAGCTTTCTGTGGTCACGGGAGAACGGCTCGGTGGTGGCCCGCGCCCTGGACCTGACCGTCCTGCCGGTGGCCGGCACTGCCCGGCTGGCCCTGGACCGGGAGGGCCGGGACCCCGAACTGTCGATGGACATCAACGACCTGGTGGAGCTGACCGGGCCGGACCGGCAGCGCCAGCACCGCCCCGGATTCCTCGCCACCGTCATCGCGCGGGCCGGACTGGACCTGGAGGTCCGGTGGAGTGGCGCCGTCCCGGCCGACCTGCGCGAGGTGGGCGAGAGGCCGATCGTGCGCCGCTGGGAGGGCGGACCACTGCCGATGAGGACTGGCACCACGGACCTGGAGGACGGGATCGCCGTGCGCTTCCCGGCCGGGGGGGAGGCGCGCACGGGCGATCACTGGCAGATCCCCGCGCGTGCAGTCCAGCTGGCCTACGGTCTGACGTCCGCCGCCGGCACCATCGAGTGGCCGCCTCCCGGGACCGTGGGTGATGCCGCGCCTCCGTTGGGGCCGGTGACCCGCTGCGCTCCCTTGGGAATCCTGGCCGCCGCGGCCGACGGTTGGGTCCTCGAGCATGACTGCCGGAGCCTGTTCCCGCCGCTGACCTCAATGACCGCGGTCGACCTCATCGGCGGAGACGGCCAGGAGTCACTGCCGGAGACCTGGCTGGACGAGCCCGTGCTGGTGGCCGTGCGGCGTGGTGACATCCCCGTGGCAGGGGCCCGGCTGCAGGCAGCCGCCTCGGACAGCGGACGCCTGTCCACCGGGGAACCGGGAGCGGCCGGTGTGCCACCGGATGAGGGGCCGGCCGTCGTCGTGGTCACCGGCCCGGACGGGGTGGGCCGGGTGCGCTGGCGGCTGGACCCGGAGGGGCCGGTCACCCAGGTGCTGACCCTGCAGCGGATCGATGAGTACGACGTCGGCCGCGACGTGGCCGTGCGCGTCACCGCCCGCCGGTCGCTGGCCTCCCAGGTGGCCTTCAGCCGGGAGGACTGTGAGGTCTTCGCGGGCGTGGAGACCGTGGCCGAGGCGCTGAACGGGCTGGCCGGCCACCCCGAGTTGCGCCTGCACGGTGGGGACGGGCAACAGGTGGAGCCGGAGTCGCCGGTGCTGCCCCAACCCCTCCGGCTGATCGTGGACAGCAGCTGCGGGCCGGTGGAGGGGGATACCGTGGTGGCGAGAGCCACGGAGGGCGGGCATGTCCGGGCGGCCATCGTGGGTGAGGACCGACCGGAATCCCTCGATGCCGATCCCGCGACCGCCGAGGCCGTCAGTGGGACGGACGGCTCGGTCCTGTTCTGGTGGCAGCCGGCCAAGGCCGCCGGTGGCGGCGCGTCCGACACCCTGACGGTATCCCGGGCCCGGGACAAGACGCGGGTGCCGATCGTGGCCACCGCCCAGTACGAGCGCTTCGGTGGTGGGGGTGGCCCCGTGGCGGACGGCGCCCATCTGGAGGGCATCCGGCTCGGCGCACGCGGGGAATTCCCCAATGACGAGTCCTACTCTCCGGGGGAATTCATCGAGGGCGTGATCCTCACCCTGGATGAGGAGGTAGCCGAGGAGTTCGGCGGGGAGCCTCGGGGCAAGCCCGTGCTGAGGGTGGAGCTGGACCTGCCGTGGCCTTTCGAGGCCGAGCGCTCCCCCTGGGGGCCGGTGCCCGTCGGCACCCGGACGGTGGTCCTGGACGGAAGGGTGGCGGTCAACGGGAACGAGCTGTCCTGGACGCCGAGCCAGCAGACCTGGGAGTGGATGGCGGATGACGGGCCGCTGTGGTGGTTCGCCGACTCAGCCGAGGGTAAGGTCCTGGTCGATCGCGGCCTGCTGGGACGGGTGGTCCTGGAGGGCTGGGCCGTGCGCACCACCCGGAACCGTGCCGTGAACACGCACACCGAGATGGAGCTGGAGCCCGGCAGCGCCGGGATGCGGCTGGAACACCGGTTCCCGAGCGACGACCTGGTGGCCGGGGGGACCTTCACCCAGTGGTTCTACCTGCGGCCGGGGCAGCTCGAACGGCGGAGTGTCCCGGATCTGAGGGGCCTGTCCGTGGCCGAGGCCCGCAAACGGGCCAGTGACTCTGGGTTCCTCAACGTCACGGTGTCCTCTGGCGGCCTGTTCATCGGCCGGGTCACGGCCCAGCAGCCCGAGGCCGGTACTCGCGTGTCCCCTGGAACCCCACTGGAGATCAGGCTGGGCCTGCTGGGGTGACGTCCGGACCGTGAGCCGGCCGGAGCGTCTCCGCGAGCGCCCGGTCCAGCATCAGATCGGCATCATCGATCTCTTCCCGGGCTGCCTGGCGGATCCTGTCCCGCGTGGGGACCGGAGACGGTTCGTTCCGCAGCTGGCCGTGGGTGGACAGCCCAAGGAGCATCTGGTGCTCTCCTTGAACGCAGGCCACCGTCAGATCTGAATACCAGCCCTCTTCATTCCTCAGGACCGCGATCACCTCAGCGCGGAATACGGCATCGGCAGCCGGCGTATCCGCAGGACCTTGAGAATTTCCCTCCGCGACATAACGACGCGTCATGCTTTCCATCTGGTTCGCCGCGCGCGCACGACGTGCTCCTTCGGTCCTGGTCTTCGAATCGGCGGCCCCCTGATAGATCAGGATGGTCGTCAGACCCCGGTCAGACGAAGACAGGACGCTGCGGGACGCCACGCCTTCCACACCCAGCGCCTCCCAGAGCTTGCGCACCACCATGAAGGGCACCACGTGCTCTGATTCCATCGACCAGAGGGGAACCCCGACGTCCGTGAGACGTATCGGCTGAGACCCGTGGCGGACCAGGGATCCGAGGCCGGGGGCACTAGTACCGGGGCCCTCCCCGGTCCCATGCTCGGCAATCCACCGGCCGACGTCCTGGGCGGCCTGGTCTCTGGCCCTTCGGGAGGTAGCGGCGTTGTACCGGCTGACGAGAGTCTCCAGATCCGGGCGGTCCACCGTGTCCATCACCAGGACCGGTGAATGGAGCACGAGTCCACCGTCGGAGGCGTCGTTGCGCAGATGATGCGTTTCGCCGCCGATGGCTACGGGGATGTCGATCCGGTCCGCGGCATCTGGTGGAGGAGCCGCCGGTGGGCCGTCTGCTGCAGTGGCATCTTCCCCACCCCTGGCCAGCGCCCGTAGCGCGGCGGCCCCGATCCGCAGGGCCTGGGCGATCAGCCAGTCGATGGCCCGGGTGACCAGCGCTCGCAGCCGGCCGATGATCTCCACGATCTTCTCGGGCACGTTGCCCAGTCCCACCTGGTGGGCGAGGAAGCCGAGGGCCACCGGGATGGCGTTCGCCAGCCCCTGCTCGAGCATGGCCGCGCCGGGCTCGATCTCCCCGCGGGCGATGGCCGCGAGGGTGTCCACGTAGGTCTTGATGATCTGCAGCAGTTCGGTGATGTAGTCGATCACGGACTGCACGGCGCGGAAGAAGGCGACGGCGCTGTTGATCACGGCCATGACCCCGGTCGGGTCCAGCATCGAGAGCACCTTGGTGATGGCCGCCTGGATCAGGTTGGTCATCAACCAGTCCTGCGCGGCGGACAGGATCGTCTCCCACAACCCGGACAGCTGCTCGGCCACCAGGTCCCAGACCGCCACGAGCCCCCGTTCCTGCACATCCTGGAGGAAGGACCACGCCTGGCCCATGGTGTCCAGAGCACCGCGGATCCGGTCCACCCGTTCCTGACCGACGGCCGCCGCCAGCCTCTCCCACAGGAAGTCCTCGGTGAGACCCAGTACCTGCAGGACCGTCTCGAGGACTCCCGCCCCGCTCAACTCGGTGGGCGGTTCGATGCCCAGGCTCCGCAGACCACGGAAGAGCCAGCCGGCCAGGCCCGCGAACAGGTGGGTGAGGATGTGGTCGAAGAACCGCTGGAATCCGGACTTCAGGGCGTCGAGCAGGTGCATCAGGAAGCCCACCGGGTCACGCTTGATGTCCTCGACGGCGGCCACCACCCCGGCGATGATCCTGGCCAGCAGCTCGGAGGGGAAGTTCATCAGCCGCAGCACCAGCTCGATGACCACCTGGACCACCGTGGCCACGAAGGAGAGGATCCGTCCCAGCGGTTCGCCGAACTGCTCGATCACCCGGCTGATCGCCGCGACGGGATCCAGCAGGTCGGCCAGGGACATCTGGTCCCAGATCGCGCCGAACGTGCCGGTGATCAGCTCCCAGCTGATCTGAAGCCGCCCCATCTCGGACTCGATCCGGCCGGCGGCCTCGGCGATCACGCCGGTCTCGGCGAGCTGGCGGTAGGTCTCCCGGCCGCCGGGCAGCAGCTCGATGAAGCCGCCGATCAGTCCCTCGGCGGTCCGGGGCACCGCGGCCTGGGTGAAGGGGTTCCGCCCGAGGATCACGGTCAGGAGCCGGAACCCGGGGACCTGCCCGGCGTGGTCGCTGACCATCCCCAGCAGCGAGTCCTTGACGAAGACCAGCACCTGCCCGAACACCGTGGTGGCGAAGTCCGCGACCACACCGAACAGGGCCACCGCTCGGGACGCCAGGGCCGGCAGGGTCTCCAACAGCCGGGGCAGGTTCTGGGGCGAGATGGCGTCCCAGGCGTCGGCGAACAGCGCCGAGGCCTGGCCGGTCAACCCCTGGAAGCGCTCGAACTGGGTCTCCAGCCAGTCCGCGGTCTGCTGCAGGGTGCCCCGCTCGCGCATCTGCTCCACGGCCTCGCCCTGGCCGATCAGGGTGAGGAAGTCCGCCAGGATCTCCACGGTGGGCGCCTCGACCGGCTGCCCGGTGAGTGGGTCGGTGCCCAGGACCTTGGTGGCCAGGCTCCACACCGGCGCCACGGCCGGATCGGCCAGCAACGGTTCCACCAGGGGAACGACGGCGGCGCGCACGGCCTCCAGCAGCACGTCCACGATCTGGCGGATGGCCGCCCGCACATCGCTCAGGAAGGCCTCGACGTAACCGGCCAGGATGGCGAGGTTGGCGTCCAGGCCGCGGAGGACCTCCACCCGCTCCCAGGCGGCGCTGAGGTCGCGGCCGATGCGCGCGAAGCTCACCCGGTGGTCGGCGAAGGCCCGCTGCACGGCCTGGACCGCCTCACCGAGGACGTCGAGGACCCCCAACACGGGCCCGACGCCGGCCCCGAAGGGTCCGGCGGCACTGAGCAGGTTCTCGAGGGTCTCGCCCACGGTGCGGTTGACCGCCTGGCCGGTGAGCAGGTCCTGGCCCAGGGCTGCACTGGCGAGTGAGTACCCGGGCAGGCCGCGGGCTGCTGATCTGACCTGCTCCATCAGCCAGCTGTCCTCGGCGGCGGCCGCGGGGGCGGCGAGGGCCACCGATCCCGCCGACCACTGGGCGGTCGGGGCGGGGGACGGGGCGCGGGTCCGTTCGGCCGGCGCGGGGGCCGGCGGACGGGCGGCGGCTGGGGTCCGGACCGGCACGGGAGCGGCCGGTGTGTGCACGGCGACGGTGGTCATGACCCGCCCCGCATCCGGCCCGTCTTGGCCAGCTCCCAGTCCAGGGCCTTCAACACGTGCTCGGTGTCCACCGGCTGCTGTGCCTCGGCGGCCAGATAGGCCCCGGACAGGGCGGCGGCCATGATGGTGGCCCCCGTCGCATCGATCCGGGACAGCCGGGCGAGGTCCAGGTCGCCGCGGGGCATCTGGGCCGGGAAGGCGCGCTGCCACAGCGCCAGCCGGGCGCCGGCGTCGGGATGGGGGAAGACCACCACCGTGGTCAGGCGCCGCAGGAAGGCCGTGTCCAGCGCGGACCGGGCGTTGGAGGCCAGCACGGCCAGACCGGTGAAGGACTCCAGGCGCTGCAGCAGGTAGGACACCTCGATGTTGGCGTAGCGGTCGTGGCTGTCCTTCACCGCGGTGCGCTTGCCGAAGAGGGCGTCGGCCTCATCGAAGAACAGCACCGACCCCTCCTGCTCGGCGGCGTCGAAGAGCCGGGCCAGCGCCTTCTCCGTCTCGCCGATGTATTTGCTGACCACCTGACTCAAGTCGACCTGGACCAGCTCCCGCCCGAGCCCGCCCGCCAGGACCTCGGCGGCGAAGGTCTTGCCGGTGCCGCTCGCCCCGGAGAACAGGGCGCTGGTACCCAGCCCGCGCTGCCGCCGGGCGGCGAAGCCCCACCGGTCCAGCACCGTCCCGCGGTGGCCCACGGTCGCGGCCAGGGCGCGGAGCTGCTCGAGCGGTCCGGCCGGCAGGACCAGATCCTCCCACCCGGGATGATTCCCGACGCCGGCCCGCGCCCGGGTGCCCTCCTGGCGGTCTCGCTCGGCGTGGGTGGGTGGCGGCACGCGCAGGGTGGTGACGGTGCTGGCTGTCATGGCGGTGTGGGCGGTGTGGGCGGCGTTCGGTGCGGCGCCGTCTGAGTCCTCGGTGCCGATCAGCACCACGGCAGGCACGGCGGACAGCAGCCGCGCCCACCGGTCTGCCGCGGGCCCGGCCACACCCGTGAGGTCCACCTGGAAGGCGTGATCCCCGAGCCGGACCTCGCGGGCCATCAGGGTGGCCTGGCGGGCGGCGTCCTGAGGTCCGGTGGCCAGGTCCGTGCCGGAGACCTGCCAGAGACGGCGGCCGTGGTGGGCGGCAGCCCGTCCGGCCAGCGCCGCTGCTGACGGTGCACCGACGCCGGTGACCCGGACCGCGCCGGAGTCCCAGAGCAGGCCCAGTCGTTCCGCGGCGGTGGTCCAGGCGGCGGGCAGCTCCCGTGCCACCGGGGTCGGGACGGGCGCGGGCCAGCAGATGCTGCGGAGGCGGTCGTCGATCAGGTCCAGTCCGGCCACCTGGTGCAGGATCCGTTCATCCACCACGAGTCGGCTGGTCATCAGCTGGCCGGGATCCTCCGGGGCCAGCAGCAGCCAGTGTCGCAGTCCGGAGGTCGGTGCGGTCGCGGACCAGTGGGCCCCGGGCAGCAGGGCCAGCGCGGTGCCGAAGCACAGGTGGGGCATCCCGGTGTGCTCAGCCAGCTCGCGGGCCACGGTGCCCATCAGTGACGGCCCGCAGGCCAGCAGCAGCAGTGATCGTTCAAAGTCGCTGAGGCCGCAGGCGGCCTGCACCAGATCCAGGCCGGCGGTGCTCAGCTCCGCGTCTGCCGCCGCGTCTGCCGCAGTGTCTGCCGCAGTGTCTGCCGCAGTGTCTGCCGCAGTGTCAGCCGCGGCGCTGGGCCCGGGCGCCTCGGTGTCCGCAGTCCTCTCCCCGCGCACGTAGCCACGCAGGACCGCGAGCTCGCCCAGGAGGTCCATCAGAGCAGGTCGAGCCGTGGGCCGGAGTACGTGCCACCGCTGAACTCCGGGATGCTCATGATGCCGTCGGTCTCCAGCCGGACCAACCACCCGCCGTCCGGGATCAGCTCCCGATCCACCGTGACCTCCGCCCGGGGTGCGGCTCCGGGTGGCACCGGTTCCACGGCCAGGACGAGGGGCAGGCGGGGGTCGGACGCCCCGCCGCCGGGTTCGTCGCGCAGCGGGTCCAGGTGCACCACCGCGCGCTGGCCGGCCACCACCGGTGGGAACAGGGTGAAGGTGACCTGATCGGTGGTGATCCCGGCCACCGCCAGAGTCGGATGGACGGTGAGGGCCAGGGCGTTGGAGGCGCCCACCGTCCGTTCCGGTAGGCCACCCGGCCCACCCGGCCCACCCGGCCCGCCCGGCCCGCCCGGGTCGGGGGCCGGACGGAGCAGGAGCACGCGGACGGACTGGATGCCGGCCGGCACGTCCGGTGTCAGGACCGTCCGGAGTTCGGCGGGGGTGGACCCCGGGGACGGGGTCAGGCGCACCGGACCGATCTGGATGACGGTCGGCTCGGTGGGCCCCTGAAGCAGGGACCGTCCGCGCAGCACGAGTTCCACGCCGGTGGCCGGGGCCGTTCCGGGGCCGGCGGGGGAGACCGAGGCCAGGTGCGGCTGGGTGTCGGCCTGCACCGTGAGCACCCGCGTCCGGACCGGCTGGGGGCGCCGGGTGGGCACCTCGGCCTCCAGCAACACCACCGTGGCCCGGTAGGCGATCGAGAGCTGGAAGGTCGCCTCGTGGAACAGTCCCCACAACCGGGTGTGGTCCTCCAGGGACAGGGGGACGGGGGAGAGCTTGACCCGTTCGATCTGGTCGGAGAGGTCAGCCGAGGCCAGGAATGCCGTCTCCGGCTGGGTCTGGTGTGCCGTGCGGGCGGCCTCGATGACGTCCCGGGTCAGCACGGGCGTCGCGGCCAAGGCCACGAGCGCGCGGGCCAGCAGCCGCTGACCCTCCAGGCTGGACTCGTCGCCCGAGGCGGTGATCAGGTAATGCAGGTCCACGGCGGCGTTCGGGCGGCGCACCAGGGCGCCGGAGGCGTCCCGAGTGGACAGGTCCGTCAGGTTGCCGGCGTGGTTGGGGGTCACCTGATAGAGCAGCAGGTTCAGGCACGGCGTCCCCACCAGGTCACCGGTGGACAGCTGGTCCAGACGCAAGGTGTGCACCGTGGCCCCGCCGACCGGACCGGGGTGCGCCGATTCGAGGGCACGCTGGAGGAGATAACGGACAGTCGAGGTCACGGCCGCGATGGCCAGGGTGTTGCTCATCGTGAGGACCGTGCCCTGTGGTCCAGGAAGGTGCGCAGCCGGGAGGGCGCACTTTGGGCTCCGGCGGGGCCCGACGGCGGCACGGCACCGGGCGCTGGCCGTGCCGGTGCCGGCGGTGGTGCAGGGCGGGCCGGAGCTGTCGGCGGCGGGGTGATGACCTCCACGCGCCCGATGTGGACGTGCAGGGGACCGGGTCTGCGCTGACCGGTCTCGGTCGCCGTGGACGGGTCCTCCAGCGAGACCATGGACCCGGGCCCGGCGAGCCCCCGGCGCGTCAACTCCGCCCGGACGGCCGCGTCCAGGGCGTCCGGGTCGGGCGGGCGGGGGGTGCTCCTGCGGGTGGCGGGGTCCGTGGCGACGATGTCCACGGGGTGGTGCCCATGCTCCGCACTCCGCAGGCCCGGGCCCGAGGTCCGGAGGGCTGGTTCCGGCGGGGTTTCCGGTGTGGTCCCTGGCGTGGTGTCCCATGAGTCCTCTGCGGAGGGTGGGGACGACGGTGCGAGCGCCGGTGGCGCCGCGCGTGGGGTCCGGCGCGGGGTCGCCAGGGAATCAGGTGGTGCTGCTGGACCTTGGGTCACCCCGGCACGCGGAGGGCCAGGGGCGGCCTTGCTGGCGCTCGGTGGCAGGGCACGGGTGACCGGCGCCGGGGAGAACGGGGCCGGGGAGAGCTGGGCTGGGGGGACCTGGGCTGGAGGGACCCGGGACGGGGCGGCGTCGTCCCGGACGGGTTCCACCGCGGGCGCGACGGCCGACTCCGGCGCGTCTGGCAGCTCAGGCTCGTCAGAGCCGACAGCACTGAACGAGCCGGCAGCACCGAACGAGCCGGCAGCACCGAACGAGCCGACGGGGTGGCTCGGTGAGGACAACGCACCCGGTGGCGAGGAGGTGGACGGCGCTGCATCCGGGCGGCCCGGCCGTCCGCCGGCTCCGTGGGTCACCGGCCGGACTGCCTCCGGACCGCTACCGATTCCGTCCCGCTGGTCGTTCCCGGGCAGCGTCCCGTCGCCGTCGACGTTGGACTGCAATGAGGACAACCACGAGGACCGAGCGGTGCTCACCGGCCGCGGCTCGAAGCGGGACGCCGGGCGCAACCGCCACTGGGGAGCGTCTCCGCCGCCGCCGAAGGCGGCCAGCTGTTCGAAGATCTCCCCACTCATGGTCCGGCCCCCGCCAGCTGGAGGTAGGCCGTCCGGCGGTGGGCGGACAGGCCCAGGATCTCGGCCTCGGACCAGCCGAAGGCCGAAGCCAGGACGGCCACGTCCGCCAGCAGACGGGGCGCCTCGGTACTGATGCGCTCCCAGGACAGGGCGGCCACATCCAGGGTGGCGTCGAAGACCGCCTCGCAGTCCGGGCACACCACCGGCCCCTGGACCATAGTGCGCTCCGCCAGGTGTGCCAGGACCGTGCCCGGCTCGGTGTGGCCGGCGCACCAATGCCGCAGGGTGGCGGCCGCATCAGGGCGGCCATGGACCCGGGACAACTCACCCAAGGTCGGCAGGCGAGCCGTCTCAGGGTCTGTGGGGGCCGCCGTCGGGCCCGGTTGCGGGGACCGTGGGACCGTGGCCTGCGCCTGGAGCAGGCCACCGCACTGCGGACACCCGACCACCACCTCGACCGTCTCCCCGAAGGTCTCCGCCAAACCGGTACCCAACAGCGCAGCGGCCCGGCCGACGTCGTACTCCAAGGCCGTCCGGTGGTCCGGCGCTAGGCCGAGGGCCACCAGCAGTGCGGCCGTGCGTTCGGCCGGGATCAGGCCTTCCGCCGTTTCCCAGGCGGAGACCACATCGGACGCGGACCACGGCATCCCGGGACCTCACTCACGGTTCGGTGAAGGTCGGTTCGCTGGGCTCGGGGATGTCCACGTCCCGCTCCCAACCCTCGTTCTCCAACTTGATGGACTGGATGGCCACGGCATTGGCGTTGGCGTCGAGCTCCGGCAGGGCTTGGAACTCGGAGACCCAACAGCGGTACACCTTGTATCCCAGAACCACCTGACCGGCCTCGTTGAACATCTCCAGGATCAGGTCCTTGCGGAAATCCGCCAGGGACACCTCCACTCCCGGGCCGGCCTGGAAGTTCCAGACCTTGTTGGCCCACCGTTCGAACTCGAGGTCATGGGTGACTCCGCGTTCGAGGGTGAGCGCCTCGTACTCGGTGCGTCCGGGGGACTTCCGGGATGAGCTCGGATCCCCACCGGAGCGATGCGGGACCACCTCCGTGGTGCGCTTGAGGGGACTGACCTTGCTGATGCCGGCCACGTACTGCCCGTCCCACTTGAGCCGGAACTTGAAGTTCTTGTAGGGGTCGAATCGCTGGGCGTTCTGGGTGAACTCGGCCATGTCCAGTCCTTTCTCTAGGCGGCGGCCGCCGACTTCTGCTGGATGGTGATCAGCACGAACTCCGCGGGCTTGAGCGGGGCGAAGCCCACCTCGATATTCACGATGCCGCGATCGATGTCGTACTGGGTGGTGGTCTCGGCGCTGCACCGCACGAAGTAGGCGTCCTTGGGGCTGGCCCCTTGGAAGGCCCCCTTGCGGAACAGGTCCTGCATGAAGGAGCCGACGGAGAGCCGGATCTGCGACCACAGGGATTCGTCGTTCGGTTCGAAGACCACCCACTGGGTCGCCCTGAACAGCGACTCCTCCAGGAACAGGGCCAACCGCCGGACCGGGATGTACTTGTACTCATCCGCCAGTCGGTCTGCGCCCCGCAGCGTGCGGGTGCCCCAGAGCACGGTGCCGGCCCCCGGGAAGGTCTGGAGGGCGTTGATGCCCTCGGGATTGAGGACCGCGCTCTCCGCATTCGTCATCACCCGGGAGGTGCCCAGCACGCCGGTCAGTCCCGTCTCCGTACCGGCCGGAGCCTTCCACACCCCGCGGGTGGCATCCGTGCGGGCGTACATCCCGGCGATCGCCCCCGAGGGCACGAAGTCACCGACCGCGCCGTCACGCAGGGGATCGGCCTGCCGGATCCTCGGGACGTAGACGGCGGCATTGCGCCCGTTCACCCCGGAGAGCCCGGCCGTCGTGGTGGCCCACTGGGAGACGGCGTTCAGGGCGGTGTCTTTCGGCGCATCCACGATCAGGAAGGCCCGTCGTTCCACGGCATAGGCCATGGCGGGCGCCCAGACGCCAACGGGCAGGTCGCCGCCCGGAACCACCGGCGGCAGGACCAGCAGATTCACCAGGTCCACCGTGTCGAGGGCGCGCAGCCCCGTACGCGCTGGACCGCTGGGAACGTACTCCTCCTGTTCGGGGGCCACTCCGTCGTCCACTGTCGTGGTCACGATGTAGCGCAGGTCCGTCGCGGTCGGGGGATCAGGCCGGGTGGCGGGAAGGGGGGCCTTCACCCGGGCCAACCGGGAGGAGGCCAGGACCGTGTCCACCCGCCGCGGACCGTCGGCCACACTGACATTGACGTAGGTCTCGCGTGCCTCGACCTCAGGATTCTCGACGTCAGCGGCCACCCCCTCCTGCGCGAGCAGGAGCAGCTCCAGGGTGAAGAGTTGGTCGGGAGTCAAGCCCTGGGACTCCGCGATCTCCTGGAGGTCTTTGTCGGCGGGATCGGGATATGAGATGACCACCGCCAGCCGGTTGCCCCACGAACCCGGTCCGTTCGCCTGCAGGATCAGGTCGTCCGCCGAGACCTCGGCAGTATCGGTGGTGCGGGCCACCCGCACCACATAGGCCGGGCCGCCGCCGTTGAGGTAGAAGTCCCGTACCGCGTAACCCAGCCCGGACAGGCGCCAGATCGGACCGAAGGTCCGGATGAAGTCGGTGAGATTCGTGATCCGCACCGGCTCGTCGACGGGGCCGCGCAGTGCGCGTCCGATGAAGGCGGTCACCGAGGTGGCCACGCCCGTCACCGTCCGGTTGCCGGACGGCACCTCCGAGACGTAGACGCCGGGGTAGGTGGGGGTGATGGACATGGCGGCTCCTTTCCGCGCTGGACCGTGGACCCCAGCCTGACGGGTCCACGTCACGGAGTCGTCACCGTGGACGGGGTAGGTCCACCGCCTCGTGCAGGTCCGCACTGGGAGCCGCCCGCAGCTCCTCCCACAATATGGAGCGGAAGCGGGTGAACACCCGGCGGGCCTCCACCAGGTTCCCCTCCGCGAGGTGGGCCCCGATCAAGGCTCGCTGAGCCGATTCGCGGAGGGGCTCGGCCTCGACCGCCAGGACTCCGGCGTCGATCGCCCCGGCGAAATCCCCCCGGTCACACAGGGACCGGGCCACAGCGTCCAAGGCATGCAGCACCCGCTGGCGAAGCCGGTCCCGGTGAACCAGGACCCAGTCGTCGAACCACCCGGGCAGCAGGTGGAGTGCCGGATAGACCGGGACCGGTGGGCTGAGATCAGCGCTGGTCGGCGGGCCGGTCAGCACCCGGTCCGCCCACTCCGTCATGACTTCGGCATCCACCTGGACGGAGGGGGCCAACCGGATGGAGGCCTTGTTGACGGCGATCAGCTCCAGCCCGGTGCGTTGCAATCGCCACAGGCTCGTGCGCAGGCAGCCGGCTGCACGCTCATCGTCGGTGTCCGGCCACAACGATCCCGAGACGTAGCGGCGGTCGAGCGGGCGGCGGTCCAGGGCGAGGAAGGCCAGCAGGCGCTTGGATCCATCGGGCACATCCCGAGTACCGTCCGGGACCGTGACCCAGGGGCCACCCAACAGGTGGACGGAGAGGTGCCGTTCCGACGGTGGTCGCGCGGAGTCTGGCAGAAGGTCCTGAGGGCGTGCGGCGGGGAGGGGCAGACCGGCCCGAGCGGGGGAGGCGGGGGCCGGTGAGACGGTGGCTGGCGCAGCGGGTGCGAGGGGGTAGGCGGCGGAGGAGGAGGACCAGACAGCCGGACGAGTCTCCATGATCGATGATAGGCCGGGGCCCACCGTACGGGCCATGCGCGGTCGGCAGAGCGCGGCTCGGAGGGTGGCTACGATGAACGCATCATGATCTCAACCCCGATCCTGCGGACGCAGGGTTCCTACACCCGCCGGTCCGGTGAACTGCTGTTCGGTGGCTCCCCGTGGGGGTTGGCACGGCTCTCGGCCCCGGCCCGGCCCTGGGCACACCGCGTTCTGCGGGCCGGGGCGAGAGCGGTGGCCCCCGGCACCGACGTCGAGCGGGCCACCGCCCGGCTGCTGGTGGACCGGGGACTGGCGCTGCCGGTGTTGCCGGCCCGCGCCCCGCGCCCGGAGGAGATCGAGGTGGTGGTGCCCGTCTACGGGTCCGCCGAGCCGCTGGCCCGGCTGCTGGCGGCCCTGGGCGCCGCGGATCCGGACGGAGAGGTCGGTGGAGGTTCCCGCGTGCCCCGCGTCACCGTGGTGGATGACGGCTCCGCCGAGACCGACGCGCGTGAGATCGCCCGTGTCTGCGCCGAGCACGGTGTGCGGTTGGTGGTGCTGCCTCAGAACCTCGGGCCGGGTGGCGCGCGCAACGCCGGGCTGGCCGCGACCACCGCAGGGCTGGTGGCCTTCCTGGACGCCGACACCCTGCCGAGCCGTGGATGGTTGGAGCACCTGGTGCCGCATTTCGACGACCCCGCGGTGGCCGCCGCAGCCCCCCGGGTGCGCGGCGCGGTCACCGGCCCGGGAACCGGGAGCCTGCTGGAACGCTTCGAGATGCTGCGGGGCGGGCTCGACCTCGGACCCCATGCCCGCCGCGTGGCCCCCGGCGGGCAGGTCGGCTACGTCCCCACCGCGGCCCTGGTGGTCCGCCGTGTCGCCCTGCCGGATCCAGCGTTCGAGCCCGGGCTGCGGGTCGGCGAGGACGTGGACCTGGTCTGGCGGCTGGTGGAGGCCGGCTGGTCGATCCGGTACCTGCCGGCGGCGGAGGTCCACCACGAGGTCCGCTCGGGGGTGCCCGCCTGGGCTCGCCGGCATGCCGCCTATGGTTCCTCGGCCGTGCCCCTGGAACGGCGGCACCCCGGGCGCCTGGCGCCGGCGACGCTGGGCTGGCCCGGCCTCACCCTCCTCCTCGGCGCGGTGGTGGCGGCTGGGGGTGGAGCGAGAGGCAGTTCAGGGGCCCGGGCCGTGGGCGCCGGGATGGCAGCTGTCGGGATCGCCGTGCAGATCGGTGCATCGGTGCGCCGCCTCCGGGGCCGAGGACTGCCGGTGTCCGCCGGCGTGGAGATCGCGGTGCTGGGCCTGCGCTCCGAGGCCACCGCCATCGGCCATGCGCTGCGCCGGGAATGGTGGCCCATCGGTGCCGCGGCCCTGCTCCTGACCACCGCGTCGGTGCCGCGGGTGCGCGCGGTGGCGCGCGCCGTCGTCGTGCTCGGCATGCTGCCCACGGTGCCGGACACCGCGCACGCTGCCCGGCACCACTGGCAGTTTTTGAGGGGTCCCACCCCCCGGATGCACGACGCCGGCGCCCCCCTGGACCCGGTCCGTCACCTCGTGCTGCGGCTCGGCGCGGACGCGGCGTACGGGACCGGTGTGATCGGTGCCGCGGTGCGCTCCGGATGCCTCAGCGTCTTGCGACCTCGGTTCCGCGGGCGGGTCCGGGGATAGGCCCCGAGCCCGCCCGCGGTGTCTGCTGCCGTCGGTCAGCCGGCGGTCAGCAGTCGTCCAGCGGCGTCGCCTCCGTCAGGCCGTATTCGGAGCGGGCGTCCAGCAACAGCGGGATCAACGTCTTGCTCGGCTGGGCCATGGACACGAAGGCCCCGTTGGCATTCTCCGTCCAGGCGACGTCCTGCAGTTCCAGCGTCGCGCCCACCGCCTGCACCTGGGCCTCCGTCAGTTGGTAGCCGCACATGGGGTCCGGCTCGGCCCCCTCGGACGTGGTCGGGACCATGTTGTCCTGGCCGCCGAAATACACCACACCGGACTGGGCGGCGCCGGCCTCGGTGGCCCGCTCGGCCGCTGCCTCAGACTGACGCGCCAGACGGTTGCGGTTCTCCGAGACCATGGCCAGCGAACCGACGGCACTGGAGTACTGCACCGAGACCCGGCGGCGGTTGGTCAGCAACGGATCGTTCTCCTCCTCCGCGGTGACCGGTCCGGAGGCCGCCTCGGTCAATTGACCCGTGATGTGCTTGAGTCCGGCATAGTTGCGCAGGATCCGGGCCTGCCCGTCACCGGCCACCTGCTGGAACGGCACACCGTCCTTGACCAGCAACCCGTAGATCCCGCTGGTCATGCCCTGGGACTCGATCTGCGGCTCCGTGTAGTCGTTGACCATCCGCTGGGACAGCCGGTGGATGGTCTCGTCCACGTTCCTGTTCCGGGGCCACAGCACCAACGCCGCGGTGTCGTAGTACTCCCGCGGACCGTATTCGTGCAGGTCGTTGAGGACATCGGGTTTCCAGTCGCGGAACACCTTCGCCAGGGCCTGTGCCTCGGGGGTCTCGAGGGCCAGGAAGTCCCGGTTGATGTCCGTACCCTCGGCATTGCCGCGGGTATCCGCCACCCAGCCGTCAGGATTCGTGTAGAGGAATCCCACCGTGGTCTTCTGCAGGAGCCGGTTCCACGCCGGGTCGGTGGTGGTGCTCATGTCCCGCGCCAGTTGGAGGCAGCCCTCACGACCCGAGGGCTCGTCGCCGTGGATGGAGCAGTTGAAGAGGACCATGGAGCCCTCGGCAATGTCCTCCGGAGACTGCTGTGCCGGGGAGCCGATGGTCATCAGGTTGATGGGCCGGCCCTCGCCGGAGGCACCCACCTCGTGAACGGCGACGCGGTCACTGGAGGCCTCCAGGTCCTGCAGGAATGACTGCGCCTGCTCGACCGTGGTCCAGTTCGCCCCGTTGCTGGCCTCGAAGGGTGTCTGCAGGCCTTGTACCGGCGCCGCCGCCAGAGATTTCTCCAGGGTCTGTGAATCGACGGCTACCGTGTTCTCCGCCTTGTTGTCTGCCGTGGCCGCCGTTGGACCGGCCACGAACGCGGTGCCGACCATCGCCAGCGCGCACGCCATTGATCCGAGTGTTCTGCGCTTTCCCATGGGTGTTCCCCTCCACATAGATGAGGCGGCACCACCGGGACCCGTCATCCTGGGGCGCCGCCTTTGGACGGTGCCCAGTAGATGTGAGGTAGGCCACACGGGTCAAGGGTTGGTCAACGGTTTCGGGGGAGGCAGTCGAAGGTGGGAGAGGGGTGCTGCGGGTGTCAGTCCGCGACCCCGTCGAAGGCCGTCAGGGCCTTCTGGACCAGTGCCGCGAAGAGCTCGGCACCTTCTGCCGCGGTGGCGCCCGTCGGGTCTCCCAACACGCCGTTCGGGCTCACGCCCCGGACACCGTGGGCGCGCATCTGGGGGAGTAGATCCCGGAGAGGACTGGTGTTCCCGGGTGCGGCCCGTTGAAGCCGGACGCGAGTCGGGGCCAGATGCAACATCAGTGAGGTCTCGGTCCGTCCGGCGTGGGCGTCCATGCCGGGCAGGCCGAGCGGGTGGGGGAGTAGGGTGCGTCCTTCCGCCGCGCACAGGGCCGCCGCGGATCGGAGCGCCTCCAGGTTGCCTCCGTGCCCGTTGATCACCATGACCGCCGCGAAGGTCGGGGTGGAGCTGCGGACCAGTTCCACGAGGACGTCATGCATCGCCGCGGCCCCGATCGAGAGGGTGCCGGGGAAACCCGCATGCTCACCGCTCGCGCCGAGGGGCAGGGTCGGGGCGAGGGCCGCGCGGTCCCGGACCGCGGCCACCTCCGTGGCGACGGCTGCGGCGATGAAGGCATCGGTGTCTAGTGGTAGGTGGGGACCGTGTTGCTCGAGGGCGCCGACCGGGACCACGAGGAGGGGGGCCTTGCCGCCGAAGGTCTCCGGGCGGACCTCCGGCCAGGTGGTGTCCGCGAGTCGCATCAGGATTCACCCACCGGCAGGGTCATCTGGTGCGCGAGTACTGCGGCAGCCCCGTGTTCGAGGGCATCGAGGTCGAGGATCGCTGCGAAGGCCGTGTCGATGAGCGTCGGCAGGTCCGACGTGGTCGCTGGAATCCACTCCCGGTAGGCCGCCACGGCGGCTGACAGGGCGATCTCCCCGACCAGCTCGGGGAGAAACGCCGAAGGCGGCATGTCGAGTCGTCGGGAGGCGAACTCCGCGACCGCCTCACGCCACTGCTGGAACTTGAGCAGAGACCGGGCAATCAGCTCCGGCTCGGTCAGGATGAGTCCCAGGCGGGCGCGGTGCTGGTCCACCGACTCCGGGGAGACCCGGTTGAAGTCCACCACGGCGCGGCGCAACGCGGCCATCAGCGGCACGTGGTCGGGAACGGCGGTCAGGGTGGCGCGCAACCGGTCGACCTCTTGGGCGAAATCGCCCCAGGGCAGATCCGACTTGGTGGCGAAGTAGCGGAAGAAGGTCCGGCGGGAGACTCCCGCGGCGTCCGCGATCTGCTGCACCGAGACGTTCTCGTAGCCCATGCGGCGGAACAGGTCCATGCCAATGGCCTCCAGCTCATCATGGGTGGTGGCGCGCGGGCGGCCCATCGGCCGATCCGGCGCGGGCACGTCATTCAACCCGGCCATGACCCTCCTGTCATTGTGGTTTCCACCCGGCGGAAGCGCTGTTGAGGCATGGTTCGCAACAGACGGTGATCTTCTCAGATTCTCCACCTGATCAGGGCGAATCCATTGCATTGGCACTGGGTGTCATTTATGCTCCTTGCGTGTGAGTGATCCACCTCACAGTCTCCACCACCAGTTTCCCGGGAGGAACCATGGACCAGTCCACTGCCCATTCCAACTCAGCCGAGGTCACGGCCGACGACCTGGTCGAGGACGTCTCGATCGACGGCATGTGCGGGGTCTACTGACCGTGACGACCACCACGTCCGCAGCCGCTGTCCTGGGATCGGGGCCCGTCCTCGATCCCGGGGCGGCCTGGCTCCTGAATCCCCGCGTCGCGGTGCGGCCCGAGCCTTTCGGTGCGTTGCTCTATCACTTCGGTACCCGGCGTCTGAGCTTCCTGAAGGACACCCGCCTCGTGGAACTGGTCACCGCACTGGCGGACTTCCCGAGCGTGGACGCCACCTTCACGGCTCTGGGCATCGAGGACGGGGCCCGTCCCGGCTATGTGTCCGCCCTGCAGCGGCTGGCCGAGACGGACATGCTGCTGCCGGCCTCCGAGCGTGCCTGATCGCCCACCGATTCTCCGCCTGATCCACTGCTGACTGATCCACCGCCGACCCTGACTGCCACCCCTGGAGTGACCCGTGACCCTCGCACCCGAGCGCCGACCAAGCCTCATCGACCACTTCGAGCGTGGACTCGATTCCCCGATCTGCCTGACCTGGGAGCTGACCTACGCCTGCAACCTGAGCTGTTCACACTGTCTCTCGGCCTCCGGGCGCCGTGACCCGAACGAGCTGTCCACCGAGCAGTGCAAGGAGATCATCGACGAACTGCAGCGGATGCAGGTCTTCTACGTGAACATCGGCGGCGGTGAACCGACCGTCCGGTCCGACTTCTGGGAGATCGTCGAGTATGCCACCAGCCATGACGTGGGCGTGAAGTTCTCCACCAACGGCGTGCGCATCGATGCCGCTGCGGCCCAGCGGATCGCGGACAACGGGTATATCGACGTGCAGATCTCCCTGGACGGGGCCACCGCGGAGGTCAATGACGCCCTGCGGGGCAAGGGATCCTTCGACCTGGCCGTGCGCGCCATGGAGAACCTGCGTGATGCCGGGGTGGAGGGCTTCAAGATCTCCGTGGTCATGACCCGGCACAACATCCCCCAGCTGGATGAGTTCAAGGCCCTGGCGGACCAGTACGGCGCCACGCTGCGTATCACCCGCCTGCGCCCCTCCGGCCGGGCCGTGGACGTGTGGGATGACATCCACCCGCGTCCCGAGCAGCAGCGGGAGCTGTACGACTGGCTGGTGGCCCACGGCGAGGGGGTACTGACCGGGGACTCGTTCTTCCACCTCTCCGCCTACGGGGAGTCCCTCCCGGGGCTGAACCTGTGCGGGGCCGGCCGTGTGGTCTGCCTGATCGACCCGGTGGGGGACGTCTATGCCTGCCCCTTCGCGATCCACGACGAGTTCAAGGCCGGGAACACGGTCACGGACGGCGGCTTCGCCAGCGTCTGGCGGGGAGCCGAGCTGTTCACGGAACTGCGTGAGCCGCAGACCGGCGGGGCGTGCTCCGGGTGCGAGTTCCTGGACAGCTGCCGTGGTGGGTGCATGGCGGCGAAGTTCTTCACCGGCCTGCCCCTGGATGGCCCGGACCCGGAGTGTGTGCGCGGCTTGGGCGAGGAACTGCTCCAGGAGCGGGAGGAAGACCACGCCAAGCCCCGCCCCAGCGTCGACCGCTCGCACCGGACCTCGCCACCCCGGCCCCGGGCCAAGTCCCGCCCCGTGGCGGTGAGCATCGGCATGGGAGTCCCCGCCCGGCCGCCCGTCAGCGCCTGTGAGATCGATCCCCTGGCCGGGTTCGTCCCGCCGGCGTCCTAGACCACCGATAGACCACCAATAGACCCAAGGTCCACCGACTGAAGGAGTCAAAACATCATGGGTGCACGTCTCGAAGGCAAAGTCGCGTTCATCTCCGGCGGCGCACGCGGGCAAGGCAGAAGCCACGCGGTGCGGTTGGCGGAGGAGGGCGCGGACATCATCACGTTCGACATCTGCTCTGATGTCGAGCACGTCCCCTACGCAGGGCCCACCCCGGAGGACCTCGCGGAAACGGTCCGCCAGGTCGAGGCCCTGGACCGAAGGATCATCGCGAAGCAAGCCGATGTCCGGGACTATGACGCCCTGAAGGCCTTGGCTGATGAGGGTATGGCGGAGTTCGGCCGCATCGACATCGTCTCGGCCAATGCGGGCATCTCGGGGGAGATGGCCGAGGCCGACGTCCTGTCCGAGGACGGCTGGCAGTCGATGATCGACATCAACCTCACCGGCGTCTGGCATACGGCCAAGGCAGCCATCCCACATCTCAAAGCCGGAGGCAACGGCGGCTCGATCGTCATCACCAGTTCACTGGCGGGGCTCAAGGGCATGGCGAACATCGCCCACTACGTCTCGGCCAAGCACGGTCTGGTCGGGCTGATGCGGACCCTGGCCATCGAGTTGGCGCCCCACAACATCCGGGTCAACTCCATCCACCCGACCCAGGTGGACACGCCCATGATCATGAACGAGGCCACCAAGAAGCTCTTCCGCCCCGACCTGGAGAATCCCACGGACGAGGAATTCGCCGCGACCTCCCAGGCCATGAACTCCCTGCCGATCCCGTGGATCGAGGCGGTGGACATCTCCAATGCGGTGCTCTTCCTCTCCTCGGAGGAGGGCCGCTACGTCACCGGTGTCCCATTGCCCGTCGACGCCGGCGCCGGCCTCAAATCCGTCATCTTCTGACCGCTACTACTCCCGAGTACTTCCCCCGAGCAGCACCCCATCAGACTGAGGAGTCACATCATGGCAGGACGTATGGAAGGCAAGGTCGTCTTCATCACCGGCGCCGCCCGCGGTCAGGGCCGGAGCCACGCACTCCGGCTGGCCGAGGAGGGCGCGGACATCATCGCCGTCGATCTCTGTGCACCCGTGGAGAGTCTTGAGGGCTTCTACGACCTGCCGGGGGAGGAGGAGCTCCAGGAGACCGCGAGACTCGTGGAGGCCTTGGAACGCCGCATCATCACGCGGGTGGCGGATGTTCGCGATCTCGACGCCTTGAAGGCTGCGGTCAATGACGGGGTGGCCGAGCTCGGTGCCGTCAACGCCATCGTGGCCAACGCGGGGATCTTCACCTTCGGACCGGACACGCACGAGGTCAGTGAGTCGTCGTGGAAGGACATCCAGGACATCAATCTCACGGGGGTCTGGCACACCTACGCGGCGGCAGCTGAGCACCTGATCAAGGCGGGCGCGGGAGGGTCCGTCATCATCATCTCCTCGCTCGCGGGCTTCAAGGGCCTGGCGAATGTTGCCGCGTACACGACCGCGAAGCACGGGATCGTCGGGTTGATGAAGGTCCTGGCGAATGAACTGGGGCCGCACGGGATCCGGGTCAACACCATCCACCCGAACTCGATCGACACACCGATGGTCAAGAACAAGAGGACGTACGGGCTCTTCCGGCCGGATCTGGACGAACCGACGGCCTCCGATGCAGAGGCCGCCTTCGCCGGGCTGAACCCCTTCGGCAAGGCGTGGATCGAGCCCATTCACGTGTCCAACGCCGTGCTCTGGTTGGCCTCCGATGAGTCGTACTACGTCTCAGGCGGTCAGATTCCGGTCGATGGAGGCGCAGCAGTCCAGTAGGACGGGCCACGACGACGGCAACCAGGGGAAGATCAACGAGGGGAAGAATGGGCATCCAGAGCACCGGCCTACGGGACACGAGCCACGTGTCTCGCGTGCGCGCCAGCGTCGGCGACCGCGTCGTCGGCCGGGAGCGGGAGCTCGACCTGGTCCTCGCCGCGGTGGCGGCCGGGCGGGACATCCTGCTGGAAGGACCGCCCGGCACCTCGAAGTCCACGATCCTGCGGGCCATCGCGGAGGAATGGGGCATCCCGTTCGTCCTCGTGGAGGGCAACGCGGACCTGACGCCGTCCAAATTGCTCGGCGGACATGACCCTGCGCGGGTGCTGAGGGAGGGCTACCGGGACGAGAACTTTGTGGACGGGCCTCTCGTGCGGGCCATGCGCGAGGGGGGCTTCCTGTATATCGAGGAGTTCAACCGTGCCCCGGACGACACCCTGAACACCCTGCTGACCGCGATGGCCGAGCGTGAGGTCACCATTCCGCGGATCGGCACCTTCCCGGCCCAGTCGACCTTCCGGATCATCGGTTCCATGAACCCCTACGACCATGTCGGGACCACCCGGCTGTCCACCTCCGTCCATGATCGGTTCAACCGACTGGTCCTGGGATATCAGGATGCGCAGGCCGAACGGCAGATCGTGGCGCTGCGCACCGATGGGGGGCCCGACGGCGGCGCTGACGTCTCGGTGGACCTCACCGACGCTCTGGTCACGGATGCGGTGGCCCTGACCCGGGCCACCCGCGAGCGCGAGGACACCCGTCAGGGCAGCTCGGTGCGCGGCGCGATCGACCTGGTCCTGGTGGCCGGCCAACTGCTGGCGCTGCACGGTATCGACTCCCCGGGTGAGGGGCGGGTGACGGCGGAGGAGGACAACCGACGCCGCTACGCCGAGGCCGTCCTCGATGCTGCACTGGTGGCCCTCTCCGGGCGCATCCATGTGGACGAGTCCGCCGGGACCACGCCGGAGCGCGTGCTGCGGGAAATCTGGGAGGATCACTTCATCCTGCACCCGGCGGCGGCGGAGCCGGGTTGAAGGCAGATCGAGGCCGACGCTCCCATCGTGCGGCGGACGCAGAAGGCGAGCGGCCGTCGTCGTCGGCCCAAGGTCCTGGACGAGGAGCCGACCGTGTTCCAGCCGGCGACCGGCGAGGGTGGCAGCCAGGTGCTGATGGCCACCGGGGCCGGACGCGACCGTGGTGGAATCCGAGCCCGGGGGACCGCAGCACCGGGGGAGACGGGCGAGGACAGCCACGTCATCGACCTGGCGGACCTGGAGGAAGACGCCGACCTCGAGGTCTTGGAGCGGGCCCGGGAGATCGCCTCCGCCCTGTCGATCCCACAGCCGCCGCGGCAGACACGGCCGCGGCGGAGATTGGGCGAGTTGGAGCGGCTGCCCTTTGCGGGCAGTGCCGAGGACATCGACGTCGAGGCCACGGTGGAGAACCTGGTGGCCCAGCCGGTGCCGGATGCCTCGGACATCGTGGTGCGCGAGCGTGTCCGGCAGCGCCGGGCCATGGTGCTGGCGCTCGATGTCTCGGGGTCTATGCGGGGCGAGAGGATCAGGTCGGCTGCCGCCGCGGTGGGTGCCCTCGCGGGAGAGTTCGCCCGGGACGATCTGGCCGTGATCGCCTTCTGGTCAGACGCGGCGATCCTGGCCCCGATGGGACGTGCAGGGACTCCGGCCGAGATCCTCGACCTGCTGGTTCGCATCCCGGCGCGCGGACTGACGAACGTGGAGCATCCCCTGCGGCTGGCCCGCGACGAACTGGCCACGGTCCCTCAGGCCGAGGGCCGGGTGCTGCTGCTGTCCGACTGCGTCCACAACGCCGGCCCCGATCCCCGCACCGTGGCCGCGACGCTGCCCCGGCTGGATGTCCTCCTGGACACCTCGGGGGAGAAGGACCTGGAGATGGCCCGTGACCTGACCCGGTGGGGCCGGGGCCGGATGGAGACGGTGCACACGTTCCGGGACCTGCCCCGTGCCCTGACCCGGATGCTGAGTCCGTGACGACCAGTACAGGCCAGTACAGACCAATTCAGATCAATTCAGACCAAGAAGACTGACAGAAAGGTTGGCATCACCATGACAAACCCGTGGTTCGAGAGCGTGGCGGAGGCCCAGCGCCGGGCGAAGAGACGCCTGCCGAAGTCCGTGTACATGGCCCTGGTGGCCGGTTCGGAGCGCGGCATGACCGTGCAGAACAACATCGATGCGTTCTCGGAGCTCGGCTTCGCGCCGAAGATCACCGGCAACCCCCTGGCCCAGGACACCTCCACCACCATCATGGGTGTGCCGGTGGACCTACCCGTGATGATCTCGCCGACCGGTGTCCAGGCCGTGCACCCGGACGGGGAGATCGCCGTGGCGCGGGCCGCCAACAACCGCGGTGCCGCCATGGGGTTGGGGGCCTACTCCTCCAAGGCCATGGAGGACGTCATGCCGGAGAACCCGGGGCGCACCTTCTTCCAGCTGTACTGGTCCGGGGGGCGTGAGCAGATGCTGGCCCTGGCCCAGCGCGCCCAGGAGGCGGGCACGGCCGGGCTGATCATCTCCCTGGACTGGACCAACGGCTACGGCCGTGACTGGGGCAGCCCCGAGATCCCGCAGGAGATGAACCTCAAGACGATCCTGAAGTACGTTCCGGAAATCGTCCTGGGCCGCAAGTTCGGCTATGCCATGGACTGGGCGAAGACCCTGTCCCCGCCGGAGCTGTCCGTGCCCAACGCCGTGCCGAAGGGGGAGCCCGTACCTGGCTTCTTTGAGGCCATGGGCTGGTGGCGCCAGACCCAGATCCCCACCTGGGAGGACATCGCCTGGCTGCGCGCCCAGTGGGACGGGCCTTTCATGGTCAAGGGCATCACCCGCGTGGATGACGCCAAGTCCGCGCGGGACGCCGGGGTCACGGCCATCTCCGTCTCCAACCACGGCGGCAACAACCTGGACACGACGCCGGCCACCATCAGGTTGCTGCCGGCCGTCGCCGAGGCGGTGGGAGACGAGGTCGAGGTGTACCTCGACGGCGGCATCCGCCGCGGTTCCCACGTCTACAAGGCCCTGGCCCTGGGGGCCCGGGGCGTGCTGATCGGCCGGGCCTACCTGTGGGGCATGAGTGCCAACGGCCAGTCCGGCGTGGAGAACGTGCTGGACATCATGAAGGACGGCCTGAAGGCCGCCATGATGGGCAACGGCCACGCCACCCTGGACGAGATCCGCGCAGACGACCTGCTGATCCCACCAGGATTCGCCATCACCGCCGGCGGCGAGCACGGCCATGTCTGGGGTGCCCCGTCCCTGGGCTCGGCGGTGGCCGAAGGAGTCGGGAGCGGCCTGGGCCCGGCGAGCAGCCCGCAGCTGAGCGAATAGTCAGCCGATCGTGACCGGTGCCAACGCGTGCCAGAGGACCACGGCGATGGCGAGGACCAGCACCACCACCTGCACCACCGGGGAGCCGTGACTCCACGGCTGGTGCAGGTGGGGGACCCGCTGCCACCAGATGGTGGCCAGGGGCGCGAAGACGAGCGCCGTCGTCGCGCCGATGAGGGTGGGCACGAGGTGCTCGGCGTTGTACCCGGCGATCAGGGCGGCGCTGGTATAGACGGCCGCCAGGACGGCCGTGGCCACCAGCCAGGTCATCACGGACGCGGCGACGACGTCGCCGGGGTCCGACAGCGTCCGCAGGAGCTCCCGTGACAGCAGGTAAGAGAGGAGGAACATCCCCGCGATGCCGATGATCCCGGCGGCGATGTAGCCGATCGACGAGAACCCCCAGGTCTCGAAGAGGACGGCGGTGTCCCCGACCGGCATGAACATCCCGACCATGAGGTAGCCGAAGGTGCCCTGCGCCGCGGCGAGGGACATCCATGTGAGGAAGGCCCGCAGATAGCCGGCGGGCAGGGGCCGTGACGCGGCGTAGAGAATGACAGCCAGGACGATCGAGACAAGCGGCCCGGCCAGGGTCGCCAGCGTGTCATCCACCCCGGGGGCGGGCTGGTGCTCGGCCATCAGCGAGCTGATGGTGGCCGGGGCGCCCTGGACGGCCGCGGTGATCCCGTGTGCATACTCGTGCACCTGGATCTGCAGCATGGCCGCCGAGGCGGCGATGACCGATGAGCTGAGGATGATGGTGCGGCGGGAGGGTCCAGAGGCTATGGCGGCTTCGGTGCTCATGACCGCAGGGTAGAGGTTGGACCTGCTCCCTGTCAGCGGTTGGTTCGCGTTCCCCGGTAGCGTGGGACCCATGAAAGCCACCCTCATGTACGCTGCCGGCGATGTCCGGGTCGAGACCGTCCCGGACCCCTCCATCCTCGAGCCCACGGACGCGATCATCCGGACCGTGCGGTCCTGCGTCTGCGGCTCGGACCTGCACCCGTACCACTCGATGAAGTCCTCGGACCACGGCAGCCCCATGGGACACGAGGTGATCGGCGTGGTGGAGGAGACCGGTTCCGCGGTCACCTCGTTGCGGCGCGGTGAGCTGGTGGTCTCCTCCTTCACCTTCCAGGACAACACCTGCGTCTATTGCCGTGAGGGATTCCACGTCTCCTGCCAGCACGGCGGCTTCTTCGGTGGCCACGGCATCGGCCTACAGGCGGAGTACGTCCGGGTCCCGCAGGCGGACGGGACCCTGGTCGTCGTCCCGGACACCGACGGGACCGGCAACGGCTCGGAGGAACTGCTGGCCGGGCTGCTCTCCCTCTCAGACGTCTACCTGACCGGACTCCATGCCGCCACCATGGGCCAGGTGGCCCCCGGGAAGACGGTCACCGTCATCGGAGACGGCGCCGTCGGACTCTCCGCGGTCCTGGCCTCCCGCCAGCTCGGTGCCGAACGGATCATCCTGATGGGCCGCCATGCCTCCCGCACGGACCTGGGCCGGGAGTTCGGTGCCACCGAGGTAGTGGCCGAGCGCGGCGAGGAGGGCATCAACGCCGTGCGCGAGTTGACCGGCGGAGAGGGGACCCACGTGGTCCTGGAGGCCGTGGGGCACCGGCCGGCCTTCGATCAGGCGGTGGGCGTGATCCGTCCCGGTGGCACCATCTCACGCGTGGGCGTCCCGCAGTACAAGGAGGCACCCCTGGGCGGCCCGCTGTTCCTGCACAACATCACCCTGACCGGAGGGACGGCACCGGTGCGCCGTTACCTGGACGGGGCGATCCCGCAGGTGCTCTCCGGGGAGATCCAACCCGGCCGGGTCTTCGACGTCTCGATGCCGTTGGCCGAGGCGCCGGCGGCGTATGCCGCCATGGATGCCCGCGAGGCGCTCAAGGTCATGCTGGTCCCGTAGATGCCGTAGGCGAACGTCTGCAGTGTGCGTTCCGGGAGGGTGAAGATCAACCGGCCGATGTTCTGGACGATCCAAGTGAATAGCTTGTACCGGGGGCGGGAGTGGCCCGGACCGAGCCGGACCTTGCCCTCTTCGGACAGGGCGGCCCAGAGGACGAAGCCGATCACGATCGTGATTGTCAGGACGTGGTACCAGCCGAGGTCGGTCTACCAGATCCGTGGGACCTCGGACCATCTCACTGCTGGTCAGTGGCGGCCGGAACTGCTCCTCGCGGTCCTAGCGCTGCCGCCGGCGGTCGACGGCCGGGTCGGTGCGAGCCGGCCATGCCCCGAGGGGCGGCCGTTGATCGTCGTAGGATTCCCTCTCTCGGGGGACAGCGCCGAGGCGAGCCTACGGCCGGGCCGCGTCCGGCGTCAGGTCAGTTCAGGCCTCCGTTGGCCGCCCGGACCTGGCCGGGGAGACGCATCAGGTCGATCAGGCAGAGCAGGATCACGAGCCCCCCGAAGACGAACCCGATGCCCCAGGAGGCGCTGGCGATCCCGGCGACCGTCAGGATGAGGTAGAGGGCACCGGCGGGGCGGTTCCCCAGATACCACTGGTGTGCACCCAGGAGCCCGAGCGCCAGGCACAGCAGATAGGTGAGGACGAGGTTCTTCGGTGCGCGGGCCACGGGCCCACCCTAATCCGCCCTAGAACAGCTGCCGCAGATTGGTCTTGGCGAGGTCGAACAGTTCGTCCCCGCGTCCCGAGAGCACCGTGCGCAGGGAGTACAGAGCGAAGCCCTTGGCCTGCTCCAGCTGGATGGCCGGGGGAATCGTGAGTTCCTGCGGGTCGGTGACCACGTCCACGAGGGCCGGTCCATCGTGGGCGAAGGCCTCGGTCAGGGCCGCGTCCACGTCCCGTGAGTCCTCCACCCGGATCCCCTTGACGCCCATGGCCTGGGCCACCGCGGCGAAGTCGGGGTTCTCCAGGGTGGTGGCGAAGGGCAGCTGCCCGGCGGCCTTCATCTCCAGCTCCACGAAGTTCAGCGAGGAGTTGTTGAACACCACCACCTTCGCGGGCAAGTCCATCTGCACGAGCGTGAGGAGGTCACCCAGCAGCATGGTCAGCCCGCCGTCGCCGGACAGCGTGACCGTCTGCCGCCCGCGGTCCTGGGCCAGCACCCCGATCGCCTGGGGGACCGCATTCGCCATCGAGCCGTGGGAGAACGAGCCGAGCAGCCGGCGCTGTCCGTTCATCTCGAGGTACCGGGCGGCATAGACCACGGGGGAGCCGACGTCCGGGATGAACACCGCGTCCTGCGCGGCGAGTGCGCTGATCCGGCGGGCCAGGTACTGCGGGTGCACGGCGGCGCCCCGGCGCGAGGGGGTGGCGAGGTCGTCCAGTTTCTCGCGGGTCTTGACGTAGTGCTTCCGCGCGTCCTTGAGGTGCTTGTCCTTCTTCGTCTCCAGCATCGGCACGAGGGCCGCCGCGGTCTCGCGCACCCCGCCGACCAGGGCCAGGTCCACCGGGTGCCGCCGGCCGATGTGCTCACCGCGCAGGTCCACCTGGATCACCGTGGCGTCGTCCGGATAGAACTGCGGGTACGGGAAGTCGGTGCCCAGCATCAGGATGGCGTCGGCCTCGCACATGGCCTTGTAGCCGCTGGCGAAGCCGAGCAGTCCGGTCATGCCGACGTCGAAGGGGTTGTCATACTCCAGGTGTTCCTTGCCGCGCATGGCATGCACCACCGGGGCGTTCAGCTTCTCGGCCAGCTGCATCACCTCGGCGTGGGCACCGGCGGTGCCGGCACCGCCGAGGATGGTCACGCTCTTGGCGGCATTGAGCATCTCAGCAGCCTGTTGGAGCTGGTCCGGCAGGGGCACGACGGCGGAGCGCGTCCTGCGCACGAGCGTGCGCCGTTCGCTCTGGGCGGGCGCCGAGGCCACATCCCCGGGGATGACCAGGACCGCCACGCCGCGCTGCTCGATCGCGGCGCGCATGGCCACCTCCAGCAGCCGCGGCATCTGCTTCGGGTCGGCCACGTACTCCACGTAGACGGAGCACTCGCGGAACAGGTCCTGCGGGTGGGTCTCCTGGAAGTAGGTGGTGCCGATCTCCTCCGTGGGGATGTGCGCGGCGATGGCCAGCACCGGGACCCTGTTGCGGTTCGCATCGTAGAGGCCGTTGATCAGGTGCAGGTTGCCGGGCCCACAGCTGCCGGCGCAGACGGCGAGCTCACCGGTCATCTCCGCCTCCGCCCCGGCCGCGAACGCCGCGGTCTCCTCGTGGCGCACATGCACCCACTCGATCTCGGGGTGGGTCCGCAGGGACTCGGTGACGGCGTTGAGTGAATCCCCGGGGATTCCGTAGACACGCTGCACGCCGTTGAGGGACAGCGTCTGGACGAGGTTCTCGGCAACAGTGACCATGGACCCACCGTACGCACCGGCCGGGGCCGGAGCCATAGCCGGTGGGTACTGCGGAGTGGGACGGTAGGGGCATGGACAGCGAGCAGCAGGTTGCACCGGCCCACGAGGATCAGCACTCCGTCGATCAGCACCCCGTCGACCAGCACCCCGAGCGGAGCGTCGACGCGATCGTGATCGGGCTTGGCCCCGGTGGTGAGGACCTGGCCGCACGGTTGGCCCGCGGCGGATGGCGGGTGGCAGCCGTGGAATCCCATCTGGTGGGCGGTGAGTGCCCCTACTACGGCTGCATCCCGAGCAAGATGATGCTGCACGAGTCCCGCCGTGACGAACCGGACTGGGAGCGGGTGGCGACCCGCATCCGGCAGGACGCCACGGACCACTGGGACGACCGGGTGGCGGTGGAGCGGCTCACCGATGCGGGCGTCACCTTCCTGCGCGGCCAGGCCACGGTCGACGGCGGCCCGTCCGGTCCCGGGGCGCCGTCCACTTCCGGAGGCCGGGGCGGGCAGGGGCACCACGCGGTCACCATCACCCCGGACGGCGGCGGCACGCCCCAGCGGTGGACCGCGAGCCGGGCGGTGGTGCTGAACACGGGGTCCGTCCCCTCGCTGGCGCCGATCCCCGGCCTGCCGGAGCGGGAGGCCTGGACGCACCGGGACGTGGTCACCGCACAGACGCTCCCGGCGTCCCTGGCGATCGTGGGCGGCGGACCCCTCGCCTGTGAACTGGCCCAGGCACTGGCCGGCTTCGGGGTCCGCATCACTCTGGTGGTCCGTGGTGGGCGGTTGCTCTCGGGCGAGGTGCCCCAGGCCGGCGACCTGCTGGCGGAGCGCTTCCGGGCTGAGGGGATCGACGTGCGGACCGGGACGGAGATCACCGGCGTGACCACGAGCGATATCACCCGCTACGAGTCCTCCCACGGTCTGCCGACTCCCTCCGGTCCGGTGGACGTGACCCTGTCCACGGGGGAGTCGCTCAGCGTGGACCATGTGCTGCTGGCCACCGGTCGCATGCCCCGCGACGAGGTCCGGGTGGACGAGTGGTGCCGGATCCTGGACGGCGGGGGACAACCGGTGCCGGGCCGCTACGCCCTCGGCGACATGACCGGTGCCGGGCCCTTCACCCACACGTCTGTGGCCCAGTCGGCCGTGGTGGCGGGGCAGCTGCTCGGCGGGCAGCACGACGGTACGGAGCCGAAGCCGTTCCCCCGGGACTCCGTGCCCCGGGTGACGTACACGGATCCGGAGGTGGCCGCCGTCGGGCTCTCCGAGCGCGCGGCGCGGGACGGCGGGGGCGAGGTGAGGGTCGCCCGGGTGGACCTGGCCTCCTCCAGCCGCGGCTGGATCGATGAGGTGGCGGGGCACCTCACCCTGGTGGCGCGGGACGGTGGAGTGGGAGCCGGCGGTTCGGGAGTTGGTGGTTCGGGCATTGGTGGTTCGGAGGTCGGGCAGGTGCTGGTCGGCGCCAGCGTGGTGGGACCCCAGGCCGGGGAGATCGTGGGGGCCCTGACCGTGGCGGTACATGCCCGGGTCCGGGTGGCCGAGCTGATGAGGATCCCGTGGGCCTACCCCACGCTGCACCGGGCCATCGGGGACGCCCTGGGGCAGCTGGGGCAGGATTCCTGAGTTCGGGTGACTGCTGCGGGTGTCTGCTCAGCGCCCGACGTCGGGCCGTTCCCTCTGGAGCTGGAGACCCGGCTTCCTCTGGTGCACGGTGTGGTAGATCAGCCCGTCCGTCCCGGCGGTGAAGGAGCGCAGGGTGCGGCGGGGCATCCAGAGCAGGTCACCGGCCCGTAGCGGCAGGTCCCCGGTCTCGGTGCCCAGGGTGCCGGAACCGTCGAGGACGTGGATGAGCACGTCGAGGCCGGGGCCCTGGTGCGCCTGGATGCCGTCCCCGGCCGGCAGGGAGACGACGTTCGAATCGAGGTCCCGCACCGGTTCCTCCAGTTTCCAGACAGCACCCGGCGCAGCAGGCCCGGAGCCGCTGATCAGCTCTCGGGTGTTGACGAGCCGGCGGGGTGCGTCCGGACCGGGGGAGCCGACGGCTGGAGTCGGGGCTGGAGTCGGGGTCAGACTCGGGGTTGGACTCGGAGTTGGACTCTCGCTGGGATGGTGGGGGTGGGGTGTGGGCATACGGAGCTCCTGGCGGGGGTGCTGGATGGGTGCTGGTGGTGCCACTGAGGGTAGCTCGCCGGCCGACACGCCGCCCGCGTCGAGGAGACACGCCGGGGGTCTGCGACCGGACCATCTGTGCACAACTTCTCGTGTGGACGTCCACACCCTGTGGACGTTCCCGGTCCGGTCACCGACGATCGGCGTGATTCCGCCGTTTCAGGCGGACCGGCCACCGCCAGCTCATCCACAGGCCCTGTGGATGAGTTGGGGGAAACTAATGACAAACATGTAAGACAGGATCTTGTGGTTGTTCCCTACCTCCACCACTAGATGTAGTATTGGACTCAGTGGTTCGGACCGCGGCGCATGAGGGTGCTGATGGAGCCGGACCGGCTCGGATCCACCGCTTCACGCCTTGTTCAGCAGGCCGGCGGTGCCCTTCAGGGCCATGACGTATGAACACAGACCACAGACCAGAAATGCTCGCCGGTCCGGCCTCTTCCGGATGCGGTAACCGAGGACAGGGGAATGACCATGACCGTCACCGTTTACTCCAAGCCGGCTTGCGTCCAGTGCAATGCCACCTACCGGGCGCTGGACAAGAAGGGCATCGCCTACGAGACCGTGGACATGTCCCAGGATGTCGACGCCCTGGAGCGTGTCCGCGCCCTGGGGTACATGCAGGCCCCGGTCGTGATGGCCGGTGCCGAGCACTGGTCCGGCTTCCGCCCGGACAAGATCGACGAGCTGGCCACCGCCGCCGTCTCGGTGGCCTGAGGTACTCGAGGCCAACATGACAAGCGTGGTCAGCGACCGCAGGCCGGTGGATGGTGCGGAGCCCGGTGCCCCGCAGCGCACGGCAGCCCGGCTGATCTACTTCTCCTCGGCGTCGGGCTACACGCACCGCTTCATCTCCAAGCTGGGATATCCGGAGGGTGAGACGGCGCGGCTGCCGCTCATCACCAGGAAGCCGACCCTCCTGGCCACGGAACCTTTCGTCCTCGCCCTGCCCACCTATGGCGGGGGAGACGGCAAGGGGGCCGTGCCGAAGCAGGTCATCAAATTCCTCAACGTCAAGACGAACCGGGACCTGGTCCGAGGCGTCATCGCCGCAGGGAACACGAACTTCTACGAGGCCTACTGCCTCGGCGGGGAGATTGTGGCACGCAAGTGCCAGGTCCCCCTCATGTACAGATTTGAACTCATGGGCACACCGGAGGATGTCACGGCCGTGCGCGAAGGATTGGAAAGGTTTTGGGGATGACAGTCACCGAACAAGACATGAACCGCTCGACCAAGGAGCTGCCGGCAGCATGGCAGAACCTCGGGTACCACGAACTGAACGCCATGCTGAACCTCTACGGGGCGGACGGCAAGATCCAGTTCGAAGCCGACCGCGCCGCCGCGCGGCAGTACTTCCTGGAACACGTCAACAACAACACGGTCTTCTTCCATGACCTGGATGAGAAGCTGACCTATCTCGTGGACCATGACTACTACGAGGCTGAGACGCTGGAGCAGTACTCCGCCGAGTTCAGGACGGCCCTGTGGGACCGCGCCTACCAGCTCAAGTTCCGCTTCCCGACCTTCCTCGGTGCGTTCAAGTTCTACACCTCCTACGCGCTGAAGACCTTCGACGGCAATCGCTACCTCGAGCGCTACGAGGACCGCGTCTGCATGGTGGCCCTCCACCTGGCCCAGGGCGACGAGCAGCTGGCCACGGAACTCGTGGAGGAGATGGTCGGCGGCCGTTTCCAGCCCGCGACCCCCACCTTCCTCAACGCCGGCAAGGCCCAGCGCGGTGAGCTCGTCTCCTGTTTCCTGCTGCGCATCGAGGACAACATGGAGTCGATCGCGCGGAGCATCAACTCCTCCCTGCAGCTCTCCAAGCGCGGCGGCGGCGTGGCCCTGTCCCTGACCAACATCCGCGAGCACGGCGCGCCGATCAAGCAGATCGAGAACCAGTCCTCCGGCGTCATCCCCGTGATGAAGCTCCTGGAAGACTCCTTCTCCTACGCCAACCAGCTGGGTGCCCGTCAGGGTGCCGGCGCCGTCTACCTGCACGCACACCACCCGGACATCTACCGGTTCCTGGACACCAAGCGCGAGAACGCGGACGAGAAGGTCCGGATCAAGACCCTGTCCCTGGGCGTCGTCATCCCGGACATCACCTTCGAGCTGGCCAAGACGAACGAGGACATGTACCTCTTCAGCCCGTATGACGTGCAGCGCGTCTACGGCAAGCCGTTCACCGAGATCTCCGTCTCGGAGAAGTACTACGAGATGGTCGACGACGCGCGGATCAAGAAGACCAAGATCAACGCCCGCGAGTTCTTCCAGACGCTCGCCGAGATCCAGTTCGAGTCCGGCTACCCGTACATCGTGTTCGAGGACACCGTGAACGAGGCCAACCCGATCAAGGGCCGGATCACCATGTCCAACCTGTGCTCCGAGATCCTCCAGGTCTCGGAGGCCTCGGAGTTCAACGAGGATCTGACCTACTCGAGCGTCGGCAAGGACATCTCCTGCAACCTCGGTTCCATGAACATCGCCAAGACCATGGACTCGCCGGACTTCGGCAAGTCCATCGAGACCGCCATCCGGGCGCTCACCGCGGTGTCCACCATGTCCGAGATCGTCTCGGTGCCGTCGATCGTCAACGGCAACAACTCCTCCCACGCCATCGGGCTGGGCCAGATGAACCTGCACGGCTACCTGGCGCGCGAGCGGGTCCACTACGGTTCGGAGGAGGGCATCGACTTCACGAACATCTACTTCTACACGGTGCTATTCCACGCGCTGCGGTCCTCCAACCTGATCTCGATCGAGACCGGTGAGCGGTTCGGCGGCTTCAACGACTCGAAGTACGCCTCCGGCGAGTTCTTCGACAAGTACACGGAGCAGGTCTGGGAGCCGGCCACCCCGAAGGTGGCCGAGCTGTTCGCCGGTTCCAACGTGTCCATCCCCACCCAGGCGGATTGGCGCGAGCTGAAGGCCTCCGTGATGGAACACGGGATCTTCAACCAGAACCTCCAGGCCGTGCCACCGACCGGCTCGATCTCCTACATCAACAACTCCACCTCCTCGATCCACCCGGTCGCCTCGAAGGTCGAGATCCGCAAGGAGGGCAAGCTGGGCCGCGTCTACTACCCGGCTCCCTACCTGACGAACGAGAACCTCGAGTACTACGACGACGCGTACGAGATCGGCTACGAGAAGGTCATCGACACCTACGCCGCAGCGACCCAGCACGTGGACCAGGGCCTGTCCCTGACCCTGTTCTTCAAGGACACGGCCACCACCCGTGACCTGAACCGGGCCCAGATCTACGCGTGGCGCAAGGGCATCAAGACCATCTACTACATCCGCCTGCGTCAGCTCGCGCTGGAAGGCACCGAGGTGGAGGGCTGCGTCAGCTGCATGCTCTGAGTGACGCCCGCCACGCACCGAAACCCGTACTGAAATGAGGACAACACCACGATGATGGCCGACGCTGTCAAGACCCTCGAGACTGTCGAGGCAATCAACTGGAACCGCATCCAGGATGACAAGGACGTTGAGGTGTGGAACCGCCTGACCTCCAACTTCTGGCTCCCGGAGAAGGTTCCGCTGTCCAATGACATCCAGTCCTGGGCCACACTGACCGAGGATGAGAAGACGCTGACCATGCGGGTCTTCACCGGCCTGACCCTGCTGGACACCATCCAGGGCACCGTCGGTGCCGTCTCGCTCATCCCGGACTCGCTGACCACCCACGAGGAGGCGGTGTACACCAACATCGCCTTCATGGAGTCGGTGCACGCCAAGAGCTATTCCTCGATCTTCTCCACGTTGGCGAACACCAAGGAGATCGACGACGCCTTCCGCTGGTCCCGTGAGAACGCGAACCTGCAGAAGAAGGCCCAGATCATCCTGGACTACTACCACGGTGACGATGCGCTGAAGAAGAAGGTGGCCTCCACCATCCTGGAGTCCTTCCTCTTCTACTCGGGCTTCTACCTGCCGATGTACTGGTCCTCGCGGGCCAAGCTCACGAACACCGCGGACATGATCCGGTTGATCATCCGTGACGAGGCGGTGCACGGCTACTACATCGGGTACAAGTACCAGCGTGGAGTGGAGACGGAATCTGCGGAACGTCAGCAGGAACTCAAGGATTACACCTTCGAGCTGCTGTTCGAGCTGTACGAGAACGAGGTCCAGTACACCCATGACCTCTACGACTCCGTCGGCCTGGCGGAGGACGTGAAGAAGTTCCTCCACTACAACGCCAACAAGGCCCTGATGAACCTCGGGTACGAGGGGATGTTCCCGTCCACCGTGACCGATGTGAACCCGGCCATCCTCTCGGCACTGTCCCCGAACGCGGACGAGAATCACGATTTCTTCTCCGGGTCGGGCTCGTCCTACGTGATCGGCAAGGCCGAGAACACCGAGGACGAGGATTGGGACTTCTAAAAACGTCTCTGAGACGTCCCGGCTGAGAACCTGGTCAGAGGCCCGGATCCGCGATGCATCGCGGGTTCGGGCCTTTTGAGTCCCTTGATCCGGACCACAGCTTCTGCCCTTCGCGGCAGATCGGGGCGGACCGACCCAACGGTAGGACGGTGTGGGATTCGACGCCACGAGGCTGCGCGGAAGAGTACACGGACAAGGACCACACGGGCCCCGTGTCACTCCGGCGGCAGCAGGTACGGAGAGACGAGCGAGGCGCGATCCGCGGCGAGCGCGGCACACGAGGCGCTCAGCACGATGCGACCGTGCCGCATGATGTGTGAGTCGGCGCCGATCCTGAGTGCGGTGTCGACGAACTGCTCAACGAGTAAGATGCCCGTGCCTTCGCGGGCGAGCCTCGCGAGCACCTCGGCGAGGGTCGCGACAATGCGGGGTGCGAGCCCGAGCGACAGCTCGTCGACGAGCAGGAAATCGGGCCGTGTCGCGAGCGCCCGGGCGACCATGAGCATCTGCTGCTCCCCGCCTGAAAGCAGCCCGGCCGGCTGGTCCCGCTGCTCCGCGAGTTGCGGGAAGAGGGCGAACGCCCGGGTGAGCGCGGCAGGTGAGCGGTCGACCACAGCGAGGTTCTGCGCGACGGTGAGTCGCGAGAACACCGTGCGGCCTTGCTCGACGTATGCGAGGCCGCGGCCGACCCGGCGATGCACCGGAAGCCGGTCGATCCGGCGGCCCCCGATCAGCACCTCCCCGGAAGCGAGTGGCAACATCCCGGCGATCCCGTCGAGTAGCGTCGTCTTTCCGGCACCGTTCGCACCGAGCAGCACTGTGATCTCTCCCGCGGGCACCGATAACCACACATCCCTGCAGACGGCGAGATCGCCGCGGCGTACCGAGACGCCTCGCAGCTCGAGTGCGCTCACCGAACGGCCTCCCGCCCGAGGTAGGCGTCGATCACCTGGGGCAACGCCATGGTGTCTACGACGGAGCCGGAATCCGAGCCGGAGGCGATGATCCGCCCCGCCTCCAGCACGGCAAGCCGCTCCGCCGCGGCCCGCACGAACTCCATGTCGTGCTCGACAAGAAGCACCGAGCAGCCGAACCGGGCAGGTATCCCTCGCAGCCGCGCCGCGAGGGATGTCCGCTCCGCCTCCCCGAGCCCGGCGGCCGGCTCATCGAGCAGCAGCACACGCGGCCCTGCGGCGAGCGCACCCGCGATCTCGAGCATGCGACGGGTGCCGACGTCGAGCAGGCGGGTCGGTACGACCACCTCAGGGAGCCCGAAGTAGCGGCGCACGGACTCGCGATGCTCGGTCGCAGCCGCCGGGGCGGCGAGGCGGATGAAATCCCCCACCGTCGCGGCTGAGATGCCGCGGCTGTGCTGGAAGGTGCGACGGATCCCTCGCCGCGCACGCAGATGGGCGGGGGTGCCGTCGAGCGGCACGCCGTCGAGTCGCACCGTGCCCGCAGTATCCGAGAGGAACCCCGAGATCCCGTCGACGAGCGTCGACTTGCCCGCACCGTTGGGCCCGATGAGCGCAAGCACCTCTGCCTCGCGGACGACGAGGTCGACGTCGTCGAGCGCGGGAGTGCCGCCGAAAACGACCGTCATCCCCTTGATCTCGAGGGGTGGGACGTCAGATTCCGGAGGGGTCGTCCGGGTTCCGCCCGCGCCCGTACCGCCGGGGCCGACCGCATTGCCGATTCCGCGGTTATCGATCGGTTCGCACGTGGTGCGCACTCCACGGAATGCGCGATCCTGGAGCTTCGCATGAAGGAGCTCGGCGATGCCGCCGGTGCCCCTTCGCAGCACATCGAAGGCCCCCAGCGCGAGCAACGCGTTTCCAACGTCGAGAGGCAAGCCCACCCGGCGCAGCGCCTCCGGCACGAACACAGCAAACACCCCCGCGAGGAGTGCTCCGCTGAACAACGCGGCACCGCACAGCACCGCGGTCGCGAGGTGCACCATCGAGGTGAGTGGCGTGAAGACGCTCGTAGTCAGCAGCCCGTACTGCCCCGCGAGCATCCCGCCTGCGACCCCTGCAAAGAGTGCCCCCGCCCCGAACGCGGTTGCTTTCGACCACCAAGTGCGCACGCCCAGGGCCGCAGCGGCTCGTTCGCTCGCTCCCACCGCGCGCCAACCAAGCCCGTGGGGCGTCCGGCCGACGGCCCACAGCGCGAGCTGCAGCACGATCAGCAGAGCCCAGGCGAGCGCGAAGAAGCAGCGCGGATCGTCGAACGGCGCGGCTGGCAGTACCGGGACACCCCTGCCCACTCCGGGGAAGCTCCACTGCCGGAGCACCAGGTCGAGAGCACCGGCGAACCCCAGCGTCAGCACCGCGAGTTCGACGCCACGGATTCTCGAGGTGGCGAGTCCCAGCAGCAGCCCGATCGGCGCGGTCGCGATGCCGGCGACGACGACGAGCAGCGGGAATGGAAGCTCGGGCCAGTGCAGTGCCAGCCACGACACGACCCAGCCGCCGATCGCGGCGAACGACATCTGGCACAGGGTAATGATCCCGACCCGGTTCGTGACGAGCCCGACGCCACGGGCGATCATCGCGCTCACCGCGACGGACGACAACAGGTACACCCAGTAAAGGGGTAGCAGCCACCCGAGCACGACGAGGACCACGACGAGCAGTGCCCAAAGTCCGCTGGAGGGTGGAATGCGCTGCCCTGCACGGAGACCATCACGTACGCACTCAGCGAACCGCATCCCAAGCCTCCCGCCTGCGCAGCCAGATGAGCGCGACGACGATGATCACGAAAGGGATCGCGCCACGATAGTCAGCAACGGTTTCGATGCGCGCCCCTGCACCCTCGATCGCTCCGATGGTGAGCCCGGCCAGCGCCGCCACCCACACGTTCGAGAACGCGCCGAGCAGGCCTGCAGCGAGCGCTGGAATGATGAAGAACGACATCGTCTCAAAGGTCGGATTGCGGGTGGGGGCGACGAGCAACAGCGCGAGCGTCGCGAACACGCCCGTCACGGCCCACACTCCGACGCTCAAGAGCCGTGAATTCATGCCCATCAGCTGCGCAGTAACGGGCCGTTCGGACATCGCCTGAAGTCGGAGCCCGAGGGTCGAATAGCGCAAGAGCAGCGACAGCCCAGCCGCGATCACGAGGGTCAGGGCGAGTGCGACAACCGTGGTGAGCGCGACTCGTACTCCGCCGAGATCGAAGGAGATCTCCGGCACGAGGCTCGGCATCACACGGGGCGAGTCACCGAACAGCCGAAACCCCAGGGTGAGCAGGACGATGAGCAGCACGACGGCGACGACCGCGCGCACGGTCGTGCTCGGCTCCCCGAACCAACGCGCGAGGACCCAGCCGGAGAGCCCGGCGAGGGTCCCTGAGAGCACCAGTCCAGCGAGGACGGCGAGCGGCCATGGAAGGCCCGCACCGAGGAGGGCGTAGCAGCCGTAGGCGCCGAGGGCGCCGAGCGCCGCGTGGCTGAAGTTCAGGACGCCGACCAGCCGGTACAGCACGACCACGCAGACGGCGAGGATCGCATAGGTGGACCCCATGATGAGGCCCGAGACGGTTCCGTCAATCATGGTCGGCGACCTTGCCGCGCTGCGTGCCGGTGCGCAGACCGGTCTGGGTGCCAGTCAATGATGGTCTACTGCTCAGGGACTTCGACCCAGTCGCCAACCGGGACCCATCCCTCCTCGGTCGCCTGCACCATCATGCTGGCGCGGTTCGGGTTGTGTGCGCCGGCATCACTGTAGACGAACGGCATGCCCATGAGGGGGTTATCGATCTCGCCGGCGTCGCGGAGTGCCTGGCGCACCGACTCGGGGGTGATCTCGCCATCCATCCCTCGCAGCACGTCGACGAGAAGCTGCGCGCTCACATATCCGCCCTCGGAGAGCGAGGTGATCGCCACGCCGGCGTCGTCGAGCGTCGAACGCCACTCGGTGACCTCGGGGTCGTCGCTGGTGAAGGGCAGGAACTCGGAGTTCGCGTAGACGTTGCCGATCGATTCCTGGGTCTGCAACGCCTCCACTGCAGCCTCTGTGTAGACGTTCGTGAGCATGAGCCAGTCGGCCTGGTCGAAGATGCCCTGCTGCTTGACCGCGTTCATGAACGCGACGCCCTCCGGCTCGGTCGGGTTGAGCACGACCGCATCGCAGCCGGCATCCTTCACCGCGAGAATCGCGGGCGTCGGGTCATCGCCGAGGTTCACGGAGGTATCGACGTGGGTGAAGGTCACGCCAGTGTCCTCCTGCCACCGGTCGAGTAGTTCGAGATATGGCGTGGTGAGCGCCTCACTCTTGAGGATCACCGGGCAGATCCTCTTGGCCCGGAGCTGATCCTTCGCGAAGTAGAGGAGGCTCTCGTAGCCATTGAATGTGCCCGCATTCACCGGCGCAATGTTCCGCGAGGAGAAGCAGGAGGGCTCGATGCCGGTACCCATGACCGAGACGATGTCGCTCTGCTCGTAGAACGCCGCGTTCGCGCTGCACTCGACGAGGCTTGCGGCCCCCACCATCGCGACGACGCCCTCCTCGTTGACGAGGCGACGGGCTGCCTGGCTCGCCTGAGCGGGGTCGGCGCCGTCGTCCGCGGAGATGTACTCGATCATGCGGCCGTCGATGCCGCCCTCCGCGTTCGCCCGGTCGAACACGGCCTGCGCGGCGGCCGGCACCTCGGGAAAAGGCGCGGGACCGGTGATTGAGCTGATCGCACCGATCTTGATGGGTGCTGCATCGCCGCCCGCGCCGCCGTATGCAGTCCCACCCGTCGCACAGCCGGTCAGGAGGAGCCCCGCGACTGCGGAGAGTGCGAGCGTGGAGACAACCCGCGAATGATACTGGGACATGCTGGAAGGTACTACTTTCTCGTCGATGATGGTGCTCGATTACCGCTCGGCGGCTGATGCGGGAGCGGCGTCGCCCGCGTGCGGGCCGGCTTGCATCGACGCCTGCGCGTCACCGCGTTTCTTCGGCCAGGAGGGGATGCGCACGCGCGGGGTGATCACGCTCCAGACCCGGCTGCGGAGTGCTCCCCTGATCACGCCGGTGCCGTAAGAGGCGTCGTCCAGGAGCCGCAACCCCAGGCTGCTGAACGGACCGAGTCGCGTCGGGCGCAGCAGATGATCCCGCACCGGCTCCCACATCATCGCGACACCGATGCCGCGCGCGGCCCGCGAGAACGGGGTCGCCGCGAGCACGGCCCAGCCGACGGGCCACCAGTCGCGGCGCAGCAGATGCCCCATCCAGAACGCGTCGGACCACATCGAGCGCGCCGACATCTCGATCGCGACCGAGAACGGGATTTCGGGGCCCAGGATGCGCCGCTGCCTGGCCACCTCGTAGATGAAGATCGCCGGGGCGAGGAGCCGCACGACACGGAACGGGCTCGTGAGGGCTGCGAGGGCTACGAGTCCCGACGCCGAGGGACGGGCCGGGATAAGCCGTCCCGGGTGGCGCGCCTCGAGCGGAGCCGCAGAGTCGCCGTACATCGCACGGCGGCTTGAGAATTCCTTGAGCGAGGTGCGGACTTCGTGGCGGTTGACGACGTCGGTGACGTAGCGCACGGTCCAACCGGACTCGTACATGCGCCAGAAAAGGTCGACGTCTTCACCCACCCGCATGCCGGGCTCGAACGGGGGATCGGTGACGGCCGCGCGGCGCACGATGACCGAGACGCTCGGCAGCCAGCCGACCGGAACGCCGTAGACGACGCGGCTCGGATCGGGGCCCATATCGAGTTCCGAGCGCGTCTCTTCATAGAGTTCGACGGACGAGTCGCCGACTACCGCGGGGAGCACGCGCGGGCCTACCGCGCCGACGACCGGATCGTCGAAAAGCGGGCGAAGGCGGGCCACCCAGTCCGAAGCTGCGAGTGCGTCCGCGTCGATGAACGCGATGAATGGGGCCGAGGTCTCTTGGAACCCGGTATTGCGCGCGCCGCCGGGGCCGCCGTTCGTCTTCCGGACAACGAGGCGGGCCCCCGCTTGCTCGACAACCTCACGGATGCGAGCGGCATCGGCCATCGGCGACGCGTCATCCACGACCGTGATCGGGATTCCCTGACCCGAGAGCGATGCGAGGCATCGTTCGAGCGGCTCCGCGTCGCCGTGGACGGGGATCACGATCTCGACGTCGTCGACTTCACGTGCCTCGGCTGGAAGTGGGTCGGCGATGCCGCGGTCGAGAAGGTAGATGGCCGCTTCCTGCTCGTCACGTGTCGTCGCGACGACCCCTCGGCGGTTCGCTGCGAAGAGCCTCCGGGCGAAAGGCCATACCGATTCGGGGAGGAGCGTCACCTCCCACGGGGAGCCCCCGATCGTCACCTTGCCGGCGCGGAGCACTACGCCCGATGTCCACGCGAGGGGCACGCGGGTGGTGAACTCAGAAGTCTCGAAGGTGCGCTGGGGCGGCACGGGGGCGGCGGGCGGACCCCAGTCCAGGCGCCCGGAGCACTGCTGCTGCATTGGCTTCTTGGGTAATAGCATTCGATTACTCCACGGTCTTCTCGACGGGCCGTTCCGCAGCGCGCATCCTCGCCTGCTGAGGCTCTGGCGCGGGCTTGCCGGTATCGCCAATACTGACTTCGAAGCAGGGGTTCTTTCTCCAGGGCCACAGGTCGACCATGATGACCTCCTCGTTTGAGCTCTGCGCAAGACTACGGTGGCGTCACTGCACCGCATCCATTTTGTCATCATGTGACAGAAGGCACGACTTGCGCTGAGATCCCTGATCGTCTTCCGCTCAGCGTTGCAGGCTCACTCGGATCACGGCCGTCGGCGCCCCCCGTGAGTTCGCGCGCGGCTCCACTGCGACCCCCCCCGAGGGACAGCAGGGGCGCGTGTCTGATGATCAATAGGGGGCTTCTGACCGTCCGGCACAACTGACCACCGTCTGCCGGCGGCACGCATAGGGACACCGGGTCCACCCTGTCGGGTGGGGCCGGTGTCTTTTCGTGATGATGTGATGCTCACAGCGCAACAGTTCCAACACCCATGTGAACTCTGTGTGAAAACAGAGACTATTGGGACCAGAGTGATTACAACTCCATCAAGAATTGATAACCTTGTCGAGGCGTGGAGGGGAAGAACCACGCCCGCTTCCACTTCTTTGCACCACTTGAGGGAAAAACTGATATGTCGCGGACGCTCCACCCTGTCCTGAAGACCGGCGCAGCCACTGCGTTGGCTCTCGCCCTGGCGGCCACCACGGTCTTGCCGGCCACGGCCATACCCGTCGTGCCGGAGACCACCGGTGTCCCGACGGCATCCACCCCGGCCGACCGGCCGCCGGCGGACCCGGCGGTCGCCACGGGGCAGGAGGCCTCCGAGGTCAAGGGTGCGGGGGAGGAATCCCTCGCCTTGGGCGGGATCGACGCCGAGGCGCTGCCCGAGGTGGCCGAGCAGGAGGAGGCACCGCCGGCAGAGAGCCCCGAGGACAAGGTCGAGGAGCGTGAAGAGCCCGTTCCGACTCCAGACGCTGAGACTGACGCAGCCGACGAGGCAGACGAAGCAGACGCAGCCGCCGCGCTGATGTCCCTGACGGTCCCGGCCTCCGGCACGGCCAGCCCGGCACCGAGGCCTGCGGAGAGCGGTTCCCAGCCGTCCGACGTCGTGATCCAGAACCTCCAGGAGAAGGCCCAGGCCGCTCCCACCACCCTCGACGCACCAGTGGCTGAGGAGGCCGAGGAGCTGACCACATCGGTCATGGACCACGCGCTCTCCGCCACGAAGGACGTCGAGGTCGAGAAGATCGCCACCTTGACGCAGCCCGTGGAGACCATGGACTTCATCGTGGCCGGTGTCACCTGGGATATCGAGGACGCCGGTCAGGTCACGGAGGTGTCTCTCCGGGTACGGGAGGGCTCCGACTGGACCGATTGGAACAGCATGGAGATCCATGCGGGGGATGAGATGCCGAACGCCGACCGCGTGGGCACCGAGCCGCTGATCTCCAGCGGCGCCGATGCCATCCAGGTGCGCATCACCACCGTGGACGGCGAGAACCCCTCCGGGCTCGCGCTGGACCTGATCGACCCGGGCGTGGCGGACACGGACGGCCAGCTCCAGCCAGCCTCGCCGGCCTCCCCGGCACTGCAGCAGATCGAGGGCGAGGCCGGCCTGGCCGCCCAGGAGCCGGTGGAGGCCGCCGCGGCCTCGACCACCCGTTCTGAGGCCCGCGCCACGGATGGCGCGGACTTCGTTCCAGCGGTCCACGAGCAGCAGGGCCTGATCACCGGCACCGCGCAGGCCAGCACCGCCTCGACCGGGAGCAACGCCCTGAAGCCGGCGATCATCACCCGCGCGCAGTGGGGCGCCAACGAGTCCGTGGTCAACGACTGGGGCACCCCGTCCAAGGACCTCAAGGCGATGTACGTGCACCACACGGCCGGTTCCAACAACTACTCGGCCTCGGGTGCCTACGCCCAGATCCGCGGTATCTTCACCTACCACGCGGTCAACCTGCGGTGGGGCGACATCGGCTACCAGTTCCTCGTGGACAAGTACGGCAAGATCTACCAGGGCCGCCGCGGTTCCATCGACGCGCCGGTGGTGGGCGCGCAGGCCGGCGGGTTCAACACGGACACCATCGGCGTCTCGGCCATGGGCAACTATGACGTGGCCTCGGCCCCGGCCGCCATGGTCCGGGCCATCGAGCGGGTCCTGGCCTGGCAGGCCGACCGCTACGACGTGGACCCGACGGCCAGCACCCGGCTCACGCAGAGCGGCAAGGGCACCGCACGGTGGAGTAGCGGCACCACGGTCACCGTCCCCACGATCCTCGGGCACAAGGTCACCAACTCCACGGCCTGCCCGGGCCGCTACCTGGACGCGCAGCTGCCGACCATCCGCAAGAACGTGGACCGCTTGGTCGCCAATGCCCAGGTCAAGCAGCCCCCGGCACAGCCGAGCCTGCCGTCCAACTCCTACCGTCTGGACGGCACCGGAACGCAGGCCACCGCCTCGTGGAACCAGGTCTCCGGAGCGGACCACTACCAGATCATGTACCGCGCCGTCCCACAGGGTGGCGGCGCGATCACGAACCAGCCGTGGAGTGCCGGCAAGACGGGCACGGCCACCAGCACCGTGTTGAGCAACCTTCCCGGTGAGACGGCGCAGTATGCCGTACGGGCCGTCAGCGGAGGGGTGGTGGGACCGCAGATCTACCTGGGTCAGCACACGGCCCCGCTGAACTGGGACGATCGCGACGTCTACTTCGGCAACGGGACGACCCGGTCCAACGGGACCATCCGGGCCGATGCCACGCGTGAGGCCATCCGCTTCGAGGGCGCCGCTCAGGCGGATCGGGTGGTCGTCTCGGCCACCGTTGCCTCCGGTACCGCGAGTATCCGGGTGGAACGGGACGGGAAGTACGCCGGCCGGATGAAGATCCGTGCCGGTGGGGCGACTGTCTGTGCCGTGCCGCTGGGCGCGGGTTCCAACGTGCGCCTGGAGCTGGAGAACAACGCCACCGTGACCTACTCCTCCGTCGCGCTGACGCGTCCCGGCCAGAGTCAGGACCTCGGTCTGGACAACGCCCGGTGCCAGGCCACCTTCGGGGACGTGAACAGTTCGCAGACGGCCTTCAATGCTGTCGAGTGGATGCAGTGGTCCGGACTGAGCCACGGTTACGAGACGGACAACAGCTTCGGGGTCCACCGGGACATCGGCCGCGGCGAATCGGTGGCCTTCCTCTACCGGTATCTGGATCCGCGCTTCTCGGTCCCGAGCAAGGCGCCGTTCTCCGACGTCGCGAAGGGGAGCACCTTCTTCGAGCCGATCAGCTGGGCCGCGGGCACCGGTGTGACCGAAGGCTATGCCGGCGGCGGGTTCAAGGTCTCGAAGAGTGTGACGCGCGGCGAGTTCGCCTCATTCCTCTACCGGGCCGTGAAGCCGAAGTTCAGTGTGCCGGGCAAGTCCGCCTTCTCGGACGTCAGCACCAAGAGCTCCCACCATGCGGCCATCGCCTGGATGAAGAAGGAGAAGCTGTCCACCGGATACTCGGACGGAACCTACCGCTCCGGCCAGCCCATCACCCGTGGCGAGGCGGCACTCCTGCTGCACCGCTTCCACCTGAACCGGTAGGGGCGGCAGGGGAGGCAGATGCGGTAGGGGCGGTCGGGACGGTACGGCCCGGCGATTCTGGCAGGATGGACGGCATGACTTCCAGCACCACAGTCGGCGGCGCGGACCGCCCCGGAAAGCCCCAGCACGACGTCGGCGCCAACTTCCAGCGCACCGCGCCACCGCGGGTGGAGGCAGGGGTCCGGACCGCCGAGTTCGACTCGGTGGTCCACGCCCAGGGCACCTGGCGCGACGACGAACTGCACATGGCACCGGTCTCCGGCCTCATGACCGCGGAGATCCTGGCGCATGAACCGCGCTCGGGGCTGCGGCTGGCCCGGCTCTCCTTCGAGATCCTCGGGACGTTGCACTTCGGACCGCTCACCGTCACCACCCGCACGGTGCGGCCCGGCCGCACGATCGAGTTGATCGAGTCACGGCTCACGGCCCAGGGGCGGGACGTCCTGGTGGCCCGGGCCTGGCGCCTTGTCACGATGGACACCACTGAGGTGGCCGTCACCCATGACAGTGACCTGACACCACTGCAGGAGTGCGAGCCGTTCCCGGCCATGAACCAGCGGTGGCCGGGAGGGTACATCCAGTCCCTTCAGATGCGGGTCGCGGCAGATCACGCCGCCGGGCATGGACGCTGCTGGTCCACCACCACGGTGGACATGGTCGCCGGGGAACAGACCACGGACCTGGTGCGCCTGATCGGCATGGTGGACACCGCCAACGGGGTGGCCCCCGTGCTGCCCGACGGGCCCGGGGCCTTCGCCTTCCCCAACGTGGACCTGCAGATCCACCTGTACCGCGAGCCCGTCGGCCCGTGGCTGGGGTATGCGACCACCTCGAACCTCGGCGGTGACGGGATCGGGGTGACCTCGGCCGTCCTCCACGACGAGCGCGGGGCGTTCGGACGGTCCGAGCAGATCCAGACCATCCGGAGAATCCCCGCAGCTGATGCCTGAGAGATCACCCGAGACGGGGTTGGACTGGGTCAGGCAGGATGCCTCGCTGGGCGCCGCCGCCGACCTGGAGTATGGGATCACCTTGCTGCGGGCTGCCCAGTCCGGGGTGCTCAGCACCCCCCTGGTCCGCGTCTACCGTCCCCGGCCCACGGTGGCGTTCGGCCAGCGTGATGTGCGGCTGGACGGATTCGAGCAGGCCCGGCAGGCCGCCCGGCGGCACGGCTTCGAACCCGTGGTGCGCCGCGCGGGGGGCCGGGCTGCCGCCTACCACCACGGTTCCCTGGTGGTCGACCACCTTGAACCCGACACGGACGCGATGCAGGGATTCCGGGATCGCTTTGCCGGCTTCGGGGAGCTGTTCGCCCAGGTGTTCCGGGACGCCGAGGTGCCGGCCGCCGTCGGGGAGATCCCCGGGGAGTACTGCGCCGGCGAGTTCTCCGTGCACACACCGTTGCCGCCACAAGAGGACGGGTCCGCACGCGGGCCCGTGAAGCTGGTGGGCACCGCACAGCGGGTGGTGCGGGGGGCGTGGCTGTTCTCCTCCTCCCTCATCGTCCAGGACCCGGAACCGATCCGCGCGGTGCTGGTGGACGTGTACCGGGCGCTGGATCTGGACTGGGACCCTAGCACGGCCGGGGCCGCCACGGAAGCCGTACCCGGGATCACCGTCGAGTCCTTGGTCCAGCGGCTCCGCGGGGCCTACGGGGCGGAGCACGGACCGCTGCAGGACCGGTCCTGGTCCGATCTGCTGGACACCGTTCCGCCGCAGGATCCGGGCGGCTGACGAGTCGGCTGTCGAGACGACTGTCGAGACGGCCGGCCAAGTGGACCTATGGTCCGCTGAGCCGCCGATGCAGCTCGCGCTTGGGCACCGGGACGAAGCCTGCAGCCAGATAGTGCTCGCGGATCAGACGCTCCTGACGCATCAGGGACCAGCCTCGTTGGACGAGGAAGGGGACCGGCTTCCGGCGTTCGGCGACGTCGCGGGCGAACCGGCGGGCCGCCGTCGGGAACCGGTGTTGGTCGATGTACCAGGCATGGAAGTCCGTGCCTGGGAGCAGGCCGAGCCGGGACAGGGCGCGCGGCAGTTCGGCGGCGAAGATGCCCTCCGCCACGAGGGGCCCGCCGTTGAGTTCGACATCCTCATAGCCGGTGACCGAGGAACTGGTGATGGAATAGACCGGGACCCGGGTGCGGCCGGTCTCCAGCAGCTCCACGATGGCGTCCACGGCGGCGTCCAGGTTCCAGGTGAGTGGGTCATCCCAGTCGATCTCGCCGTAGACCGTCCGGGGCAACGCCGGCCCGTCGGCCGTGCTGTCTTCGGAGATCTCGCGGTAGAAGGCATCCAGCAACAGGTGCGGACGCCCGTAGGTGCGGGCCAGATAGGACTTGTCCGCACCGGAGGCCCCGCCCAACAGGACGAGGCCTCCGGCATGGTGTTCGGCTGCGTTGTTCAAGAACCCGGTCTTCCCGTCGGCGGCTGGTCGCACTCCGCGGGAGGACCGATCCGCTCAGTGGCCGCGGTCGATCCACTCCTGCAGGTGCGGGGCTTCGGTGCCGATCGTGGTGGAATCGCCGTGTCCGGTGTAGACCGTGGTCTCGGCCGGAAGGGTGAACAGGCGGCCCTTGATCGACTCGATGATGGTACCGAAGTCCGAGTAGGTCCGTCCGGTGGCGCCCGGACCGCCCTGGAAGAGGGTATCTCCGGAGAACAGGACACCCTGGGTGCCGTCCAGGGCCACGAGCTCGGGGGAGTGGAAGCAGACCGAGCCCGGCGAGTGGCCGGGGGTGTGCAGGGCGGTCAGCTGGATGCCGGCCACCGTGAAGGCCTCCCCGTCGGTGATGGTCCCATCAGGGGCCTGGTCCGGGTAGACACTGTCCCACAGCATGCGGTCGTCCTCGTGCATCAGCACGGGGGCGTCCACGAGGGAGCGGAACATCTGGACGGCGCGGATGTGGTCGTCGTGGCCGTGGGTCAGCAGGATCGCCAGGACCTGCCGGCCGTTGACGGCCTTCTGGACCTCGAGGGCGTCGTGGGCCGGGTCGATGACCACGCACGTCTTGTCATCACCGATGATCCAGACGTTGTTGTCCACCTCCCAGGTCCCGCCGTCGAGGGAGAAGGTGCCGGAGGTGACGAGCTGGTCGATGCGTGCCATCAGAGCACCACCACCGAGCGGAGGACGTCACCGGAGTGCATCTTGGTGAACGCGGCGTCGATGTCCTCGAGCGTGATCGTCTCGGTGACGAAGGCGTCCAGATCGAGTCGGCCGAGGTTGTACTGGTCGATCAGCATCTGGAAGTCCCTCGAGGGCAGGGTGTCCCCGTACCAGGAGGACTTCAGGGAACCACCGCGGCCGAAAACGTCCAGCAGGGGCAGCTCCAGCGTCATCTCCGGGGTCGGGACCCCGACCAGGACCACGCGACCGGCGAGGTCACGGGCGTAGAAGGCCTGCTTGTAGGTCTCCGGGCGGCCGACGGCATCGATCACGACGTCGGCACCGAAGCCGCCGGTGAGCTCCTGGATGGCCTCGACGGCGTCCTTCTCCTTGGAGTTGACCGTGTGGGTGGCACCCAGTTCCACGGCCTTGTCCAGTTTCCGCTGGTCCAGGTCCACGGCGATGATGGTGGTGGCTCCGGCCAGCCTGGCGCCGGCGATGGCTGCGGTGCCGACGCCGCCGCAGCCGATGACGGCCACGGACTCGCCGCGCTTGACCTCGCCGGTGTTGATGGCCGCGCCGATGCCCGCCATGATGCCGCAGCCCAGCAGGCCCGCGGCAGCGTTCTGCTCATCGGAGACACCCTCCACCTTGGTGCACTGGCCGGCAGCGACCAGGGTCTTCTCGGCGAAGGCGCCGATGCCCAGGGCCGGATCCAGCTCGGTGCCGTCCTCGAGGGTCATCTTCTGGGTGGCGTTGTGGGTGTTGAAGCAGTACTGGGCCTGGCCCTTCTTGCAGGCCCGGCACTCGCCACAGACCGCACGCCAGTTGAGGATGACCTTGTCACCGACGGCCACGTCCGTGACGCCCTCGCCGATCTGGGAGACGACGCCGGTGGCCTCGTGCCCGAGCAGGTAGGGGTAGTTGTCCCCGATCCCGCCCTGGACGTAGTGCAGGTCGGTGTGGCAGACGCCGCAGGTCAGGATGTCCACCACGGCCTCTCCGGGGCCGGGATCCGGGATCACGATGGTCTCGATGCTGACGGGGGCGTCCTTCGCCTTCGCGACGACAGCCTTCACCTTCTGGGGCACGGTGCAACTCCTTCCGGCCGTGGCGGGGCACGGTCCGACTCGGGATGGGTCTGGGTCCATCTCATCACATCTGGCGGTGGCGTGGGTGGCGCCTTCCCTGTGAGACGTATTCGCCGGGTTCTGGGGTGATGTGGGAGTGACGTGGGAGTGATGTGGGCCTCGTCAATCTGTGGATAACTGTGACGTGGTTCATGGGGTTCTGCTTAGACTGGGCGGCAGACTCGGGGTGGCGGGAACGGCCCGAGGTGGAGTGCTCGATGGGCCGCAGGAACGGCATGTGCCAGTCTTGCGGTCCCCGAAAGAGGGGGCCACATGGCCGTACTGGTGAATCGTTCTGCCCGATGGGCAACTGTGGCGGTGGTGGCCTCGGTGGGCCTGTTGCTGACCGGATGCTCCGGGGACGGTGGGGATGATGGCCCGACGTCGGCCACCCCCACCGCGAGCGTCTCGCCTTCTGCGTCGCCTTCGGGATCAGCCGGTGGTGACTCCGGTTCGCCGAGCGCATCGGCTTCGGGGAGTTATGAGCCGGCGACGTCTGAGGGGCCGGCCAAGAACGTGCCGGTCCCCGAGATGCCCGAGGCCGTGAAGGAACCGACGGAGGAAGGGCTCGAGGCGGCGGTTGAGTACTGGTGGACCACGAATTTCCATCTGCGCGAAACAGGAGACCCCGCGCCTTTCGCCACCGTTTCATCCGACGATTGCAAACTGTGCGCGAACCAGATCGACCGCTGGGTCAAGGTCTATGGGGACGATGCCTGGATTGCTACTGATTTGGCCTCTGTGAAGTTTCAGTTCACTGACTTCGACGAGGAATCCAGAAAGGGCACAACGGCGTTCTTGGTATCCGAGGCGACCGGAGAGATTTACCTCGAAGGCGGAGAAAAGGTCGAAGAGGCGTCAGGTGATGGGTCGGAGGATCGTCCATGGACTGCCGCGCTTCACTTTGACGAAAGTGTGGGGCATTGGATGATTGACGACATTGGCACGGCGAGTTGACCGTGGTCCTGGACACTTTCAACCGGGCCGCCCTGCTCGTGGTCGCGGTCAGTTCGTTGCTTTTCGGTGGGTTGCTGCTTCCCGATCCTGCTTGGGCCTCGAATGATGATTGCCCCGAGTACATCTGCGGTGCTCTCGACGCCGAGGACGATCAGTTTAACGTCGAAGGTGTTATCCCGCCGGCCCAAGAACAAGAAGACAATCAAACAGAACCGACAGGTGCCTGGGATGCGGTAGGGGCAGGCTTCGAACAGAATTCAGATGGACAGAATGGGGGCGAGATCGATCCTAAAAGGTTGATCTCGATTACTCGTGGATACTGCATGGATATCCAGGGCGTCGCGATGCAGGACTGCCTACAAGCCGAACAGTCGGCATGCACGGAACCGGGCAGTCAGTGGTTGATTCGCCTTCAGTATCGAGCGAATGACCCGGGGGCGCTACAGGAAGTTGGTCGCCAGTTTTGCTCTCAGCCAGACGTAGAGGTGTTCAACGATCCTGCCGCTGGTACGCCGGATGCTCCGCCGATGCCGGTCGTGACACTCTCTGACTTCAGGGCTTTGAATATCGCTCCGTCCCAGATCGAATCGGACTCCGGTGGATTTGGACTGATCCGTGCGAACACGAACTTCTATGCGACGGAGGAGCCGCAGACCCTGAACACCACGATGTTGGACCAGGCGGTGGCGATTCAGGCGGTGCCGGTGCGGTGGACGTGGGGTTACGGGGATGGCTCCGAGCCGTTGAGCAATCCTTTTCCGGGTGGTCCGCAGCGGGAGTTCAACCAGGAGACGACTACCTCGCATGCCTATCAGGACACGGGGGAGTTCCCGGTCAGCCTGACCACGTCCTACCGGGGTCAGTTCTCGGTCAACGGTGGCCCGTGGATCGCGATCCCGGGCACAGCCGAGGTACCCAGCGATCCGGTGACGGCGGATATCTGGCGGTCGAAGTCCAAGAACGTGGCGGAGAACTGTGTGGAGAACCCGGAAGGCTGGGCGTGCGGGGACCCGTTCGTCGAAGACTGACCCCTTCGACCCCATCGACCCCATCGGCCCCATCGACAACATCGACGACGAGAGCGGCAGACTGAACCCATGTGCGGACGGTATGTGATGGCACGGGCCATCGGTGACCTGGTGGCGGACTCCGGGGCGCTGGAGCCTGACGAGGAACTGGTGCTCCCGCCCAACTGGAATGTGGCGCCCACCTCGGATGTCCCGGTGGTGCTGGAACGGGCCGAGCCGGCGTCGGGAACCAAGACTCGCCGGGAGATCCACGTGGCCCGGTGGGGTCTGGTCCCGCCGTGGGCCAAGGACCTGTCCGTGGGATCGCGGGCCTTCAATGCGCGTTCGGAGACTGTCACGGAGAAGCCCACCTTCCGTGCCGCGGTCAAGGCCCGGCGCTGCGCCGTGCCGGTGGACGGCTACTACGAATGGCTCAAGCCGGAGGCCGGCGCGCCGAAGTCGGCGAAGAAGCGCCCCTTCTATATCCACCCCGAGGACGGGTCCCCGATCTACTTCGCGGGACTCTACGAATGGTGGAAGGACGAGTCCGTGCCGGAGCACGACCCGGCCCGATGGCTGCTGAGCTGCACCATCCTCACCGGCGCCTCGCCGGACGCCACAGACGTCGAGGCTGCCCGGGCCGAGGGCGTGGACCAGCCCGGACTCAACGCCCTCGAACAACTCGGAGGACTGCACGATCGGCTCCCGCTGCCGATGGACCGGGACACCCTGGACGCGTGGCTGGAACCGGAGAGGCTCGGCTCGGCAGAAGCCGCTGGCGCTCTGGTGGACCGCGTCCGCCGGCAGGCGTTCCGCACCGCCTCGGGATGGATCCTGGATGAAGTGGGGACCGCCGTCGGCAACGTCCGTCACAACGGACCCGAGCTGATCGAACCGTTGGAAACCCTGCTCTGACCTGTGGTGGAATGTCCGGCTCCGATCTCTCCGGGGCTGGGTGCTTATCGTGTCCGGCACTCTTCGTAGTCTTCTTCTTGGCGTTAGAACACATGTTCTAATACCATGGTGGGGTGCGGCCGGGACTTCCCGTCGGCCGTTCTACTTCCCACCGCCCCGCCGGAGCGCCCCGGCGTCTGTTCTGCCGTTCCTTCCCAGACGGCAGGGCCCGACGCCGGCCCGGGCCGTTCCGGACGAACCTCGCCGGCCGTTCGCCGGAGGGGAGGAGCACGGCATGAGAAGTCACGACGAGAACAGGTCAGGAATCACGTCCCATGGGAATCTTCACTCAATCGGTCACCGTTCGATGCACCACGGCGGGGTCCCCGCAGCACCTGGAATGGAACGGTAGGAACTATGTGCTGGCGGCTGATCCGGTGCGCTGGTATGAGCGGCGCAAGTGGTGGACCGAGGAACAGCGGGCCGAACGGGGCCGCGGTGCCGGACTGGTGGACCACGAGGTCTGGCGGGTCCAGGTCCGGCTGGAGCGGGCCCGCAACGCGCCCCTGCTGACGCTGGACCTCTCCCACCATCTCGACTCCGGCCGATGGCGGCTGGTCCGCGTGCATGACGGCGCCGCCGTACGCCTGCGGGAGAGCGCCTGATGGGTGGTGCCGGAGGCTTTCCACACCTGAACGTGGCCAGCGCCTTCAGCTCCCATTACGGGGTGTCCTGGCCGGCTGAGCTGGCCGCGGCCGCCGCGGCGGACGGTGCGGAGGTGCTGGCCTGCACGGACCGGGATGGGCTGTATGGCACGGCCAAGCACGTGAGCGCCTGCCTCGAGCATGGCCTGGCCCCGGTGCTCGGGGTGGACCTGGCGGTGCGCTGGGGACCTCCCGATGACGGACCGGCCGGCCGGGTGCTGGTGCTGGCCCGCGGGGGAGCCGGCGGCACCGGTTACCGCGCCCTCGTCCGGCTCATCTCGGTCGCGCACGCCCACACCACGGGAGGCGCAGCAGGAGGATCGCCGTACGTCACGGTCGCTGAACTGGCGCAGTGGTCCGCCGGCAGGCACCACGGTGCCCCACCGGAGCTGTTCGTGTTGCTGGGACCGGGATCCGGCGTCGGGCAGCTGATGGCCGCACGCAAGTACACCGCCGGCCGGGCGCTGCTGCGCCGCTGGAAGACGGTCCTGCCCGCGGGATCGCTGCGGGTGGAGGTGGTGTGCCACCTCTCGCCGCCGGGGGAGAAGCTCTCCGCGCCGCACGCCGTGAAGATGTTGCGGGCCGCCCGGGATGTGGGGGTGCCCGCGGTGCTGACCAACGCGGTGCGCTACGCCACCCCGGACGGGGCCGCCACCGCGGACGTCCTGGACGCCGCCCGCGCCCTGAGCTCCCTGGAGGCCCTGAGTGATCTCCAGCCCAACGGGCAGGGGTGGCTGAAGCCGGCCGGGGCCATGCACCAGATCGCCCGGGAGGTCTGCCGCGCCGCGAACGGTGAGGGCAACGGTGCCGAGGGGATCGCCGCCCTGCTGGGGGACACCCAGGCCCTGGCCGAGGCATGCCGGATGGACCCCGAGACGGACCTGGGCTGGGGTCGCCCCACGGTGCCGGAGACCTCCGTGCTGGGGCTGGACCGGGACCCCGTCACCGAGCTGCGGAACCGTTCCCTCGCCGGGGCCGGGGCGCGTTTCCCGGAGCTCTACACGGGGAGCCGCTTCGCGTCCTCACGGGCCGGGCAGGACCTGGAGGCTCGGCTGGAACACGAGCTGGGGATCATCAACCGGCTCGGCTTCGCCAGCTACTTCCTCACCGTGGCAGAGGTGGTGCGGATGATCGAGGGCATGGGGGTGCGCGTCTCAGCACGCGGATCCGGGGCATCCTCGCTGGTCAACCACCTGTTGCGGATCTCCAACGTGGACCCGATGCGGCACGAGCTGATCTTCGAGCGGTTCCTCTCGAACGACCGCTCGACCCTGCCGGACATCGACATCGATGTGGAATCGGCGCGCCGGCACGACGTCTACCACGCGATGTTCGCCCGGTTCGGGTCCGAGCGCACCACGCTGATGAGCATGCAGAACGGCTACCGGGCGCGCGGCGCGGTCCGGGATGCGGGCATGGCGCTGGGCATGGAACCCGAGCGGGTGGACACGATCGCCAAGCAGCTGTGGCGGTTCTCCGCCTCGAGCTTCCGTGAGGCCATGGACCGGATGCCGGAGCTGCGCGGCTTCGCCGATCAGGTCGCCTCCGGGCGGGCCGCCGGGCAGCAGCAGCTGGACCTGCTCGTGGACCTCACCGAGCGGCTGGACCGGCTGCCGCGGCACATCGCCATGCACCCCTGCGGGGTGATCCTCGGGGACGCCACCCTGCTGGACCGCACCCCCGTGCAGCCCTCCGGGATCGGGCTACCGATGAGTCAGTTCGACAAGCACGACATGGACCCGATGGGCCTGCTCAAGCTGGACGTGCTCGGGGTGCGTATGCAGTCGACCATCGCCTACACGCTTCAGGAGATCGAGCGGACCACGGGGCGGCGGGTGGACCTGGAACAGGTGCCCTTCGATGACGAGCCGACCTTCGAGATGATCCGCACCACCCACACCCTGGGGCTCTTCCAGATCGAGTCCCCGGGGCAGCGGGAGCTGATCGGGAAGATGGCCCCCACCGAGTTCAACGACCTCATCATCGACATCTCCCTGTTCCGCCCCGGCCCCATGCAATCGGACATGGTGCGGCCCTTCCTGGAGCAGCGGCACGGCTTCTCCGAGGCGAGATACCCCCACCGGAGCCTGGAACCCGTGCTCGCCGAGACGCACGGGGTCACGGTCTTCCACGAGCAGGTGCTGCGGACCTTCCACGTGATGACCGGGTGCGGGCTGGCGAAGGCGGATGAGTTCCGCCGCCAGATCGGCGGACCGCAGGAACACGTGGTGGAGGAGTTCTTCCGGGCCGAGGCACTGCGGCGGGAGTATCCGCTGAAGGTCATCGACGAGGTCTGGGGAACCCTGCACGCCTTCGGCTCCTTCGGCTTCTGCAAGGCCCACGGCGCCGCCTTCGCCGTGCCCACCTACCACTCGGCCTGGCTCAAGACCCACCACCCCGAGGCCTTCCTGGCCGGCATCTTCGAACACGACCCCGGCATGTACCCGCGCCGGCTGATGATCGCCGAGGCCCGCCGCATGGGCATCCCCGTGCTCCCGGTGGACGTCAACGCCTCCACCGGGACCTTCCGGCTCGAGTGGGTGCCCGCGCACCCGGAGCTGAACGGGAAGAGGCCCGACGCCGGCCCGGCGGCTGCCGCTGGAACCGCACCTTCCGCTGGGAGCCGGGGGGCCGACGTCGTGCCCGGAGGTGGGCGTTCTGCTCACCGTCCGCCCGGCCGCTGGGGGATCCGGCTCGCACTGAACGCACTGTCCGGGCTGAGCGAGGCGGAGATCACCCGACTCGTGGCGGGGCAGCCGTACGCCTCGCTGGCCGACGTGCGGGACCGGGCGCGGCCGAGCCGGCGGAACCTCGAACGGCTGGCGCAGCTCGGCGCCCTGGACTGCCTGCTGCCGCCGGGTGGGGCCTCGCGCACTGACCTGGTGCACCACCTGGAACTGCAACACGGTGGGGACGCCGAAGGGCTCTCGGGGCGGCGGAAGCGTCCCGGGCGCCGGCAGGTGGACGGCCAGCTCTCCCTCCAACTGCCGGACACCGAGGCGGCGGCGATCGTGCCGATGTTCCCGGACCCGAGCCGGGACCAGCAGGTGCGCACCGAGCTCGACCTCACCGCGATGGACCTGAGCGCCCACCTGATGGAGTCGCACCGGCCGTATCTGGACGCACTCGGGGTGACGGCGGCGGAGGACCTGCTCTCGTTGCGGTCGCAGTCGCGGGTGCTCGTGGCCGGGGTACGGGTGGCCACGCAGACCCCGCCGATGCGCAGCGGCAAGCGCGTGGTGTTCATCTCCGTGGACGACGGCACCGGTTGCGTGGACGCCTCCTTCTTCACGGAGGCCCAGCACGAGACCGGGGAGATGCTGTTCTCCTCCCGGCTGATGCTGATCGAGGGCACCACCCGCCGCACCGGGCCGAAGGCCGTCAGTCTGCAGGCCATCCGGGCGTGGGACCTGCACCGGCCGGAGTCCCTGCCGGATCCGGACTACCTGGATGCCAGCCGGGACCAGTGGCGGGCCTGGCTGCGCAGAGACCGGAACCGGACCACCGGGCAGCCGGCTCCGGTGCCATGGGGATCCGCTGCCTCGTCGGCGGCCCAGCAGCAGGACACCGGCGGAACGCGAAGGACGGTGGAGCGCGACGCCGGCACCCGGGTCCCTGACATCCCGCACCATGACACCGGGGCCTGGCCCGTCAAGGTCCGCGGACCGGTGGGGGTGCCCGCCGGAGCCTCGGCCACGGGCGGGAACAGGTCGGCCGGGGTCTATCAGGCATCGCACGCGGCCGCGTCGATCCACCGCCCCGTCCCGGTGCCACACCCGGAGACCTGGGAGCTGCTGCCGACGCCGGAGGACTGGGCTGACTGAACGCTGTGCTGTGCCCTGCTGTGCGACGATCGTTGCATGACGAGCACCTTCACGGTGGAGACGATCTCGTTCCATCCCGTGGAGCGACTCTTCGAGGTCTCCCTCAACATCGATGAGCATCTGGGGTCGATGGCCGACTCCGGTGAACGGGCCATCGGCGGCGTGACCACGGGGGCCATTCAGCTCGGAGAGACGGTCACCTGGCGGGCCCGGCACTTCGGGGTCTGGTTCACCATGACCTCGCAGATCACCGAACACGAGTGGCCCCGCCGTTTCGTCGACGAGCAGATCGCCGGCCCCTTCAGATCCTTTCGCCACGTGCACGAATACCGGACGGTGGGCCGGACTGCGGTGATGACGGATACGATCACCCTGGCCTCACCCGTGTTCGGTCGACTGGCCGAGAAGCTGGTGCTGGTGCCCTATCTGCGGCGTCTCATCCGGCAGCGCAACCGGCATCTACTCGCTGTACTCGACGCCCACGGATGACCGGCCCCATGGGGCGACCTCCGGGACGTTGTCGCAGGTCGTCACCGCCAGAAGAAGTGGTGCTCCACCCCACTGGGACTGAGGACGCTCTCGTGAAGATACCGATCCTCGAGATCGGCGGGGGAGTCCCACAACCGCAGTCCTGAACCGACGTCATGGGGTGCCACGGCGATGTGCAGCTCGTCCACGAGATCGGCCTCGATGAACTCCAGCACCGTGGTGACGCCGCCGCCGAGCCGGACATCCTTGCCGTCGGCTGCCTGGTGCGCGATCCTGAGCGCCTCCGGTGGGGTGGCCTCGAGGAAGTGGAACGTGGTGTCGCCGAGGGAGAATGACGGCCGGTTGTGGTGCGTGAGAACGAACACCGGAGTGTGGAACGGCGGATCCTCGCCCCACCACCCCAACCAGTCCTCATCCTCCCAAGGGCCGCGGTAGGGGCTGAACTTGTGGCTGCCCATGATCTCGGCGCCGATGTTGTGGCTGAAATCTCGCACGATGTGGTCGTCTAGGCCGCGCGTACCGCCGGGATCGCTGCGGTTGGGCCAGCTGGCGGTGGCAACGACCCATGCCGTCAGCGGACCCGGATCAACATGACCGAAGGGACGCTCCAGGCTCTGATCCTCCCCGGCCGCGACGCCGTCCCGCGAGACGCAGAAGTTCTGGACCTTGAGCCGTTGGGGTCTGGGCGCGTGGCTGGCTGCGTGGCCGGATGCGGTGCTGGAACCATTCGTGGAGGAGGACATGGGCGCTTTCCTGACGTCGAGGACACCGGTAGCCGCCGCGCCGAGAGGCGTCGGATCCTGTGCGATCACCCGAGTGTAGGAACCCCGACTCCGGCGCGCCAGATCCACGGTGCGCTCGCCGTGGCATGCGTGTGGGTGGGAGCTGAGTCCTCCACAGGGGACTCCTCCCGGCGAGTCGCCCACCTCCAACCCGATGCGCTCTTATCTCGTCTGACCCCCGTGTTCGAATATCAGTACTAGAAAAAACGTTGGGGCGGGAACCAGCGGGAGGTGGGCGCAGTGACAGAATCCATGCCGGACGACGTCGGCGCCCTGGCAGTCCCAGACCTCCTCGCCCTGTCGCTCTCGCTGGCCGCGGAGCTGACGCAGCGATTGTCCTCACCGGACTTCCTGGACGATCTGCCACGGTTTCCGCACGGCCCGCAGCGTGACCGCTCCGCGGAGTGGGGCCTCTATGCCGACGACCGTGCAGACGACCGAGACCCTGGTTTGAACCAGACACCAGACGTTCCCCAGGGAGTCCTGCCGGAGATCACCAGGGCCGTCGAACGGCTGGCCCGCGCCATCGACGCCTCGAGGACCGCGCTGGCGGGGCATGTCGACCGGGTCTTCGAGCTGCCGGACCAGCGCCGAGAGATCCTGGGAATCCCCGAGGGTAAGACTGCCTTTCGCCATGCTCCGGACTACCTCCGTGAACACCTGCTGATCGATCGGAGAGAGGCCAAGCGACGGGTGGAACGGTCCGGGCACGTCATGGCGACCCGTACCGTGGACCAGGCACAGGTCCTCCCACCCCGGATGCCGGTGCTGGCCGATTCCGTGCGTCAGGCTGAGATCGACACCTCTGCGGCTGACCTCATCGCCTCCACGCTGAGCACCGCCCGGCGGGAGGCGGCCCTGGCCGATGCGCCCCCGGAGATCGTCGACGAACAGCTGGTGGCCGGAGAGCGACTCCTGGTGACCTACGCCCGGGACGTCGACCCGGAGACGTTGTCGAAGATCTGCGCCCATTGGCGGCAGCGGTTCGACGCGCTGGTCGATCCCGATGGCCGCGAACCGACCGACGCCGAACTCCATGCAGCGCAGGGGCTCTTCTATCGAGGGCGGAAGCGGGGTCACGGTCTGCACCGGTGGGAGATCCTGGCCGCCGATGGGCAGCACGAGATCCTGCAGACCGTCGCCGCCGCCGCCTCGAATCCCCGGGCTTCCGGTCCGGAGTGTACGACGACCGATGCCGTGGACACCGCTGATCCGAACGCCGCTGATCTGAATGCCGCTGATCTGAATGCCGCTGATCTGAACGCCGTGGATCCAGCCACAGCGGGCGCAGACACCAGGGAGCTGCAGATGCTGGACCCCCGCAGTACGGGGCAGAAACAACTGGACGGCCTCGTGAGCGCCCTGACCGGGGCCCTCTCCCTGGCCGATCTCTCCGACCTGCCGGCCAGCGGTGGCTCCCGGCCGCAGGTGCTCGTCACGATCGACTACGACTCGCTACTCGGCCGCGTGCACCAGAGCCACGCAGTAGACACGATACTGTCCCAGGCGGCCTACGCCGGGACCATCCAGCCACGGCTCATCCGGCAGTGGGCCTGCGATGCGGATCTGATCCCGGTGGTCCTGGGCGGAGACGGGCAGGTCCTGGACATCGGCCGGGCGCAACGGATCTTCCCCCGCAGGCTCCGGCAGGCACTGGTGGCACGTGACGGTGGATGTGCAGCACCGAACTGCTCCATCCCAGCGCCGTGGTGCGAGGCCCACCACATCGACCATTGGGAGCATGGGGGACCGACCTCGGTGGAGAACGGAGTCCTGTTGTGCTCCCACCATCACCATGCAGTCCATGCCGATGCTTGGGAGATCTCTGTCCGCAACGGCGTCCCCTGGTTCATCCCGGCCCCGTATCTGGACACCACCCGGCGTGCTCGGCGGAACAGGTACCGGCGCAGTGGGACCGAAGACCCACCGGATTGATGCCCGCGTCAAGCCGCCTCTCAGGACGGCAGCTCCGAACCCATGACCACCGTGCGGGTGGGGGGCAGGTGGAACACCTCGGTGCGGTCGGCCTGGTTGCGCTCCAGGGCCAGGAACAACCGCTGTCCCCAACTGCGGAACGGATGTGTGTGGGGCGGCAAAAGGGCCAGGATCGAGATGAAATAGTGTGCCGAATCCAGGTCCAGGTCCAGTTCCGGGCCGTGTCCAGAAGTCAGGGCCAGGTTCCGCGGGATGTCCTGCGCGTCCAGGAACCCCACGGTGACGGTCACGTGGACGATTCCATCGGCCGTCGAACCCAGATGGCGCACCTGGATCCGTTGGCCCGGACGTACATGCGGGACTCCTGCGGCAACGACCCGGACGATGACCACCCGCTCATGCAACACCCCGAAACTCTCCACACAGCGCAACAACGCCAGCGGGGTGGTGTCAAGAAAGGGATGCGGGAAGACTGCCACCCCTGGGATTCGTCGTAAGTCCTGCACCGTGGCGATGAACTCCCGCAGCTCGCCCTCCATCCGGCGGCGCGCCTCCACCATGCGCTGGCGTCCGCGGTGCCAGGTCACCATGACGGTCAGGACCAGAGCGGCAAGAAGCAGCGGGATCCAGCCGCCCGACAGGATCTTGGTGGAGTTCGCCGCCAGCAACACCACCTCCAGGAGGCCGATCACCGTCACATAGGCTCCCACCGCCCACCAGGGCCACCGCCAGATGGAGTAGGCGAAGACCAGGAAGATCACGGACTCGAGCAGCAGGGTCCCGGTGACCGCCAGGCCGTAGGCGTTGGCCAGTTCGGCGGAGGAGCCGAAGGCCAACACCAGGACCATGACGCCGGTGAACAGCACCCCGTTGACGGTCGGCAGGTAGACCTGTCCCTCCTCCCGCGAGGTATGCCGCACCACGAGCCGGGGGAGCAGCCCCAGTCGGATGGCCTGGACTGTCACAGAGAATGCTCCGGAGATGACGGCTTGGGAGGCGATGACTGTGGCCAGCGTGGCCAGGATGACCAGCGGTAGCTGCAGTACCGGGGGCGCCAGGTGGAAGAACGGGTTGCCCGCTGTATCGGGTGCGGAGATGACCGCGGCTCCCTGGCCCAGGTAGACGATGGCCAAGGCCGGCATCGCCACCGTCAGCCAGGCCCGCCGCACCGCTTTCGCGCCGAAGTGTCCGAGGTCCGCATAGAGAGCTTCTGCACCCGTCACTGTGAGGACGATCGCGCCCATCAGCACGAAGGCCGGCAAGGGCTGGCGCAGCACCAGCTCGATGGCCCAGTGCGGGGACAGGCTTCCCAGTATTTGGGGGTGGGCGATGATCTGCGGTAGCCCCATGATCGCCATGACCGCGAGCCAGAGCAGCATGACGGGTCCGAAGGCCCGGCTGACCCGCCCGGTCCCGACCGGCTGGAGGAGGAACAACAAGGCCAGGATCAGCGCCGAGACTGGCACCACCGCGTGTCCCAGTTCCGGTGAGACCACGGAGAGACCCTCGACCGCGCTCATGACCGAGATGGCCGGGGTGATCACCGAGTCTCCGTAGAAGAGGGCGGCACCCAGCATGCCCAGCACGGTGAGTACCGCCATCCTGCGGCGTCCGGTCATTCGCCGCTGCAGCAGAGCCAGCAGTGCCAGGATCCCACCCTCACCGCCGTTGTCCGCCCGAATGACCAGGACCACGTACTTGACGGTCACGATGAGTGTGATCGTCCACAGCACCATCGAGATGACGCCATAGATCTCGTGCGAAGAGAGGCCCACGGCGTTGTGATCCATGCTGAACGCCGTATGCAGCGCGTACAGGGGGCTGGTGCCGATATCCCCGAAGACCACCCCGAGGGCACCCAATGTGGCCAGTCGACCTCCGGAGGAGCGATTTCTCGAGCTGTGGTTTCCAGGCCGGCGCTTTCCCGACCCGAGCGACCCGGCTCCGCCCAGCGGACGCGATGCAGTCATACGGGTATTGTGCACCCGCCACAGCCTCCACGGTCAGGTCAGGATCCCTGCCGATGGAACGGCCGGCGATCGCCCACGGGCCGAACAGAGCGCAGGGGCAACACTGGCCTAGAATGGCCGGTGGCTGGCGGTGGCCACCGTATGCCACCAGCTCAGAAGCCCTACCCGAGGAGGAACCGGACCGTGTCCGAGGCGTCGCAGAACGAACTCATCACCATCACCGTCAACGCGGAACAGCGGGAGGTGTCCTCGGGAACCACCGGTACGGAGCTCTTCGCCGAGAAGAGGACCACCGTCGTGATGCGCGTGGACGGCGAGCTGCAGGACTTGAGCCGGCAGATCCCGGCCGGGGCCGACGTCGTGGGCGTTGAGATCTCCGAAGCGGATGGACTGAACGTCCTGCGCCACTCCACCGCACACGTGATGGCCCAGGCAGTGCAGCAGCTGCGCCCGGACGCCAAGCTGGGCATCGGCCCGTACATCACGGACGGCTTCTACTTCGATTTCGACGTGGAGGAGCCGTTCACCCCCGAAGACCTCAAGACGCTTGAGAAGATGATGCTCAAGATCGTCAACTCGAACCAGACCTTCTCCCGCCGGGTCGTCACCGAGGACGAGGCCCGCCAGGCGATGGCGGACGAACCCTACAAGCTGGAACTCCTCGGCAAGCAGAACGACGCCGACGCCGTGGGCGAGGGCGCCAACATCGAGGTGGGCGCCGGTGAGATCACCATCTATGACAACGTGGACCGCAAGTCCGGGGACACGGTCTGGTGCGACCTCTGCCGCGGACCCCACCTGCCGAACACCAAGCTGATCTCCAACGCCTTCGCCCTGACCCGCTCGGCCGCTGCGTATTGGCTGGGCAACGAGAACAACCGGCAGCTGCAGCGCATCTACGGGACGGCCTGGCCCACCAAGGACGACCTCAAGGCCTACCAGGAGCGGCTGGCCGAGGCCGAGCGGCGGGATCACCGCCGACTCGGCGCCGAACTGGACCTGTTCTCCTTCCCGGACGAGCTCGGCTCCGGCCTGCCCGTGTTCCACCCCCGCGGCGGCATCATCCGCAAGGAGATGGAGGACTACTCCCGCCAGCGTCACACCGAGGCCGGCTATGAGTTCGTCTACACCCCGCACATCACCAAGCAGCACCTCTACGAGATCTCCGGGCACCTCGACTGGTATGCGGACGGTATGTTCCCGCCCATGCAGATCGACGAGCAGCGCGACCCGATCACCGGCGAGATCACCAAGCAGGGGCAGAACTACTACCTCAAGCCCATGAACTGCCCCATGCACAACCTGATCTTCGCCTCGCGTGGCCGCTCCTACCGGGAGCTGCCGCTGCGCCTGTTCGAGTTCGGGCAGGTCTACCGGTACGAGAAGTCCGGCGTGGTCCACGGCCTGACCCGGGTGCGCGGCATGACGCAGGATGATGCCCACATCTACTGCACCAAGGAGCAGATGAAGGAGGAGCTGACCAGCACACTCACCTTCGTGTTGGACCTGCTCAAGGACTACGGCCTCAACGACTTCTACCTGGAGCTCTCCACCAAGGACCCGGAGAAGTACGTGGGGGAGGACGACGTGTGGGAGGAGGCGACCCGCACGCTCGAGGAGGTCGCCACCGCCTCCGGGCTGGACCTCGTGCCGGATCCGGGTGGAGCGGCGTTCTACGGCCCCAAGATCTCCGTCCAGGCCAAGGACGCGATCGGCCGGACGTGGCAGATGTCCACAATCCAGCTGGACTTCAACCTGCCCGAGCGGTTCGACCTCGAATACCAGGCCGCCGATGGCACCCGGCAGCGACCGGTGATGATCCACCGGGCCCTGTTCGGCTCCATCGAGCGCTTCCTCGGCGTGCTCACCGAGCACTACGCCGGCGCGTTCCCCGCCTGGCTGGCCCCGGAGCAGGTCGTGGCGATCCCGGTGGCGGAGGCCTTCAACGACTATCTGGGGGAGGTGGTCGCCCAGCTCAAGGCACAGGGCATCCGCGCCCGCCTCGACGACGGCTCGGACCGGTTCCCGAAGAAGATCCGCACGGCCTCCAAGGAGAAGGTGCCCTTTGTGCTCATCGCCGGTGGCGAGGACGCCGAGGCCGGCGCCGTGTCCTTCCGCTTCCGCGATGGCAGCCAGGACAACGGCGTGCCGGTCGCGGACGCGGTGGACCGGATCGTGCAGGCCGTGAGGAATCGGGAGACCCAGTGACCTCGGGGATGGCGTCGGGGCCGGAGGGATGGCCCGACGACGGACCGGTCACCGACGACTTCCAGCTCGCCGGGACGCCGGACGGCTTCCAGCGGCTGTGGAACCCGCACCGGATGGCTTACGTCCGCGGTGGGCAGGACCAGGTCAGCGGAGAGTCGACGTGTCCGTTCTGTGCCGCGCCCGAGCGTCCGGACGAACAGTCGCTGATCGTGGCCCGGGGTGAGACGGCGTACGTGTTGTGCAACCTCTACCCGTACAACGCCGGCCACCTGCTGGTCTGTCCCTACCGTCACGTACCCGATTACACGGACCTGACCCTGGCGGAGACGTCGGAGCTGGCCCGGATGTCCCAGATCGCGATGATCGCTCTGCGGGCCACCGCCCGGGCCACCGGTTTCAACCTGGGCATGAACCAGGGCAAGACGGGCGGTGCCGGGATCGCGGCGCACCTGCACCAGCACATCGTGCCGCGGTGGGGTGGGGACGGGAACTTCCTGCCGATCATCGCGGAGACCAAGAACATCACGGTCACCCTGGACACCGTACGTTCCGCCGTGTCCGGAGCCTGGTCAGAGGCCGAGGCCGAGTTCGACGCCCGGCAGGGCGGCTGATGCTCAACCGCTATGCCCGGGCCCTGTTCGCCCGGATCTTCACACCGGTGGCCAGGTTCCTGCTGGCGCGCGGCGTGTCGGCGGACGCCGTGACGATCGTGGGGACGCTCGGGGTCAGCCTCGGGGCGCTCGTGCTGTTCCCGATGGGCGAGCTGTTCTGGGGCACCATGGTCATCACCCTGTTCGTGTTCTCGGACGTCCTGGACGGGGTGATGGCGCGGCTCTCCGGGACCACCGGACGGTGGGGGAACTTCCTGGACTCCACGCTGGACCGTGTCCAGGACGCAGCCGTCTTCCTGGGGCTGATGCTGTGGTTCTTCGGTGCCGGCGATTTCTGGATCGCCGGGGTGGCGGCCGGTGTCAGCCTGGCGCTGGGCATGCTGGTGTCCTACGTCCGGGCCAAGGCCGAGTCCCTGGGATTCGAGGCCAACACCGGGATCGCCGAACGGGCCGAACGGCTCGTGTCCACGCTCGTGTTGGCCGGGCTCACCGGTCTGGGCCTGGACCCGTGGTTCCTGGCCGTCGTCCTGATGCTGCTGACGGTGGCCTCCGCCATCACCGTGGGCCAGCGCATGGGGACGGTGTACCGGCAGAGCAGGGTCCAACCACCCAGCTCCTGACCTGGCATGGAACTCTGGGTCACAATGGGACTATGAGCGAGCCCATCACCGGCAGCGACGAAGCTGTCATCGACCGTCCCCTGAACATCCCCGAGTACTTCCTCCTGCTCTGCCTGGACGAGAAGAAGGGGCGGCTGTTGCTGGACGGGCCGACCGTCGGCATGGGGATCGCCGGGGCCGCGATCACCGAGTTGGCGCGCCGTGGACGACTCGAGGTGACGGGGACCACCGTGCGCTCGATCGAGCACCCGGAGCAGGTCTTCGCCGCGGACCCCAACCCGCCCGCCTGGGCCAGCGCCACCGATCTGGAATGGCCGTTGGAGCAGGTCTGGGACATCATCAATGCCTTCACCCGCCACCGGGATGCCGAGCAGTGGATCAACCGCTTCTCCCGCCAATCACTGCGTGATGCGGTCGCTGCCTCGCTGGTCAAGCGCCGGATCGTGGAGGAGGGGGAGAGCACCGTGCTCTGGATCTTCCACCGCACCCGCTATGTGGAACGGGACCACCACGTCGAACAGGAGCTGCGGGAACGGATCCGAGCCGTGCTGATGGAGGGACTCCCGGCCGACGACCTCACCTGGCCGCTCATCTCCCTGTTGCGCACCACGAGGCTGTTGCACCGGCTCTTCCCCGACGTGGACAAGGCCAAGGTCCGTGCCGCCGCGCTGACCCCCGCAGGCAGCGCCGCCACCCGGCAATCCATGGCGGAGGCCCTGCTGGCCACGGAGAATGCGGTGGCTGAGGCGCTGACCGCCACCACGGGGGGCGCCTCCGCGCTCGACTGAAGGACCGATGGGGGGATCGGCCGACGGATTGGCCGACGGATCGTCCGAGGGATCGGCCGGGCGCATTCTGGTGTCGGTTCCCGGGTGTCAGATCCTGGGCGTCAGATCCCGGGCGTCAGCTGGATGTCAGATGCCGGGTCAGGACGTCGCGATGTCCGCGACCACGGCATCGAGGACCCGGACCAGGTCCGTGGCGCTCAGCCGGAGGTCCAGCCCGCGTCGTCCCCCGGAGACCAGGAGGTCCGGGAGGGCCAGGGCGGAGGAGTCCACCACCACGGGGGGGCGCTGCCGCTGGCCCAGCGGCGAGATCCCACCGACCACATAGCCGGTGCGCCTCTCCGCCAGCGCCGGATCCGCCATCGCGACCTTCTTCACGCCCAGTGCCGCGGCCAGGGACTTGAGGTCGAGGCTGCCCGCGACGGGGACCACCCCCGCCGCCAGGGAGCCGTCCGGCAGCTGCACCATCAGCGTCTTGAACACGCGCCCGGGATCCTCCCCGAGCGCCGCAGCGGCCTGGAGACCGTAGCCGGCACGGGGACCCACACCGGGCCTCGCTCCCGCAGCCGCCTCCGGCGCGGACTCCTGCACCTCGAACTCCCGCACCTCGAAGGCGACGCCGGCCCGGCGTAGGGCGGTGAGGGCCGGCGTCCCTGTGGTGGCTCGGGCGGTCGGTCGGGTGGTGAGCGGGACGGTCGCTCGGGTGGTCGGTCTGCGGGCCATGGTGGGACGTCTCGAACGACCAGCGGTCTCAGGCGGCCAGTTGCAGGGAGATGTTGCGCTTGATGCGACCCAGCAGCGCCGACATGCCGCGCAGGCGCAGCGGGGTCAGCGACTTCTGCAGTCCCAGCAGCCTGGACAGGTCCTCGGGGACCGCCAGGACCTCGGAGGCGGGGAGTCCATCGAGCCCTTGGGACAACACCGAGGCGAAGCCGCGGGTCGTCGGGGCCTCGGGTGGGGCGGAGACGAACAGGCGGACGAGAGGATCGGGCGAGGGGCCGGCGTCGGGCCCTGCTGTTCCTGCTGTCTCTGCTGCCCCGGCCGGAGCCTCTGGCGCCGGCTCCAACTCGAGGGCCAGGAACAACGGGGTCTGGCACTCCACCACCTGTTCCATCTGATCCAGATGACCGTCATAGCGCGCGGGCAGGGCCGGCAGCTCGTCGGAGAACTCGAGCAGCAGCTCCAGCTTCTCGTCATCCGGCACGGCCTGGAAGTCGTCGATGATCTCCTGCAGCTTCGCCGGGATCTGGTTGTCGCTCATCGGGTGGGGACCTCTCCCGGCTCGGTGCCCACGGCGATCGGCAGGCGCACGGAGTTGCCCCACTCGGTCCAGGAGCCGTCATAGTTGCGGACCTTCTCGTAGCCGAGCAGGTGACGCAGCACGAACCAGGTGTGGGAGGAGCGCTCCCCGATGCGGCAGTAGGCCACCACGTCATCGGACTCCCCGACGCCGGCCTCCACCTTGTAGATCTGTTCCAATTCCTCACGCGACTTGAACGTCCCGTCCTCGTTCGCGGCCCGGGCCCACGGCACCGAGGCGGCGGACGGGATGTGGCCGCCGCGCAGGGTGCCCTCCTGCGGGTAGCCGTCCATGTGGGTGGTCTCGCCGGTGTACTCCAGCGGGGAGCGGACATCCACGAGGGGCTTGCCGAAATGGTTCAGCACGTCCTCACGGGACGCCCGCTCGGTGGCGTCATCACGCTCGGTGACGGGGTAGTCCACGGCGACGACCTCGCGGACCTGACGGGTGGTCTCACGGCCTTCGGCGATCCACTTGTCGCGGCCGCCGTCCATGAGGCGGGTGTCCGGGTGCCCGTAGAGGGTGAAGACCCACAGGGCGTAGGAGGCCCACCAGTTGGACTTGTCGCCGTAGAAGACCACCGTGGTGTCCCGGCCGATGCCTTTGGAACCCAGGACGCGGGCGAACTCCTCCGGGCCCACGAAGTCGCGGGTGACGGGATCGTTGAGCTCCGTGTGCCAATCGATCTTCAGCGCGCCCGGGATGTGTCCGGTGGAGTACAGCAGGGTGTCCTCATTGGACTCCAGGACCACGATGTTGCCGTGGTCGCCGCCCTGGGCGTGCTCGGCCACCCACTGGGTGGAGACGAGCTTCTCCGGATGGGCGTAGGAGGAGAAATCTGTTGCGTCGGGAGAGGTGCCGGGGGAGGTGGTGGAATCCGCAGTCATGATCCGTACATTACGCCACGGGGGCGGGAGCTATTTAGTGAGGTGACCCTTCATTGACTGGCGGCGAGCGGCGGTAGAGTTACCGAGGTCGTTGCCGTCAGTAGCAACCGCCAGTAGCAACCGCCAGTTACAAACGGCCTGTAAGAAGCCGCCGGTACCCATGCGTACCGTGACCAACCCATGACCCGTCACCCGTCCAGGATGGAGCCGCCCGTGGCCGAGATCGTCCACCTCGCCGACCGCACCCCGCAGGTGTCCGCAGAAGACCTGCTCGCCGGCTTCCACCCCTCCTACCGCTTCGGGGAGGTGTCCTTCGACACCTACATCCCGGACCCGGCCCATCCCTCGCAGGCAGATGCCGTGAACCGCCTGCGGGACTTCGCCGCCTCCATCAAGGGCCGCCGCGGCGGGGCCGGCGGCGGTACCGCCAACGGCTCCGGCGGGGGACTGCTCGGCTTCCTGAAGGGCGGCAAGTCTGGCAAGTCCGGGAAGAACGGCAAGGGCACGACGTCGGCCACCGGCGTCTACCTAGACGGCGGCTTCGGCGTGGGCAAGACCCACCTGCTCGCCTCGACCTGGCATGCGGCCCCGGGCCCCAAGGCCTTCGGAACCTTCGTGGAGTACACCAACCTGGTGGGCGCGTTGTCCTTCCGCAAGACGGTGGACGTGCTCAAGGAGTACACCCTGGTCTGCATCGACGAGTTCGAGCTGGACGATCCGGGCGACACCGTGCTGATGTCCCGGCTGATGCGAGAGCTCGCCGACGCCGGCGTGAAGCTCGTGGCCACGTCCAACACCCTGCCGGGCTCGCTGGGTGACGGTCGCTTCGCGGCCCAGGACTTCAAGCGGGAGATCCAGGTCCTGGCCGAGCAGTTCGACGTGGTCCGGGTGGACGGCGAGGACTACCGCCATCGCGGTCTCACCGAGGCGCCCGCCCCGCTGGAGGACAGCCAGCTGGAAGCCGTACGGGCCGAGCGTTTCCCGGGGGCCGGCGTCGTCTCCGAGGACGAGTTCGCCGACCTGACCGCGAACCTCTCCCGCGTCCACCCGAGCCGCTACCGCAAGCTGGTGGAGGACCTGGACGTGATGGTGCTGCACAACGTGCAGACCATCTCCGAGCAGGCCATGGCCCTGCGCTTCGTGGTCCTGGCCGACCGGCTGTATGACAAGGACGTGCCGGTGATCGCCTCCGGGGTGCCGTTCGATCAGCTCTTCACCGAGGAGATGATGAGCGGTGGCTACCTGAAGAAGTACTTCCGCACCGTCTCACGCATGACCGCGCTGGTCCGTGAGGGTCAGATGGGGGAGACGGGGCTGTAGCCCGTACTCCAAGCTCCGCGATCCTCGACACCCCCTCCGTGGATGCGTGGTCGGCTTCTCTGATCCACTGAGCGGGGTTGAGACAACGTTGAGACAACTCTGGCCGCTCCCGATCGGGAGCGGCCAGAGTGTTGTTCGGAGCGGATGACGAGATTCGAACTCGCGACCTCCACCTTGGCAAGGTGGCGCTCTAGCCAGCTGAGCTACATCCGCAGGATCAGGCTATCCCGGAATCGGGATCCTGTCCGTGCGCGATACTGGGATCGAACCAGTGACCTCTTCCGTGTCAGGGAAGCGCGCTACCGCTGCGCTAATCGCGCCCATCAGCCCCGGCGAACCGGAACCGCTGAGATGCAGGTCCCCATCCTAACGGACGAAAACCGATGCGAGGTGGGGACGGGATTCGAACCCGCGTACACGGCTTTGCAGGCCGTTGCCTCGCCTCTCGGCCACCCCACCAGGGATTGGAGACTTGCGAGCGGATGACGAGATTCGAACTCGCGACCTCCACCTTGGCAAGGTGGCGCTCTAGCCAGCTGAGCTACATCCGCACAGAAAACCGGTGACCGGAAGGACCAGTCACCGTGATTTCCAACGAGAGATGACTCTAGTGCACGTGACGCTGGATCGTCCAATCGGCGGTCGGTGCGGTGCCGGGCGCGGTGCGCGCTGTCATCGCCTCAGGCTTATCGCGTCCGCAAGCGATGGAAGAATGGATGACCATGACGCAACCCCAGCTCGCCCACCAGACCGACTATGGACGCATGTACGCGCGGAACCTGACCGGCGTCCCCGAGGTTCCGTCCATCACCACGGTGATCGCCCAGCAGAACACCGATCTCAGCGGCTGGGTGGGACACATGGCCGCCACCGCCGTGATCGAGGATCCACGTCTGCCCCAGGCGGTCGGCTCCCGTCCCCAGCTCAAGACGGTGGCGAAGCAGGCCTCCAATGCGGCCGAGCGCTTCCGGGATGAGGCGGCGGCCCGCGGGGATCGCGTCCACAACTACGCCGAACAGGTGGGCCTGCGCGCCCTGGGACGCCCACACGAGATGGCACCGATGCGTGAGGTGCTCGCGGAGCACGGTGAGGCGGCCTACGCGGATCGCTTCGACGAGTGGTGGGATCTCTTCGACGTCCGGCCCCTGGCCACGGAGCTGACGGTGTGGAACCACACCGTCGGTTACGCCGGGACCCTGGACCTCGTGGCCTCCATCGGCGGGCGGATCTGCATCGTCGACTACAAGACCAAGGGCACCGGCCGCGACGGCAGGGTCAAGCCCCTCGACGCCAAGGTCGTGATGCAGCTCGTCGCAGGACTCAAGGCCGAGGAGTCGCTCGTGGACCCTGCGGCGGGGACCTGGGAGCCCTGGCAGTACGGGGACGCCCCCGTGCTACTGGGCGTGGCCGTCGGACAGACCGAGGTGGTGGCCCACCAGGCCAATCCACAGGTGCTGCCGGACCACTGGCGCAAGTTCTGGGCGTTGCGGCAGGTCTGGGGATACTCGCAGGCCGCGGAAGGGGCCGGCCCCGCCCTGCGCCCACTGGGCCCGCCGCCCGCCACGGACGTCAGCGGTGGGGACGGGGCCGCGGCCACCACGGCTAAGGTGGGCGCGTGACCGTCCTGCCCATTCGCACCGTCCCCGATCCCGTGCTGCGCACCGTCACCGATCCGGTGGTGGGTTCAGGACGTGACCTGCACCGGCTGGTGCAGGACATGTTCGAGACCATGGACGACGTCGGCGGTGTCGGCCTCGCCGCGCCCCAGGTCGGCGTGGGGTTGAGGATCTTCACCTTCGATGTGGAGGACCAGCGCGGACACGTGATCAACCCGGTCCTGCAGACGGGCGGAGACGTGGTCACCGAGCCGGGGGAGGGCTGCCTGTCCGTGCCGGGGCTGCACTACAACCCCGAACGCTTCGTGGAGGCCACCGTCACCGGCCTCGACCAGGACGGACAGCCGGTCGAATACCACGGCACGGGCCTCACCGCCCGGTGCTTCCAGCACGAGGTGGATCATCTGGAGGGCATGCTGTTCGTCGACCGACTCACCGGGGAGGCCCGCAAGGACTCCCGGCGCCGGCTGCGCGACCCCGGCTACGGGCGCATCTCCACCTCCACCCGCGCCGACCGCGCCGCCACCATCAGCTCCAGCTTCGGGGGATTCCGGTGAGCGCCGCGCCCGCCCCGACCGGCACGACCGGCTCCCCGGCGGACTTCCGCATCCTCTTCGCCGGCACCCCCTCCACCGCCGTGCCGTCCCTGGAGGCCCTCGTGGAGGCAGGCTTCACCGTTGCGGCCGTCCTGACACGTCCGGATGCCCCGGTCGGTCGCAAGAAGGTCCTGACGCCGTCGCCGGTGGCCCGCCGCGCCGCCGAACTGGGATTGCCCGTGCTCTACGCCTCCCGCCTGACCGGTGATGCCGGCCGGGAGGCCCTCGAACGGATCGCCGCGCTGGACCTGGACGCGGCCGCCGTGGTCGCCTACGGCGCCCTCGTCCCTGCCGCCGGCCTCGGGCTGCCCCGCCGGGGGTGGGTGAACCTCCACTTCTCGTTGCTGCCCGCCTACCGCGGGGCGGCGCCCGTGCAACACGCCGTGATCCAGCAGGAGGAGCAGACCGGGGCGTGCGTCTTCCAGCTCGAGGAAGGTCTGGACACCGGCCCGGTGTACTCGCGGATCGTCCGGGACCTGGCGCCCGGCGAGACCTCGGGTGAGGTGCTGGCAGACCTGGCCATCTCAGGCGCTGACCTGCTGGCCCGCACACTCGCGGACCTCCTGTCCGGCGAGGCCACCGCAGAGCCCCAGCGCGGGGAACCGACGTTCGCGCCGAAGCTCGATCAGTCAGACGGGTTCATCGACCCCGCGCGCCCGGCTGCCGAGGTGGCCGCCCGCATCAACGGGACCACCCCGGAACCCGGAGCCTGGGCGTGGCTGGACCTCCCGGCGGCCGACCCGGCCGACCCGTCCGCCCCGGCGACGCCGGTGCGCGTCAAACTCGTCGGGGCCGTCGCCGAGGAGTTGCCCGAGGTGGCAACGGTGGAAACGGCGGAAACGGTGGCAGACGACGGGGTCGCCATCGGGGATCTGGTCCGGGGGCGCCAGAGCGTCCACCTGCAGTGTTCCGACACGGCGGTCCGGCTGATCCAGGTCCAGCCCGCCGGCAAGAAGCCCATGATCGCCGCCGACTGGGCCCGGGGCCTGCCCGCAGGGGCCCGCTTCCAGGTGGCACAGGCAGCAGAAGAGGAGACGTCATGAACGCAGAGGGCAACAGGGGCGGCAGTAGCAACCAGGGCGGCCCGGGCGGTCAGGGAGGCTCCGGAGCGAGGAAGTCCTCGGGCCGTGGACAGTCGGGACGGGGACAGCAGAGTCAGGGAAAGCAGAGCCAGGGACAGTCGGGACGGGGACAGGACCGTCGCGACGAGCAAGGCCGCAGCCGCAACCGCGGCACCTCCGGTGGGCCCCGGCAGTTCTCGGCCTCCGCACCGTCGAAGCGCAAGCGCCAGGCCGATCCGGCCCGGCTGGCCGCCTTTGAGACCCTGACGGCGGTCAGCCGGGATGACGCCTACGCGAACCTCGTCCTGCCCGGCCGGATCGCGGCACACCGCCTCGATCAGCGCGACGCCGGCTTCGCCACCGAGCTGGCCTACGGCGCCCTGCGGGGGCAGGGCCTCTACGACGCCGTCCTGGCCAGGTGCGTGGACCGGCCCCTGTCCCAGTTGGACCGTCCCGTCCTGGACGCGCTCCGCCTCGGGACCCACCAACTGCTCAGCCTGCGCGTGCCCGCCCATGCCGCCCTCGACTCCACGGTGGCCCTGGTCCGGGAGCAGATCGGCGCGGGGCCGTCCGGATTCGTCAATGCCGTGCTGCGCAAGGTCACGGCACGGGACCGGGACGCCTGGCTGGATGAGCTGGCGCCGCTGCCGCCCGGGTCTGGCGCCCCCTCGGATGAGGTGCTGTCCATCCGCCACTCACACCCGGTGTGGATCATCCGGGCCCTGCGTCAGTCGCTGGCCAACCACGGGCGTCCTGCGGAGCGCCTCGCGTCAGAACTCGTGGCACTGCTGGAGGCCGACAACGCCGCCCCGGTGGTCAACCTCGTCGCCTTGCCCGGACTGGGGGAGCTGGGCCCCGTACTCGAGGCCGGGGCGGAACCCGGGCCGTTGGCGCCCGGTTCAGCCCTGTACCAGGGGGGCGACGCCGGCCGGTTGCCCGGCGTGAAAGAGGGCACCGTCCGCGTGCAGGACGTCGGCTCCCAACTCACGGCCCATGCCCTGGCCCAGGTCCCCCTGGGCGGGGGCGCCGTGCCGGCAGGTGATTCCGGCGAGGTACCCGAACGATGGCTCGACCTCTGCGCCGGGCCCGGCGGCAAGGCCGCGCTGCTGGCCGCTCTGGCCCGCCAGCGCGGTGCGAGTCTGCTGGCCAACGAGCCCGCCGAGCACCGGGCCCGACTGGTGGAACGGGCCCTGGAGGCGGTGCCCCGCAAACCCGTGGCTGATACCCCCGAACCCACCTGGACCGTGCGGTGCGGCGATGGACGCGAGCTGGACCCTGACCACGAGGGGGCCTTCGACCGCGTCCTCGTGGATGCCCCGTGCACGGGTCTGGGTGCCCTGCGCCGCCGGCCTGAGTCGCGGTGGCGCCGCCAGCCCTCCGACCTCGGCCCCCTGACGGAGCTGCAGCGACAGCTGATCGACGCCGCCGTGGGCGCCCTGAAACCCGGGGGAGTCCTCGGCTACGTGACCTGTTCGCCCCACCCGGCGGAGACGGTCTTCCAGGTCCAGGACGCGCTCAAACGCCACCCCGGATTGGAACTGCTGGACACCACCTCGTTCCTCACCGAGGTCGCGCCCACCCTGCAGGACGCGGCCGGCGGATCCGGATACACCGGCTTCGGTGCCGGCAACACCAGCCAGCTCTGGCCCCACCTGCATTCCACGGACGCGATGTTCATGGCCCTGCTGCGCAAGACGACTCCCTGAGGACGGTTCCCATGACCACACCCGTGACCACCCCCGAGAAGGGGTCCCGCCCCCACGGCATCCACATCCACCCGTCCATCCTCTCGGCCGATTTCTCCCGCCTGGCCGAGGAACTGACACGCATCCAGAACGCGGACGCCGTGCACGTGGACGTCATGGACAACCACTTCGTCCCCAACCTCACCCTGGGACTTCCCGTGGTCCAGGCCATCCGCCGGGCCACGGACCTGCCGCTGGACATCCACCTCATGATCGAGGACGCCGACCGCTGGGCGCCTCAGTACGCCGAGGCCGGGGCGGAGTCCGTGACCTTCCACGCGGAGGCCGCCGCCGCACCCATCCGGCTCGCCCGGGAACTGCGGGCCCACGGCGCGAAGGCGGGGATGGCGCTGAAGCCGGCGACCGCCGTCGAGCCCTATCTGGACATGCTCGAGGAGTTGGACCTGCTGCTACTCATGACCGTGGAGCCCGGCTTCGGGGGACAACCGTTCCTGGACGTCGTCCTGCCCAAGATCCGGCGGGCCCGTGAGGCCTTGGACGGCACCGGGGTGCCGGTGGCGCTGCAGGTGGACGGTGGGGTCACGCGGGAGACGATCCTGCGCGCCGCCGAGGCCGGAGCGGACGTGTTCGTGGCCGGCTCGGCGGTGTACGGCGCGGACGACCCGGCGGCCGCAATTGACGAATTGCGTCGTACGCCACTGCGCTGAGGGCGCAATGTGCTGTCTTTGTGGCAGAATCAGGTTCATCGTGCTCCGGGGTCGGTGTAAATCCGAACCGGCGGTCATAGTCCGCGACCCGCGCGTCGGCCCACACCCGTGGCCCCCGACCAGCGGTTGAACCGGTGGAATTCCGGTACCGACAGTTAAAGTCTGGATGGGAGAAGCACGTGCAGCACCGCCGTTCCGGTCGGTGCGGTCTTGAGGTAGGCCCACAGGCGTACCCGGGATCGGACCACGGGACGATTGAAGCAGCATGAACCCCCGGAGCCGCCGCGTTCCGAAGGAGGATTCATGGATTCCATGCGGTGGCTCGTCGACATCTTCAACTGGTACATCCCGGTCGCCGGAGGCGGCCTGTTGATGCGTGAGGTGTTCGGCAATATCTTTGGTCTGGCCTCGGCCCTGGGCGGCATGCGCCGCAAGGTCTGGGCCTGGCCGGTCGGCATCATCGGCAATCTCATCCTGCTCACGGTGTTCCTGTCCAGCCTGTTCGGCGGGGCGGACACCGCGACCCTGCTGGGCCAGGCCGGCCGCCAGGTCATGTTCATCGCCGTCTCGGTGTACGGCTGGGTGCAGTGGCGTCGGGCCAAGGCCGAACGCCAGACCGGCCGGGAGGACGGTGGCGGAGACGACACCGCGATCGCTCCGCAGTGGGCGGGACTGCCGGCCCGGATCGGGATCGTGGCGACCATGGTGATCGGCACCGTGGCCCTCACCCCGCTGTTCGCCGCCCTCGGGTCCTATGAGCCGGTCTGGGCGGACGCCTGGACTTTCGTGGGTTCCCTCGTGGCGACCTATGGCATGGCCCGCGGATGGGTCGAGTTCTGGCTGGTGTGGGTGGCGGTGGACGTAGTCGGGGTGCCGCTGCTGTTCGACGCCGGCTATTACGCCAGCGCGTTCATGTACATGTTCTACGGGGTCTTCACCCTGGTGGGGTTCTTCGTCTGGGTCCGCGCCAAGGCCCACGAGAAGCCCGAGGTGGAGACGGTCATGCCCGATCCGAGGGTACGGGTCCATGACAGCGTCCGGTAGCGCCGTCAGGGCGCCGGCCGAGGCGTTGTCCCTCGGCGTGCGGGAGGCCAGGCGCGGCCACCGGGGTGCCAATCCCCTGGTGGGTGCCGTGGTGACCGCGGCGGACGGGATGGTGGTGGCCTCGGGGTTCCACCGGGGGCGGGGCACGGCCCATGCCGAGGTGGCCGCCCTGGAGCAGTTCGCCGTGACATCCGCGGCATCGAGGATCCCGCCCGCTGATGTCACCCTGTGGGTCACGCTCGAACCCTGCGACCACACCGGCTCCACGGGCCCCTGCACGGAGGCCATCCTGGCCTCCGGCATCCGACGGGTCCGGTATGCGGTGGCGGACCCCACGGGGCACCACGGCGGCGGGTCGGCCCGGTTACGCCGGTCCGGCCTCGACGTGGAACAGATCGACCCGGCCGTCACCGCAGTGTCGGGTGCAGACGACCTGAACCACCGATGGCTGGTGGCCCGGGACGCCGGGCGCCCCTTCGTGACGGCTCATCTGGCCCAGTCCCTGGACGGCCGCGTGGCCGCCGCTGACGGGACCAGCCAGTGGATCACGGGACCGGAGTCCCGCCGCCATGCCCACGCCGTCCGCTCCCGGGTGGACGCGATCATCGTCGGCACCGGGACGGTGGTGGCGGACGATCCTCGGCTCACGGCCCGGGACGCCGGTGGCCACGACCTCACCGACCAGCCGGTCCCGGTGGTCCAGGGACGTCGAGGTGTCCCTGAGGGCGCGGCACTGCGCGGCGGTCCGGGCGGGGCTCCCCGGCCCTGGATCCACGTTCCGAATCACGAGCCCCACGCCGTGCTCGATCACCTCCGACTGGATCACCGCCGCGAGGCCGGCATCGCCTGGCCGAACGGCGGTGACACCCCGTCTCACCTCCTCATCGAGGGTGGGCCCACCGTGCTCGCCGCCTGGTTGGGGGCCGGACTCGTCGACGAGATCTTCGTCTACCAGGCACCCCTGGTCCTCGGCGGTGGGCCCACCGGCCTCGACCTGCCGCATCTCACCACGCTCACCCAGGCCCTGCGCCTGCGGCTGGACCCCGCCGAGAACGGCGGACTCAGCCGTCGAGGTGATGATGTCCTGCTGCACTACGCGACGCAGTGAACCCGCGTCGCCCTGAAACCTGTACCCCACTGGAACCTCTAGCTCACGGACTTCTCGAAGGAAACACCATGTTCACCGGAATCATCACGGAGCTCGGCACCGTCACGGCGCTGGAGCACCAACCCGAGCGGGACTCCGCCCGGTTGACCATCCATGCCCCGGAATCGGTCGCCGACCTGCCCCTGGGAGGGTCGATCGCCGTCAACGGCACCTGCCTCACCGCCACGTCCACCGCCACGGCGCCGGACAGTACCGGCATCGCCGCCCCGGCGGGGAGCGTGGTGGTGGACGTCATCGGCGAATCACTGCGCCGCACCTCCGTCGGAGACCTGGTCGCCGGGGACCGGGTCAACCTGGAGCGGTGCATGCCGGCGGCGGGCCGCTTCGACGGGCACATCGTGCAGGGCCACGTCGACGGCACCGGGACCATCGCCAAGATCGAGGTCCACGGGTCGTGGCGGTCAATCCGGGTGGCTCTGCCCACCGGCCTCGGCCGCTATGTGGCGGAGAAGGGTTCCATCGCCGTGGACGGCGTCTCCCTGACGGTCACCGCCGTGAACATACCCGGTACCGGAGGCGGTGACGGTGGTGCGCGCGGGGGCGCGGACGACGGTGCTGACGCCGGCGATTGGTTCGAGATCGGCGTCATCCCCGCCACGCTGGCCCAGACCACCTTGGGCGCCCGCACCGTCGGGGACCGCGTCAACCTCGAGGTGGATGTGGTGGCCAAGTACGCGGCCCGGCTGACGGACTATGACCGTGCGGCGGAGGCATCCGGCAACCATGTTGCGAGTAGACGGGAAGCCAGCAGACGGGAAGCCAGCAGACGGGAAGCCAGTAGCCAGGAAGCCGACAGCCAGCTCGGAGAGGGGTCACGATGACCGCGGCCAGGACAGTTCACCCAGGATCGGAACGGATCATGCTGGACCCCATCGAGGAGGCCGTGGCCGCCATCGCAGCGGGCCGGGCCGTCGTCGTGGTGGATGACGAGGACCGCGAGAACGAGGGGGACATCGTCTTCGCGGCGGATGCCGCCACCCCGGAGACCGTGGCCCTGACCGTGCGCTACACCTCGGGGGTGCTGTGCGCGCCGATGCCCGCGGAGACCGCCGCCCGGCTAGAGCTGCCACCCATGACGGCACGCAACGAGGACCCCAAAGGGACCGCGTACACCGTCTCGTGCGATGCCATCGCCGGGACCACCACGGGGATCTCCGCAGCGGACCGGGCCACGACCCTCAAGGTCCTGGCCGACCCCTCCGCCACCGCCGGCCTGATCAGCCGACCGGGTCATGTGTTCCCCCTCGTGGCGGCGCCCGGCGGCGTGGCCGAACGGCGGGGCCATACGGAGGCTGCCGTGGACCTCAGCCGGCTGGCCGGCCGGGCCCCCGTCGGGGCCATCGCGGAACTCGTCCACGATGACGGGACCATGATGCGCCTGCCGGCGTTGCGCGATTTCGCCGATCGGCACGGCATGCCCCTGATCTCGATCGAGGATCTGGTGGCCTACCTCGGGCCGGCGGAGGTGGTCGAGCCGGTCACTCCACCGGACACCAGCACCCCGACCGTCAGCCTGCCGACCCGTTACGGAACCTTCCGCGTATCGGTCCACCCCGATCCGGAGACGGGTGCGGAGCACGTGGTGCTCCAGGCCCCGGCGGACCGGGGGACGTCTGCGAACACCGCGGTATCAGCGGACCCGCTGGTCCGGCTGCACTCCGAATGCCTGACGGGGGACGTCTTCGGATCCGAACGATGCGACTGCGGGGCCCAGCTGGACCACGCCCTGCACCAGGCCATGGCCGAGGGGGGCACCGTGATCTACCTGCGCGGCCATGAGGGCCGGGGGATCGGGCTGGCCAACAAGATCCTGGCCTACGCCCTCCAGGACTCGGGGATGGACACGGTGTCCGCCAACGAGCACTTGGGGCTGCCGGCGGATGGACGCAGCTACCGTTCGGCCGCCATGATCCTGCACCGGCTGGGCCTGGACCGGATCCGGCTGGTGACCAACAACCCGGACAAGGCCGATCAGCTGGAGCGCTCGGGGATCGTGGTGACCGAGATCGTGCCGAGCCCGGCGCCCGTCACCGAGCACAACCGCCGCTACCTGACCACCAAGCGGGACCGCATGGCACACCGGTTGGCGGGAGACCTCGTCCCCGAGCACACCAGCATCACCCCACGTCCCACCACGCCACCCACTGCACGACCCACCAAATCAGGAGACACCCCATGAGCGGACACGGAGCACCCCGAGGGCTTGGCGCCCAGTTGCAGCAGGCCGGACAGACACCACCGGCCGGACAGACACAGCAGGGCCCGACGTCGGCCGGTCCGGCGAGCCTGCGCGTCGCCGTGGTGGCGGCCCAGTGGCACGAGCGGGTCATGGACGGTTTGCTGGACGGTGCCCGCCGGGCGGCCGCGGAGGCCGGGATCGTGATCACCGAGATCCGTGTCCCCGGGGCGTTCGAACTGCCCGTCGCCGCGGCTCGCCTGGCCCCGCGGTTCGACGCCGTGGTGGCTCTGGGGGTGGTCATCCGCGGCGGCACGCCGCACTTCGAGTACGTCTGTTCCGGTGCGACGCAGGGACTCGTCGACGTGTCCGTGCGCACCGGCACCCCGGTGGGTTTCGGTGTACTCACCTGTGACACCGAGGAACAGGCGTTGGACCGCGCCGGACTGGAGGGCTCCAGCGAGGACAAAGGCTATGAGGCCTTCCAGGCGGCGGTCCTGACGGAGCTGGTCCTCCGGTGATCTGACATCTCGTCACCTGTCTCGTCACCTGTCTCGTCACATACTGAGCCACCGGTCAGGGGCACGGCGCTGGGATGGCTACCCTTGGAGAGTGAAAACCTTCGATGAACTCTTCGACGAGCTGAGCCGGAAGGCCCTGACCAGGCCGGAGGGCTCTGGGACCGTGGCCGAACTCGACTCCGGGATCCATGGGATCGGCAAGAAGGTCGTGGAGGAGGCCGCCGAGGTGTGGATGGCCGCCGAGTACGAGACCAAGGAGGAGGCGGCCGAGGAGATCTCCCAACTGCTCTACCACCTGCAGGTCATGATGATCGCCAAAGGCCTGACCCTGCAGGATGTCTACCGGCATCTCTGAGCCGCTGTCCGCCAGCCGTCCACCAGAAGCCACCGAGACGTCCACCAGAAGCCACCGAGCACAACAGGAGAACCAGCACCCATGCTGCGCATAGCCGTTCCCAACAAGGGGGCCCTCTCCGAGGCCGCCCGAGACATGCTCCAGGAAGCGGGATACCTCCAGCGGAGGGACACCAAGGAACTGGTCATGATGGACCCCGAGAACCATGTGGAGTTCTTCTACCTGCGGCCCCGGGACATCGCCGTGTACGTGGGCCAGGGCACCCTGGACATCGGACTGACCGGACGTGACCTGTTCCAGGACGCCCAGGTGGGTGGCTCCGCCGAGGAGATCATGGCGCTCGGGTTCGGTAAGTCCACGTTCCGTTTCGCCGCCCCGGTCGGCCGCTTCTCCTCCCTGCAGGACCTCGAGGGCAAGCGGATCGCCACCAGTTATGACGGCCTGCTCGAGGGTTACCTCGCGACCCAGGCCGTGAAGCCGGAGATGATCGTGCACCTGGACGGTGCCGTGGAATCATCCGTGAACCTCGGCGTGGCGGATGCGATCGCAGACGTCGTGGAGACGGGCAGCACCCTCAAGGCGGCCGGCATGGAGACCTTCGGAGAGCCCATCATGCACTCCGAGGCCATCATCATCGGCCAGACGGGACGCCGTCCGGAAGGACTCGACGTCCTCCTGCGGCGCCTGCAGGGAGTCCTGGTGGCCCGCCGGTACGTCATGATCGACTACGACGTCAGCCGCATCCACCTGCAGGCAGCCACGGCGGCGACGCCGGGACTGGAATCGCCCACCATCTCCCCGTTGCAGGATGAGAACTGGGTGGCGGTCCGCTCCATGGTCAAACAGGAGGACACCAACAAGGTGATGGACGAGCTCTATGACCTCGGAGCGCGCGCCATCCTGGTGTCCGCGATCCACGCCATCCGCCTCTGAGCCGCCGGCCGCCGTCCAGCACCGAAAGGGAGATCCCTGAAAACCACTGCTGAGAAAGCTGAGTCCATGACAGTTGCCATCCGCGTGATCCCCTGTCTCGACGTCGACGCCGGAAGGGTTGTCAAGGGCGTCAACTTCGAGGACCTGCGGGATGCCGGTGATCCGGTGGAGCTGGCCCGGCGCTACAACGAGGCGGGAGCCGACGAGCTCACCTTCCTCGATGTCACGGCATCCACCGCAGACCGCGCCACCACCTATGACGTGGTCTCGAAGACCGCCGAGGAGGTCTTCATCCCCCTGACCGTCGGCGGCGGCGTGCGGACGGTGGAGGACGTGGCCAGGTTGCTGGCCTCGGGGGCTGACAAGGCCTCCATCAACACCGCCGCAGTGGCCCGACCCGAGGTCATCAACGAGATCACCCAACGGTTCGGCTCCCAGGTCCTGACCCTCTCGCTGGATGCCCGCAGGACGGATGACCCGCAGGTGGCGTCCGGCTTCGAGGTCACCACCCACGGCGGACGGCAGGGGACCGGTATCGACGCCGTCCAGTGGTGCCGGGAGGCCTCTGAGCGTGGCGTGGGGGAGATCCTGCTGAACTCCATCGACGCGGACGGCACGAGAGAGGGCTTCGACCTGGAGATGATCCGCGCCGTGCGCGCGGTGACCGGCGTTCCCCTGATCGCCTCGGGTGGCGCCGGGGCACCGGAGCACTTCCCTCCCGCCATCGAGGCCGGGGCGGATGCCGTGCTGGCCGCCTCCATCTTCCACTTCGGACCCGTGGACATGATCGCCCGGGTCAAAAGCGCGATCCGGGAGGCCGGCCATTCCGTTCGTTGAGTCCACCGGGATCTCCGCAACCGAGCTACAGCACCTGACCGTCCTGGGCTGGCCCGCCGTCGAGTCCCAGGACGTCGGCGGTTGGACCGTGCGCTTCTCCTCCGGGATCACCCGCCGGGCCAACTCCGTGGTCTCTGCGGACATGCCCGCAGAGGTGACCGCGATGGAAGAGGCGGTCGACGAGGTCGAGCGTCGCAGCGCCGAGCGCTGGCTGGCCCCGACCTTCCAACTGTGGCGGCCGGCGTCGGGCGCTCGGTGGGGTGCTGAAGGCCATCCTGGCGGTGACGCTGACGGTGGCCGAGGTGCCGCAGGTGCCGCTGATGTCCCTGATGATGCCGCCACCGTTGCCTTCTTCGAGGGCCAGCAGCGCCTGGGTGACCTTCTCGAGGGACGGGGCTACGAGGACGTGGCACCCACTCAGGTCCTCTGGATGGACGGCAACGACTTTCCCGCGGACACCGAGTGGGACCGGCGCATCCTGGTCAGCGAATCACTCAGCGAGGACTGGCTCTCCGCCTACATCGACCCCGCCTCCGGCGATGACCCCGCCAGCCGGCTGGTGCACCGCCGCCTGCTGAGCGGAGGACGGAGTCGGTTCTACAGCTGCCTGGATGCCGACGGGAACATCTGCGGCGGCGCCAAGCTGTCCCTCGTCACGCCGGAGGGTTCGGAGCGGGCCTTCGCGGGCATCTACGCCCTGTGGGTCCGGGAGGACGTGCGTGGACGGGGGATCTCGGCCTCACTCCTGGATGCCGTCTTCAACCATCTGGTCCGCCTGGACGTGGCCGGGTGCTGGCTCCAGGTCGAGGAGCGCTCCACCCGCGCGCTGCAGGTGTATCAGGCAGCCGGTTTCAGCACCGTGGCCGGGTACCGATACCTCACCCACCCGCACTAGTCCACGAGGACGAGGGCATGCCCCCGCCGGCCGAAGCCGTGCAGGACCAGCTCGCCGGCGGGGCCGGCGATGGTCTGGGAGGGGCCGTCCTGGGCCGCGGGACGCGCGACCACGCGCTGACCGGTGCTGCGCGCCAGGACGATCCCGGTGGTCTCGGAGCGGTACAGGAGTCGGGCACGGCGGACGAACTCGGTGAACAGGGCATCGGCGTAGTCATCGGCGAGGTGCCGTGGAGCCCAGCGGTCCTGCGCGCGCCGGACATCCTCGGTGTGGACGAAGAACTCGAGCAGGTTCGCGGCCTGGGCGGCCCGGCGCGCCGGCTTCGTGCCCTTCAGCCGCCCGGAGACCTGGTCGGCGACCGCCGCGGCCCGTGGGTGGCCACGGAGGAGGGCCGGTGGCCGGGGGCCGGCCGCCACGCGGTCCACGAGCTGCTGGTAGGCCTGCGGCCCGCTCGCGGCGTCGCCCACGGACAGGGTCTTGCGATCCAGGGAGCGGGCCAGCGGGGGTAGCAGCAGGCCCGCGACGAGCGGGGAGTTCTCGCGGAGCATGATGTGAGCCGCCAGGTGCTCCGTCTTCCATCCCGCACAGAGCGTCGGCTGCCCCGGACCGGCGGCCAGCAGCGCCTCGACGAGTGCGTCTCGCGAGGCGGCCGTGAAGTCACGTCCAGGGGTGGTGCCGGAGGTCCGGTCGGCGTGGGTGCCCATAACAAGGCCAACGCTACACGGAGCCTAGACTGGACCACCATGGACAACGCCGCCGCTCAATCAGTTGCACTCGACCCCGCGATCGCCCAGCGGCTCAAGAAGACCCCGGACGGTCTGGTGGCCGCGATCGCCCAGCAGCATGACACCGGAGAGGTGCTCATGCTCGGGTGGATGGACGAGGAGGCACTGCGGCGTACCCTCACGAGCGGCCGGGCCACGTACTACTCGAGGTCCCGTCAGGAGTACTGGCGCAAGGGCGACACCTCCGGGCACACCCAGACGGTGGTGGCCGTGTCCCTGGACTGTGACGGCGATGCGCTGCTCGTCCAGGTGGACCAGGTGGGCGCAGCCTGCCACACGGGCACCCGGACCTGCTTCGTGGGCCGCGGCCTGCCCCTCGCAGGACGTCCTGCCCACCAGAATCCCCAGCATCAGACTCACCAGGAGGCCCCCACGGATGCGTGAGCTAGGCACGATCACCCCGACCGCCGAGGAATTCGAGGCCCTCGCCGGCACCCACCGGGTCATCCCGGTCACCCTCACGGTCCTGGCCGACGGGCTGACCCCCATCGGCATCTACCGGCGCCTCGCCGCAGACGAACCCGGCACCTTCCTGATGGAGTCGGCGGCCCAGGGCGGGGTGTGGTCCCGCTACTCGTTCATCGGCGCGGGGAGCGCGGCCACCCTGACCACGCGGGATTCCACGGCCCACTGGCAGGGTGAACCCCCGGCCGGGGTGCCGACGGAGGGCGATCCCGTGGAGGTGCTGCGCCAGACCCTCGACCTGCTGGCCTCGGACATCCCGGGCGGTGGGGGCCGGGACCGGCCGAACCTGGTCTCCGGAATGGCCGGTTTCCTCGGGTGGCCGACCGTGCGCCATTGGGAGGGCCTGCCCAACCCGCCGGCGGATGACCTCGGCCTGCCGGAGATGGCCATGAACCTCATCACGGACCTGGCCGTGCATGACACGGTGGACGGCACGGTCACCCTCGTGGCCAACGCGATCAACCACAACGGCCTGGCCTCCGGCGCCCCCGCCGCCTGGGAGGATGCGGTGCAGCGGCTGCATTCCATGGCCGCCCGTCTGACGGCCGCCCCGGGCGCCGTCCACGACCCCGTGTCCGTGGCCCCACCGAACTGGCTGGACGTGGACGTGGCGGCTCACGTGCACGACTCCTGGACCCACGAGGGCTTCCTGGACGCCGTGGCCAAGGCCCAGCACGCGATCGTGGAGGGCGAGGTCTTCCAGATCGTGGTGTCCCGTCGCTTCTCCGCGCAGACCTCCGCGAGCGGCCTGGACATCTACCGGGTGCTGCGCGCCATGAACCCCAGCCCCTACATGTACCTGTTCTCCTTCGAGAAGCCCGACGGCGGCCGGTACCAGATCGTCGGATCCTCGCCGGAGGCGCTGGTCACGGTCAACGACGGCTCCGTCATCACGCATCCGATCGCCGGCTCCCAGCCACGGGGGGCCACGGTCGAGGACGACCACCTGCACGAGAAGCTACTCGTCAACGATGAGAAGGAGCGGGCGGAGCACCTCATGCTGGTGGACCTGTCCCGGAACGACCTGTCCAAGGTCTGTGTCCCGGGCAGCGTGTCCGTCACCCAGTTCATGGAGGTCGAGCGCTTCAGCCACATCATGCACCTGGTCTCCCATGTGGAGGGGCGGTTGGAGCCGGGGCAGCGGCCGCTGGACGTGCTGGCGGCGGCCTTTCCCGCCGGTACCCTGTCCGGGGCGCCGAAGCCCCGCGCCCTGCAGCTGCTGGATGAGTGGGAACCGCAGGAGCGCGGTCCGTACGGCGGGGTGGTCGGCTACTTCGATCTGGCCGGCAACATGGACATGGCCATCAACATCCGCTCCGCCACACTCGTGGACGGCACCGCCTACGTCCAGGCCGGTGCCGGGATCGTCGCCGACTCCGACCCGGAGACCGAGGCGGCCGAGACCGTGACCAAGTCGAGCGCGCCGATGCGGGCGGTCCTGGCCGCCGGTCTGCTGCGCACGGTGGACAGCACAGCCGGCACCACAGTGGAGAGCACGGTGGAGACGCCATGACCCTGAAACGTCGCACCGCGGTCCTCTGGGCCATCGCCGCAGGCGCCATCATCCTCGGCACCGGAGCCCAGACGTGGATCCAGTCCACCGGTGTCTCCGGGCTGGCCACCACCTCGGTGACCACCACCGGGAACCAGGCGGCCGCCGTCGTACCGGCCATGGGGCTGGTGGGCATGGCCGCGGGCATCGCCCTGTCCATGGCACGGCGGATCGGCCGCTGGATCGCCGCCGTGCTCCTGATGCTGGCGGGCGTGGCCGCAGGCCTCTCCGCCGTCTACGCCGCACTGGATCCCGCAGCCGCCGCCCAGGCCCAGGTCTCCCAGGCCAGCGGCACCACGGCGGACGCCGGCAGCTACGCGGTCACCGTGTGGCCCTGGCTCACCCTGATCGGCGGCGTCCTGCTGCTGCTGTGTGGCCTGACCATCCTGGTCCTCGGCCGGGGCTGGGCCACGAGCCGCCGGCACGAGAGCCCCGTGGCGGCCGGGGCCGTGGGACTCCCGACGGCACCGGGCGTCTCGACAGCACCGGCGGGCGGCCCTGCCGCGGCGGGAACCGAACCCGGATCCGCCGGTGGGGGCGAGGACGACACCGATCTGGACGAGATCGATGCCTGGGACGAGCTGAGCCGGGGACAGGATCCGACCTAGGTGAGATCTGCGGGATCCTGCCGCGGTTCCGTGGCAGAATGAGGAGCAGACCCGATCAGCCGCCGCCCTCCCGCATCCCGGAAGTGCGGCGGGCCTCGATGCCATTGGAACGAAAGGGACGGTCCATGACCACCTCGCACCGCACCGCCGAAGACGACCTCGTGCTCAATGATCCGACGCACGCCGAGCCCCTCGGCCACGGCAACTCGCCGGCCGCATGGACGCTGGTGCTGCTGATCCTCGTGGGTTCGCTCCTGGCCGGCGTCGGCATGCTGGCAGACCTGTTCTTCCTGATCATCGCCGGTGCCGTGGTGGCCGTGGCCGGTCTCGTCGCCGGGTTCATCATGAGCAAGGCCGGCAAGGGCACCCAGGGCCACGCGAAGCCCTCCCGGCACTGATGGCCACCGTTCTCGACGAGATCATCGTCGGGGTCCGCGCCGACCTCGAGGAGCGTCGCCGCGAGGTGTCCCTGCAGGCCATGTCCGAGCGGGCCGCCGACTCCGTGCGGCTGGCCCCGGCCCGGGACGCCCTGTCCGCCCTGAGCGGGGGACGCGGTGATGACCGCGGGATCCGCATCATCTCCGAGGTCAAGCGCTCCAGCCCGTCCAAGGGCGCCCTGGCAGACATCGCCTCACCCGCGGAACTGGCCCGCGCCTACGAGGCGGGAGGTGCCTCCGCCATCTCCGTCCTCACCGAGCGGCATCGTTTCGGCGGTTCGCTGCAGGACCTGGATGCCGTCCGGGCCGCCGTGGACATCCCCGTGCTCCGCAAGGACTTCACGGTGGACGAGTACATGATCCACGAGGCCCGTGCCCACGGTGCCGATCTGGTCCTGCTGATCGTCGCCGCCCTGGATGACGCACAGCTGGCCGATTACCTCGCCCTGACCCACGAGTTGGGCATGGACGCGCTGGTCGAGGCCCACACGGTTCAGGAGATCGAACGTGCCGTGGCCGTCGGGGCCCGGATCGTCGGCGTCAACGTCCGGAACCTGAAGACCCTGGATGTGGATCCGGCGAACTACGCCACCCTCGCCCCGAACCTGCCGGAGGGTGTGGTCCGGATCGCCGAGTCCGGCGTGCAGGGCCCCGAGCAGGTGGCCGACTACGCCCGGGAGGGTGCTGACGCCGTCCTGGTGGGTGAGGCCCTCGTGAAGCACGGGGACCCGAGCCAGGCCATCCGCGATTTCCGGGCCGCCTCGCTGACGGTGCGCGGCTGAGCGGCAGCTGGGTGCCACCGGCTCGAACCGCACCGCCGCCACTTCTTTCTCCGTCCTGACCAACCGATGACCACAGACTGGACCGTACGATGATTGAGCACACCGGGAGCTATCAGAACCAGCCTGGACCGTACTTCGGTCCCTACGGTGGGCGCTGGATGCCCGAATCCCTGATCGCCGCGCTCGAGGAAGTGGATCGGACCTTCACCCAGGCCCGGGACGATCCGGACTTCATCGCCGAGCTGCAGGATCTGTTCACCAACTACGTGAACCGCCCGTCCCTGCTCACGGAGGTGCCACGGTTCGCGGCGGACTCCCCGGGCGTCCGGATGTTCCTCAAGCGCGAGGACCTCAACCACACCGGCTCCCACAAGATCAACAACGTGATCGGGCAGGCCCTGGTGGCACGGCGGATGGGCAAGACCCGCCTGATCGCCGAGACCGGTGCCGGCCAGCACGGTGTCGCCACCGCCACCGCGGCCGCCCTGTTCGGGATGGAGTGCACCGTCTATATGGGCGAGGTGGACACCCAGCGCCAAGCGCTCAACGTGGCTCGGATGGAGATGCTCGGTGCCACCGTCATCCCCGTGACCACCGGTGTGCGGACGCTCAAGGACGCCATCAACGAGGCCCTGCGGGACTGGGTGGCCTCCGTGGACACCACCCACTACCTGCTCGGCACGGTGACCGGCCCGGCCCCCTTCCCGGCCATGGTGCGGTACTTCCACTCGGTGATCGGCGAGGAGGCCCGCGAGCAGATCCTCGCCAAAGTCGGCCGCCTCCCGGACGCGGTCTGCGCCTGCGTGGGTGGCGGCTCCAACGCGATGGGCATCTTCCACGGCTTCCTGGACGATCCCGAGGTGGAGCTCTACGGACTGGAGGCCGGCGGCGAGGGGATCGAGACCGGCCGCCACGCCGCCTCCATCAACCTCGGCCGGACGGGTGTCCTGCACGGCGCCCGGACCTACCTCATGCAGGACGAGGACGGGCAGACCATCGACTCCCACTCGATCTCGGCGGGACTCGACTACCCGGCCGTCGGCCCCGAGCACGCCTGGCTGCATGACACGGGACGGGCCACCTACGAGCCCGTGGGCGACGATGAGTGCATGGACGCCTTCCAGCGTCTCTGCCGGACCGAGGGCATCGTTCCGGCCATCGAATCAGCCCATGCCCTCGCCGGAGGCCTGCGCCTGGCGAAGCGCTGGGCGGACGAGGGCCTCGTCGGGCCCGGAACCGCCGCCGGCGAGGAGAAGGTCATCATCATCAACCTCTCCGGGCGTGGGGACAAGGACGTGGCCTCAGCGGCCAAGTACTTCGGCATGCTCCCGGATCACCCGACCCCCGAGGGTGGAGACGTCGACGCCGTGGCGGCACGCCCCGAAGGAGCACAGAACTGATGAGCGAGCAGACCCCGGAGGGGAACACCCCGATCCGATCATTGACCACTGAGGCCATCGAGGCCGCGCGCACCGCCGGCCGCACCGCCTTCATCGGCTACCTGCCGGCGGGCTTCCCCACCCTGGAGGACTCGATCGAGGCCGCCGTGGCCCTGGGCAACAACGGGGCCGACGTCATCGAGATCGGCATCCCCTACAGCGATCCCGTGATGGACGGGCCGGTCATCCAGGCCGCCACGAGCCAGGTGCTGGCCGCCGGCTTCCGCATCGACGGGGTGTTCGAGATCATCCGCGCTGTGACGCAGCGCACCCGGGCCGCCGTGGTGGTCATGACCTACTGGAACATCGTGGACCGGATGGGCGTGGAGACCTTCGCCCGCCGCCTGGCCGAGGCCGGGGGCGCGGGGATCGTCACCCCGGACCTGGTGCCCGAGGAGGCCGGGGAGTGGTTCGAGGCCTCCGACCGGTACGGCCTGGACCGGATCTTCCTGACCGCACCGAGTTCCACGGATGAGCGCGTGCAGCTCATCACCGAATCCTCACGCGGCTTCGTCTACGGGGTCTCCGTCATGGGCGTCACCGGGGCCCGCTCGGAGGTCTCCACGGCCGCCGAACAGGTCGTGGCCCGTGCCCACGCCGCCGGCGCCCCACGGGTCGCCGTCGGCCTGGGCATCTCCCAGCCGGAGCACATCCGCGAGATCGGCGCCTATGCCGATGGGGCGATCGTGGGCACCGCCCTGGTGGCGGCGCTGCGCGACGGCGGCCCGGCCGCCGTCGGACAACTGGCTGCCACCCTGGCGACCGGTGCCGTGCGATGAGCATGACGTCCTGGGATACCTCGGCCCTGATCACGGCGGCGATCCCCGCGCCCGGCTGGGACGCCTTCCACCTCGGCCCGGTCACCATCCACGCCTACGCCCTGTGCATCGTGGCGGGCATGGTGGTGGCCCTCTGGCTGTCCTCGCAGCGCTGGAAGACGCGCGGCGGCCCCGAGGGCAGCATCATCGACATCTCCATCTGGGCCATCGTCTTCGGCCTCGTGGGGGCCAGGCTGTACCACGTGTTCTCCTCTCCGACGGCCTACTTCGGCCCGAACTTCGACGGCACGGGTGACCTGACTAAGATCTGGCGCGTCTGGGAGGGTGGCCTCGGGATCTGGGGTGCCGTCGCGCTCGGCGCGGTCGGCGCCTGGATCGGATGCCGCCGGTACGGCTTCAAGCTGGCCGCCTATGCCGACGTCGTGGCGCCGGCGGTGTTGCTGGCCCAGGCCATCGGCCGGCTCGGCAACTACTTCAACCAGGAGCTCTTCGGCGGGCCGACCACCCTGCCCTGGGGCCTGCAGGTCGCCGCGGACCACCCCAACTTCCCGGCCGGGGCCTTGGAGGGCACGCTCTTCCACCCCACCTTCCTGTACGAGATCGTCTGGAACCTGGCCGGCGTGGCCCTGCTCCTGCTGCTGGACCGGAGGCTACGCCTGCGCCGCGGCATGATGCTGTGGTCCTACGTGGCCTGGTATACCGCTGGACGCACCTGGATCGAGACACTCCGGATCGATGAGGCGGAGATGGTCACGCTGTTCGGCACCACCCAGCGCCTGAACGTCTGGACGTCGCTGTTGATGTTCCTCATCGCCGTGGGCTTCCTGGTCTATCTCGGCCTCACCCGCCCGAAATCCGCCGAGGCCCGTGCTCTGGCCGACTCTGTGTGGCGCGAGGGCCGCGAGCCGGTGCCTGAGGTCGATGAGCGGGAGGCCGATGAGCCCGAGGCGCCTGCCCTGACCGGTGACGACGAAAGAGTTAACGCCGACGAAACAAAAAAAATCGGCGATCCGGCCCCAAACGCTGAGTGAGTGGCCCTTACCTCAGTAGAATCGAGTCCACTGCACTGACCCGAGACGCCTGAGCGTCGCAGGGCCACCGGGGCCGACGATGTCCCCTTCCACCGCAGCAGATCCCACTGCGCACCGGAAGGATTCACATGACATTGCGCGTTGACCACGAGCAGCCAGACGGCGAACAGCCGGACCGCCAACTGCCGGATGACTCCGCCCAGGACAGACTGGCGAAGGATCCGAAGAACCCCTTCAACCGGTACTCCGGCCTCCCCGCCGAGCAGGGGCTCTACCACCCGGACGCGGAGAAGGACGCCTGCGGGCTGGCGGTGATCGCCACCCTGCGCGGTGTGCCCGGTCACGACATCGTGGAACACGCCCTCGTGGCGTTGCGCAACCTCGAGCACCGCGGCGGGGTCGGCGGGGATGACGGCACCGGGGACGGGGCCGGGATGCTCCTGCAGATCCCGGACGCCTTCTTCCGCGCGGTGCTGGATTTCGAGTTGCCCGACGCCGGCCGGTACGCGGTCGGGACGGCCTTCCTCCCGCAGGAGGAGACCGAGCGCGCCGAGGCGGTGGCCGGCATCGCCGAGCGCGCCGCACAGGAGGGCCTGACGGTCCTGGGCTGGCGGGACGTCCCCGTGGACACCGCGGTCCTCGGGGCCTCGGCCCGTGCGGTCATGCCGCACTTCGCCCAGCTGTTCCTGGCCGTGGACCCCGCGGCCATCACGGAATCCGTGGGGGAGTCCCTCGACGCCCGGGCCTTCCGCGTCCGCAAACGCACCCAGAACAAGTACGGCGTCTACTTCCCCTCCCTGTCCGCCCAGACCATCGTGTACAAGGGCATGCTGTCCACCGCCCAACTCGAACCGTTCTACCCGGACCTGTCCGATGAGCGCTTCGCGACCTCACTGGCCGTGGTGCACTCGAGGTTCTCCACCAACACGTTCCCGTCCTGGCCGCTCGCGCAGCCCTTCCGGACCATCGCCCACAACGGCGAGATCAACACCGTCAAGGGCAACCGGAACTGGATGCGGGCCCGGCAGTCGATGCTGGCCTCGCCCGTGCTCGGAGAGGAACCGGAGACGCTCTACCCGATCTGCACGCCGGGAGCCTCCGACTCCGCGAACTTCGACGAGGTGGCCGAGCTGCTGCTGCTGGGCGGCCGTCCGCTGAGCCACGTGGTCATGATGATGATCCCGGAGGCGTGGGAGAACCACGAGTCCATGGATCCGGACCGGCGCGCCTTCTACGAGTACCACTCCATGTTGATGGAGCCCTGGGATGGCCCCGCCGCCGTGGCGTTCACCGACGGGCGCCAGATCGGCGCCGTGCTGGACCGCAACGGACTGCGCCCGGCCCGCTACTGGGTGACGGACGACGGCCTGGTGGTGCTGGCCTCGGAGGTCGGCGTGCTGCCGCTGGCACCCTCCCGGATCGTCCGGAAGGGCCGCGTGGCCCCGGGCCGGATGTTCCTCGTGGACACCGCCGAGGGGCGGATCATCGAGGACAACGAGATCAAGGCCGAGGTGGCCAACGCCAACCCGTGGCGCGAATGGGTCAGCGAGAACCTGATCAGCCTGAGCGATCTGCCCGAGCGGGAGCACGTCACCTATTCCTCCACCTCCGTGGCCCACCGCCAGCGCACCTTCGGCTACACCACGGAGGAGTTGCGCGTCCTGATCGGACCCATGGCGGAGCACGGTGCCGAGCCCCTGGGTGCCATGGGCACGGACACCCCGATCGCTGTGCTCTCGAAGCGGCCGCGGCTGCTGTTCGACTACTTCACCCAGTCCTTTGCGCAGGTCACCAACCCGCCGCTGGACTCCATCCGGGAGGAGATCGTCACCTCCCTGCGCACCTCGATCGGCCCGGACGGCAACCTGCTCTCCGCCGAGCGGGTGCTCTCCTGCCACATCGGACTTCAGTTCCCGGTCATCGACAACGACCAGCTGGCGAAGATCGCCAACCTGCGGGTGACTCCCGGCCCGGCGGTCGGCCCGGCGGTCGGCCCGCCGGTCGGTCCAGCGGAGGGGGCGGCGGAGGGGGCTGCGGCGGGTCCGGCGCCGGGCACCAAGGCCAGCCTGAAGGTCCGAGGCCTGTACCGGGTCGACGGCGGCGCCGCCGGGCTGCAGGACCGGCTCACCGAGATCTGTGAGCAGGTCTCCGCCGCGGTGAACCGCGGGATCCAGTACATCGTGCTCTCCGACCGTGACTCGAACGCGCAGTGGGCGCCGATCCCGTCCCTGCTGCTGCTCTCCGCCGTGCACCACCACCTGCTCTCCTCGGCGAACCGGACGCGTGCCTCGCTGCTCGTGGAAGCCGGGGACGTGCGGGAGGTCCACCACGTGGCCGTCCTGATCGGCTATGGGGCCTCCGCCGTGAACCCGTACCTGGCCATGGAGTCCGCCGAGGACCTCGTGCGCACCGGCGCCATCACCGGTATCACCCGGGCCGAGGCCGTGGCCCACCTGATCCGGGCCTTGGGCAAGGGCGTGCAGAAGATCATGTCCAAGATGGGCATCTCCACCGTGGCGTCCTACTGCGGGGCCCAGACCTTCGAGGCCATCGGCCTGTCCAGGACTCTGGTGGACCGGTACTTCTCCGGCACCAGGACCCCCCTGGGCGGGGTCGGGCTGGAGGTCATCGCCGCCGAGAACGAGCAGCGGCACCGGGCGGCCTATCCGCCGGACGGCAATGACATCGACCCCTACCGTGAGCTGGAGACCGGGGGTGAGTACCAGTGGCGCCGGGACGGGCCGCCGCACCTGTTCAACCCGGAGACCGTCTTCCGCCTGCAGCACTCCACCCGCACCCGGCAGTACGGCATCTTCAAGGACTACACCCGCCTCGTGGACGAGCAGTCCAGGGACCTGATGACCCTGCGCGGGCTGCTGAGGCTGAAGACGGGGGTGCGCCAGCCCGTGCCCGTGGACGAGGTGGAACCCGTGTCGGCGATCGTCAAGCGCTTCTCCACCGGGGCCATGAGCTACGGCTCCATCTCCCGGGAGGCCCACGAGACGTTGGCGATCGCCATGAACCGGCTCGGCGGCAGGTCCAACACCGGGGAGGGCGGCGAGGACCCCGAGCGGCTCCTGGATCCCGAGCGGCGCTCGGCGGTCAAGCAGATCGCCTCGGGCCGCTTCGGGGTGACCAGCCTGTATCTGGCCACGGCGGATGACCTGCAGATCAAGATGGCCCAGGGGGCCAAGCCCGGCGAGGGCGGCCAGCTGATGGGTACCAAGGTGTACCCCTGGGTGGCCTCCACCCGGCACTCGACCCCCGGCGTCTCCCTCGTGTCCCCGCCACCGCACCACGACATCTACTCGATCGAGGACCTCGCCGAGCTGATCCACGATCTCAAGCGGTCCAACCCGGCAGCCCGCGTCCACGTCAAGCTCGTCTCCGAATCGGGGGTCGGCACCGTGGCGGCAGGAGTGACCAAGGCGAAAGCCGACGTCGTGCTGATCTCCGGGCATGACGGTGGCACCGGCGCCTCGCCCCTGAACTCCCTCAAGCACGCCGGTTCACCGTGGGAGCTCGGACTGGCCGAGGCCCAACAGACCCTGATGCTCAACGGACTGCGGGACCGCGTCGTGGTACAGGTGGACGGCCAGCTCAAGACCGGCCGGGACGTGGTCATCGCCGCTCTGCTCGGTGCCGAGGAGTTCGGCTTCGCCACCGCCCCCCTGGTGGTCTCGGGATGCATCATGATGCGGGTGTGCCACCTGGACACCTGCCCCGTGGGGGTGGCCACGCAGAACCCGGAGCTGCGCTCCCGCTTCACCGGCCGGCCCGAGTTCGTGGTGACCTTCTTCGAGTTCATCGCCGAGGAGGTGCGCGAGTACCTGGCCGAGTTGGGCTTCCGCAGCCTCGAGGAGGCCATCGGACACCTCGAGGTGCTGGAACGGGACGCCGCGATGGACCACTGGAAGACCCGCGACCTGGATCTCAGCGGGATCCTCGACGGCTACGATCCGGCCGACCCGGAGACGGCCCGCCAGCTCTCCAACACCCACGGGCAGGACCACGAACTGGACCGGCACTTCGACAACGACCTCATCACCGCGGCCGAGCCCGCCATCGCCCACGGCACCCGCGTGGACCTCAGCCGGAGGATCGTCAACACGGACCGCGCGGCGGGCACCATGCTCGGCTACCACGTCACCAGCGCCCGCCTGCTGGACGAGTTGGCGGCGGACACGATCACCGTGAACCTGACGGGGGAGGCCGGCCAGTCCCTCGGCGCGTTCCTGCCCGCGGGCATCACCCTGCGCCTGGCCGGTGACGCCAACGACTACGTGGGCAAGGGCCTGTCCGGCGGGCGGATCGTGGTGCGACCCGATCCGGCGGCGGGCTTCGCGGCCGAGGACAATGTGGTGGCCGGCAACGTGATCGGCTACGGGGCCACCTCCGGGGAGCTGTTCCTGCGCGGCCGCGTGGGCGAGCGCTTCCTGGTGCGCAACTCCGGGGCGACCGCCGTGGTGGAGGGCATCGGAGACCACGGCTGCGAGTACATGACCGGTGGCCGGGCCCTCATCCTGGGCCGCACCGGCCGGAACTTCGGTGCGGGCATGTCCGGCGGCACCGCCTGGGTGCTGGACCTGGATGTGGCCACGCTCAATCCCCTGGCCGTGGCCCAGCATGACCTGCTGCTGCTGGAACCCGGCCCGCAGGACCGCCGGGACATCGCCGAACTCTTGAAACGGCATCTGGCGGAGACCGGTTCACCGGTGGCGGCCCTGCTGCTGCGGGACCTGGCGGCGGATCTGGCCTCCGGCCGGGACACCGTGATGACCCGCTTCACCACCGTGCTACCGGCCACCTACGACGCCGTGCTCAAGGCCCGTGCGGCCGTCATCGACGAAGGACTAGACCCGGACGGCGAAGCCGCCTGGGGTCGGATTGTGGAGGCTACCCGTGGCTGATCCCCGTGGATTCCTGAACACCCGCAAGCGGCAGGACCGCCCGTCCCGCCCGGTGCCCGTGCGCATCCTCGACTTCAAGGACGTCTACGTCCGTCAGGACGAGGCCGTCGTCCGCACCCAGGCCGGCCGCTGCATGGACTGCGGCGTGCCGTTCTGCCACCAGGGCTGCCCGCTGGGCAACCTCATCCCCGAGTGGAACGACCTGGTCCGCCGGGGCCGGTGGGAGGAGGCCGCCGCCCGGTTGCACGCCACCAACAACTTCCCGGAGGTCACGGGTCGCATCTGCCCGGCCCCGTGCGAGTCCTCCTGCGTGCTGGGCATCAACCAGCCGGCCGTGACCATCAAGCAGACCGAGGTGTCCATCGCCGAGGCCGCCTTCGAGAACGACTGGCTCGAGCCCGTCATCCCGCAGCGACTCAACGGGCACACCGTGGCCGTCGTCGGATCGGGACCCGCCGGGCTGGCCGCCGCCCAGCAGCTCACCCGGGCCGGCTTCACTGTGGCCGTCTTCGAGCGGGAGGGGCGGATCGGCGGGCTGCTGCGGTACGGCATCCCGGACTTCAAGATGGAGAAGGACCTCCTGGACCGCCGCCTGACCCAGATGGAGGCCGAGGGGACCCGTTTCCGCACCGGCGTGGCGATCGGCACCGACCTCAGCTGGGCGCAGCTGCGCGGCCGTTACGACGCCGTCATCATCGCCACCGGGGCGCCCGTCCCGCGCGATCTCCCCGTGCCCGGCCGTCAGCTGGACGGCGTGCATTTCGCGATGGACTACCTGGTGCAGTCCAACCGGGAGCTCAACGGTGAACTGTCGGTTGAAGCGGCCGCTGCACAGATCCGGGCCGACGGCCAGCACGTGGTCATCCTCGGCGGCGGGGACACCGGCGCGGACTGCATCGGGACGGCCCACCGTCACGGTGCGGCCTCCGTGACCACCCTGGCCATCGGCAGGGAACTGCCCACCGAGCGTCCGGCAGACCAGCCGTGGCCTCTCACGCCGAGGATCTACGAGGTCAGCTCCGCGGACGCCGAGGGGGGCACCCGCGAGTACCTCGCCTCGACGGTGGAGTTCCTCGGGGAGACGGGGCCTGACGGCATCGAACGCGTGCGCGCCCTGCGCGTGGCCCAGACGCAGTACCTACCGGACGGGCGCCGTGTGCCGGTGCCGGGCTCCGAGCGGGAGATCCCCGCGGATCTGGTGCTGCTCGCCCTGGGATTCACCGGGGTGGAGGATGCCGGCCTCACGGCCGAGGGAAGCCGACCGCCCGAGGAGGCGGCCGGCGTCGTCCTCGAGCGGGGTCTCATCAAGCGGGACCACCGCTACGAGACAGAGACCCCGGGGATCTTCGTGGCCGGTGATGCCGGGCGGGGCGCCTCGCTGGTGGTGTGGGCCATCGCGGAGGGGCGAGCCTGCGCCCGGGCCGTGGACGAGTCGCTGGAGACCTGGACCCGGCTGCCGTCCCCGGTGGAGCCGACGGATCGTGCCATGTCGGTCTGAGAGCTCCCACGCCTGTTCACCTCAACGTCAGTTCGGCTCGTTAGGCTGGGAGCATGAGACACGCCAAGATCGTCGCCACGTTCGGCCCGGCCAATGAGGGATACCAGAACACCAAGAACCTGATCGCCGCGGGGGTGGACGTGGCCCGCCTGAACATGAGCCACGGCAGCTGGGACGTCCATGAGCGGACCTTTGCCGACATCCGGAAGGCCGCGAAGGACCTGAACCGCCCGGTGGCGATCTTCGCCGACCTGCAGGGACCCAAGATCCGGTTGGGCCGTTTCGCGGACGGCCCGCATGATCTGGCGGTGGGGGACCGGTTCACGATCACCACGCGGGAGATCGAGGGATCCGCCACCGAGTGCAGCACCACCTTCAAGGGGCTCCCGCAGGATGTGCGGCCCGGTGACGCGCTGCTGATCGATGACGGCAAAGTCGGCCTGCGCGCCGTGGAGGTCTCCGACACCGAGGTCGTCACCGAGGTGGAGGTCCCCGGGACGGTGTCCAACAACAAGGGCATCAACCTGCCGGGGGTGGCCGTCAACGTTCCGGCACTGTCCGAGAAGGACGAGGCGGACCTGCGCTGGGCCCTGGACATCGGGGTGGACATGATCGCGCTGTCCTTCGTCCGCTCCGCGGAGGACATCACCCGCGTGCACGAGATCATGGATGAGAAGGGCCGGCGCGTACCGGTGATCGCGAAGATCGAGAAGCCGCAGGCCGTGGAGGCCTTGCATGGCATCGTGGACGCCTTCGACGCGATCATGGTGGCACGCGGGGACCTCGGGGTGGAGCTTCCCCTGGAGGAGGTGCCGCTGGTGCAGAAGAAGGCGATCGAACTGGCCCGCCGCTGGGCCAAGCCGGTGATCGTGGCCACCCAGGTGCTGGAGTCCATGATCGACAGCCCCCGGCCGACCCGGGCGGAGGCCTCCGACTGCGCGAACGCCGTGCTGGACGGAGCGGACGCCGTGATGCTCTCGGGGGAGACCTCGGTGGGCAAGTACCCCGTGTTGACGGTGGAGACGATGGCACGGATCATCGAGTCCACGGAGACCCACGGGCTGGACCGCATCCGTCCCCTGGGCTCCCGGCCGAAGACCCGCGGAGGGGCCATCACCCGTGCCGCCGTGGAGATCGCCAACCAGCTGGATGTGAAGTTCCTGGCGACCTTCACCCAGTCCGGTGACTCCGCCCGCCGGCTCTCCCGCCTGCGCCCGCAGCAGATGATCTACGCCTTCACCCACGTGGAGCACACCCACAACATCCTGTGCCTGTCCTGGGGCGTCCTGCCGAAGATGGTGCCGTTCGCCTCCTCCACGGACGAGATGACGGCCCAAGTGGACCGGTCCCTGCTGAGGGAGGAGATCGCCGGGGTGAACGACCTGGTGGTCATCGCGGCCGGGTCCCCTCCCGGCAAGCCCGGGTCCACCAACATCGTCAAGGTCCACCGCATCGGTGACCTGGACGACTCCGGTGGCGTGCTGGAGGGCCAGGCGACGCCGGACCGTGAGCGGGTCGGGATCTGGCCGGCGCGCTCCCCGCTGTGAGTCCCCAGCCCCTCTGGTCAGCCCATCTGGTCGACGACCGTCTGGGCCACCTCCCGCATGCTCAGCCGCCGATCCATGGAGGTCTTCTGGATCCACCGGAAGGCCTCCGGCTCGGTCAGGTCCAGGGTGGTGGTCAGTAGGGACTTGGCCCGGTCCACGAGCTTGCGGGTGGCGAACTGCTCGGCGAGGTCGGAGACCTCCTCCTCGAGCGCGCGCAGCTCCTCGAAGCGGGCCACCGCCAGCTCGATCGCCGGCACGAGGTCGTTCTCATTGAAGGGTTTGACCACGTAGGCCATGGCCCCGGCCTCCCGGGCGCGTTCCACCAGTTCGCGTTGGCTGAAGGCGGTGAGCAGCACCACGGGGGCGATCTTGTCCCGGGCGATGTGCTCGGCTGCGGTGATCCCGTCCATGATGGGCATCTTGACGTCCATCAGCACCACGTCCGGTTCCAGTTCCGTGGCCAGATCGAGCGCCTTCTGCCCGTTGTCCGCCTCACCGACCACCTGGTAGCCCTGTCCGGTGAGGATCTCCACGATGTCCACGCGGATCAGCGTCTCGTCCTCGGCGACGACGACGCGCAGCGGCGCGGAGGCTGCGGCGTCGTCGGTGGGGTGGGTCGTTTCGCTCTGCTCGGACGGCATCTCGGTCGGCATGTATGCTCCTTGCGCTCGGTCAGCAATCAGCGTATCCGGTCAGCGGGGAACACGGTGCCGAACCCCGCCGCGCGGCGGGGCCGTGACGTGTATTCTTAGAGGGTTGTCATGCCGGGTCAGACCGGCAGATCTGCTCAGGCCCGAATGGCGGAATTGGCAGACGCGCCGCACTCAAAATGCGGTACCGAGAGGTGTGTGGGTTCAATTCCCACTTCGGGCACCACTGGCCCCGATCCCTTGCAGCACAAGGGGTCGGGGCTTACTCGTCCCGGTATCTGGCCGCTCCTGGACCGCGGATTCGGCGTCCGGAGCGCCCGGTCCCTTCGCACCCCCGCTGCGGACAACCCCTGCGACCCTGGCCTATGGTGTGGCCATGCCGGGTCATCGGTGAGCCCCGCACGCCGTTCTCACCACCATCACCGAAGCACTGCATTCATGCCAGCTGTGTTCGAGTGACCCCGTGGGGGCGGAGGAGACGGAGCCATGACCACCGAGAGCGTTGCATGGGACGAGATCTATGAGGTCCCGGAACTGCCCGACGAAACCGACGATGAAGCCCCGGACGAGGGGCCGCCGCTGGGCATCGACGACCTGTTCCCAGAGGCGGTGGAGCCCGGCCTGGACGACCGGGACTACGGTGCTGAACCACCGGGAGGTTTCGACGGTGGCCGGGTGCAGGGCGGATTCAGTTCGCCCCTGCCCGTGGACTGCCGACTGACCTCGGGCTTCGGCACCCGCAAGGGCATCCTCCACGCCGGCACGGACTGGGCGCCCCCGGAACCCGGACAACGGGGGGTCTCTGTCCTCGCGGTGGCCTCCGGCACCGTCATCGCGGTGGGCCGGGGCAAGGCCCGGACGTCGGACCGCATCCCCTTTCACTCCGGCCGGTTCGTGTGGCTGGACCTGGGTTTCCACGGCGGCCAGCGGATGCGCGCCTACTACGGGCATCTGGCCTCCGTGGACGTGTCTGAAGGACAGTCGGTGAAGGCCGGGCAGGCATTGGGCACCATGGGCGGTTCCGGGGCGAAGGGCGAGAACGACTTCGCGGTGCACCTGCACTTCGGCGTGGCCCAGGACCACAACCGTCCGGTCCTGGCCGCCCGTCGTCACGGGGCGGCCGGCTGGATCAACGCCGACAGCTGGCTGCGGTCCAAAGGCATCCGGGTGGGAACAACGGCCCCGGTCATCCAGAAGCAGTCGAAGACCGTCATCGCTCCCGCCCCTTCTCCTGACGCTGACGGCTCCGAGACCACGAAGCCCGCCACCGCCCGGAAGCACGTCCGTTCCGATGACTCCATCCGGAAGATCTGCATCGGGGCGAGCCATGGGGACGGCACCACCAGCCTGTCCCGGCTCATCGAGCGCTACCAGCACCGCCAGCAGAAGCCGCTCACCCTGGTGCACGATGCCCACTGGGGCGCCGTCACCGAAAGGCACTACCAGTGGGTGGTGAGCCTGCAACGGGCCCTGAACCAGTGGAAGGGCATCGACCTGAAAGTGGACGGCGACTTCGGGAAGAAGACCGTGGCGCGGGTGCGTGAGGTGCAGGAGCGCAACCTGGCCGGCGCCTTCCGCACGGCCGGAGGCCGGGCCGCAGACGGGAATCCCGGTCCGGCCACGGCACGCATGCTGGGGATCGCGCCGTATCCGAACTAGCCCTATCCGAACGAGTCCCGGGCTACCGCCGGCTCGGGTCCAGGATCATGTTCGTGATCTTCGCCGTGGAGAGCCGCTTGCCCTCCTCGTCGGTCATGACGATCTCGTGCGTGATCAGTGTGCCGCCGAGGTGGATCGGGGTGCAGGTCCCGGTCACGATCCCCTCGGTGGCGGCCCGGTGATGGGTGGCGCTGATCTCGATCCCCACCACCGGCTTCTTCCCGCCCACATGCAGCACCGCGGCGATCGAGCCCAGGGTCTCCGCCAGGACCAGATGGGCACCGCCGTGGAGCAGTCCCGCGTTCTGTTCGTTGCCGGCCACGGGCATGGTGGCCACCATCCGCTCCACCGTCATCTCCCGGAAGACGATGCCCATCTTGGCGGTCAGCGGACTGATGCCGAGCTTGCCGAGGTGGCCGTGGAACTCCTCCGGGATGCCGGTGTCGAACAGCATCTGCCGCAGCTCCTCGGCCGTGAGCTGCGGCCGCACCCCCGGCACGAAGGCATGACGGGTTCCGGCGGCAGGCGTGGTGGCAGGACAGGCGGCTGACCCGGCGGCAGGTGCGGAGGTGTCTGCGGCGGGTGTCTCTGTGTGGGCATCGTTCATGACCATTAGGCTGGCACCCGTGACTGATTCGAGCAATCCCGCCCCTGACTCCGCCGCTCCGGCTCCCGGTACGACCGCCGGTAAGACCACCGGCACGACCACCGGAGAGTCCAACCGCCTGCTGGTTCTGGACGGCCATTCCATGGCCTTCCGTGCGTTCTACGCGCTGCCGGTGGACAATTTCATGACGGACACCGGTCAGCACACGAACGCGGTCTACGGTTTCACCACCATGCTGCTCACCATGATCCGCCAGCAGAAGCCCACCCACGTGGCGGTGGCCTTCGACCTGGACACCCCGACCTTCCGCTCCGAGGAGTACACGGAATACAAGGCGGGGCGCTCGAAGACCCCCGAGGAGTTCCACGGCCAGATCAACCTGATCATCAAGGTCATGGAGGCCATGAACATCCCCACCGTCTCGGTGGACGGTTTCGAGGCGGATGACATCGTGGCCACCTTCGCGGCGCAGGCGGAGGCCGCCGGCTGGGACACCCGCGTGGTCTCGGGGGACCGGGACGCGTTCCAGCTCATCACACAGAAGACCACCGTGCTCTACCCCAAGAAGGGTGTCTCGGACATCCCGCCGATGGATGCCGCCGCCATCGAGGAGAAGTACGGCGTCCCGCCCGAGCGCTACCCCGACCTGGCCGCACTGGTGGGGGAGACGGCGGACAACCTGCCCGGGGTGCCCGGGGTGGGCCCCAAGACGGCGGCCAAGTGGATCAACCTCTACGGCACGGTCGAGGACGTGCTGGCCCATGCCGAGGAGATCAAGGGCAAGGCCGGCCAGTCCCTGCGGGACCACGCCGAGGACGTGCGCCGCAACCGGCGCCTCAACCACCTGCTGCGGGACATGGAGCTGCCCGTGGCCCTGGAGGCCACCGAGCTGACGCACCCGGACCACGAGCAGGTGGGAGAGCTCTTCGACGCCCTGCAGTTCAACACGGTCCGCCAGCGCCTCTTCGACACGCTGGCCGAGCGGCTCGGCGGCGAGCCGGAGGCCGCCCCGGTGGAGGACACCCCCGGGTTCACGGTCCTCACCGCGGACACGGACGGCGCCACGGGGCTCACGGAATTCCTGGCGCAGCACGCCGCGAACCTGATGGGCGTGCACGTGGTCCTGGACGGCCCGGCCATCCTGCCCAAACGCAAGATCCCCGCCCCGGGGGACTACGGCGTCGCCCTCGGCGCCGCGCTGGTCGCCGAGGACGCGGCCGTCTATGTGGACCTGGGCGCCCCGGAACCGGCAGGGCACGACGTCGGCCCCGGGCCGATCCTGTCGGCCTACCTCGCCGAGGCGGGACACCCCAAGGCGGTCTACGACCTCAAGGCCGTGGCCAAGTCCCTGAAGGCGACCGGGCACCTCACCGCACTGGGGCAGGATCTCGCGCTGGCCGGCGTCGTGGACGATGTGTTGCTCTCCGCCTACCTGATCCAGCCCGACCGCCGCGGCTACGGCCTGGATGCCCTGGTGCAGACCTACCTGCAGTCCACCCTGGAGATGGAGGCCGACCCCACCCAGGCCGGCGACCAGCTGGAGCTGGACCTCGAGGACGCAGGATCGGCGTCTGAGGAGGCCGTGGTTCAGGCCCGGGCCGCCGCCTGCGTGCGGGCCGCCTGGATGGTGCGCCGGCTCTCCGAACAGTTCCAGCCGGAGCTGATCGCCCGGGGCGCCCAGCAGCTGCTCGTAGACCTGGAGGTACCGCTGGCGAGCGTGATGGTGGACATGGAGCTGGCCGGCATCGCGGTGGACCGCGGCGTGCTGGACGGCCTGTTCGACGACTTCTCCCAGCGCATGGAGGCCGCGCAGGAGTCCGCCTGGGCCTCCGTGGCGGAGGCGAACGGCGGCGAGACCGTGAACCTCGGCTCCCCGAAGCAGCTGCAGACACTGCTGTTCGAGAAGCTGGACATGCCCAAGACCCGCAAGACCAAGACCGGGTACTCCACCGACGTGGAGTCGCTGACGGACCTGCTGAACCAGACACAGCACCCGTTCCTCGAGAACCTCATGCTGCACCGCGACGCCACCAAGCTGCGCCAGACGGTGGAGGGCCTGCGGGACACGGTGGCACCGGACGGCCGGATCCACACCACCTATTCACAGACGGCGGCCGCCACGGGGCGACTCTCCAGCCTGCACCCGAACCTGCAGAACATCCCCGTCCGCACCGAGGCCGGCCGCCGGATCCGGGAGGTGTTCGTGGTGGGGGAGGGCTACAGCAGCCTGCTGACCGCCGACTACTCGCAGATCGAGATGCGGATCATGGCCCACCTCTCCGAGGACGAGGCGCTCATCCAGGCCTTCCGGGACGGCGAGGACCTGCACCGCTTCGTGGGCGCCCAGGTGTTCGGCGTGGCCCCGGAGGAGGTCTCCGGGGAGATGCGCGCGAAGGTCAAGGCCATGAGCTACGGGCTGGCCTACGGGCTGAGCTCCTTCGGACTCTCCAAGCAGCTGCAGATCCCCGTGGACGAGGCCCGGGGGCTGATGAAGGGCTACTTCGACCGCTTCGGCGCGGTGCGCGACTACCTCAAGGACGTGGTCTCCCAGGCCCGCAAGGACGGGTACACGGCCACCATCATGGGCCGTCGTCGCTACCTGCCGGACCTGAACAGTGACAACCGGCAGTTGCGGGACATGGCCGAACGCGCCGCCCTCAACGCCCCGATCCAGGGCTCCGCCGCGGACATCATCAAGCAGGCCATGCTGGACGTCCAGCTGGCCCTGGATGAGCAGGGTCTGGGCACCCGGATGCTCCTGCAGGTGCATGACGAGCTGATCCTGGAGGTCCCGGACGGGGAGCTCGAGGCGGCCACCGCCGTGTTGGAGGACAAGATGGGGCACGCCGCCGAGCTGACCGTGCCGCTGGACGTCAACGTCGGGGTGGGCGGTAGCTGGCATGACGCAGCCCACTGACCCGGAGGCGGTCGGTGGCAGGCTGCCGGGGCTCGAGATGCACCGCTTCGCCGCCACGGGGCTGACGGCGGAGCAGGACCCGGTCATGGCCCGCATGCTCACCGCCCTGGAGCGGAACTTCTACGAGGAGGTGCCCAGCGGCCCCGCCCTGGACCAGGTCCTTCAGCTCCACGGCCGGGATGAGCGCACCTACCTGGGCGTCTATGACGCCGGCGTGGACCCGGCGGAGACGGACCCCGTCGGCACCTACGCCTCGTTCGTCAAACCCCTGCAGACCGGCGTGGGCCGGCAGCTCGACGCCTTCCTCATCTCCGAGGTCACCGTCCGGACCACGCATCGTCGCCGGGGCATCCTGCGCGCCATGATGACCACCGAACTGGACCGTGCCGTGGCCGGGGGGTGGCCCGTGGCCGCTTTGAGCGCCTCCGAGGCCACGATCTACCGCCGCTTCGGCTTCGGCGTGGCCACCGTGCGGCGCGCGGTCCAGGTGGACACCCGCGGCGAGGCCTCCCTGATGGCGGCATCCACCGGCACCCTGCGGATGGTGGAACCGAAGGAGTTGGCCGGCCTCGGACCCGCGCTCTATGCCCGGGCCCTGGCGCAGACCCCCGGTTCGGTGGGCCGCGTGGCCGCCTACACCGTCACGGAGACGGACAGCTGGCGCTCCAAGAACGACGGCAGGGGCACCGGGCTGCTCGCGGCCGTCCACGAGGACGACGGCGGCACCGCCCGCGGATACGTGACCTACCGGTTCAGCGGCTGGAAGCAGGAGGTCCCGACCATCACGGTCACCGGCCTGGTGGCCACGACGGCGGCCAGTTTCCGCGCCCTCTGGGACCACCTGGTGCATCTGGACCTCATCCAGCGGGTCGAATGGGGTTTCGCACCGCAGGACGGGCTGCTGGAGAACCTGCTGACGGACCCACGCCGGGTCAAGACCTCGGACATCGCGGACCAGCTGTGGCTGCGCATCCTGGACGTCCCCGCCGCGTTCGCCGGCCGGCCCTACCACCGGGACGGAGAGCTGGTCCTGGGGGTCACCGACCCCCTCGGCCATGCGGCCGGCACCTGGCGGCTGTCCGTGCGGGACGGGACGGCCGACGTCGTGCCCCTGCCGGAGGGCGGAGCCGCGGCAGCCGAGACAGCCGAGCCGGACACCACCCCTCCGGACCTCACCCTGGACGTGGCCGAACTCTCCAGCGTGTATCTGGGTGGCGTCTCCGCGGAGCTGCTGCGCCAGGCCGGGCGGCTCACCGAACACCGGCCCGGGGCGGCGGCCGAGCTGACGGCGCTGCTCGCGGCGGACCGGCCGGTCTTCTGTATGACGGGCTTCTGATCCGCCGCCCGCGTGGCTTTGACCCGGACTTGCCCGAGTGGCTAGACTAAACGAGCACTTTCTGTGCGCCCTCAATAATCCATATCAACCCACTATCCGGGTGATCAGGCGGCTCCGATACGAGCCTGCAGGACATCCGGCCGAGTGAACAATCCACATCGGAGCCCCTACTACATGACCATTACCTCCACCGCCCCGCAGGTCGCCATCAATGACATTGGCACTGCCGAGGACTTCCTCGCCGCCGTTGACGCCACCATCAAGTACTTCAACGACGGTGACCTGGTCGAAGGCACCGTCGTCAAGGTCGACCGCGACGAAGTGCTGCTCGACATCGGTTACAAGACCGAAGGCGTCATCCCGTCCCGGGAACTTTCCATCAAGCATGACGTGAACCCGGACGAAGTTGTCGCCGTGGGTGACAGCGTGGAGGCCCTCGTCCTCACCAAGGAGGACAAGGAAGGCCGCCTGATCCTCTCCAAGAAGCGCGCTCAGTACGAGCGTGCCTGGGGCTCCATCGAGAAGATCAAGGAAGAGGACGGGGTCGTCACCGGCACCGTCATCGAGGTCGTCAAGGGCGGTCTCATCGTGGACATCGGCCTGCGCGGCTTCCTGCCCGCCTCCCTCGTGGAGATGCGCCGCGTCCGCGACCTGGCCCCGTACATCGGCCAGGAGCTCGAGGCCAAGATCATCGAGCTGGACAAGAACCGCAACAACGTGGTCCTGTCCCGCCGTGCCTGGCTCGAGCAGACCCAGTCCGAGGTCCGCTCCAACTTCCTGCACAAGCTCGAGAAGGGCCAGGTCCGCACCGGCACCGTCTCCTCGATCGTCAACTTCGGTGCCTTCGTGGACCTGGGCGGCGTCGACGGCCTGGTGCACGTCTCCGAGCTGTCCTGGAAGCACATCGACCACCCCTCCGAGGTCGTCGAGGTGGGCCAGGAAGTCACCGTCGAGGTGCTCGAGGTGGACATGGACCGCGAGCGTGTCTCGCTGTCCCTGAAGGCCACCCAGGAAGATCCCTGGCAGCTCTTCGCCCGCACCCACGCCCTGGGCCAGGTTGTGCCGGGCAAGGTCACCAAGCTGGTTCCGTTCGGTGCGTTCGTGCGCGTCGAGGACGGCATCGAGGGCCTAGTGCACATCTCCGAGCTGGCCTCGCGCCACATCGACACCGCCGAGCAGGTCGTCTCCGTCAACGACGAGCTGTTCGTCAAGGTCATCGACATCGACCTGGAGCGTCGCCGCATCTCGCTGTCCCTCAAGCAGGCCAACGAGGGCGTGGACCCGGAAGGCACCGAGTTCGATCCGGCGCTGTACGGCATGGCCGCCGAGTACGACGACGAGGGCAACTACAAGTACCCCGAAGGCTTCGACCCGGAGACCAACGAGTGGCTCGAGGGCTTCGAGACCCAGCGCGCCGCATGGGAGCAGCAGTATGCTGACGCCCAGGCCCGCTGGGAGGCTCACAAGGAGCAGGTCAACCGCAGCCTGAACGAGGAGTCCGAGGTTGCCGCGGACGTCGAGTCCGGCGCATCGTCCTCCTACTCCTCCGATGACCGCCAGGTCGCCGACCAGGGCACCCTGGCCTCGGACGAGGCCCTCGCCGCACTGCGCGAGAAGCTCACCGGCAACTGATCGCATCCGGCTCCGGCCTGACCGTCGGAACCGGAGAAGGGCCCCGCACCACAGCAGTGGTGCGGGGCCCTTCCGCGTCCCGTGCGGACCACCCGCCCCCGTGGATAATGGGCGCATGGAATCCCAACCACCTCAGGACCCACACACGCCGCTCCCGGCCGAGCCGGACCTGGATGTCGGTGAGCTCCGGATGCTCACGCAGTTCATCGACTACTACCGCGCCGTGGTGCGGCGGAAGGCGGAGGGCCTCACCGCCGGGCAGCTCAACCGCACCCTGGCGCCCAGCACCATGAACCTGGGCGGACTGATCCACCACCTCGATTACGTGGAAGACTTCTGGTTCACGGAGCAGGTGGAGGGGCAGCCGGCCTCTGCCCCCTGGGACCGGGCGCCGTGGTCCGAGGACGGCGATTGGGACTGGAACCGCGCCGCCGGGCTTACCCCGGAGGAGCTCCTCAACGCCTACGACGAGCGGGTGGCCCGGTCACGGCAGATCCAACAACGGTGGACCGATCCCGAGGCACGCGTCCGTGCGGCAGGCCGGCAGGGTGCGGGGCAGCGGATGACCTACCGGTACGTCCTCATCCACCTCGTGGAGGAGTACTCGCGCCATGCCGGCCATGCTGACCTGCTGCGGGAGGCGATCGACGGCACCGTGGGGGACTGATCCCGGACGAGCGACCACCGTGGCTAGCGTCGGGTGCTGACCGTCACCGTGAACGTCGGGTTCCGGGTGATCTGCCGGGTGGGGCCCACCCGCCGCTCCAACTCGGAGCGGTACTGCAGGTGGGAGTTCCAGACACACCACAGCTCACCCCCGGGGCGCAGCACCCGGGCGGACTCGGTGATGAGCCGGAGGGCGACGCGTGGATCGACCGTGGACCCGGCGTGGAAGGGTGGGTTGAGCACCAGCAGGTCCTCACTGGTCTCCGGGAAGGTGGCGAGGGCATCATCCCGGCGGACCTCGATCAGCTCCGCCACGCCGTTCAACCGGGCCGTCTCCCGGGTGGAGGCACAGGCATCGGCGGACTGGTCGGTGGCGATCACCCCCACGGGCCCACCTCCCCGGTTTGCACGCGCGCGGCCGGCCAGCGCGAGATAGACGGCGATGGTCCCGTTGCCGCAGCCCACGTCCACCGCCCGGGTGGTGGCGCCCGTTCCGGCGCCCGCCCCCGTACCGGCGGTGGGATGGATCGCCGGACCCAGGTGTTCCAGCAGCAACGCGGTCCCCGGGTCCACCTGCGTGCCCCCGAAGGTGGCCCCGTACGCGGCCAGGATGACCGGGCCGACGTCCGGCAGCACGTGGTCGGCGGCGCGGGGGAAGGGCGCGGGCAACCCGCGGCGCGGCCCACGAGCCGTGAGGACGCGCGACTTGGACCGGCCCCGGCCGGGCACCACGGAGGCGAAGTAGCGTTCAAGCACCGTGTTCTGACGCCGGGTCATGTGCTTGTCCCGTCCTCCGGCCAGCAGCACCACGTCCTCAGCGGCCACCCCGGCGATGAGCTGCGCCCACTGCTCCAGGGCGTCCAGTGAACGGGGGAGTTGAAGCAGCACCGTGTGGGCACCGGTGAACCCCTCGGGGTCGAACGCGTGGCGGGTGAGCGTTCCGAGACCGGTCTGAGGTGCCCGGTGTCGCAACGCCTCCAGATTGTGGTCCACGGACCGCTCCTGGGCGAGGGCATCCTGCGCGAGTCGCACCGGGTGCCCCGCCGCCACCAGGGGCAGGGCCAGGGCGCCGTGGCGGTCTTCGAGGACCGCCACGGCCGGTCGGCCCGATCCGGCTGCTCCGGCTGCTCCGGCATCGTGTCCGGCCTGCCACCAGGCGTGGGCCGTGTCCAGCAGCAGCCGGTCCGCGGCGTCAGAGGCCTGCAGATCGGCGGCCTCCGGGTAGGGCCAGCGGGACAGGGGGATGCGGTCCAGGGCCGCGGACAGCGGGCTGGACACCACGTCCGGGGTGTGGCCCCAGGGAATGCTCACGGCAGGTCCACCCATTCGGTCCCCAGCGTGCGGACGTCCGCCTGCCCGGCGGTGATCGAGGCGATCCGTGCGCCGAACGCCGAACCCGAGCGGCCGTCGTCGGGCAGGGCCACCACCAGGGTGGCCGCACTGGAACCGTAGCGCGTCTGATGCACGGGGTATCCGGCGGTGCGTAGCTCGTTCTCCCACCGGCCGGCCTCGGCGTGCGGGGCGTCCACGCCCGTCATGACCATGCGCTGCCTCGTGATCAGGCGAGCCCGGTCCAGGGTGGCGGAGACGGCGTCCGAGTAGGCGCGCACGAGCCCTCCGGCCCCCAGTTTGATCCCGCCGAAATACCGCACGACGACGGCGCACACGTCGGAGAGGTCCCGCACCACGGTGCCGGGGGACTCGGAACCCAGAAGGGTGTCCGAGGCCGGCCGGGTCTCCCGCAGGCTCAGTGCCTCCAGCATGGGCAGGCCCGCGGTCCCCGCCGGTTCGCCGTCATCCGAGGACCGCATCACGTCCCGGTCGGCGCCCAGGATGAAGGCGCTGCAGGCGTGACGGGCCTCGTGGTGTTCCCGGCGCAGCCCGGCGATGACGGCGCGGGCCCCTGCCTCGGTCTGCACGCGGACCAGATGACCGATGAAGCGGGACCGTTTGATCTCCAGTTCGTGGATGACGGGGGATGCCGCGGCGGTGGCCGGGAGCACGGTATAGCGTGATGCCCGCGATCCGGGCTGCTCCTCAGACATGCCGACCACTCTACTGTTGGGTAGTCCACGGAGGGGATGCGGTACCTTGTTGGCGAGTATTCATTGCCGTGCGGCCCACTGACCACGCGACGGTACCAACTCGAGGGGGACATCGTGCTGACCCGACTACACAACCGGCTGGGCCTGCGGACCGGGCCGGCCATCTTCTTCGTCTCGGCCCTGATCATCGTGGTCTTCACGCTGGCGATGGCGATCTTCCCGGGCCCGGTGCAGGGCGGATTCGGCGTGGTGGCCGCGTACCTGCGCTATGAGGTGGGCTGGTTCTACACCCTCGGAACCACCCTGCTGGTGATCTTCGCCGTGGGATTGGCCCTGAGTCGCTTCGGCCGGATCAAGCTCGGCGACGACGACTCAGAGCCCGAGTTCTCCGGCATGGCCTGGTTCGGCATGCTCTTCGCCGCCGGCATCGGGGCCACCCTGATGTTCTGGGGCGTGGCCGAGCCGATGAACCACTACGCCAATCCACCGCTGTACGGGACCGAGCCGTTCTCGGACCAGGCGGCCACCCAGGCCCTGGCGATCTCCAACTTCCACTTCGGCATCCACATGTGGGCTCTGCTCGTCGTCCCCGGTCTGTGCTTCGGCTACTTCACCTATAAGCGCAAGCTCCCCCCGCGGGTGTCCTCGGCCCTGCAGCCCCTGCTGGGGGACCGCATCCACGGGCCGTGGGGCAAGCTCGTGGACATCATCTCGGTGGTGTCCACCGTGTTCGGCCTGGCGGTCTCCGTCGGCCTGGGTGCCATGCAGATCAACAGCGGCATGAACTACGTGATGGGTGTTCCCATCAGTGGCTGGCTTCAGGCCGGCATCGTCGCCGTGATCACCGGCATCGCCCTGGCCTCGGCCTTGGCGGGTCTGGACAAGGGCATCAAGCGCCTGTCCTACCTGAACATCATCCTGGCGATGGTGCTGTTGGTGTACGTCCTCATGTGGGGCGCCACCATGGACACCGTGCGCGGCATCGTCGAGTCAACCGGCGCCTACCTGTCCAACCTGCCGATGCTCTCCTTCTTCAACGACACCTTCGGCGGCGGAGAGTGGTCGGGTGACTGGACCGTCTTCTACTACGCCTGGACCGTGACCTGGTCGCCGTTCGTCGGCCTCTTCATCGCCCGCATCTCCCGCGGCCGCTCGATCCGCGCCTTCGTGACCGCCTGCCTCGGCCTGCCCACGGCCTTCGTGGTCATCTGGTTCGGCATCTACGGCCTCAGCGCCTTCACCGTCGACCGGGCGGAGGGATCCGCGGGATCCCTGACCCAGACCATCGTCACGGACGGGAACGTGGAGGCGGCGCTCTTCCAGCTCCTGCAGTCGTTCCCGCTGTACCTGGTCACGGCCGTGCTGGCCCTGATCGTCATCATCATCTTCTTCGTGACCTCGCTGGACTCCGGAGCACTGGTCCTGGACTCCATGGCCTCGGGCCACGAGGACGAGGGACCAAAACGCCAACGTGTGTTCTGGGGCGTGTCCGTGGGACTCGTCTGCGCCGTGATCCTCGTGACCTCGGGGGAGAACGGCCTGGGCGCCATGCAGGAGGTCATCATCGTCATCGGCGCCCCGGTGATGGCCTTGGCCCTGTTCCAGTCCTGGCTGCTGCTCCGTGCCCTGCGGGAGGACGCCGGGACCGTCCGGCCGCTGCGCACCCGGCAGTGGAAGCAGGTCCTGCCGCTGGAGGAATACCACCGCCGCGCCCATGAGGACGAGCATGACCTGGACGAGTTCGTGATCCGGCCGGAGTACGAGGTGGGCACCGAGCCCGAGTACGAGGTCCTGCAGCCCAACACCTACCACCGGTTGCAGGCCCGCGAGGGGCGTCCCCGCCTGCTGATCGGTCTGACCGGCGGCATCGCCTCGGGCAAGTCCATCGTGGCCCGGCAGTTGGCCGATCTGGGCGCAGTGGTCATCGACGCGGACGACATCGCCCGTGACGCCGTGGCCTCGGGGAGCGACGCCCTCGCCGAGATCCGGGAGCGGTTCGGGGAGGACGTGATCACCGAGAGCGGGGAATTGGATCGACAGGCCTTGGCGGCGATCGTCTTCGGCAACTCCGCTGCGAGGGAGAGCCTCAACGCAATCGTCCACCCGCGGGTGCGCCAGGAGATCGCCGATCGGGCCCTCGGGGCCGGCCCGCAGTCGGTGGTGGTCGTGGATCTGCCGCTGCTCGTGGAGACCGCCTCCGCGGGCGAGTTCGACCTCGTCCTTGCGGTGGAGACCTCCGCTGAGGACCGTGTGGCCAGACTCGTGCACGAGCGTGGGATGTCCATCCAGGAGGCCTGGCAGCGGGTGGACGCCCAGGCCACGGATGCCGAGCGCCGGGAGGCCGCAGAGGAGATCATCGTCAACGACGCGAGCCTGAACGACCTATCCGAGGCCACCCGGCGGTTCTGGCAAGATCACGTGCAGCCCGTCCTCGACGAGCACCACGCAACCGCCGATACGGACAGCGCCACCACCGGGGGCGGAGCCCAGTGAGCGAGACGGAAGCCGGCCGCGTCAGACCCCGCCTGCACATCGGCCTGACGGGGGGCATCGCCTCGGGCAAGTCCACCGTGGCGGCGGAGCTGGCCGCCCTCGGCGCCCTTGTGGTGGACGCGGACGCCCTCTCCCGCGCGGTCGTGGAGCCCGGCAGTGAAGGCCTGGACCTCGTGCGTCAGGCCCTGGGGCCCACTGCGATCGCGGCGGACGGCACCATGGACCGGGCCGCCGTCGGGAAGCTGGTGTTCGCCGACCCGGAGGCGCGGAACACCCTCAACGGCATCATCCACCCCCTGGTGCGTGCCGCGGGCCGCCGGCTGGTCGAGGAGGCCGGGCCGGACGCCGTCGTGGTCCAGGACGTGCCGTTGCTCGTGGAGACGGGTCAGGCCGGCGCCTATGACCTGGTGCTGGTGGTGGAGGCCGAGGCCGAGGAACGGGTGGCCCGCATGATCCGGGACCGGGGGATGACGGATGCCGAGGCCCGGGCGCGGATGGCGGCGCAGGCCACGGACGAGCAACGCCGGGCGGTGGCGGACGTGCTGATCGTCAACGACGCCGGCCTCGAGGACCTGCGCCGCACCACCCGGCGGGTGTGGGATGAGTACGTGGCCCCGAAGCTGACGTAGTCACTCGAACAGTTGTACGGTGGGACTATGAGTCTGGCGCAGAAGATCAACCGGCAGGTCGCACCGTTCGAGGTCATCTCGGACTATCAACCCTCGGGGGATCAGCCGAAGGCGATCGCGGAACTCACCGAACGGGTGCAGGCCGGGGAGAAGGACGTGGTCCTGCTCGGGGCCACCGGTACGGGTAAGTCCGCGACCACCGCGTGGCTCGTGGAGAAGCTCCAGCGGCCCACCCTGATCATGGTCCAGAACAAGACCCTGGCGGCCCAGCTGGCCAATGAATTCCGGGAGCTGCTGCCGAACAACGCGGTCGAGTACTTCGTCTCCTACTACGACTACTACCAGCCCGAAGCGTATGTGCCGCAGTCGGACACCTTCATCGAGAAGGACTCCTCCATCAACGAGGAGGTCGAGCGATTGCGACACTCGGCCACCAACGCGCTGCTGACCCGGCGGGATGTGGTGGTGGTGGCCACCGTGTCCTGCATCTACGGCCTCGGCACCCCCGAGGAGTACATCGAGCAGATGGTGACGCTGCGCCGCGGCGAGGAGATGGACCGGGACACCCTGCTGCGCCAGTTCGTGGCCATGCAGTACGTGCGCAACGACCAGGACTTCCACCGGGGGACCTTCCGGGTGCGCGGGGACACGGTCGAGATCATCCCGATGTATGAGGAACTGGCCATCCGGATCGAGTTCTTCGGAGACGAGATCGAGTCCATCCAGACGCTGCACCCCCTCACCGGACACATCGTCCGCGAGGAGGAGGAGATGTACATCTTCCCGGCCTCGCATTACGTGGCCGGGGATGAGCGCATGCACAGGGCCATCGGCAGCATCGAGGACGAGCTGCGGGACCGCCTGCAGGAGTTCGAGTCCCAGAACAAGCTGCTCGAGGCCCAGCGGTTGCGGATGCGCACCACCTACGACCTCGAGATGATGCAGGAGATGGGCTACTGCAACGGCATCGAGAACTACTCGCGGCATATCGATGGCCGGGAGGGCGGCTCCGCGCCACACTGCCTGCTCGACTACTTCCCGGACGACTTCCTGCTCGTGGTGGACGAGTCGCACGTGACGATCCCGCAGATCGGGGCCATGTACGAGGGCGACATGTCCCGCAAGCGCACCCTGGTGGAGCACGGGTTCCGGCTGCCCTCGGCCATGGACAACCGCCCCCTGAAGTGGGGTGAATTCCAGGATCGGATCGGCCAGACCGTGTACCTCTCCGCCACACCCGGCAAGTACGAGCTGGCCCAAGCAGATGGTGTGGTGGAGCAGATCATCCGTCCCACCGGACTCGTGGACCCGGAACTCGTGGTCAAGCCGACGAAGGGCCAGATCGACGATCTGCTCGAGGAGATCCGGGTGCGCGCCGCCAAGGACGAGCGGGTGTTGGTGACCACCCTGACCAAGCGCATGGCGGAGGATCTCACGGAGTACCTGCTGGAGCACGGGGTCAAGGTGGAGTATCTGCACTCGGACGTGGACACCCTGCGGCGCGTCGAGCTGCTGCGCGAGCTGCGCCGCGGAACGTTCGACGTGCTGGTGGGGATCAACCTGCTCCGGGAAGGGCTGGATCTGCCCGAGGTCTCCCTCGTCTCCATCCTGGACGCGGACAAGGAGGGCTTCCTGCGTTCGGCGACCTCCCTCATCCAGACCATCGGCCGTGCCGCCCGCAACGTGGACGGCCAGGTGCACATGTACGCGGACCGGATCACCGACTCCATGCAGTTCGCGATCGACGAGACGAACCGCCGCCGCGAGGTGCAGAAGGACTACAACACCGAACACGGCATCGACCCGACGCCGTTGCGCAAGAAGATCGCGGACATCACCGACCAGCTGGCCCGGGAGGACGCGGACTCCGCCGACTTCCTCGCCGGCATGGGCGGGGTGAAGTCCGGCTTCGACTACGGCATGGGCAAACGCGGCTACACCGCCACCATCACGGACGAGCAGCGGGCCGCGGCGGCCCACGGTGACGATTCCGGGTCGTCAGCAGCCTCGGGCGCGCCGGACGTGGCGAAACTACCGGCCAAGGACCTGTCTGATTTGATCGAGCAGATGAGTCAGCAGATGCACCAGGCCGCCGTCGACCTGCAGTTCGAACTGGCCGCACGCATCCGGGACGAGGTGGCGGACCTGAAGAAGGAATTGCGCCAGATGAAGCGGGAGGGCCACGCCTGAGCCAGGCATCCTCGACCTGCTGGGAGGGCTTCGCGGTACACTGGGCCACGGCGTAGGGGAGTATCCCGAACACTGCGGACGTCAACACGCGGACCACCCGGGCGGTGCACCATGCATCCCGAAGGGCCCGCCGGACGCAGTGGCCTGCTGGTGTCAGCAGGCGGAGAGACTTGCGGCACACACCCACCTGAACGGAAAGTGACTGCATGGAAATCACAGCGCTGACGTGGATCATCACCATTGCGGTGATCATCGCGCTCCTGGCCTTCGACTACATCTTCCACGTGCGGAAGGCGCACATCCCCACCATCAGGGAAGCGGCCATCTGGTCCGCGATCTATGTGGGGATCGCCCTGATCTTCGGTCTCGTGTTCTTCGTGCTGGGGGATACCCAGCATGCTGTGGAGTACTACGCCGGGTACATCACCGAGAAGGCCCTGAGTGTGGACAACCTCTTCGTCTTCCTCGTCATCATGGCCTCCTTCAAGGTGCCCCGTGAGTACCAGCAGAAGGTGCTGTTGTTCGGCATCACCTTCGCCCTGATCTCGCGCACGGTCTTCATCCTGCTCGGCGCCGCGGTGATCGAGGTGTGGTCCGACGTGTTCTACCTGTTCGGCCTGGCGCTGCTGCTCATCGCGGGCGGTCAGCTGAAGGGTGAGCTGACCGGCAGCGACGAGAACAAGGACGAGGCGGACAACGTCCTGGTCCGGCTGGCCAAGCGTGTGCTGCCGGCCTCGGACGAGTACCACGAGGACAAGCTCTTCACGCGGAAGAACGGCAAACGGCTGATGACGCCGATGCTGCTCGTCATGGTGTCGATCGGCCTGACCGACGTGCTCTTCGCCTTCGACTCGATCCCCGCCATCTACGGCCTCACCCAGGAGCCGTATATCGTGTTCGCCGCCACGGCGTTCTCCCTGATGGGCCTGCGCCAGCTGTTCTTCCTGATCGACGGGCTGCTGGACCGTCTCGTCTACCTCTCCTACGGACTGGTGGCGATCCTGGGCTTCATCGGCGTCAAGCTCATCCTGCACGCCCTGCACGAGAACAACCTGCGCTTCATCAACGACGGCGAGAACGTCTCGGTGGTCGAGATCTCCACCGGGGTGTCCCTGCTGGTCATCCTCGGGATCCTGGTGGTCACCGTGGTGGCCTCCCTGTACAGCCCCAAGGGCCGTGCCCTGGTGGCCCTGCAGAATGCCGAGAAGTTCGCCCACCGCTACACCAAGCTGGACGAGAACGCCTCGGATGAGGACCGCCGTGCCGCCGAGGAGAAGATGGACCGTTGGACGTTGGAGGCGGAGAAGGTCTCGCAGCGCTACCGGGATGAGCTGTTGGACCATAAGGACAGCTACTCCGAGATCATCCGGACCGCCCACGAGACCCGGGTGGCCACGGCCACGGCCGAGGGACGCGGCGTGCCGGAGGTCTCCGACGCCATCGTCAAGAACCAGGGGCCGAAGGTCTGACACCGGCCCTCTGTTTCCCTGCGCACCACGGCGGAAGGCCCGCACCGGAACCACTTCCGGTGCGGGCCTTCCGCCGGTCAGTGGCCGGTCATCGTGCGGTCATCTCGAGCAGCCGCCGGAGGATGACCGCGCCGTCGTCGCCGAGACCGTCATGGTGGTACGCATCGGTCTCCCAGACCTGTAGCCCGGCCACCCGGGACGCCGTCTCCAGCGAGAGGACACGGTCCACGTAGACATCGTGCGTGTACACGGCCGCCGCCACCGGGACGGTGTTCGCGGCCAGAGACTCCAGGTGGTAGAGCGGGCCCCAGTCGGTGCGGTGGGCGAGGGCCTCGGTGACACCAGTCAATGGCGCCAGCGCCGGATCCAGCTCCGGGTACCAGTCGAAGACCATCTCACCGGTGAGCAGCGGACTCTCCGTTCGGGCAGGGTCGAAGTCTGCCAGCTCGGGGGAGCCCTCCAGGAGCCGTTGCGCGGCCCAGGCCGTCGCGGTGCTGCCGGTGTCTGCACCTTCAGCGTCCGTTCTGGTGGCGCTGTATTCGCGGGGCTGGGCGTAGATGGACTCGTGCATCACGAGGTAGAGGGGGTTCGCGGCCCGGGTGACCTGCTGGTACAGGCCGTGCAGGAAGGCGTCGGACACCAGCGGTCCTTCCGGCGACTCCACGAGCGCCTCCTGCAGCAGGTAGTGCAACTGGTCCATCCGGGTGTTGCCGCCCAGGTACATCCCCAGCACCTGTACCCGACCCACCGTGAGCGGTGACCCGTCCGGCAGTTGGACCCCGCCGGCGCGGACCCTCGCGTAGATGCGGGCCAGCACCCCGCGGTCCTCGGGGAACCGGCCGAAGTACTCCTCGTTCCGTGCGCGCATGCGCTCGAAGGTCGCCCGGTAGACCCGTTCGGCGTGCCCGGTCAGGGGCGCGAGACCGCCGGTGATGAGGGCCCGGGCCATCCCCTCCGGATGCCACGAGAGGTAACTGAGGGCACAGAACCCGCCGAAGCTCTGGCCCAGGACCGTCCAGGGTCCGGCTCCCAGGGCCAGCCGGATCAGCTCGGCATCCTGGACGATCGACGGCGCCCGGAAGTGCACCAGGTACTCCGCCTGGTCCGCTGCGGAACCCACCACCGGCAGGGACTGCCGGTTCGCCGGGGTGGACAGTCCCGTGCCGCGCTGGTCCAGCATGAGGATCCGGAAACGCCCTGCGGCCTCCTTCATCCAACCGCCGAGCCGGGCCTGGCGGACGCCCTTGCCCCCGGGGCCACCCTGCAGGAAGAGAAGCCACGGGAGGTCCTCCGGTTCAGGACCGGCGTCTGTCTCCACGGCCGCGAGGTATTCGCGGGCATACACCGTGATCGACCGTCCCTCGGGACGGGCATGGTCCAGAGGCACCGTGAACCAATGGTCGGTGATCCGGGTGCCGTCCAACAGCGTGGACGTGGTGCCGACGCGGTGGCTGGCGTACCCATCCGCGAGCACCGCGGCCGAAGCGGCGAAGAGACGCGGATCCCCCGCGACGCCCGCCCTCACCGGGCGCTGCCCGAGTTCAGGGCCGCACTGTCCTGACCCGCACTGTCCTGACCCGCACTGCGCAAGGCCTCGCCGCACAGTCGGTAGGTGGTCCACTCCTCCAGCGGCACGGCGCCGAGCGCCCGGTAGAAGCCGATGGAGGGCTCGTTCCAGTCCAGGACGGTCCACTCCACCCGGGCGTAACCCCGCTCAGCGGCCAGCCCGGCCAGGTGCAGCAGCAGAGCCTTGCCGTAGCCGCGGCCCCGGACGGCCGGATCCACGTAGAGGTCCTCGAGCCAGATCCCGTGGGTGCCCTCCCAAGTGGAGTAGTTCAGGAACCACAGCGCCATGCCGACCACGGCGCCCACGCCGCCATCGCCCTCCTCGACCACATGACAGAACACGGCCGGGTGCTCCCCGAAGAGGTGCCGTGCCAGTGCTCCCTCCGTGTTCTTGACCGCATCGGGTTCCTTCTCATAGGCCGCGAGGTCGTGGATGAGACGCAGGATGTGGGGCACGTCCTCCGGCCGGGCCGGACGGATGGCCCCGGTCATACGGTCCAGCCCGGTTCGGGCGCCCCCACGGAGACCACGTGCACCACGGGGTGGGCAGCCTCATCCGAGGCGTCCAGGTCCACCACCGCGTTGATGCCCCAGTCCAGGTTGCCCTCCGGGTCGACGAGGACCTGCCGGACCTGCCACCAGCGGTGACCGGTGACGCCCACCGGGGCGCCGCCGTCGGGACCCGGTTTCGGCGAGGCATCCACGCGGAAGTACTGTGGACCGCGGCCGGCCGGGCCGTCGTCGATGTCCTCGTACTCGCCGAAGTAGCCGTCCAGGGCATCCGCCCAGTCGTGTGCCGAGAAGACGTCCCCGGCCTGGCTGCCGAGCTCGGCGAGCGCAGCGTCCTGCTCGTCGCCGAACAGGCGGACCCGGCGGAACATCGCGTTGCGGACCATGACCGTGAAGACCGGACGGTTGGCCGTGAGCCGTGGAGGTTCCGGAGGTGCCAGCTGCTCGTGGTCCTTCTTCAGCTCCTCCACGTCGCCGGCCACCAGGTCTTCCCACTCCTCGATGAGGGAGGAGTCGGTCTGCTTCACGATCTCCGCCAGCCAGGCCATCAGCACGTCCAACTCATCGTCACGGCTGTCCTGGGGGATGGTCTGCCGCAGCGCCTTGACCGCGTCCGTCAGGTAGCGCAGCAGCACCCCCTCGGAGCGGGAGAGCCCGTAGAAGTTCACGTAGTCGGTGAACCCCATGGCCCGTTCGAACATGTCCCGGACCACGGACTTCGGGGTCAACTCGAAATCGTTGAGCCAGGGGGCCGAGGCCCGGTAGGTCTCGAACTGCTGCTCGAGCAGCTCGGCCAGCGGCATCGGGTAGGTGACCTCGTCCAGGGCGTTCATCCGATCCGTGTAGTCCATGCCCTCGGCCTTCATGGCGGCCACGGCCTCCCCGCGTGCCTTCTTGACCTGGGCGGACAGCACCTGACGGGGCGGCTCGAGGGTGGCCTCCACGATCGAGACCAGGTCCAGGGCGTAGCCCGGATCCGCGGGGTCGAGGAGGTCGAAGGCGGCGAGGGCGAAGGGGGAGAGGGGCTGGTTGAGGGCGAAGTTCGCCTGCAGGTCCACCGTGAGGTCCACGGTGCGGCCCTCCGCGTCCGGCTGCGGCAGCTTCTCCACCACCCCCGTGGCCAGCAGCTCGCGGAAGATCCCCAGGGCGCGGCGCATGTGGGCCGCCTGTTTGGCGGGGCTCTCGTGGCTGTTGCGGAGCATCCGGCGGACGGCGACGACCGGGTCGCCCGGCCGGTCCAGGATGTTCAGCAGCATGGAGTGGCTGATGCGCATCTGGCTGGACATGGGCTCCGGGTCGGCCGTGATCAGCTTCTCGAAGGTGGCGCGGCCCCAGGAGACGAAGCCCTTCGGCGGTGTCTTCCTCGGGGATGACTTCGTGGACTGCTTCATGCGCTTGCTGCGCTCCGCTTCGTCCTTGACCGCCGCGAACTTGGCGGCCAGCTTCTGCTGGGTCTTCGCGTTCTCGATGACGTGTTCCGGGGCCTGGACCACCACGAGCCCCGCGGTGTCATAGCCGGCCCGTCCGGCCCGCCCGGCGATCTGGTGGAACTCGCGGGCATGCAGGATGCGGGTGCGCTGCCCGTCGTACTTGCTCAGCGCCGTGATCAGGACGGTGCGGATGGGCACGTTGATCCCCACGCCGAGGGTGTCCGTGCCGCAGATGACCTTCAGCAGACCCTCCTGGGCCAGGCGTTCCACCAGACGGCGGTACTTGGGCAGCATCCCCGCGTGGTGGACGCCGATCCCAGAGCGGACGAGTCGGTTCAGGGTCTTGCCGAACCCTGCGGAGAACTTGAAGCCGGCGATCCGCTCGGCGATGGCGTCCTTCTCCTCGCGGCTGGCCACGGACACCGAGGACAGCGCCTGGGCCCGCTCCACGGCGTCGAGCTGGGAGAAGTGCACCACGTACACGGGCGCCTGGCGGGTCTGGACGAGCTCGTCGACCTTGTCCTGCACGTGGTCCTCGGACCACTCGAAGGTCAAGGGGATCGGCCGCTCCGTGTGGGCCACCGTGACGGCGGTGCGGCCGGTACGCTCCGTCAGGTCCTCCTCGAAGCGCGTGGTGTCCCCGAGGGTGGCGCTCATCAGCAGGAACTGGGCCTGCGGCAGCTCGAGCAGGGGCAGCTGCCAGGCCCATCCGCGTTGAGGGTCGGCGTAGAAGTGGAACTCATCCATCACCACGGTCCCCACGTCCAGACCGGAGCCCTCCCGCAGGGCCTGGTTGGCCAGGATCTCGGCCGTGCAGCAGATGATGGGGGCGTCCCCGTTGACGGCGGAGTCACCCGTGACCATGCCGACCTGGTCCGCACCGAAGATCTCCACCAGGGCGAAGAACTTCTCGGAGACCAAGGCCTTGATCGGCGCCGTGTAGTACGTCCGCTGACCCGTGGCCAGTGCGTGGAAGTGGGCGGCCACGGCCACCAGGGATTTTCCGGATCCCGTGGGGGTCGACAGGATCACATGATGGCCCTGCACCAACTCCATGACGGCCTCGTCCTGGGCCGGGTACAGGCTCACGTCCCGGGAGCGGGTCCAGTCCAGGAACCCGTCGTACACGGCATCGGGGGAGGGCCGGGCCGGCCGGCCGTCGGCAGTGGGGTCGGCAGCGGGAATCAGATCGGAGAGCAACATTACGTCCAGCCTACGTCGCCACCGGGACGCGCTAGCGTGGGGGCATGCAGGACTTCACCTGGGACCCCCAGCAGTACACCGTGTTCGCCGATCGACGGGCCCGGCCGTTCCGAGACCTGACCGCCCGGGTCCGCGCCGCGGACCCGAAGGTCGTGGTGGATCTGGGGTGTGGGCCGGGGAACATGACCCGCACCCTGGCGGAACGTTGGCCGGGGGCCCGGGTCATCGGCCTGGACTCCTCGGCGGACATGGTCCAGACCGCCCGGCAGCTGGCGGCCGAGGCCGGGTTGGACAACCTGAGCTTCGACCAGGTGGACGCCGAGCGGTGGCAACCGGACGAAGCGGTGGACGTGGTGGTGTCCAACGCGATGCTGCAGTGGATCCCGGACCACCGGGGGCTCGTGGCCGGATGGCTCGAGGCCTTGAAGCCCGGAGCCTGGTTCGCCGTGCAGGTGCCCGGGAACTTCGCGGCACCGTCCCATGCAACCATCGCGGAGATGTCCCGCCGCCCCGAGTTCACCGACGCACTCCATGGCGTGACGGAACGTGAATCCGTCTACACCACCCATGAGTACCTCCAGACCCTCATCGCCGCCGGCTTCGAGGCGGATGTCTGGGAGACCACCTACAGCCAGCCCCTGACCGGTTACGATCCGGTCTACGACTGGGTGCGTGGTGCGGCGCTGCGGCCCTCACTGCAACGGCTGGAGGCCGCCGACCGGCGGGACGGCAGCAACCTGCAGGAACGGTACATCGAGGAGTACCGGCGGATCATGCGCGAGTCCTACCAGACGTACCTCACGCCCGAGGGGGTCCGGCTGACGGACTACCCGTTCCGGCGGATCTTCATGGTGGGCGTCAAGAGCGACCTCTCGCCCAGCATCTGACCCGGCTCCTCATCTGAGCAGGCTCCGCCTCACCAGCCGCGGGCGCGCCACTCGTCGAGGTGGGGCCGTTCCGCGCCCAGGGTGGTGTGGTCGCCGTGGCCCGGGTGGACCGTCAGGTCGTCCGGGTACACCTCGAAGAGGCGCTCGACCACGTCGGTGAGCAGCTGGTTGAACCGCTCCGGGTCCTGCTGCGTGTTCCCCACGCCCCCGGGGAACAGGCTGTCCCCGGAGAAACACAGCGGCGGGCCGTCCTCGGGCTCGTAGACGAGTGCCACCGAGCCGGGGGTGTGGCCCCGGAGCCCGACGACGGCCAGCGAGATCCCGTCAAAGGTCGCGGTATCGCCGTGGTTGAGCAGGACCTTGGCGGCCACGCCGGTCTCCGCCTCGATGGCTGCCGCATCGTCGACGCCGGCGGCAGTCGGTACCCCGGTGGTGTCCACCACCTCGGCCAGGGCGCGGATGTGGTCCCAGTGCTGGTGGGTCGTGATGATCACCGCCAGCTTCAGCTCGCAGGGGGTGTCCTCACTGGCGGAGTGCAGCAACTCCCGCACCGCCTCGGCGTCGTCTGCCGCGTCGATCAGCACCTGCGTCCCCGACGTCTTCGAGGTGATGACGTACACGTTGTTCGACATCTCGGAGACAGCTCGCTGGCGGACGGTCACCCGGGGCAGATCGTGCAGCAGCCGGATGGGAGAGGTGGATGAAGGCATGGGCCACAGTCTAAGGACGTTGACCACCACCGGGGCAAGCCCGCACCACGGGTCAAGGCCCCAAGGCCCCAGGGCCGCCGGGCCGCCGGGCCGCCGGGCACGGTCCCCGTGCGTGCACCGGGTGCAGTCGCACCTGCACGGTCTGGTTCGGATAAGGTGGCGAAACCGGAATCTTCAGCGGGATCACACCAGAGACGGGGGACACATGGCGGGCCAGGCCAAAAACCCCACTCCCACGGTCCCCACGTGGCTGGTCACCGCGCTGACCGTCAAGGCGACCTCGACCGTCCCGCCGTATGAACAGGTCCGGACCGGACTGCTGGACCTCATCCACCGCAACCGGCTCCCCGTCGGCAGTAAGCTGCCCACCGTCCGGGCGTTGGCGGCGGCCCTGGGGGTCTCGGCCAACACCGTGGCCCGGGCCTACAAGGAACTGGAGCAGGCCTCCGTGGTGACCGCCCGGCCCCGGCTGGGGACGGTGGTGGCGCAGGGCGCCGACTCCGCCGAGTCCCAGCTGGCGGCTGCCGCCACCGCCTATGCCGAGGTGGCGCGCACCCTCGGGTTCGGGCGGCGTGATGCCGTCCGGCAACTGGACGCGGTCTTTCCCGCTTGAGGTCGTTCGCTGAGGGGTAGTTCGCTGAGGGCCGACAGTTCGAAGGGGTGTTCGAAGCCGGTCTGTCATACAGTGGATTCCGTGCCGAAATCCCTCACCACCCCCGAGTCCACCCACGGCCTCGCCGCCGGTCCAGCGGCCGGTGCCCACCGCCACGATCCAGACCGGATCGTGGTCAAGGGCGCCCGCGAACACAACCTGAAGAATGTGGACCTGGACATCCCGCGCGATGCCCTCGTGGTGTTCACGGGCCTCTCCGGTTCAGGCAAGTCCTCCCTCGCCTTTGACACGATCTTCGCGGAGGGCCAGCGCCGTTACGTGGAGTCCCTGTCCTCCTATGCGCGCATGTTCCTCGGCCGCGTGGACAAGCCGTCGGTCGACTTCATCGAAGGCCTGTCCCCGGCGGTCTCGATCGACCAGAAGTCCACGAACCGGAACCCCCGGTCCACGGTGGGCACCATCACCGAGGTCTATGACTACATGCGTCTGCTCTGGGCGCGGATCGGCATCCCCCACTGTCCCGAGTGCGGTGAACCGGCCAGCAAGCAGTCGCCGCAGCAGATCGTGGACCAGCTCGGTGAGCTGCCCGCCAAGACCCGCTTCCAGGTCCTCGCCCCCGTGGCCCGCGGCCGCAAGGGCGAGTTCGTGGACGTCTTCGCCAACCTCGCCACGCAGGGCTTCTCCCGGGCCATCGTGGACGGTGAGCTGATCCAGCTCTCCGATCCGCCCAAACTCAAGAAGCAGGTCAAGCACACCATCGCGGTGGTGGTGGACCGCCTCGCCATGAAGGACGGCATCCGGCAGCGCCTCACCGACTCCGTGGAGACGGCGCTGAACCTGGCGGACGGCCTCGTGGTGATCGACTTCGTGGACGTGGACGCCGCCGTGGACCCGGCCAAGGCCAACGCCGGGGAGTGGGATGCCTTCGACGCCGAGGGGAACCCGAAATTCCGCTCGTTCTCCGAGAAGCTGTCCTGCCCGAACGGCCACCAGCTGACGATCGATGAGATCGAGCCGCGGTCCTTCTCCTTCAACAACCCCTTCGGCGCGTGCACCGTCTGCACGGGCATCGGGACCAAGCTGGAGGTGGATGAGGACCTCGTGGTCCCAGACCAGGACAAGTCGCTAGCCGAGGGCGCCATCGCCCCCTGGTCCCTCGGCAAGTCCACCGCCGAGTACTGGCAGCGCCTGCTCTCCGGCCTGGCCAGTGAGGTCGGCTTCGGCATGGACACCCCGTGGAAGGACCTTCCCGCGGCCGCCCGCAAGGCCGTGCTGCACGGCAAGGACTTCAAGGTCGAGGTCTCGTATCGCAACCGGTTCGGCCGCGAACGCCGCTACACCACCGGCTTCGAGGGGGTCATCGACTACATCCACCGCAAGCACCTCGAGACCGAGTCGGACCACGCGCGGGACCGCTACGAGTCGTACATGCGCCAGATCCCGTGTGCCGCCTGCAACGGGGCCCGGCTGAACCCGACGTCGTTGTCCGTCACAGTGGGCGACAAGTCGATCGCGGAGGCCTCCGTCCTGCCCATGCAGGAGGCCATCGACTTCTTCGGTCAGCTCTCGCTCTCGGATCGGGACGTGCAGATCGCCGACCAGGTGCTCAAGGAGATCCTGGCGCGGCTGCGCTTCATGCTGGACGTCGGTCTGAACTACCTGAACCTGGAGCGCCCCGCGGGAACCCTGTCCGGAGGGGAGGCACAGCGGATCCGGCTGGCCACCCAGATCGGCTCGGGGCTCGTGGGCGTGCTGTACGTCCTGGACGAGCCCTCCATCGGCCTGCACCAGAGGGACAACCGCCGTCTGATCGAGACGCTCATCCGCCTGCGGGACCTCGGCAACACCCTGATCGTGGTGGAGCATGACGAGGACACGATCGCGGAGGCCGACTGGATCGTGGACATCGGCCCCCGGGCCGGGGAACACGGCGGCGAGATCGTGCACTCGGGCTCGCTCGAGGGGCTCAAGGCCAACACCCGTTCGCTGACCGGCGACTACCTCGCCGGGCGCCGCGAGATCGCCCTGCCCGCGCAGCGCCGTCCGCTGGACCGGGAGCGGACCGTCAGCGTGATCGGGGCCCGGGAGAACAACCTGCGCAACGTGAGCGCCGAATTCCCCCTGGGCGTCCTCACCGCGGTCACCGGCGTCTCGGGCTCCGGGAAGTCGACCCTCGTCAACGAGATCCTGTACAAGGTGCTGGCCAACCAGCTCAACAACGCCAAGCACGTGCCGGGACGCCACAAGCGGGTCAACGGACTGGAGAACCTGGACAAGGTGGTGCACGTGGACCAGAGCCCGATCGGGCGCACCCCGCGCTCCAACCCGGCCACCTACACCGGCGTCTTCGACACCATCCGGAAGCTGTTCGCGGACACCCAGGAGGCCAAGGTCCGCGGCTACCAGCCGGGGCGCTTCTCCTTCAACATCAAGGGCGGACGCTGTGAGGCCTGCTCGGGCGACGGCACCCTGAAGATCGAGATGAACTTCCTGCCGGACGTCTACGTCCCCTGCGAGGTCTGCCACGGCGACCGGTACAACCGGGAGACCCTCGAGGTGCTCTACAAGGGCAAGAACATAGCCGAGGTCCTGCAGATGCCGATCGAGGAGGCCGCCGAGTTCTTCTCCGCCTACGGCAAGATCTCGCGGTACCTCAACACGCTGGTGGACGTGGGCCTGGGCTACGTCAAACTCGGTCAGCCGGCCACGACCCTCTCGGGTGGCGAGGCCCAGCGGGTGAAGCTGGCGGCCGAACTCCAGAAGCGCTCGAACGGGCGCAGCATCTACGTGTTGGACGAGCCGACCACGGGGCTGCACTTCGAGGACATCCGCAAGCTCCTCGGCGTCCTGCAGTCCCTCGTGGACAAGGGCAACACCGTGATCACGATCGAGCACAACCTGGACGTCATCAAGTCCGCCGACCACGTGATCGACCTCGGCCCGGAGGGCGGCTCCGGCGGCGGCACCATCGTGGCCACCGGGACTCCGGAAGAGGTGGCCCGGAACAAGGACAGCTACACCGGCCAGTTCCTCGCCACCGTCCTGTGACCAGTCCTGTGACCAGTTCTGTCCGCAGTCCTGTGGACCGTCCCGCGATCCTCTTCGACCTCGACGGAACCCTGGTGGACCCGGCCGGATCCATCACGGGCGGGATCGCGGCGTCGCTGAGGAGCAACGGCCTGCCCGTCCCGGGACCCGAGCAGCTCAACGCCCTGGTGGGGCCACCGCTGCGCGAGGGGCTCCGGTCCCTCGAGGGGGTGACCGAGGAGAACCTGCCGGCCGTGATCCGGGACTACCGGGCGGGCTACCTGAGCCACGGCATGGCGGCCAGCACCGTCTACCCCGGCATCCGGGATGCCCTGATGGACCTGGGCGGTGAGTACCGGCTGGTGGTGGCCACGTCGAAGCCGCAGGCCCTGGCCCGCCGTCTGCTCCGCTGCCAGGGACTGGACCACCACTTCGCGGCGATCTGCGGCTCCAACGATGATGAGACCGCGCCCGTGCCGCCACACGGCACCAAGGTGCAGGCCATGGCCGAGGCCCTGGCCGCCGTCGGGCATCCCGAGCGGGCCGTGATGGTGGGGGACCGGCACTTCGACCTGCACGGCGCAACCCACCACGGCCTGCCGGGGATCGGGGCGCTGTGGGGTTTCGGCACGCAGGCGGAGCTGACCGCGGCCGGGGCCACGGCCCTGTGTGAGGACGCCGCGGACCTCCCGGAGAGGTGCCGGGAGCTGTTGCGCCACGGACACGCGGACCGTCCGGCACTATGATGGATCCGGTCCGCGGCGGGTGCCGCGGAAACACCAGCAGTGGAGAGGACGGTCATGGCGACCAGTGAAGCCGTGCGCACGGGGATGCGTGCCATGGTCAAGGTCACCTGCCGGCCCACCGTCACGGGCCTGGAACACGTACCGGACACGGGCGGCTTCATCGTCGCCAGCAACCACCTGTCCTTCCTCGACTCGGTCATCCTGCAGGCGATGATGCCGCGCATGGTGCACTTCTTCGCCAAGGCCGAGTACTTCACCCAGCCCGGGGTCAAGGGCAAGGTCATGAAGGGGTTCTTCGAGTCCGTCGGGTCGATCCCCGTCGAGCGGGACCAGCAGGCCGCGTCGGTGGCGGCCCTGGGCCTGCTCGTGGACCATCTGGAGGCCGGCACCGGCGTGGGCATCTACCCCGAGGGCACCCGGAGCCGGGACGGCCGCCTGTACAAGGGCCGCACCGGGGTCGGCTGGCTGGCGCTGGCCACCGGGGTGCCGGTGGTCCCGGTGGGGCTGGCCGGCACGGAACGGCTCCAGCCGCCGGGGTCCAACCGCTTCACCCCCCACCGTTTCTCGCTCACGGTGGGCCCGCCGCTGCAGTTCGAGCACCTGGGCGCCAAGCACCCACTGCCGCCACGCCGGCAGGCCACCGCCGAGATCATGGACGCCATCGCCGCCCTCTCCGGGCAGGAGCGCGTGCCGAGGTACAACACCCCCGTCTCCGACGGCGCAGCCCAGCAGCCGCCGGCCCAGTCGTGATGCCAGCAGGGATGCGCCGTGGCTGATCCCGCCAGCTACCGGCCGAAGTCCGGTGAGGTCCCCACCTCACCGGGCGTCTACCGCTTCCGTGATCCGGACGGCCGGGTCATCTACGTGGGCAAGGCCAAGAGCCTGCGGTCCCGGTTGGCCTCCTACTTCCAGGACCCGGCAGGCCTGCACCCCAAGACCCGGACCATGGTGTTCACCGCCGGCTCCGTGGAGTGGACGGTGGTCGGCTCCGAGCTGGAGGCCCTGCAGCTCGAGTACACCTGGATCAAGCAGTTCACACCGCGGTTCAACATCATGTACCGGGATGACAAGTCCTACCCGTACCTGGCGGTCACCCTGAACGAGAAGTACCCGCGCGTCCAGGTCATGCGCGGGGACAAGCGCAAGGGGGTGAAGTACTTCGGCCCCTTCCACCCGGCCAAGGCCATCCGTGAGACCGTGGACCTGATGCTGCGGGTCTTCCCGGTCCGCACCTGCTCCTCCGGGGTGTTCCGCCGGGCCGAGCTCTCCGGCCGGCCGTGTCTGATGGGCTACATCGACAAGTGCGCGGCGCCGTGCGTGGGCCGGATCAGCCCGGACGACCACCGCAAGCTCGCGCAGGACTTCTGCGACTTCATGGCCGGGGACGCCCACGTCTACATCCGCCGCCTCGAGACCCAGATGAAGGAGGCCGTCGCGGACCTGCGCTACGAGGATGCGGCGCGCCGGCGTGACGACATCGCCGCGTTGAAGCGGGTCTTCGAGCGCAACGCGGTGGTGCTGCCCGAGACCACCGAGGCGGACATCTTCGCCTTCGCCGAGGACGAGCTCGAGGCCGCCGTACAGGTGTTCCACGTCCGGGAGGGTCGCATCCGCGGCCAACGCGGCTGGGTGGTGGAGAAGGTCGAGGACGTCACGCCGGCCACCATGGTGGAGCAGCTCCTGGAACAGGTCTACGGCTCCCTGGAGGACACCAGCCGCATTCCGCGGGAGGTGCTGGTGCCCGAACTCCCGGACAACGCGGAGCAGGTGGCCACCCTGCTGTCCGGGATCCGCGGGGCCCACGTGAACCTGCGCGTACCACAGCGGGGGGACAAGAAGGCCCTCATGGACACGGTGAAGGAGAACGCCGAACTCGCCCTGAAGCTGCACAAGTCACGTCGGTCCGGCGATCTGACCACCCGCTCCGCGGCCCTGCGCGAGCTGCAGGAGGCCCTCGAACTGGATGAGCCGCTGCTGCGGATCGAGTGCTATGACATCTCCCATGTCTCCGGCACCAACGTGGTGGGGTCCATGGTGGTGGTGGAGGACGGCCTGCCCAAGAAGGCGGACTACCGGAAGTTCAGCGTGACGGGAGAGGCCGCCCGGGATGACACCGCCGCCATGCGCCATGTGCTGACCCGTCGGTTCAAGCACTACCTCGACGACCAGGAGCGCAGCGGCACCTTCGCCACCGGCCAGATCGAGCTGGAGGAGACCGGGCCGGAAGCGGAGTGGAAAGCAGAGCAGAAGACCGGGCCCGACGGCGGCGGCGCACCCGCCGCCGACGGTGCCCGGCCGGCGTCACGCAGGTTCGCCTATCCTCCGTCCCTGGTGGTGGTGGACGGCGGACCCCCACAGGTGGCCTCGGCCGCCCAGGCCCTGCAGGACCTGGGGATCACGGACGTGCCCGTGGTGGGTCTCGCCAAGCGGCTGGAGGAGCTGTGGTTGCCGGGAGACGAGTTCCCCCTCGTGCTGCCCCGGGCCTCTCAGGGGCTCTACCTGCTCCAGCGCATCCGCGATGAGTCCCACCGCTTCGCGATCTCCTTCCACCGGCAGAAGCGCGGCGCCTCGATGGTCTCCTCCGCGCTGGACGGGATCGAGGGTCTCGGGCCGGCCCGGCAGAAGGCCCTGCTGAAACACTTCGGCTCGGTCAAGCGCATCCGCGCCGCCACGGTGGAGCACCTGCAGGAGGTCAAGGGGGTCGGCCCGGCCCTCGCGGAATCCATCCACGCCGCCCTGCAGCCGGAGCCCGGCTCCGAGGCCGTCACACCCGGTGTGAACCTCACCACCGGGGAGATCCTCGACTGACGGCGGAGGCCGATGGACGCCGGGGACCGGCAGAAACCGGGGCGGGGCGAAACTGGGTAGTCTGGACGCATGAGTGACGGACTGACCCCGGTGAAACCACCCACCTCCGAAGTCCTCATCGTCACCGGCATGTCCGGTGCTGGGCGGACCACCGCCGCCCATGCTCTGGAGGACCACGGCTGGTACGTGGTGGAGAACATCCCGCCGCAGCTGTTCGGCACCCTGACCGACCTGATCGGCCGGTCCCCGGAGGCGATCCCGCGGCTGGCCCTGGTGGTGGACGTCCGGTCCAAGGAACTGTTCGCGGACATCCAGGAGGCCCTGGAACAACTGCACGCCCAGGGCGTCGGCTACCGGGTCCTGTTCCTGGACGCCAGCGACGACGTGTTGGTGCGCCGCTTCGAATCGGCGCGCCGGCCGCACCCCCTGCAGGGCTCCGGCCGGATCCCGGACGGAATCGCCGCCGAGCGCCTCCTGTTGCGGGAGTTGAAGGAACAGGCCGAGATCGTGGTGGACACCACCAGCAAGAACGTCCACACCCTGGCCACCACCATCACGGAGCTGTTCACGGAATCCGGGCCGATCGTGCTGCGCCTGAACGTGATGAGCTTCGGCTTCAAGTACGGCCTGCCGCAGGACGCGAACTTCATGGCGGACGTCCGGTTCCTGCCGAACCCGCATTGGGTCCCCGAGCTGCGGCCCTTCACCGGCCGGGACGAAGCGGTCTCGGACTTCGTCCTGCAGCAGCAGGGCGCCGCGGAGTTCGTGGACCACTACCTGGCCGCCCTGCGCCCCGTGCTGGACGGATACCGCCGCGAGAACAAGCACTACGCCACTATCGCCATCGGCTGTACGGGCGGCAAGCACCGCTCGGTGGCGATGGCCGAGGAACTGGGCCGCCGCCTGAGTCAGCAGCCCCGCGTGACCGTCAAGGTCCAGCACCGGGACCTGGGCCGGGAATGACGGGCCGGGGATGAGCAGCCATTTCACGGGCCAGCTACCGCTGGCCCCGAGCTTCGCCCCCGCCCCGGGCGAGCCGGCGGGCACCTACGATCCCTCCCTGCGGGTCACCGCCCTGGGCGGTGGACACGGCCTCTCCGCCACGCTGCGCGCCCTGAGGCTGATCGCCGGCGAGATCACCGCGGTGGTCACGGTGGCGGACGACGGCGGATCCTCCGGACGGATCCGCCAGGAGATGGACGTCCTGCCGCCCGGCGACCTCCGGATGGCCTTGGCGGCCCTGTGTGATGACACCGACTGGGGCCGGACCTGGCGGGACGTGATGCAGCACCGCTTCACGTCCAAGGAAGGCACGGACGCCACCCTGGACAACCACGCCCTCGGCAACCTGCTCATCGTGGCCTTGTGGGAGCTGCTCGGGGATCCCGTGGGCGGACTGAGGTGGGCGGGCGCGCTGCTGGGCGCCCGCGGTCAGGTGCTGCCGATGTCCACCGTCCCCCTGACCATCTCCGGTGCCGTCCTGTCCGAGAACGGGTCCGGCGAGTTGGTGCGGCGCACCGTGACGGGGCAGTCCAAGCTGGCCACGGCGGGCAAGGACAGCAGGGTCTCACACATCCGCCTGCAGCCGGAGGGCGCCCCGGCCTGCGTGGAGTCGCTGGAGGCCATCGAACTGTCCGACTGGATCGTCCTGGGTCCCGGTTCCTGGTACACGTCCGTGCTTCCGCACCTGCTGCTGCCCGAACAGCGCGATGCGCTGGTCCGGACCACGGCGCGCAAGGCGCTGGTGATGAATCTCACCACGGATACCTCGGAGACCTCCGGCATGAGCGCCGCAGACCATCTGGAGGTCATCCGCCATTACGCGCCGGACCTGCGGTTGGACTGCGTCATAGCAGATCAGCACGCGATCCAGGATGTCACCGGCTTCGAGGAGGCGGCAGCCCGGCTGGGGGCGCACGTACTGTTTAGTAAGGTTGGTGGCGGTTCCGGGAACCCCGTGCACGACCCCCTGCGACTGGCCCTGGCGTTTCAAGAGGCCTTCAAAGGCTCCTGATACGGTCATCGTCGTCCCGTCTGCCCGGTCCACTGACCGGGTGGCCACCCACCCGATCAAGCGAAAGATGTGAGGCGAGACCCCATGGCGTTGACTGCGGCCGTGAAAGAGGAATTGGCCCATCATGGGATCAAGAGCTCTTCCGAACGAAAGGCCGAGGTCTCGGCCATGCTGCGGTTCGCTGGCGGCCTCCACATCATCTCCGGACGGATCGTGATCGAGGCGGAACTGGACCAGGCCGCCACGGCCCGCCGGCTCCGGACCGCCATCGCCGAGGTCTACGGGCACGGCAGCGAGATCATCGTGGTCTCCGGGGGCAACCTGCGCAAGGGCAACCGCTACGTCATCCGGGTCATCCGGGACGGTGAGTCCCTGGCCCGGCAGACCGGCCTGCTGGATGTACGTGGGCGGCCGGTCCGTGGCCTGCCCCCGATGATCGTCAACGGCTCCGTGGCCGACGCCGAGGCCGTCTGGCGCGGCGCGTTCCTCGCCCACGGTTCCCTGACCGAGCCGGGACGCTCCTCCTCGCTCGAGGTGACCTGTCCCGGCTCGGAGGCGGCGTTGGCCCTCGTGGGCTCCGCACGCCGCCTCGGGATCGCCGCCAAGGCCCGTGAGGTGCGCGGCGTGGACCGGGTCGTGATCCGGGACGGGGACGCGATCTCCGCCCTGCTGACCCGGATGGGTGCCCACGAGACCGTCTTGGTGTGGGAGGAGCGCCGGACCCGCAAGGAGGTCCGGGCCACCGCCAACCGGCTCGCCAACTTCGATGACGCGAACCTGCGGCGCTCGGCCCAGGCCGCCGTCGCCGCCGGGGCCCGGGTGGAGCGCGCGCTGCAGATCCTCGGGGACGAGGTGCCGGACCACCTCAAGTACGCCGGCCAGCTCCGCGTGGAGCACAAGCAGGCCTCCCTGGACGAGCTCGGCCGCCTCGCCGACCCGCCCATGACCAAGGACGCCATCGCCGGCCGGATCCGCCGCCTGCTGGCCATGGCGGACAAGCGCGCCGCTGACGAGGGCCTCCCCGGCACCGAGGCCGCCCTGCCGAGCGGTGCCACGGACACAGACTTCGGCTGAACATTGCGGCCCTGAGCGGAACGGGTGGCCAGGCCACCCGGCGGCGTGCTTAGGATGGGAGGAAGGACTCCACAGCGGGTCCGCCCCACGGCCCGGTGACCCCGGGACCGCATATCTGTCCATCAAGGAGGAAACATGGCTGAATTCACCCTGCCGGAACTGGATTACGACTACGCCGCTCTCGAGCCGCACATCTCGGCGAGGATCATGGAGCTTCACCACTCCAAGCACCACGCCACCTACGTCAAGGGCGCCAACACCGCCCTCGAGAAGCTGGCCGCCGCCCGTGACGCGAACGACTTCGGATCGGTCAACCAGCTCTCCAAGGACCTGGCCTTCAACCTGGGTGGTCACACGAACCACTCGATCTTCTGGAAGAACCTCTCCCCGAACGGTGGCGACAAGCCCACCGGCGAGCTCTCCGCCGCGATCGACGAGTTCTTCGGGTCCTTCGACAAGTTCCAGGCCCACTTCACCGCCGCCGCACTGGGCATCCAGGGCTCCGGCTGGGCCGTGCTGGCCTACGAGCCGATGGGCGGCAACCTCGTCATCGAGCAGTTCTACGACCAGCAGAACGGTGTGCCCGTGGCCACCATCCCGCTGTTCCAGCTGGACATGTGGGAGCACGCCTTCTACCTCGACTACCAGAACGTCAAGGCCGACTACATCAAGGCCGTCTGGAACATCGTGAACTGGGCGGACGTCACCGCCCGCTTCGAGGCCGCCCGCTCCGGCGCCTCCAAGCTCGTCATCGTCTGATCCGGTGACCTGGTGACGGGCCGGCCTGCCTGACGGGCCGGCCGGCCCGCTTCATCTCCACTCGTTTCCATCGTTTCCAGTTTTGTCGTGTTCGCCTACTTCGCCACGCTTGTCGTCTGTTATCCGTCTGACTGAAAGGCACCACCGTGACCAGGATCGCCATCAATGGATTCGGCCGTATCGGCCGCAACGCCCTGCGTGTCATCGAGCAGCAGGGCCTTGACCTCGAACTCGTCGCCGTCAACGATCTGGCGGACATCGAGGACCTGTTCTACCTGCTCAAGTACGACACGGTGCTGGGCCGCTATCCGCACGACCTCCAGCTGGTGGACGGCAACCTCGTCGCCAACGGCAGGACCATCCAGGTCTTCGCGGAATCCGACCCGGAGAAGCTGCCCTGGGCAGAGCTCGGCGTGGACGTCGTGGTCGAGTGCACCGGCCACTTCACCAAGGCCGAGGGCGCGCGCAAGCACCTCGACGCCGGGGCCCGGAAGGTCATCGTCTCCGCACCGGGCAAGGGCGTGGACGGGACCTTCGTCATGGGCGTGAACGAGGACACCTACGACCCGGCCACCATGGACATCATCTCCTCGGCCTCCTGCACCACCAACTGCCTCGCGCCGATGGTCAAGGTCCTGCACGAGTCCTTCGGGATCGTGGACGGCATCATGACCACGATCCACGCCTACACCGGCGGCCAGAACCTCCAGGACGGCCCCCACAAGGACCGCCGCCGCGCCCGTGCTGCGGCCCAGAACATGATCCCCACCTCGACCGGCGCCGCCAAGGCCATCGGCGAGGTCATCCCGGAGCTCAAGGGCAAGCTGGACGGATTCGCCATGCGCGTGCCGATCATCACCGGCTCGGCCACCGACCTCACCGTCGAGCTGGAACGGGAGGCCTCGGTCGAGCAGGTCAACGCCGCCTTCCAGCGGGCCTCCGAGACGGACGCGCTGCGGGGCCGGCTCGTCTACAGCGTGGACCCCATCGTCTCCTCGGACATCGTCACCTCCCCGGCGGCCTGCACCTTCGACGCGCCCCTGACGAAGTCGATCGGCAAGACCGTGAAGATCATCGGCTGGTATGACAACGAATGGGGCTTCACGTGCCAGTTGATGGACCTGACAGCCATGGTCGGCTCTAGGCTGTAGTCGACACCCCTACCGTCCACCCGCCAGGAAGGCCCTTCGCATGACCGCCCAGACCCTCGACGACCTGCTGGAGTCGGGCGTGGCCGGACGCCACGTCCTCGTCCGCTCCGACCTCAACGTCCCGCTCGAGGACGGTGCTGTGACGGACGACGGCCGGATCCGCGCCTCGCTGCCGGTCATCACCGAGCTGGCCGCCGCCGGGGCGCGCGTGGTCGTCATGGCCCACCTCGGCCGGCCGAAGGGCCAGCCGGACCCGCAGTACTCCCTGAAGCCCGTTGCCGAGCGGATGGCCCAGCTCGCGGGCCGCGAGGTGCGGTTGGCCGCTGACGTCGCCGGGGACTCCGCCCGTGCCGAGGCGGCCGCCCTGGGCGACGGCGGCATCCTCCTGCTCGAGAACGTCCGGTTCGATCCGCGGGAGACCTCGAAAGACGACGCGGAGCGTGCCGGGCTGGCCGCCGAGTTGGCGGCGCTGGCCGGGGGGGTCGACGGTTCTGCCGGTGGAGCCTACGTGGACGATGCCTTCGGCGCCGTGCACCGCAAGCACGCCTCCGTGTATGACATCGCCGCCGAGCTGCCGTGCTATCAGGGACGGCTGGTCACCCGTGAGCTGGATGTGCTCTCGCGCCTGACCGGGGCGCCCGACCGTCCCTACGTGGTGGTCCTCGGCGGCTCCAAGGTCTCGGACAAGCTGGCCGTGATCGACCACCTGATGGAGCGCGCCGATACCCTGCTGATCGGCGGCGGCATGCTGTTCACCTTCCTCAAGGCGCAAGGCCACGAGGTCGGGGCCTCCCTGCTGGAGGAGGACCAGATCCCGGTCGTCACCGAGTACCTGAAGCGGGCCGAGGACGGCGGCTGCCGGATCGTGCTGCCGACGGACATCGTGATGGCCTCGGCCTTCGCGGCCGATGCCGAGTCCGAGGTACTGCCCGTCCAGGCCCTCACCAGCGGTGCCCACGGTGCGGAGGCCCTGGGCCTGGACATCGGCCCGGAGACCCGGGTGGCGTTCGGTGACGAGATCCGCCGGGCCCACACGGTGTTCTGGAACGGACCCATGGGCGTCTTCGAGTTCGAGGCCTTCGCCCACGGCACCCGCACCGTGGCCCGTGCCCTGACCGAATCCTCCGGCCTCACCGTGGTCGGCGGCGGGGACTCCGCAGCCGCCGTCCGCACCCTCGGATTCAGCGAGGGCCAGTTCGGCCATATCTCCACCGGTGGCGGCGCCTCGCTGGAATACCTCGAGGGCAGGCACCTGCCCGGTCTCGAGGCCTTGGAGCGCCCAGACGCCGGCACGGGACAGGCGGGCGCCTGAGATGACCTCGAAGACCGACGGCACCTATGACCGCACCCCGCTGATCGCGGGGAACTGGAAGATGAACCTGGACCACCTCCAGGCCGTGACGCTCGTGCAGAAGCTCACGTGGACGCTCACGGACGCGGACCACGACTTCGAGGGCGTCGAGGTGGCCGTGTTCCCGCCGTTCACGGATCTGCGCAGTGTGCAGACCCTGGTGGCGGGGGACCGGTTGCCCCTGGCCTATGGCGCCCAGGACCTCTCCGCAGAGGACTCCGGTGCGTACACGGGGGAGATCTCCGGGCAGTTCCTGGCCAAGCTCGGATGCACCTACGCCCTCGTGGGCCACTCCGAGCGGCGCACGCTGCACCAGGAGGACGACGCCCTGGTAGGACGCAAACTCGCCGCCGCCCTGCGCCACGGCATCACGCCCATCCTCTGCGTGGGGGAAGGGCTGCAGGTCCGCCAGCGGGGGCAGCAGGTGGAGCACACCCTGGCCCAGCTCCGGGGAGCCGTCGAGGGACTGACGGCCGGGCAGGTGGCCGGGCTCGTGGTCGCGTATGAACCCGTCTGGGCCATCGGGACCGGTGAGGTCGCCGGACCACAGGACGCCCAGGAGATGGCCGCTGCACTGCGTTCCGAGCTGGCCTCGCTGTTCGGCGCCGAGAGTGCCGCTGGCATCCGCGTGCTCTATGGCGGCTCCGTGAAGTCCACCAATGTCGCATCGATCCTGCGGGAGAAGGACGTGGACGGAGTCCTGGTGGGCGGTGCCAGTCTGGATGAAGGGGAGTTTGCTAGCATAGTGAGGTTCGAGCATCACCTTCTGACTGACTGATCACCTTCATTGATCGACCGACTGAACGCCGTACGGAAAAGAGTGACGTGGACGTCCTGACCCTCATCCTGCAGATTGCCCTGGCCGCCATCAGCGTCCTGTTGGTCCTGCTGATTCTGCTGCATAAGGGCCGCGGCGGCGGCATGTCAGACATGTTCGGTGGCGGGGTCACCTCGTCGCTGGGGTCATCCGGTGTCGCCGAGAAGAACCTGAACCGGCTCACGGTCACCCTGGGCGTCACCTGGGGTGCGATCGTGGTGGCTCTGGGCCTGATCATGCGCTTCTCGCAGGATTTCTGAGCAGTCATCCCTGCCGTGCCACGTCCGTACCACGTGGCCGCACCCCTCCCGCGTGCCGGCTAGTGGCCGGCCGCGGCTTCGTCCAACCACCACGTGGTGGAAGAACGTCCGAAGACCACCGATGCCGGCCAGCGGGCCGCCTCGGTGGTCTTGCTGTCTCGGGCCGTCCGCACCGCGCTCACGGCCTCCGACTTGTCTGCCCCGGCCACCACGAACCACAGGTGCTCGGCGGTGTTGAGGGCCTCCACCGTCAACGACAGCCGCAGCGGCGGGGGTTTCGGGGAGTCCGTCACCGCGATCACCGTGGCCTCCGTGGCCAGCGGCCCCGGCAGACCGGGGAAGAGGCTGGCGACATGCGCATCAGGACCGACGCCCAGCATCACCACGTCGAAGACCGGCAGGCGGGGGTCCACGCCCGCACTGGTCTGGGTCTGCTGGTCCTGGGTCTGCTGGATCTGGGCCCGCGAGAGCAGCTCGGCCGCATAGGCGTCTGCCGCCTCGTCCAGGCCCAGGGTCCCCGCCGCCGGCATCGGGTGGATGTTCTCGGCGGGCATCCCGTGTGTGGACTTCAGCAGGTCCAGGAGCGCCTCGTGCGCCTGGACCTCGTTGCGGTCCGGGTCACCCGTGGGCAGGAACCGCTCATCGCCCCACCACAGGTGCACGCGAGACCAGTCGGGCATCGGCACCGCCCCGGCTCCTGTCCCGTCCGCCTCGACCAGCTCCGCCAGCGCGGACAGGATGCCCGTTCCGGTGCCGCCGCCGGTCAACACGGCGGAGGCCTCACCGCGCTGCCTGACGGCGGCGGCGAGGATCCCCACCAGTTCCGTGGCGGCCCGCCGGCACAACTGGCGCCGGTCGGGGAACATCCGGGTCTCATCGCTCACTGGGCAACACCGCTTTCAGATCGGTCAGGGGTAGGCCGTTGACGACCACGTCTCCGAACACCTCGTCCGGGTCCAGCCGGCGCAGTTCCTCCGCCAGGCAGTCCTGGTCGCTGCGCTTGGGCAGGGAGATGTGCTGGACGGGGCGGCCCTGCTGGTAGAGGGAGGCCACGTCTCCGGTGGGCCGGGACAGCACCACATCTCCCGCCCGGCGCCGCAACCGGACGGAGCGCATGCCCTGTCCGGCCTTGGAGTGGGCCATGGTGACGGGGACACCGAGGCACCGCGTGAGCCAGGCGGCCAGCAGCATGGTGGAGGGGGAGTCCTCGGCCCCGTCCACGGTGACGGAGAGGATCTCCGCGGCGTCCAGGCCGTCCAGGATCGCGGCGAGCTGGATCCGCCATCCGGTCAGCCGGGTCCAGGACAGGTCCGTGTCCCCGGCGCGGTAGGTCTGCCGCAGGTGCATGAGCGCCTGGCGCGGCTTGGCGGCGGTCGCCGTGTCCGTGATGCGCCGGTGCGCCATGGCGCCCAGGGCGGACTCGGCGGGGATGGCCGGGGAGGCATGGGGCCACCAGACCACGATCGGGGCATCCGGGAGCAACAGGGCCCCGATGAGGCTCTCGGACTCCTCGGCGTTGGAGCCGGTGCCGTAGAGGATGATCACATCGGAGGCGCCGGCGTCACCGCCCACGCGGATCTGGGCGTCCAGCCGCGTCGGGGCGGCGGGATCCCCGGCGGCCAGGACGATGATCCGGCAGGGATGCTCCCGGCTGGCAAGGTTGGCGGCCAGGATGGCAGCCTCCGTGTGGTCGGGGGTCGTGGAGATGACCAGGGTCAGCACCCGGCCGAGGGCCACCACGCCGCCGGCCTCACGCAGCCGGTTCATCTCCTTGGCGATCTTGGAGGTGGTGGTGTCCTGCACGTCGACGATCATCAGGGCCTCCTCCAGACGCGGCCGTCGCGGGCCATCAGCTCATCGGCGGCCTGGGGCCCCCAGCTGCCGGGGGCATAGGGCTGGGGTTGCCCGGACAGCCCGGCCCAGTATTCCTCGAAGGGATCGAGGATGGCCCAGGACAGCTCCACCTCGGCCTGGCGGGGGAACAGCGGGGGCTCACCCAGCAGCACGTCCAGGATCAGCCGCTCATAGGCCTCGGGGCTGTCCTCGGTGAAGGCGTGGCCGTAGCCGAAGTCCATCGTCACGTCCCGGACCTCCTGCTGGGTCCCGGGCACCTTCGAGGCGAAGCGGATCGTGACCCCCTCGTCCGGCTGGACCCGGATGACGATCGTGTTCTGTCCGAACTCGTCCTCCTCGTGCCCCGGGAAGAGCAGGTTGGGGGCGCGTTTGAGGACCACGGCGATCTCGGTCACGCGGCGGCCCAGTCTCTTGCCGGCCCGCAGGTAGAACGGGACCCCGTCCCACCTCCGGGTGCGGATCCCGAGTTTGAGCGCCGCGTAGGTCTCGGTCGTGGACTCCGGGTTGAAGCCCTCCTCCTCGAGGAAGCCGGTCACCTTCTCGCCGCCCTGCCAGCCCCCGGTGTACTGGCCGCGGGCCGAGGAGGCGCCCAGGCCGGCGTCGTGCAGGGGGACCTCCACGGCGGCCAACACCTTCTCCTTCTCGGCCCGCAGGTGGTCCGCGTCAAAGGAGATCGGCTCCTCCATGGCGGTCAGCGCGAGCAGCTGCAGCAGGTGGTTCTGGATGACGTCGCGGGCGGCACCCACCCCGTCGTAGTAGCCGGCCCGGCCGCCGATCCCGATGTCCTCGGCCATGGTGATCTGCACGTGGTCCACGTGGTTGGAGTTCCACAGCGGCTCGAAGAGCCGGTTGGCGAAGCGCAGCGCCAGGATGTTCTGGACGGTCTCCTTGCCGAGGTAGTGGTCGATCCGGAAGACCGCGTCCGGGACGAAGACCTGCTCGATCACGTCATTGAGCTCGCGGGCGCTGACCAGGTCGTGGCCGAAGGGCTTCTCAATCACCACACGGCGCCACGGCCCCTCGGAGGTGTCCTGCTGCCGTCCGGCCAGGCCGTGGTCGGCGAGCTGCTGGCTGACCTCCTCGAACCAGTCCGGCGGGATGGAGAGGTAGTAGACGGTGTTGCCGGCCGTGCCGCGGGAGACCTCGAGGTCGGCCAGCGTCTGACGGAGGTCCTCATAGGCCGCCGGGTGGTCGAAGCCGCCGGAGACGAACCGGAAGCCGCCCCGCAGCTGGTTCCAGACCGTGTCGTTCCACCCGGTCCGCGCCGAGGACTCCACACTGCTGCGGACGTAGTCCGTGAACTCCTCCTCGCTCCACTCACGGCGGCCGAAGCCGATGAGGGAGAATCCCGGCGGCAGCAGGCCGCGGTTGGCCAGGTCATAGATGGCCGGCAGCAGCTTCTTGCGGGCGAGGTCACCGGTGACCCCGAACAGGACGAGCGCGGAGGGACCGGCGATGCGGGTCAGCCGGCGGTCCCGCGGATCACGGAGGGGGTTGGTGCGCGGTCCGGCCTGCGCGTTGCGTGAGGGCTCAGGCATCCGGACCGTTCGTGCCGTTCGCCGCCTGCAACAGCGCGCCGACACCCGCGGATCGCTCGGTGAGGTGCAGCCGGATCACCGGACGGCCGGTCTCACGCAGCACGGCGGCGTCGCCGGCGGCCTGGGCTGTCAGCAGCTGTCCGAAGGTGAAGGGACGGCCGGGGATGTCGAGGTCGAGGTCGGAGTCCGCCGTGATCTGCAGGAAGACCCCCTCGGGGGCACCGCCCTTGTGGTACTGCCCGGTCGAGTGCAGGAACCGCGGCCCCCAGCCGAAGGTGACGGGGCGTCCGGACCGCGCCGCCAACGCATCCCGCAGGACCTCCAGTTCGGTGTAGCCCAGGCGGTCCAGGTACGCCTGCACCGCCAGGTAACCGTGCGCGGGTACCAGCCGGGCCACGGCGTCCAGCACGGCGGTGAGGTCGCCCTCGGCACCGGCCTGCACGACGGCGGCCGGACCGGTGATCTGCACGGCACCGATCACGGTGTCCGGCTCCGCCGTGGTGGTCCCGCTTCCCGTGGCGTCCAGCAGTCCACGGGCCGCGGTCTTCGCGGCCTCCACGTCGGGTTGATCGAAGGGGTTGATGCCCAGGAGGCGACCGGCCACGGCCGTGGCGAACTCCCACAGGATCAGCTGGGAGCCCAGGCTGCCGTAGATCTCGAGGGCATGGGGCGAACCGCCTGCTGACCCGCCGGCTGCCATCCCGTCATGCTCCTCGCGGTCCTCGGGATCGGCCACGAGACGGATCTGCAACAGGTCCGCTGCCTCCGACACGGTCTCCGGGCCGCCCGCGTCCACCACGACGGGGAGCACGCCGGTCCCCTCCTTGCCGGTGGACTCCGCGATCAGCTGCTCGGCCCAGGAGCCGAAGCCGACCAGCCCGGAAGCCACGTCCGAGAGGATGAGCTTGTTGCGCAGGGGCTCGGTGCCGGCCATCGCCGCGCCCAGCTGCAACCCGGGGTTGTCCGTGTCGTCGGTGGACAGGACCTCGAGCGTCTCCTCGGCATCATCGAGCAGTGCGGACAGGTCCACCCCGGCCAGGCCCGTGGGGACCAGGCCGAAGGCGGTCAGCGCGGAATACCGCCCGCCCACGGAGGGGTCGGCCGTGAAGACGTGCCGGTAGCCGGAGTCTCGGGCCAGCTGCTCCAGGGGCGAGCCGGGGTCGGTGACGACCACCATCCGGGATCCCGGTTCCAGGCCGGCGTCGGTGAAGGCCTGCTCGAAGACCCGACGCTGCGAATCCGTCTCGAGGGTCGAGCCTGACTTCGAGGACACCACCAGGACGGTGTCCGTGAGCCCGGCGGCCAGGATGTTGCCCACCATCTCAGGGTCGGTGGAGTCCAGGACGGTGAGCGGGTGGCCCTCGGTGGCGGCGATCACCTCGGGGGCCAGCGAGGACCCTCCCATCCCGGCCAGGACCACCCGGCTGACGCCCTCGGCGGCGAGCTCGGCGCGCAGCTGTTCGATCTGGGGCACGAGGGCGCGTGAATCCCCGAAGGGGTCCATCCACCCGAGGCGCTTCGACGACTCCTCCTGCGCCTCCGGTCCCCACAGGGTGGGGTCCTGCGCGGCCAGGCGGCTGGCCACCCGGTCACCCACCAGGGTCGGGACGTGGCGGTCGATCGCCGCGAGGGCGTCGCCGGTGGCCTGGAGCCCGAGGGTGCTCATCTCACGTCCTCCATCGCCGTGCTGACGGTCTGCAGCAGCTCCTGCCAGCTGGCCACGAACTTCTCCACGCCTTCGGTCTCCAGCACGGCCACCACGTCGTTGTAGTCGACGCCCGCGTGCGCAACCGCATCGAGGAGCCGGTCGGCCTCCTCGTATCCGGCCGTGATGGTGTCCCCGGTGACCTCACCGTGGTCCGCCAGGGCCTCCAGCGTCTTCTCCGGGATGGTGTTGACGGTGCTGGCCGCCACCAGGCCCGTGACGTAGGCGGTGTCTGACAGGGCCGGGTCCTTGGTCCCGGTGGACGCCCAGAGCGGACGCTGGGCGTGGGCCCCGGCGGCCTCCAGGACGCGCCAGCGCTCCGAGTCCAGGGTCTCCGTGAAGATCCGGTAGGCCAGGCGGGCGTTGGCCAGCCCCGCCTGACCGGTCAACTCGGTGGCGCCCTCGGTCCCGGACTCGCGCAGGCGGCGGTCCACCTCGGTGTCCACCCGGGAGACGAAGAAGCTCGCCACGGAGTGCACGGTGGACAGGTCGATCCCGGCCGCGTGGGCCTGCTCCAGGCCGAGCAGCCATGCGTTGAGCACCTCGCGGTACCGGGTGAGGGAGAAGATCAGGGTCACGTTGACGCTGATGCCGGTAGCCAGCGTGGCCGTGATCGCGGGCAGTCCCTCCTCGGTGGCGGGGATCTTCACCATGACGTTGGGCCGGTCCACGGCGCGCGCCAGATGGCCGGCCTCGGCCACGGTCTGCTCCGTGTCCCGTGCGGACCGGGGGTCCACCTCGATGGAGACCCGGCCGTCCACGCCGCCGGTGGCCTCGTAGATGGGCGCGAAGATCTCGCACGCGGCCTGGACGTCCCGGGTGGTCAGCTCGAAGACGGCGCGGTCCACGTCCGCCCCCTCCGCGACCAGCTGGGTCAGCTGCTCGGCGTAGGCCTGGCCGTTCTTGAGGGCGGCGGCGAAGATCGAGGGGTTGGTGGTCACCCCGGTGACGGTCCGGGTGGCGATCAGCTCGCTGAGGTTGCCCGTGGCGATGCGTTCGCGGGACAGGTCGTCGAGCCAGATGGAGACGCCGGCCTCGGCCAGTGCGCGGGTGTTCGGGTTCTGTTCGGTCATCGCTACTCCGTACGTCTGAAAGGCGGGTGGATCAGTTCTTGAGCAGGTCACGGGCGGCGGTGGCCACGGCCTCGGCCGTGATGCCGTACTCCCGGAACAGGGTCTGGAAATCGGCCGAGGCACCGTAGTGCTCCAGGGAGACCTGGGCGCCGCGGACTCCGGTGTACTTGGCCCAGCCCTGGGCGATCCCGGCCTCCACCGAGACGCGGACGGCGCCGTTCTGGGGCAGCACCGCGTTCCGGTAGGACTCGTCCTGGGCGTCGAACCACTCCAGGCAGGGGGCGGAGACCACACGGGTGGCGACGCCCTCGGACTGCAGCGCAGCGCGGGCGGCCACGGCGAGCTGGACCTCCGAGCCGGTCCCGATCAGGATGGCCTCCGGTTCCACGGTCGCCCCCTCGGCATCCGTGGCCTCCATGAGGACATAGGCGCCACGCGCCGTGTCCTCGGCCCCGGTGAAGCCCTGCTCGTTCCGGGGGAAGACCGGGAGGTTCTGGCGGGACAGCACGATCCCGGCCGGCCCGTCGGTCTTCTCCAGGATGGTCTTCCACGCCCAGGAGACCTCGTTGGCGTCCGCCGGACGGACCACGGCCAGACCCGGGATGGCGCGCAGGGCGGCCAGCTGCTCCACCGGCTGGTGGGTGGGGCCGTCCTCGCCGAGGCCGATCGAGTCGTGGGTCCAGACGTAGATAGCCGGGGTGCCCATCAGCGCGCCGATCCGGATCGCGGGCCGCTGGTAGTCGGAGAAGATCAGGAACGTGCCCATGTAGGCGCGGAGCAGGGACCCCAGCGAGATGCCGTTGATGATCGAGCCGGCGGCGTGCTCGCGGATGCCGAAGTGCAGGGTCCGCCCGTAGGGATCGCCCTTCCAGGTGGCGGTCTGCCGGCTGGCCGGGATGAAGGACGGCTCGCCGTCCATGGTGGTGTTGTTCGAGCCGGCCAGGTCGGCAGAACCGCCCCAGAGTTCGGGCATCACGGGGGCCAGCGCGGTGAGGACCTTGCCGGAGGCCGCACGGGTGGCCATACCCTTGGCCGCGCCGGAGAAGGTGGGGTCGAAATCGGCCTCGAACGTGGGGAAGGCCTCGGCGAAGCCCTCGGGCAGCTCACCCGCGCTCAGGCGGTCGAACAACCGGGCCCGCTCCGGATTCGCGCCGCGCCACGTGGCGTAGGCCTCTTCCCAAGTCGCGCGGTAGGCCGTCGAGCGTTCCTGGACGCTGCGTGCGTGGGCCAGCACGCCGTCGTCGACCGCGAAGCTCTGCTCCGGGTCGAAGCCCAGCACGTCCTTCAACCCGGCCAGCTCCTCCGCGCCGAGCTTGGAGCCGTGGATGGCCCCGGTGTCCTGCTTGCCGGGGGAGGGCCAGCCGATCACGGTGCGCAGCTTGATCAGCGAGGGCTTGGAGGTCTGGGCCTTCGCCTCGGCCAGTGCGGAGTACAGCTGCTCGGTGTCCTCGACGTAGTCGCCGGTGGCCAGCCAGTCCACGGTCTGCACGTGCCAGCCATAGGCCTCGTAGCGGGCCGCGACGTCCTCGCTGAACGCCACGTCCGTGTCGTCCTCGATCGAGATCTCGTTGTCGTCGTAGATCACCACGAGGTTGCCGAGTTCCTGGTGCCCCGCGAGGGACGAGGCCTCGGAGGTGACGCCCTCCTGGAGGTCGCCGTCCGAGGCGATGACGAAGATGTGGTGGTCGAAGGGACTGGTCCCGGCGGCCGCGTCCGGGTCCAGCAGTCCGCGCAGCCGGCGCTGGGCGAAGGCGAAGCCCACCGAGGAGGCCAGGCCCTGACCGAGCGGACCGGTGGTGATCTCCACCCCGTCCGTGTGGCCGTACTCGGGGTGTCCCGGGGTCTTGGACCCCCAGGTGCGCAGCGACTCGAGGTCTTCGAGCTCCAGACCGGCGCCGGCCGCGAAGAGCTGGAGGTACAGGGTCAGGGAGCTGTGGCCCGCCGAGAGGATGAAGCGGTCACGCCCGGCCCACGTGGCATCCGCCGGATCATGGTGCATCACGTTCTGGAAGAGCTGCCAGGCCACCGGGGCCAGCGAGATGGCCGTTCCGGGGTGGCCGTGTCCGGCCTTCTCCACGGCGTCCGCGGCCAGAACGCGCAGGGTGTCCACGGCCTTCCGGTCGATGGCCGAATACGTGTACCCGCGGGCGGGTTCACTGCGGCGGAGGGAGGATGCTGCCGGGGCTGAAGTCACGAAAGAAGCTCCTGAACGTATGACACGGGGGCCAGGGACCGAGGGCCGGTTCCGGCCTGAAGCCAGCTTATCCCCAAGAGTGCGTCACATCGCAGGGCGGTTACGGTCCGCCCCTCCGCGGGGAAACGTCCGAGGATCGTCCGTGAATCGGTGGTGACCGGTCACGACCGGACATCCCGTCGCCAGATCGGTACACTGGAGGGGGTGTTCCGTGAGTTCGTGAGAACGCCCCCCGACATCCCCCTGCACCGTGAGAAGTAGATGCCCAGCACCCTTGATGCCCAGTCCGCCGGTACACCAGCGCCCAGCCGCGTCCGTGGAGACCACCGGAAGATCGGTTTCAAGCGGAAGGCGGCGGCCTATGTCTCGCTGACGAAGCCGCGCGTGATGGAGCTGCTGCTCGTCACCACTCTGCCGACCATGATCTTCGCCCAGCGCGGGTTCCCGGAACTGATGACCATGCTCGCCACCATGGTGGGTGGTGCCCTGGCGGCAGGCTCCTCGGCGGCCTTCAACTGCTATATCGATCGCGACATCGACAAGATCATGAAGCGCACCGAGAACCGACCCCTCGTGACCGGTGAGCTGAGCCCCCGCGAGGCGCTGGTCTTCTCCTGGGTCGTCGGCGTGCTGGCCGTCCTCATCCTGGTCCTCGGCACCAACCTGCTGGCCGCCGGGCTCGGGGTGGCCGCCATCTTCTTCTACGTGGTCATCTACAGCCTGATCCTCAAGCGACGGACCGAGCAGAACATCGTCTGGGGCGGCATCGCCGGCTGTTTCCCGGTCCTCATCGCCTGGGCCGCCGTCCGCGAGACCGTCGAGTGGCCGGCCATCGTCCTGTTCCTCATCATCTTCCTGTGGACCCCGCCGCACTACTGGCCGCTGTCCCTGAAGTACAAGCGCGACTACCAGGCGGCCGAGGTGCCGATGCTGGGCGCCGTGGCCTCGGCCCGGGTGGTCTCCAGCCAGGTCGTGCTGTACGCCTGGGCCACCGTGGTCTGTTCACTGCTGCTCGTGCCGATGGGCTGGGCCGGCATCGTCTACACGGCCGTCGCCGTCGTGACCGGTGGCTGGTTCGTCTACGAGTCCCACGTGCTGTACGCCGAGTCGCAGAAGCCCGAGTACAACGACAAGAAGGCCATGAAGGTCTTCCACCTGTCCATCACGTACCTGACGCTGCTGTTCGTGGCGCTGGCCGTGGACCCCTTCGTGGGTGGGCCGCTGATGCCGGTCCCGGGTGTCCTCGGCTGACCCCGGCCGCTCAGCTCAGCGGCGGCTTCGCGCCGATGAATATGTGTCCGCCATGTCTCGTACCGGTCACGTCACGGCAGGGGAAGCGCCCGGAGCTGCCGTCGGGACGTGATGCCGAGCTTTCGGAAGATGCTGCGTAGGTGGGCCTCGATGGTGCGCGGACTCAGGAACAGCTGCGTACCGACTTCCCGGGAGGTCGCCCCCGTGGCGACCATCCGGGCGATCTGCAGCTCGTGGGCGGTGAGCTCGTCGGTCACCTGGACGGTCCGCTTGCGCGGACGTTCCCCGGTGGCGCTCAGTTCGCGGGCGGCACGTGCGGCGAACGCCCCGGCGCCCATGTCCGACAGCAGCCCATGAGCGGTGCGCAGCTGCTCGCGGGCGTCCAGGCGCCGTCCCTCGCGGCGCAGCCACTCCCCGTAGACGAGGTGGGTGCGGGCGAGGTGGGCGGCCATCCGGGAACGCGCGAGGTGCGTGATCGCCTCACGATAGTGATCCTCCGCCGCCGGCCCGGTGCTGGTGAGGGCTTGCGAACGCGCTGCCAGACCGAGGCCCCACGGGGTGCCGCTGGCCACCGCACGTGAGCAGAGCTGCTCCAGCGCATCGGCGGCGCTCCCGGGCTGACCGGTACGGCACGCCGCTTCGATGAGTTCCGAGTGGGCCAGGTTGCTGTGGGTCAGCTCGGTGGACTCGAAGGCCCGTGCCGCGGCGGCGTGAGCCGCGGGGTAGTCTCCCAGGCCATTGTGGAGCACCGCCATGGCGTATTGCGTCAGCGCAACCTCGGTGCCGCGTCCACGTCCGGATGCTGCCCGGGTCATGGTCGCGTGGATCTCGGCGGCCTCGTCCGAGCGGCCGCCCCAGGCAGCGAGGATGAGCTGGGCATGGAGCAACGGCACCGCCCCGGTCGCGGCCGCTATCTCGGCCTGTCCGGCGGCCCGCGAGAACTCACCGGCGAGCACCAGCATGACGGACTGGACCAGGAGTACAGCGGGCAGCGTGGCCAGGGCTCCGGCCTCCCGGGCGAGCCGGACGTGACGCTCGGTGAGCGCGTGGACCAGATCGTCGTCGAAGACTGCCATGGCTGTTCGGCTGGCGAGCCATCCCCAGCGGAGGGTGCCGGCACCGCCCGCCACATCGGCGTCCGACTCATCGCCGCGGAACGCCTCCAGGGCCCGCCGCAAGCCGGGTGCACCTGAGGCGTACCCCTGCGTGAACGTCGTCACGAGTGCACCGAGCAGCAGGTCCGCCGGCGTCGGAGCACCGGACGGGGCGGGTGCGGCGCGGGCAGATTCGGCGACCTCCCGCGCGTCGGGACCGGAACTGAGACCGCCGGTGACGATCGCGGCATCCAGTGCATCGAGGTATGTCTCGCGAGACAACACCGGATGCAGCGGGGCGAGGCCCCTCGCGGCATCCAGGAGCATCCGCAGCCCCTCGCCCCCTCGGGCCCGATGGAACGCGACCCGAGCGTGCAACAACTCCGACCGTGCCTGCTGCAGTGCATCGAGCGGGCCGGTTACGGCGAGGGTGAGCAGCTCCGCCGCCGCTTCTGGGGCTCCGGCCTCCTGTGTGGCGAACGCCGCCTCGAGCGCCCGGCTCGCGCGGGTCACGGGCTCGGAGGTCAGCCGGGCAGCGTGCTCCATGAATGCCGCTGAGGCAGCCAGCCCGCCCCGGGCGCGCGCTCGACCGGCTGACTGCTCCAGGTCCAGGGCCACTTCGTCGTCGGTGCCCAACACCGCCTGCGCGCGGTGCCACGCGCGCCGGTCCGGGTCTGTCCCCTGATCGGTGGCCGCCGCCAGCGCGCCGTGCACCCGTCGGCGGTCCGGCGGTGTGGCGGCGTGGTAGACCGCCGAGCGTACGAGCGGATGTCGGAACCGGACCCGGGTGTCGATCCCGAGCAGTCCGGCGGCTTCTGCGGGCTCGGTGGCGTTCTGGGCGATCCCCAACTGAGCAGCGGCACGCCACAGCAGGTCCGCATCGCCGGTGGGTTCGGCCGCGGCGACGAGGAGCAGCCGCTGCGTCTCCGCGGGCAGAGCGCCGGAGCGATGCCGGAAGCTCTGCTCGACGCGACGTGGAACATCCAGGGCGCCCGGCAACTCGAACCCGCCTCCCAGGCGTGCCGAGCGGGCACTCAGTGGGAACTCCAGAAGTGCCATCGGATTGCCGCACGACTCGGCGACGATGCGCTCACGCACCCCGTCGTCCAGGGGCACGGGAAGCGCTGATTCCAGCAGCGCCCGCGCGTCGGACTCATCGAGTCCGTCCAGGCGCAGCTCCGGCAGTCCGGCCAACGCCGTCTGTTCCTGCCCCGGGCCGGCAGTGGGAGCTTCAGCGGGGTCCCGGGCGGCGAACACCAGCGCGAGGCGTTCGGCGGCGAGCCGTCGTGCCACGAACGCGAGGACCTGGGCCGAAGCCTCGTCCAGCCACTGCGCATCGTCGACGAGACACAACAAGGGTCCCGACTCGGCGACCTCTGCCAACAGGTTGAGGCTCGCGAGGCCGATCAGGAAGCGGTCCGGCGCCGATCCGCCCTGCTGCCCCAACGCCACGCCCAGCGCGGACTGCTGCGGATCGGGGAGCGTACCTGCACGGTCCAGGAGCGGCGCACACAACTGGTGCAGGCCGGCGAACGCGAACTGCGTCTCGGACTCCACCCCGAGGCAGGACTCCACTCGGAACCCGGATACGTGCGCCACGCCGCGGGCGTACTCCAGTAGCGCGGTCTTGCCGATGCCGGCCTCCCCGCGGACCACCAGCGTCCCACTCTGCCCGGCCCGCGCCTGGGAGAGGAGTGCATCGACCGTTTCTCTCTCGGGGCGCCGTCCCCTCAGTTCCGCCAATGTTGCTCCCTTCCGAGCATATCGGCGTCCTTAGTGCGTAAGTATCACCGACGCGAGGGGGCGCGAACTAGGTGCAGTCGGCTTCGGGCGACGGCGCGACAACGGGCTTTGTACCGACGCGATGGGTGCGCCTGCGGTGCGAGCCTTTCGTTACGGCAGACACGGCGACGGCCGGCTCCTGTGGACACACGCAGAAGACGTCAACGTGGCTCTGCACGCCTTCCCGGCCAGCCCCGCTGGTCGCTGAGCATCCATCCGAACACCACCACCAGAACACCACCACCGGAAGGCGGATCCCGTCATGGACATCATCCAGAACATCGTCAACACCCTCCAGGATCTCGTAGCCCAGATGCCGGAGTTCATCCAGCCGCTCATCGTCCTGCTCGCCGGAGCGATCCCGGCTATCGAGGGGGATATCGCGGCCGTGATGGGTATCGTCAGCGGCCTCCATCCCATCGTCTCGGCGCTAGCCGCGGCTGTGGGCAACTTCCTCACGGTTCTCCTCACCGTGCTCCTCACGTCACGGGCTCGCACCGCCGTGGTGAAACGCAGGGCGCAGGTCGGAGCAACCGTTGGAACTGCAGGGTCCCCTGCGCACGTGAGCACCGAGAGCGATGCCACGCCCCAGGAGACGATGCCCACCAGGCCAGAGTCGAAAGCGCGCCAGAAGGGTCGTCAGCGCTTGAACACGTGGTTCGTCCGCTTCGGCGTTCCAGGAGCAAGTCTCCTCGGACCGTTGGCGCTCCCGACCCAGGTCACCTCCGCAATCCTCGTCGCGGGCGGCTCACCCCGATCCTGGGTCCTGCTCTGGCAGGCTGCGGCCATCGCCGTCTGGACCACGGTGGCCACGGTTTCGGCCTGGCTCGCCCTCATGGTCGTCTTCACGATGTGAAGGCGGACCAACAGATGGCTGGGCTAGAGGCACGGCCTCGTGCGGTAGGTGGAAACCTGCCGGTCCCACGCCGTGGTCATGGCCCACACCACGAGACCGGTTCCCAGCATGTGCAGGATGACCAACCCGATCGGCAGCCCGGTGAAGTGCTGGGTGTATCCCACGAGCCCCTGGAAGGCGACCGCCCCGACCAGGGCCCAGGCGGAGATCCGCTGGAGGCGGGAGGACTGTCGACGCAGCACCACCACGAGGAGCACGAGGGCCGCCGCCGTCATCACGTAGACGGGCAGGGCATGCACGCGGGTGACGATCAGCGGGTCGAAGTCGTGCCGCGGGGCGTCTGCATCGCCGCCGTGGGGCCCGGTGCCGGTCACCACGGTTCCGAGGTACAGCACGAGCCAGCCCGCCACGAAGACCACCCACGCCAGGGCGCGCGAGAGGGGCGACGTCGGCCCGTCCACCACGGCGGTCGGGCTCGCCTCCGATTGGCGGTGCCGGTACTCGGCGGCGACGCGGTTGACCAGCAGCGTGGCGAAACACACCATCACGGAGGAGACGAGGAAGTGGAACGCGACGACCCACGGATTCAGTCCGGTCAGCACGGTGATGCCACCCACCACCGCCTGGGCCGGGATGCAGGCCAGTACGCCCACGGCGATCCAGAAGATGCTCGGGTGGGAGCGGCGCAGGTTCCAGACCCACAGCACCACGGCCACGGCCGCCAGGCCCACCACGAAGGTGAGCAGGCGGTTCCCGAACTCGATGTAACCGTGGATCCCCAGCTCCGGGGTGTTGGTCAGTGACTCCGGGGTGCACTTCGGCCAGGTGGAGCAGCCGAGGCCGGACTCGGTCAGGCGCACGGCGCCACCGGTCACGATGATGCCGATCTCGGTGATGAGGGAGACCACGGCGAGCCAGAACGTGGCCCGGGTGATGTCCGGCGGGGCCAGGCGGCTGATCCCGGCGTCGACCCGGTGCCAGAGACGCCGCCACGGGGAACCGGGGGAGGCCGGGGTGTGATGGGCGGCGGAGGGCCGCCGGGGCTGCGTGGGGGTACTCACGGGTGTTCCTTTCGAGCCGGTTGGATCAGCGCCACTTGAACCACCGCAGGGCGCCGGCCGTGGCCAGGATGCCCCAGCCGGTAAGGATGAGCAGGGCGCCCAGATCAAGGGCACCGGTGCCGAAGGCCGCGCGGAGCCCGTCGCCCAGGGCGGCCGAGGGCAGGTAGGCGGCGGCCGCGGACAGCCACCCGTGTCCGGGGACCGGGAAGGCGGCGCCGCCGACCGCACCCAGCACGACCCACAACAGGTTGGTCAGCGCCAGGGTGGCCTCGGGCCGGGCCGTGCCGGCGATGAGCAGGCCCAGCGCCGTGAAGGATCCGGCTCCGAGGACGAAGAAGACCACCGCCCAGAGGGCCCCGGCCGCTGCGGGCTGCCAGCCGAGCAGGAGCCCGACACCGCCGATCACCACCACCTGCAGCAGCAGGACCGCCAGCACCGCACAGGCCTTGCCCAGCACCAGACCGACCGGGCCGAGGGGGGTGGTGGACAGGTAGGCCAGCACGCCGTAGCGCCGGTCGAAGCCGGTGGCGATGCCCTGCCCCGTGAACGCCGAGCTCAGCACGGCCAGGGCGAGGATGCCGGGCACGGCCACGTCGACGCCGCGGAGGGCGGGGCCATCCAGCATGCCGGACCACACCACGGCGAACAACGCCATCAGCGGTAGGACGAGGGAGATGAGCAGCTGCTCACCGTTGCGGATGGCCGTCACCGACTCGTAGCGGCCCTGGGCCATGACCCGGCGCAACAGCGAACTGGCGTTCGAGGTGCCGGCGCGGGTGAGACGCTCGGACCTCTGGTCTGTGGCATTCACGGGGCAACCTCCAGGAAGACGTCCTCCAGGGAGCGGTGGAGCAGTCGGACATCGGTGGGCATGATCTGGTGGTCCCGCCACCAGGATGCCAGGGCCGACCAGCCCTCGGGGGTGGTGATCCCCTCGACCCGGAAGGTGCGCCCCTGTGGCAACTCGCCAGCCTGCACGGCGCTTGCGTGCGGACCCTCGGGGACGAGGTCCAGGCCTGCTGGGAACCCTGCCAAGGCCACGGCGTCCACGGGCCGTAGGACGGTGAAGTGCACCGGGGTCGGCTGGGAGCTGTCGGTCAGCTGGGCCACGGTCCCGGACCGCTCCACCCTGCCGTCGCGCAGCAGGACCACGTGGTCTGCGAGCCGCTCAGCATCGTCCAACAGGTGGGTGGTCAGCACCACGGCCAGTCCGGAGCGCTTGAGCTCGAGAATGAGGTCGAAGACCAGCTGCCGGGAGACCGGGTCGAGGCCGGCACTGGGTTCATCGAGGAAGACGACGCGCGGCCGGCCGGCCAGCGCGGCGGCCAGTGCCACCCGCTGCTTCTGGCCACCGGAGAGGCGGCGGATGTCCCGGCCGGAGAACTCGTCGATGCCGAGCCGGGCCGACAGGGTGGCCATGTCCGCGGGATCGCGATACAGGGAGGCCACATGGCGCAGCAGCCGGGCCGGCGTCGCCGAGGGGGGCAGGCCGCCGTCCTGGAGCATGACCCCGACCTGGCTGCGCAGGGCCGGACCGCCGCGCCAGGGGTCCTCACCCAGGAGGCGGACGGTGCCGGAGTCGGGACGGTCCAGTCCCTGGGCGATGGTCAGGGTGGTCGTCTTGCCCGCACCGTTCGGGCCGAGCAGGGCGGTCACCTGGCCGCTGCGGGCCTGGAAGTCGACGCCCCGGAGGATGTTCAGCTGCCCTCGGCGGGTGCGGACGGACTGGTGCAATCCCGTCAGGGACACGAGCACGGAGGAGGACGAAGACACCCGTCCATGGTACCCGCGCCGGCACCCAGTTCTACGAATCGTAGAAGTTTCGCTCCAGGCAAGGCCCGCCTTACTTTCTCCTCAGCGTTAATTAGGTAAACTATGAGTTGTGTATTCCCCCTCAGACCTCGACGAGCCCACTGGCGGCCCGGTGGACGGACAGCGCGAGAGCACCCGTGACCGGGTGCTTCAGGTTGTCCTGAACCAGGGCCCCGTCAGTGCCGCGCACGTGGGGGAGGAGCTGGGACTCACGGCCGCTGCCGTCCGCCGGCACCTGGACGTCCTCTCCGCGGAGGGTTCCGTGGAGGTCAAGCTGGTCTCGGGGAACCGGGGTGCCGGCCGTCCCTCCCGCCGCTACGTGGTCAGCCGCGCCGGTCAGTCCCGCCTCGGCAACGGCTACCTCGAGGTGGCGGTCCAGGCCTTGGAGCAGCTCAGTGCCGCCGCTGGCCGGGACGCGGTCCGCACCGTGGCCCGCGAACGGTTCGCCGCCGTCGAGGAACGCTACCGTGCAGCCATCGGCATCACCGCGGACCTGAGGGAGCGTACAAACGCCCTGGCCGGGGTTCTGGATGACGAGGGTTTCGCCGCGAGCGTGCGCACCGTGGGCCAGTCCGCCACCACCAGCGGCCGGCCCACCCTGAAGGCGGCGCAGATCTGCCAGGGCCACTGCCCACTCCAGGATCTGGCGGCCGACTTCCCCGAGTTCTGCGAGGAGGAGACCGAGCTCTTCGCCCGGCTGCTCGGCGTGGACGTGCGGCGCCTGTCCACCCTGCCCACGGGTGGCCACGTCTGCACCACGCACGTACCGCTCGGGCGCGACTAGCCCCCTCAAGTTTCCCAACAGACCAACCAACAGACCAACAGACCATCAGCGCGATCACCAGAGAGGCAGCGATGACTGATCAGATCACCCAGGAGAACGCCGACCCCGGCATCATCTCCGAGGTACTTGAGAAGAATCCCGAGCTCAATGCCATTGGCGCCTACCAGTTCGGCTGGTCGGACCAGGACGATGCCGGCGTCAATGCGCGCCGCGGCATCAACGAGGACGTCGTCCGCGACATCTCGGCCAAGAAGGACGAGCCGGAGTGGATGCTCAACCTGCGTCTGAAGGGGCTGAAGTACTTCGACCGCAAGCCGATGCCGACCTGGGGCGCCGACCTCTCCGGGATCGACTTCGACAACATCAAGTACTTCGTCCGCTCCACCGAGGGCCAAGCCAAGTCCTGGGAGGACCTGCCCGAGGACATCCGCAACACCTATGAGCGTCTGGGCATCCCGGAGGCCGAGCGTGAGCGCCTGGTGTCCGGCGTGGCGGCGCAGTACGAGTCCGAGGTCGTCTACCACCAGATCCGTGAGGATCTGGAGGAGCAGGGCGTCATTTTCCTGGACACGGACACCGGCCTGAAGGAGCACCCGGAGATCTTCAAGGAGTACTTCGGCTCCATCATCCCGGTCGGCGACAACAAGTTCGCGGCCCTGAACACGGCCGCCTGGTCCGGCGGCTCCTTCGTGTACGTGCCCAAGGGCGTCCACGTGGATATCCCGCTGCAGGCCTACTTCCGCATCAACACGGAGAACATGGGCCAGTTCGAGCGGACCCTGATCATCGCGGACGAGGACTCCTACGTCCACTACATCGAGGGCTGCACCGCGCCCATCTACAACTCGGACTCCCTGCACTCGGCCGTCGTCGAGATCGTGGCGAAGAAGGGTGCCCGCGTCCGGTACACCACCATCCAGAACTGGTCCACCAACGTGTACAACCTGGTGACCAAGCGTGCCGTCGCCGAAGAGGGCGCCACCATGGAGTGGATCGACGGCAACATCGGCTCGAAGGTCACGCAGAAGTACCCGGCCGTGTACCTCACGGGCGAGCATGCCAAGGGTGAGACCCTGTCCATCGCCTTCGCCGGCGCCGGCCAGCACCAGGATACCGGCTCGAAGATGGTGCACCTGGCCCCGAACACCTCCAGCTCGATCGTCTCGAAGTCGGTGGCCCGCTCGGGTGGCCGTGCGGCGTACCGCGGTCTGGTCCAGATCATGGAGGGGGCCAAGAACTCGGCGAACTCCGTGGTCTGCGACGCCCTGCTGGTGGACACCATCTCCCGCTCGGACACCTACCCGTACATCGACATCCGCGAGGACGACGCCACCCTCGGCCACGAGGCCACGGTGTCGAAGGTCTCCGAGGAGCAGCTCTTCTACCTGATGAGCCGCGGCATGTCCGAGACGGAGGCCATGGCCATGATCGTGCGAGGATTCATCGAGCCCATCGCCCGCGAGTTGCCCATGGAATACGCCCTGGAACTCAACAAACTGATCGAACTGCAGATGGAAGGATCGGTAGGCTGAGCGTGTCACAGACTGTCAAGACCCCTGTCGAGAATACTGACCACACCGCCCCGGAGAACCTCGACGCGGACGGCGCCGGAACCCCCGTCATCCCGGGTATGGACGAGGAGGGCGAGACGCTCTCCACCACCGTGGCGCAGGCGTCCGACGCCGGCCACGCCTCCCACAGCGTGCCTTCCGGTACGCGGGGGAGCGGGGCCAAGGCCGGTTCATCGCGCGCCGACCGCGTCGTCAGCTTCGAGCTGGCGGACTTCCCGGCCCTGACGGGCCGCGAGGAGGACTGGCGCTTCACCCCGCTGAACCGCCTGGCGGGACTCCACCTGCCCGAGGGCGACGAGGCCCGGCTCTCCGGCCCGGCGCCCGCTGTGACGGTCTCCGAGCTGGACGGCGTCCGAGTCGAGACCGTGGACCGCTCCGACGCCCGTCTGGGCTCGGCCCTGACCCCGGACGACCGCGTCTCCGCGGCTGCCTGGGTCTCGTTCGCCCAGGCCACTGTCGTGACCATCGGCGCGGGTCTCGAGGTCGCCACCCCGGTGCGCATCGACATCGTCGGGACCTCGGATGAACCCGCCGCCCAGCACCTGATGGTGATCGCCGAGCCCAACTCACGGGCCGACGTCGTGATCCGTCACACCGGCACCGCCCGGTTGGCCCAGAACGTCGAGATCGACGTGCGGGACGGAGCCGGGTTGAACGTGACCAGCCTGCAGGCCTGGGACGATGACGCCGTGCACGTCTCGGCGCAGCAGGTGCAGGTCGGAAAGGATGCCCGGATCAGGCACGTCGCCGTCTCCTACGGTGGTTCGCTGGTCCGCCTGACCCCGACCTCCCGGTTGGCCGGGCAAGGCGGTGAGACCGAGATGTTCGGCCTCTACTTCGCCGATGCCGGACAGCACCTGGAGCAGCGCCTGTTCGTGGACCACGCGGTGCCGAACGCGAAGTCCAATGTCCTCTACAAGGGTGCCCTGCAGGGTCAGGACGCGCATGCCGTCTGGGTCGGCGATGTGCTGATCCGCAAGGCGGCCGAGGGCACGGACAGCTACGAGAAGAACCAGAACCTCGTCCTCTCCAAGGGGACCCGGGTGGATTCCGTGCCCAACCTGGAGATCGAGACCGGGCTGATCGAGGGTGCGGGCCACGCCTCCTCCACCGCCCAGTTCGACGAGGAGCAGGTCTTCTACCTGATGACCCGCGGTATTGAGGAGAAGGTGGCGCGCGAGCTCATCGTGCGCGGCTTCCTCAATGAGATCATCCAGAAGATCGGGATCGAGGACGTCGAGGAGTCCCTGTTGACCCAGATGGATACCGAGCTGCAGGCGGCCACCTTCTGATGGCTACCGGTCAGCGTGTGTGTGCCGCCACGGAGATCGGCACGGAAGAGGCCCGTCGTTTCACCGTCGACGGGATCGACATCGCCGTGGTCCGGGCCTCGGATGGCTCGCTCCACGCGCTGGCCGATACCTGCTCGCACGAGGAGGTCTCCCTCTCAGAGGGGTTCGTCGAGGGCTGCGCGCTCGAGTGCATCGGGCACGGCTCGGCCTTCGACCTCGTGACGGGGGCGCCGAACATGCTCCCGGCCACCGAGCCCGTGGCGGTCTACGCGCTGGCCGTCGAGGACGACTCCGTGTGGGTCGACACCTCCACCGTGCTGAACAAGACCTCCTCTTCCTCGTAATCCACCACCCACCAGAACTTCCCGCCGTTTCCCCGGCGGAACCCGCAAGGAGAACACGAATGTCCACCCTGGAAATCAAGGACCTGCACGTTTCCATCGAGACCGACAACGGTCCGAAGGAGATCCTCAAGGGCGTGTCCCTCACCATCAACACCGGTGAGACCCACGCCATCATGGGCCCGAACGGCTCCGGCAAGTCGACCCTGGCGTCCACCATCGCCGGCCACCCCCGCTACCAGGTGACCTCCGGCACCATCACCCTGGACGGTGAGGATGTCCTGGAGATGTCCGTGGACGAGCGGGCCCGCGCCGGACTGTTCCTGGCCATGCAGTACCCCGTGGAGATCCCCGGTGTCACCATGACCAACTTCCTGCGCACCGCCAAGACCGCGATCGACGGCGAGGCCCCGTCCCTGCGCCACTGGACCAAGAACGTCAGGTCCGCCATGGAGGGCCTCAAGATCGATCCCTCCTTCTCGGCCCGCAACGTCAACGAGGGTTTCTCCGGCGGCGAGAAGAAGCGCGTGGAGATCCTGCAGCTCGAGCTGTTCAAGCCCAAGTTCGCCGTGCTGGATGAGACCGACTCCGGGCTGGACGTCGACGCCCTGCGCGTGGTGTCCGACGGCGTCAACCGCGCCCAGGACACGGGCGCCATGGGCACCCTGCTCATCACCCACTACACGCGGATCCTGCAGTACATCAAGCCGCAGTTCGTCCACGTCTTCGTGGACGGCCGGGTCGCCGAGTCCGGTGGGCCCGAGCTGGCCGACCGCCTCGAGGCCGGCGGCTACGAGCACTACGAGAACGCCGCAGCCGGCGCCTGAGAAGCCCGAGGAGGCTGATATGACCACCGAAGCACCGCAGACCGAACTGGATGATGTCCGTGAGGCACTGCATGACGTGATGGACCCCGAGCTGGGGGTGAACATCGTGGATCTGGGCCTGCTCTACGGGCTGCACTACGGCGAGGACGGCGCCCTGATCCTGGACATGACCCTGACCACGGCGGCCTGCCCACTCACGGACGTGATCGAGGAGCAGATCAGCCAGTCCATCGGCACCATGGTGGATGAATGGCGCCTGAACTGGGTCTGGATGCCCCCGTGGGGTCCCGAGCGGATCACCGACGACGGCCGCGAGCAGATGCGGGCCCTCGGCTTCAACATCTGATCCCGTCCCTCAGGCACCCTCTGCCGGCACAGAGTGACCTGACCCCCACCGACGTGACGGGGTCAGGTCACTCTCTGCTTTAACGCCTTAACGCCTTAACGCCTAGACCGTCCGGTCAGATCATCGGGCCCCATCAGATCATCAGGTCCGGTCAGGCTGTCGGCTGGTCCAGGTCCGGGTGGTCCAGGGTGTTGCACTGGTTGAGGTCTTGGGCCTCATAACCGGCCATGAACCACGCCATCCGCTGTTCGGACGTGCCGTGCGTGAAGGCCTCGGGCATGACCCGTCCGGCGGTCTTCTGCTGGATGCGGTCATCCCCGACGGCCCCGGCGGCCGAGAGCGCGTCCGCCAGATCGGACTCGGTGACGGGCTCCAGGAACGGCACACCGGATTCCGGGTCCTCGATCCGCGCGGCGTGGCCAGCCCACAGCCCGGCATAGCAGTCCGCCTGCAACTCCACCCGCACGGCGCCGGACTCGGGCCCCGTGCCGCCGGACTGGGAGTACTGCAGGTAGCCCACGATGTTCTGGATGTGGTGCCCGTACTCGTGCGCCACCACATACTCCTGGGCCAACGGTCCGCCCGAGGACCCGAACTCGCTCTCGAGGAGGCCGAAGAAGTCGGTGTCGAAGTACGCGTACTCGTCCGCGGGGCAGTAGAAGGGCCCCACCTCGGAGCTCGCCGCACCGCAGCCGGTCTCCACGTTCCCGCTGAAGAGCTCCATCCCCGGTTCCCGCCACTGCACGTCGTACTCGGCCAAGAACGGGTCCCAGAAGGCGTCGGCGGACTCCACCGTCGCCAGGATCCGGCAATCCACCCGGGCGTCTGCATCCTCACCGGTCAGGCAGCGCTCGATCGCGGCGGGTCCGGCCGGTTCCCCCTGATAGCCGCCGGCACCGCCGTCCTCAGCACCGGTCAAGCCGAGGTCCTGTGCCAGACCGGGGGCGAACAGGACGATCAGCAGGACCAGGATGCCGCCGGCTCCACCGCCGATCGCGATCTTGCCACCCCGACCACCCCGGCCGCCTCCCCGACCTCCCCGGCCACGGCTGTCCCGGACGCGCGAGGGGTCCAGCTGGACGTCGTCATTGAAGCTCATGGGCAGGAGTGTAATGCGGGCCGGGGTCCCACACCGGTTACCCCGCGTCCGCTGAAGCCGCGTCCGTTGATTCCGCGTCTGCGGGGAGCCCCCGGGCGGCCAAGGCCTCGCCCGTGGCCCGGGCATGGCCCACCGTGGCGACCAGCACGGGGCCCATCAGCCGCACCGGCCCTCGACGCAGCCCACGCGAGGCCAGCGCCTCGGCATTGCGCCGGACCGCGCCACCCACCCACGGGATCGACCGGATCATCACGTTGACCGCCAGCGCTGCCGCCCCCGGGTGGACACCGATCGGCCGCAGCACCCGGAAGAAGGACTCCAGTCCGTCCAGCAGTTCCGTCCCCGGGGTCGTGATGACCAGCAGCCGGGCCGCAGCCAACGCGCCGAACACGGCGGCGACCACCACCAGAGCCGGACCGAGCGCCTCCAGGGGCGGGGCCGCCGTCGGGCCCCAGATGCCGGAGATGAAGCGGGCCACACCCGCGAAGAGCAACAGGGGCCAGCCGCGGCGCCACGGGGCCAGGAAGTCTCGGGGGAGCGCGGCCACCAGGTACAGCATGAACACCACGGCGAGGACGGGGGCCACCACCACGGGGTGGCGCCAGAACACCAGCACGGCCGAGAGCACGAGGAGCACCACGTACTTCGCCCACAGCGGGGCGCGGTGGACCACGGTGGACCCGGGGCGGTAGTCGAGCAGGTTCATGGCCGCGGCCCCGGCTGCCTCTGCCCGTGCCCGTGCCCGTGCCGCCGGGCCTGTACGTCCCGGCGGTACCAGTCCACGGCGGCCGGCCCGGGGCCATCGTGGGCGATCCGCCCGTCCGCGACCACCAGACACCGCTCGGCCTGGGCCGCGAAGTCCAGATCATGGGTCGTGTACACGAGTTGTGCGCAGTGGCCGGTGCCCGGTAGGGACAGCAGCAGGTCCTGGACCTGGAGCGTCCAGTCCAGGTCCAGCAGGGTCGTGGGCTCGTCCGCCACCAACACCACGGGATCCGTGGCCAGCACCGAGGCCAGCGCCAGCCGCTGCCGTTGGCCCCCGGAGAGGTCATAGATGCTGCGGTGGGCCAGTCCGCCCAGGCCGTGTTCGGCCAGCAGCGCTTCGGCGGCCGCGCGCCGGTCCTTGCGGTTGCGGTGGGTGCGGCGCAGGGACAGCTCGACGTCCTCACCCGCGGTCGGCATGACGAGCTGCACGAGGGGGTCGGTGAACACGAACCCGGTACGGGCGCGTACCGCCGTGGTGTCCCGGGCGGCGTCCAGTCCGTGCACCGTGACCGAACCGGCACTGGGCGCCACGAGACCGTTGAGCAGGCGCACCAGGGTCGACTTGCCGGAACCATTGGCGCCGATCACCGCCACGGTGGGTTCGGTCACCGTCAGGTCGATCGGGCCCAGCACCCGCACCGTGCCGGCCTCAGCGCCCGGCTGCTGACCGGGGCCGGGGGCAGCGCCCGGCAGGTCCACCACCACCTCCCGCAGTCGCAGGCCGCCCACCCCCGCCGATGCCGGCGGGGCGGGCCCATCAGGAGTGGCCACGTGGTTCAGAATCGGCGCAGGGCCAGTGCCGGGAAGGCCCGGATCACCGTGGCCGCCACGGCGGTGGCCAGCACGTTCTTGATGACGTCACCGGGCCAGAAGACCATGTCCGCGCCGATCGCCGTGGGCAGATCCAGGTCCAGCGCCAGCATCATCCCGCCGATGCCCATCGGGTGGACGAACACGAAGGAGCCGATCATGGCGGAGAGCCAGACCAGGGCCCACCAGCCGAAGCCCATCCGGCCCGTTCCGGTCTGCCGGCGGGCTGCTGCCGCCTGCCCCCGCTTCAGGACCAGGCTGGACAGGGCGCCGGCCAGGGCGGCCGCGAAGGGGAACGCCAGCAGGTAGCCGCCGGAGGGGCCGGCCAGGACACCGAAGCCGGCGTTGAAGCCGGAGAAGACGGGCAGTCCCACCAGCCCCACCACCACGTACAGGCCCACGGAGAGGAAGCCGAGCCGGGCCCCGAGGATCAGGCCCGTCAGCATGACCGCGAAGGTCTGCAGCGTGATCGGCACGCCGAAGCCGCCCACCGGGACCGGGGGCAGCATGGAGCACACGGCGATCAAGGCGGCGAAGACCCCGGCGAGAGCCACCTGGGTGGGAACGGCCAGGGGTTTGCGCCCCGCGGTGGATGCGGTCTGTGTCACGGTGTCTCCTGCGTTGCTGTGCGTGTGTCCGGCTTTGACTGCGCCGGTAGACTTGACGGGTTCCGCCAGCCATGCCGGACAGTCTATTCATTTCAAGGAGTCCTCCCCGTGCTTGCCGTCACAGACCTCGAACTACGTGTGGGGGCCCGGCTCCTCATGGACGGGGTCACGTTCAAGGTGGACCGGGGGGACAAGGTCGGTCTGGTGGGCCGAAACGGTGCCGGTAAGACCACGCTGACCAAGGTCCTCGCGGGCGGCGGCCAGCCGACCGGGGGCCACGTGACGCGCCGCGGCACGGTTGGCTACCTGCCCCAGGACCCCAAGGTCGAGGACATGGAGCAGACGGCCCAGGACCGCATCCTCTCGGCCCGCTCCCTGGACCAGATCATCCGCCGCATGCGCCAGGCCGAGGATGACATGGCCAACCCGGATGACGCCATCCGGGAGAAGGCCATGGGCCGGTACGGGCGGCTGGAGACGGAATTCACGACGTCGGGCGGTTACGCCGCGGAGTCAGAGGCCGCCACGATCTGTGCGAACCTCGGCCTGCCGGAACGCATCCTGGAACAGCCCCTGCACACCCTCTCGGGTGGCCAGCGGCGCCGCGTGGAGCTGGCCCGGATCCTGTTCTCGGATGCCGACACCCTGCTCCTCGACGAGCCCACCAACCACCTGGACCACGACTCGATCGTCTGGCTGCGCGATTTTCTGAAGGCCTACCAGGGTGGCTTCATCGTGATCAGCCACGATGTGGACCTGATGGAGATGACCGTCAACAAGGTGCTCTATCTGGACGGCAACCGGCAGACGATCGACACCTACAACATGGGCTGGAAGCACTACCAGCTCCAGCGCGAACAGGACCAGGCACGCCGCAAGCGCGAGTTCTCCAACGCGGAGAAGAAGGCCACCCAGCTGATGGACCAGGCCAACAAGATGCGGGCCAAGGCCTCCAAGGCGGTGGCCGCCCAGGGCATGATCAAGCGGGCCGAGCGGATGATGCAGGGACTGGAGGGGGAGCGCGCCGCGGACAAGGTCGCCGCGATCCGGTTCCCGGAACCGGCCAAGTGCGGCAAGACCCCGCTCAAGGCGGAGGACCTGTCCAAGTCCTACGGTTCCCTGGAGATCTTCAACGGCGTGGATCTGGCCATCGACCGCGGTTCCCGCGTGGTGATCCTCGGCTTCAACGGCGCGGGCAAGACCACGCTGCTGCGGATGCTGGCGGGCATCGACCAGCCGGACACCGGTGAGGTGATCGCCGGCCATGGTCTCAAGCTCGGCTACTACGCCCAGGAGCACGAGACGCTGGACACGGAGCGCTCCGTACTGGAGAACATGAGGTCCGCCGCGCCGAATCTGGCGGACACCGAGGTGCGCAACGTCCTGGGCTCGTTCCTGTTCCAGGGCGATGATGTGGCCAAGCCGGCCGGGGTGCTCTCCGGTGGTGAGAAGACCCGGCTGGCACTGGCCACCCTCGTGGCCTCCAGTGCCAACGTGCTGTTGCTGGACGAGCCGACCAACAACCTGGACCCGGCCTCCCGGCAGGAGATCCTCAACGCCCTGCGGACCTACGAGGGCGCCGTGGTGCTGGTGACGCACGATGAGGGCGCGGTGGCGGCCCTGGACCCGGAGCGCGTGGTGCTGCTGCCGGATGGCGTGGAGGACCACTGGAACAGCACCTATCAGGACCTGATCACCCTGGCGTGATCCCGCGCCTGACCGAGCGCTCGCCCCGCTCGTCAGTGCTCGTCAGCGCGCGTCAGTGTCCGTCAGTGCTCGTCAGGGGTGGGAGTCCGCCGCGTCCAGCAGGGCGTCCTCGGCTTCCTCGTCCGTGGGCCGCCCGTTGCGTCGGCGCACCGGTTTGGGGCGGGGCGGGCGGTAGGCCGCGATGTACCCGGTCTCCTCCGTGAGCCCGAGTGCGCGGTCGTCTCGGTCATTGATCGCCCGTTGCCGTGCCATGTAGCCCCAGACGAAGAAGCTCATCAGCCCGAACAGGAACCACTGCACCGAATAGGACAGGTGGGGGCCTTCGTCCAGGGTCGGCGGCACCAGGGTCTGGGGCCGGGTCTGCGGAGCCGGGTCCTCCTGGATCATCTCGCCGTAGGCGGTGTCCGCCACCTGATAGCCCACACTCTCCTCGAAGGCCACGAGGTCGATCGAGGCCAGCTGACCCTCCGGCGCATCACGGCCGATGTCCGGTTCGCCGGGGCGGGTACGGACCTGGACCGTGACCTCGCCCTCGGGCGGTGACGGGACGACGTCGGGCCGTCCTGCCGTGTTGCCGATGGGCAGCCAGCCACGGTTGACCACGATCGTCTCACCCGTGTCCGCCCGGAAGGGGACCAGCACCTCGTAGCCGGGTTTGCCGGCCTTGGGCCGGTTTCGCACGATCCGGGTGTCCTCCTCGTCATACGCGCCGGTCAGGGAGACGGGCGTCCACTCCTGCGCGGCCTGGAAGTCGGTGAAGAGGTCGGCGTGTCCGGCCAGGGGCACGGGAGCCTCGTCATAGTTCTCGAGGACTTTGTTGATCTCGGTCACCGCCTCCATGCGGCGGTCCATCTGCCACTGGCCCAGCAGGGCGCAGGCGATCGAGAAGATCACGCAGAACGCGAGTCCGCCCAGCCATTGCGGGCTCAACACGAAGCGGTAGTCCAGGCGGGCCTTCTTCGCGGACGGCTGGTCCGATTCCGGGGCCGGAGCGGTCAGCTGGCTCATGCCGGGTCCTCCACCGTCAGGGGCAGGATGTCCTTGAGCAGCCCACGGGACCGCAGGTAGTCCGCCAGCCAGTCCCGATGCTCGGGGCAGGCCAACCAGGTCTTGCGGCGTTCGGGGGTGTGGATCTTCGGGTTGTTCCACTGCAGACGCCAGGCGGCCTCGGACCGGCAGCCCTTCCGTGAGCATTCCTGCGGTGCCGGACCGGCGGGACCGGTGCCCGACGCCGGCCGGTCGGCTCCGGCGGGGGCGTTCGGGTCAGCCGGTGGACGCGTCCCATCGAGGGATCCCAACAGATCGTGCTGCTTCATGCGGCCCGATTATCGTGGTGCGGGGCGCCGTGGGCCGTGTTCTGCGCAGGGCCGTCCGTCGTCTCGCCCGGGATCGTCTCCGGGGCCGCGGTCAGCTCGAGGCGGGAGCCGAGCTCCGGGGTGGCCGGCGGAGCCGAGGGCACAGCGTCCATCATGGAACCGTTCGAGACCGTCCCGTTGTTGGCCAGCACCACGGCCAGGTAGGGCAGCACGATCGCGGCGATGAACAGCACGATCTGGATCCAACCGGTGGTGAAGAACGCGCCGATGAAACAGGCGGTCCGGATCCCCATCTGCCACGCATAGCGCACGAACCGGGCGTCACGGTCCACATGGCCGGCCTCCGGGGCGCTCGTGATGCGCTGGACCTCCTCCGGCTCCACGTGACCCCGATGCCGCGGATCACCGGCGTAGTGGCCGGTCTCGGCGTGACGGGTGGACATGGGGAGGACTCCTGGGGTTGCTCGGGTGATCCCCTCATTGTCCCACTTTCCGTCCTAGAGTGGAGCACCGAGAACGTGATCTGACCAACCGTCCCAGGAGGACCCCCGATGTCCGAGCCCAGCACCCCGAACACCACGCCGCCCGCGCCGGACACCGACCCGGTGCCGGCGGGCCGCAGCGTGCTCGTGACCGGCGGCAATCGCGGCATCGGCCTGGCGATCGCCCTGGCCTTCCGGGCGAATGGTGACCGGGTGGCCGTCACCTCGCGCTCGGGTGAGGCCCCCGAGTCCCTCTTCGCCGTGCAGGCGGACGTGACGGATGCCGCGTCCGTGGACCGCGCGTTCACCGAGGTCGAGGCGGCCCACGGCCCGGTCGAGGTGCTCGTGGCCAATGCCGGGATCACCCAGGACCAGCTGCTGTTGCGGATGTCCGAGGAGGACTTCAGCTCGGTGATCGACACCAACCTGACCGGCGCCTTCCGCGTCCTCAAGCGTGCCTCCAAGGGCATGATCCGGAAGAAGAAGGGCCGCGTGGTGCTGATCTCCTCGGTGGTCGGTCTCATGGGTTCCCCGGGCCAGATCAACTACTCCGCCTCCAAGGCTGGCCTCGTCGGGATGGCACGCTCCCTGACGCGGGAACTCGGTTCACGGAACATCACCGCCAACGTGGTGGCCCCGGGCTACATCGACACCGAGATGACCCAGGCCCTCGGCGAGGACCTACAGAAGCAGTACAAGAAGCAGATCCCCGCCGGCCGGTTCGCGGAACCTGCCGAGGTCGCGAACGTGGTCCGCTGGCTCGCCTCGGATGAGGCCTCGTACATCTCCGGTGCCGTCATCCCCGTTGACGGCGGCCTCGGGATGGGACACTGAGGGCCATGACTTCCGAGCACAGCGAACAGAACATGCCCACCCTGCCGGACGCCGACCTGGCCGGCAAGGGCGCCATCATCACCGGGTCCAGCCGTGGCGTGGGCGCAGACACCGCCGGGCTGCTGGCGGCCCGCGGGGCCGGGGTCGTGGTCAATTACCGTCAGAAGGCGCCCCGGGCGCAGAAGGTCGTGGCCGGGATCGAGGCGGCCGGCGGCCGCGCCGTGGCCGTGGGGGCGGACGTCACCACGGCAGAGGGCCGCCAGGCCATGGTGGACGCCGCCGTCCAGGGCTTCGGCTCCCTGGACATCCTGATCCTCAACGCCTCCGGCGGCATGGAGACCTCCCTGGGGGAGGACTACGCCATGGTGCTCAACCGCGACTCCCAGGTGGCCATGCTGGATGCCGCCCTTCAGGTCATGCCGGCCGGCGGCCAGGTGATCTTCGTGACGAGCCACCAGGCCCACTTCATCGACACCGTGCCCACCATGGACGCCTACGTCCCCGTGGCCCAGTCCAAGCGAGCCGGCGAGGTCGCCCTGCGCGAGCGGATCCCCGCCCTGCAGGAGAAGGGCATCGGGTTCGTGGTCGTCTCCGGGGACATGATCGAGGGCACCATCACCGCGACCATGCTCAACCGGGCCGAGCCCGGCGCCCTCGAGGCCCGGCGTGAGGCCGCCGGCAGACTGTATTCGGTGGCCGAGTTCGCCGCCGAGATCGCCGCCGTGGTGGGTGCCGCCGGTCGCGAGCTGCCGGCCGGGCACACCGAGTACGTCGGCGGGGCGCAGGACTTCCTGGCGGTGGCCGGGGATCCGGACCACCGGTAAGCCAAGGGTTTTCAGTCGACTTCGTGTGGGTGTCCGCCGACACCCACACGAAGTCGACTGAAAGTGCGAGGTGCGGCGGCTACAGGCCGGCAAGCACCCGGATCACATCCAGGGACGGCACATCCAGTTCGACATCGGCATGCTCGCGCAGGGCCGGCTTGGCGCAGAAGGCCACGGCCAGCCCGGCGGCGTCGAGCATGTCGATGTCGTTCGCGCCGTCTCCGGCCGCCACCACACCCTCCGGGCTCACCCCCGCCTCGGCAGACCACCGCCGCACCATCTCGGCTTTGACCGCGCGGTCGACCACCGTGCCCAGGACACGACCGGTGAGCCGGCCCTGAACGATCTCGAGGTCGTTGGCCCGGTAGTGATCCAGTCCGAGGTCGTCGGCCAGGGGGGCGAGCACCTGGGTGAACCCTCCGGACACCGCACACACCTGCCAGCCGGCCGCGTGGAAGGCTGCGATGACCTCGCGGGCCCCCGGCTGGGGCTCGACGGCGGCCACCACGTCATCGATCACGGCGGCGTCCAGCCCGGCCAGGGCCTGGACCCGGTGGTGCAGGGATTGGGTGAAGTCCAGTTCCCCGCGCATGGCGGCCTCCGTCACGGCGGCCACCTCGGCCTCCCGTCCGGCATGGGCGGCCAACAGCTCGATGACCTCCTGGCGGATCAGGGTGGAGTCGACGTCCATCACCAGCATCTTGGGCTGTGCCTGCCGGACGGCGTCCGGCACCACGGCCACCGCATGGTCGGCGGCCAGCCGGCCCTCTGACAGCGAGCCCGGTGACAGCGGGCCCTGTGACAGCAGGGCCGCCTCCGGCCTGCCACCTGATGCTCCGGCCGGCACCTCCCAACGCCAGCCCCTGAACCCGACGCCGCCCACCGGTTCGGCGTGGGTGGGCACCGAGGAAGGGGGGGAATCCCCCGCCGAAACGGAGGTGGCGGCATAGACGAGCATCAGGTCTGTGCCGGGGGACGGGGAGAAAGTGGGCGGCATGCCGTGGCCTTTCGTGCTTCGGAGGGTGGTTCTAGCCTAGTGTTTGAAGCATGACCAGCCCTTTCTCCGAGCCTCAGCGTGCCGTGACGGATTCCGACTGGTTCACCCCCTCGGGTGAATCGGTCCTGGAGATGGCCGGGGTGGGCATCCGCCGGGGGACCAAGGAGCTGCTGAAGGACGTGTCCTGGCAGGTCCGGGACGGCGAACGCTGGATCATCATGGGTCCCAACGGCGCCGGTAAGTCCACGCTGCTGCAGGTGGCCGCCACCCGGATGCACCCGACCACCGGCATGGTGGGCATCCTCGACGAGGTGCTCGGCGCCGTCGACGTCTTCGAGCTGCGTCCCCGCATCGGCCTGTCCTCCGCCGCCCTGGCCCAGCAGCTGCCCGGCCAGGAGACGGTGCTCGATGCCGTGCAGACGGCCTCCTGGGGCGTGATGGGACGGTGGAATGAGACCTATGACGCCGTGGACGAGGAGCGGGCCCGGCGGTTGATCTGGCAGTGGGGCCTGCGAGGCTATGAGGATCGTCGTTTCGGCACCTTGTCGGAGGGGGAGCGCAAGCGCGTCCTCGTGGCCCGTGCCTTGATGGCAGATCCCGAGTTGCTCCTGTTGGACGAGCCGGCGGCCGGCCTGGACCTGGCCGGCCGCGAGACCCTCGTACGCGCCCTGACGCGACTGGCGGCCGATCCGGGCGCGCCCGCCCTCGTGCTGGTGACCCACCATGTGGAGGAGGTCCCCCCGGGCTTCACGCACGCCCTGCTGATGCGCCAGGGCGGTGTGGTGGCGGCCGGTCCTCTGGCCGAGACTCTGACCGAGGACCACCTCTCGGCGGCTTTCGGCCTGCCCCTGAAGGTCACGGTGACGGACGGCCGGTACTCGGCCGTGGCCCGCTGACGACCGCCCGGAGACCCCTGCATGGACTTCATGGAATTCTTGAGCCTGGATGTCATGGGCCTGCACCTGTGGCAGGTCGTCGTCATCCTGCTGGCCGGCTTCTGGGCTGGGACCATCAACACCGTGGTCGGTTCGGGCACCCTCGTGACCTTCCCCGTCCTGGTGGCGATGGGGTTCCCCCCGGTGACCGCACAGATCTCCAATGCCATGGGACTGGTCGCCGCCGGGGTGTCCGGGGTCTACGGGTTCCGCCGGGAGCTGGCGGCCTCGCGGTCGGTCCTGCCGGCCCTGACCACCGCATCCCTGGCCGGCGGCGTCGTCGGGGCGTTCCTGCTCATGGTGCTGCCCGAAGAGGTCTTCGGCGTGGCCGCCCCCATCCTGATCGCCGTGGCCATCGGCTTCGTGCTCTTCCAACCGACCCTCTCCCGGTGGGTCCGCCATCGGAAGGTCGATGAGGCCGGGGGAGTGACGGCGGCAGACCCCTTGGCCGAGCCGGAGGCCCCCACGGGGCCCGTCTCCCCGGTGCTGTGGGCCCTGATCTTCTCCGCCGGCATCTACGGCGGGTACTTCGTGGCGGCCCAGGGGGTACTGCTACTGGGCATCATGGGGGTCTTCCTCTCCGGAGCGCTGGTCTACTCGAACGCGATCAAGACCTGGCTGTCCCTGGCCGTGAACCTCATCGCCGCGGTGTCCTACCTGGTCTTCGCCTTCGACCGCATCGATTGGCGGGCCGTGCTGCTGATCGCCGTGTCGTCCATGATCGGTGCCAGCCTGGGGGCCCAGATCGGTCGACGCATCAAGCCCTTCTGGCTCCGGGTGATCATCGTGGTGGTCGGTGTGGCCGGCCTGGTCTACATGGTCTGGCCGTTGGTGACCGGTGGGTGATCCCGTGCTCGATCCCGCAGCCGAACCCGCAGCCGAACCCGTTTCCAACCGCCCCTCGGAGCCCACGGAACACGCGCCGGTCATTGAACTGACGGATGCCGCCGACCCCCGGGTGGACGTGTACAGCCGCCTGAGCGATGCCGCCCTGCGCCGGCGGCAGGACACCCTCCACGGGATCTACCTGGCTGAGTCATCCCAGGTGGTCCGCCGAGCCCTGGCTGCCGGGCACCGTCCGCGCTCGTTCTTCCTGGCGCAACGTTACCTCGACTCGATGGCGGATGTGTTCGCGGCCCACCCCGGGATTCCCGTCTACACCGGCACCGACGCCGTGCTGGAGACGATCACGGGGTTCCACCTGCACCGGGGAGCGCTGGCGGCCATGGACCGGCCGGCGCCCCGGGCCCCGGCTGAGGTGCTGGCCGGAGCGCGGCGTGTCGCCGTGCTGGAGAACGTCTCCGACCACACGAATCTGGGGGCGATCTTCCGTTCCGCCGCTGGGTTGAGCGTGGATGCGATCCTGGTCAGCCCCGAATGCGCCGACCCGTTGTACCGCCGCAGCATCCGGGTGTCCATGGGAACGGTCTTCGGTGTCCCGTGGGCGCGCGTGGGCGAGGCGGACGGCCGTGGCCGTGCCGCCTGGCCCGGAGTCCTGCACGGTCTGAAGTCCGAGGGATTCACGGTGGCCGCCCTGGAACTGAGTGACACGGCCATCGATCTGGACTCCCCGGCGCTGCGGGAACACGATCGACTCGCGCTCGTCCTGGGTGCCGAGGGGCCCGGGGTCACGTCCGAGACCCTGGACGCCTGTGATCTCCAGGTCAAGATCCCGATGGCCTCCGGGGTGGACTCGCTGAACGTTGCCGCGGCCAGCGCCGTGGCCTTCTGGGAACTCCGTCCCCGTGCGTGATAAAGTGGGTCGCTGACCGTACTGCGGCCAACCGCACTTGCTCCTCACAGCCGCTGGCAAAATCCAGTGGCGCCAACGAAGGATTCCCATGAAGACTGACATCCACCCCGAGTACCAGCTGATGATCTTCAACGATCTGGCCTCCGGCGAGAAGGTACTGACCCGCACCACTGCCACGTCCAAGAAGACCATGGAGTGGGAAGACGGCAACACCTACCCGGTGATCGACGTGGAGATCTCCGCGGCCTCGCACCCCTTCTACACCGGCAAGCAGCGGATCATGGATACCGCCGGTCGCGTGGAGCGCTTCAACGCCCGCTTCAAGGGCTTCGGCGGCAAGAAGTAGGCTTCTGCCGCCCCTTAGGATTCCCCTGCAGACCGGGGCCGATCCGGGACCTCTCCACGGGAGAATGGTCCTGATCGGCTCCGGTTCTGTGTTTTCAGGCCTCTGGACGTCTAGCACTAGCCGTCCAGCACTAGACGTCCAGCACCGGGAAGTAGCCGGTGCCCTGGGCCTCGTCCTCGTCGGTGTCCCGGGGGCGGCCGCTGCCGTCTCCGTGGGCGCTGTGCCGCACGGCGATCACGCACCCCATCACGGCCGTGAACAGCGTGATGATGCCCAGTGGATTCGAGAGCGCGGCAGCGGCCCCCTCGGCCCCGGGTCCGGCCAAGGCACCGAGGACGGAGGACGCGCCCTCACCCGCATCCGGGAGGGTGAACCCCAGGATGATGCCGCAGCCCCAGGAGATCAGCAGGATCGTACAGGCCCGTAGCGAGGGTAGACGGGCGGGTCGGCGTGCCGGCACCGTGAGGGCCACCAGCCACAGGACCAGCAGGACCGGGGCCAGCGTGGCCGCATACACGGGCGTCAGGGATCCGGCGCTGTCTGTCAGAACCCGGCCACCCACGAGCCAGAGGGGTACCGCCACCGCGAGGAACCAGCCGCAGCTGGCTGTCCATCGGCGAAAGGTCCCGGCTGGCAGGACAGTGGTGCTGGAGGCCTCAGAGGTGGACATGCCTCGATCCTAGCCAGCCACGGGCGGCACTCGGACCTCTCGGCGATCCGGCACCATCCGGAGACCATCCGGAGCTAGCCGGAGACCCAGAGGCCCGAGGTCCCCCGTCGGTGTGATCCCAGCAGGTGCGTGTCCACGATGCCGACCGCCTCCATCAGGGCGAAGACCGTGGTGGGCCCCACGAAGGAGAAGCCCTTGGTCTTCAGGACCTTGGCGGCCGCCGTGGACTCGGCGGAACGGCTCGGGACTTCCTGCGGGGTACGGGGTTCCGGCGTCTGCTCCGGCTGGAAGGACCAGAGCAGCGCTGCCAGCCCACCCTCCTCCCGCAATGCCGTGGTGGCCTTCGCATTGCCGATGGTCGCCAGGATCTTGGCCCGATTCCGGATGATCCCGGCATCCTCGAGCAGGCGGGCCACCTCCCCCTCCCCGAATCCCGCCACCTCGTCCGGGTCAAAGTCGGCGAATGCCCGGCGGAAGGCCGGCCGCTTGCGCAGGATCGTAGCCCAGGACAGGCCCGACTGGAAGGCTTCCAGGCTGAGCCGTTCGAACAGCCCCCGTTCATCGCGGACGGGCAGGCCCCACTCGGTGTCGTAGTAGTCCCTCAGCAGGGGATCCTTGGAGGCCCAGACCGGACGGGCCAAGCCATCCGGCCCCACCACCAGGCCATCCTCTCGCGGTGCCGTGGGCTCGTTCTGCTGGCTCATGCTGCGTCCTGTCCCTGGTCCCGTTCCAGTTCGAGGAGCGTGGTCTTGGCGTCCAGGCCGCCCAGATACCCACCCAGGGAACCGTCCGTTCGCACCACCCGGTGGCAGGGCACGATCACGGGCAGCGGGTTCGTGGCGCAGGCTGTCCCCACCGCCCGCACGGCCCGGGGATTCTCCATCCGCTCGGCCAATCCGCGGTAGGTGATCGTCCGGCCGTAACCGATGGTTGGCAGTGCCCGTTGCACGGACAGCCGGAACCCGGAGGACAGGACGAAGTCGACAGGTGTCTCGAAGTGGCGCCGCTGCCCGGAGAAGTACTCGTCGAACTCCCGGGTGATGCCCTCCAGCTTCCATGGGGCGTGCAGCAGCCGTGGACTGACCTTCACGGCCACCGTGGCCAGGACGGCGGCGAAGCCCTCACGCTCGAAGGCCACCCGCACCACGCCCCGGTCCCCGGCGATCACCATCAGCCGCCCGACGGGGGTCTCCACCACGCGGTAGGCCAACTCCAGCAGTCCGTCCTGATCCGCCCGGTGGGACAACCGGTCACGCAGCACCGTCAGGTCCGCCTCCGCCACGGAGAAGTGATCCGCCATGAGGCGGGTGGGATCGACCGCGCTGTCCATGCTGTGCATGCTGTGCCTCGGTTGCTCCATCATTCCGCTTCCGTTCTCACTCGCACTGGCGGGGTCGCCGGCTGGCCGTCCCCCGTGTCCTCCGCCCAGATCCGGCGCAGCGCCTTGACGCCGTCGGCAGAGGCCCTGCGGACCGACGCCGGGCTGCCGCCGATCACCGCCGCCGTGTCCGCATGGGGCAGGCCGCCCAGATAGTGGTACGCCACCGCGAGCCGTTGCCGCTCCGGCAGGGAGGCCACCGCCGTCCAGAGCTCCACGGCTTGGTCCACGCCGTAAGCCGCCGCGGAACGACGCGTCTGCTGGCGCTCGGGGAGTTCCCCCCAAGGCGCCGCCGGCCGGTTCCGAGCCCGGATGATGTCGATCGCCTTACGCCCGGCCACCCGGACCAGCCACGGCTCCAACGGCATCGTGGGGTCGAGGTCCGGCCATTCCCGCAGGGCGGCGAGGAAGGTCTCCTGCCAAGCGTCATCGGCATCCGGCCCCGGGCCGAGGACGGCGCGGCACACCTTCAGCACGGTGCCGCCGTGCCGCTGTACGGCCTGCTCGAAAGGTTCTCTCATGGTCATCACACAGTAGACGCGCCAGCACCCCGGAATGTGAGGTGCGGACAGTGGGCTGTGGAGATCCACCGGCCCAGCAGCCTCCCACCACTGCCTACCATGGGGGGATGAGTGACTACACACACCACGGTGAATACAAGGTCTCCGGAGGCAAACTCGTCATCGCGGACCTGGCCGTTGAAAGCGGCACCGTGGCGGCCGCCAGCATCAACGGCGACTTCTTCCTGGAACCCGACGAGGCGCTGGAGGACATCAACCGTTCCCTCCTCGGCCTGTCGGTGGACGCACCCCACGGGACCATCGCGGAGAAGGTCCGTGCCGCCGTCGGGACCGAGACCGTGATGTTCGGCTTCGATGCGGCCTCGATCGCCACGGCCGTGCGGCGGGCTCTGGGCCACGCCACCACCTGGCAGGACCATGAATGGGAGATCCTCGCCCCGCAGCCCCTGCCGATCACCACGCAGGTGGCCCTGGACCAGATCCTCACCGAGGATGTGGCGGCCGGCCGGCGCAGGCCCGCGCTGCGTCTGTGGCAGTGGACCGAGCCGGCCGTGGTCATCGGCTCCTTCCAGTCGCTGGCCAACGAGGTCGATCCTGCCGGGGCACAGCGGCACGGGGTCACCGTGGTCCGGCGCATCTCCGGGGGCGGGGCCATGTTCATGGAGGCCGACAACTGCGTCACGTACTCGATGTACCTGCCGCTCTCCCTCGTGGACGGACTGAGTTTCGCCGAGTCCTATCCGTTCATCGACGCCTGGGCCATGGACGCCCTGCAGCGCACCGGCGTGGAGGCCTTCTACCAACCGCTGAACGACATCGCCACGCCCGAGGGCAAGATCGGAGGTGCCGCCCAGAAGAGACTGGCCCGCGGGGGGCTGCTCCACCACGTCACCATGAGCTATGACATCGATGCGGACAAGATGACCGACGTGCTGCGGATCGGCCAGGAGAAGATCCGGGACAAGGGCATCCGCTCGGCCAAGAAGCGGGTCGATCCGCTCCGCCGGCAGACCGGAATGAGCCGGCCGGAGATCTGGGAGACCATGATGGACACCTTCAGCGAGCGGTACGGCGCCACCCGGGCCGTGCTCTCGGACGATGAGATCGCCCGGGCTGAGGCGCTGGCCACCACCAAATTCTCGACGCCGGCCTGGACCGCACGGGTGCCCTAGTCCCGGTTCGATTCAGCTCCGATGGGTGGCCTGGGCGGTCAGAGACCGCAACAGATCGTCCGTCTGCTCGACGATGATCCGGCGCAGGGCCCGGGGTGCCCCCGGAGTCCCGTCCAGCCAGCTCTGCGCGGCCACCACCACCGGGTGCTCCCGTTGCTCGGCGGCCGTGCCGGTGATCGCGTCCTGCCGGGACGGGAACAACCCCTCGATGGTCCTGGAGGCCAAGCCGTTGGAGCGGCTCGCCCACAACCCCTCCAGCGCCGGCCAGAAGCGTTCCGTGAACGGCTCCGCCAGATCCGGGCGGGAGGCGGTGAAACCGGCGGCGACGGCCGAGAGGTGGTCGTTGGACAGGATCCGGCCGTCGGCGGTGCCACCGGACATGACCGCCTCCCAGGCCTCGTTCCGCACGGCGGGATCGGGCAGCGCGGCGCAGGCCATCCGGTGCCAGACGGCATGCGTGGCACTCACGTCCTGCGCCAGGGTGGCGTCCAGCTCCGCCGTGGTGGCCCGTCCCAGGGCGGCCAGCCCCTGCCAGGCCAACCAACGGATCTCGGCATCCACATCCAATCCGGGTGCCAGTCTCGCCTGGTCCCGCGCCGCCTCGGGGCCCACGCCCGTCAGCGTCCGCAGGACGGGCAGGAACGGCAGCAGCGTCGGGTGGCCATCCGCGCCTCCGTCGGCTGCGCCGCGAGCCAGCCGGGTGAACGTGCGGGCGGCAGATCGCTGCCGATCGCTGCCGGCACCCCGGCTGTGCAGGGAATCCACCAGGACCTCGCCCAGCCGGCCCCGCAGGGTGTTCCGTTCGGAGGCCGGCGCGTAGCGGTCCACCGCGGTCCTGGCCTGCTCGATCACGCTGCCGTAGAGGCCAGCATCACTCAGCGCCCCGGAGAGACGGCAGACCGCCTCCACGAACTGCCCGGCCGGCAGCAGGGCGTCCCGGGTCATGTTCCACAAGGCCGCCCACACGGTGGCGCCGGCCAGCCCATCCGCCACCGGGTATCGGAGCACCGCCTGCAGGGAGGCCTCATCCAGCCGGATCTTGGCATAGGTCAGGTCCTCGTCATTCGGCAGGACGAGGTCTCCGGCCCGCAGCGCCGCCGGGATCGCCACGGGGGTCCTGGCCCCCTCCGCCCCGGAAGCCACCTCCACCTCCACGCTCCGGACGCGCGCGAGACGGCCCACGTCGTCGGGGGAGTACACACCGACCTTCAGCACGTGCGGGCGCAGGACCTCCTCACCGGAGGTGGGGTCGATCCCCGCCTGGCACAGTGCACCATCCTCTACCCACAGTTCGGGTACCCCGGACGTCTGCAGCCAGTCGTCGGCCCAGTCGCGCAGGTCACGGCCCGAAGCCGCCGAGAGGACGGCCAGGAAATCGTCCAGTGAGGCGTTGGACCAGGCATGACGGACGAAGTACTCGCGCGCGGCCGCCATGAAGGCGTCCCGGCCCACGTACGCCACCAGCTGTTTGAGCACCGAGGCGCCCTTGGCATAGGTGATGCCGTCGAAGTTCTGCCGGGCGGCCTCGAGGTCGCGGATGTCCGCCACGATCGGATGGGTGGTGGGGTACTGGTCCTGGAGGTACGCCCAGCCCTTCCGCCGGTTCGCGAAGGTGGTCCAGGACCCGGTGAACTCGGTGGTCTCGGCCACCGCCAGGGTCCCCATGAAGTCAGCGAAGGACTCCTTGAGCCACAGGTCGTCCCACCACCGCATGGTCACCAGGTCGCCGAACCACATGTGGGCCATCTCGTGCAGGAGCGTGGTGGCCCGGGCCTCGTACTGGGCCTGCGTCGCCGTCGAGGTGAAGATGTACTGCTCGGTGAAGGTGACCAGGCCGGGGTTCTCCATGGCACCGAGGTTGTACTCGGGGACGAAGGCCTGATCGTACTTGCCCCACAGGTAGGGGGTGCCGAACTGCTCGTGGAAGAAGTCGAGGCCGGCCTTCGTGGTGGTGAAGATCCTCTCGGCGTCCAGGGAATCGGCCATCGAGGCCCGGCAGTACAGCGCGAGAGGCACCTCCGGGGCTCCGGAGGCGGGATGGCCGGCCCACCGGTCCTGCCACTGGGCGTACGGGCCGGCCAGGAGTGTCGTGATGTAGGTGGACATCGGCTGCGTGGTGGCGAAGTCCACGGTCACCAGGTCGCGGCCCGCACCATCCGTCCCGGCCGCCCGCCGTGCTGCGGGTGCCTGGTTGGAGGCCAGTACCCAGTCGGCCGGGCCGGTCAGGTGGAACGTGAACCGTCCCTTCAGGTCGGGCTGCTCGAAGGTGGCGAAGACCCGGCGGGCGTCGGCCGGCTCGTACTGGGTGTACAGGTAGGTCTGACCGTCGGAGGGGTCCACGAACCGGTGCAGCCCCTCCCCGGAGGTGGAGTACTGCGCGGTGCCGGTGACCGTGACCTCGTTCTCCGCCGCCAGGTCCTCCAGCAGGATGCGGGCCCCTCCGGCGACACGCCCCGGATCCAGGGTTTGGCCGTTCAGGACGACCGACTCCACGCCGTCGTTGATGAAGTCGAGGAAGGTCCAACTCCCGGGCTGGGCGCAGGAGAACCTCAGCGTGGTCCTCGATCGATAGCTGCTCGACTGCGGATCCAGGGCCGTGGACAGGTCCAGGTGGACCTCGTAATCGCGGGTGGCCAGCACCGCGGAGCGGGCGAAGGCCTCGTCACGCGTCAGGTTCGTCCGATCCAGGTAACCCTCCGGGAGTCCGCCGGCCGGGAGGGGAGCGCCGGGGGACGAGGACACCCCGGGTGTGTTGTTGATCACCATGAAGTTATTCAACCACTCTTTCAGGTCTGCTGTCGTCGCGTCACGGACGCACGGCGGGGCTGACAGCACAACGCCCTGAGGCACGAGAAAGTCATCGACCAAGTACAAACCCTAGGCGTTGTTCCTCAGCCGACAAGCCTTAAGTCTTGTCGTTCGAGATCTCCTGGTCCCGACAGCGCCCGGCACGTGGTGACCGCCGGTAGTCCATGCGGTGACCGTGAGGGCGAGCGGTGTACGCGGCGCGAGCCGTCCAAGGTCAGGCGAGCGGTGGGACGAACTGCCCCTTGGATGTCACCGTCAGCCCGGACTCGGTGACCGTGAACCCGCGTGCCTCGTCCTCCGCCCGGTCGAAGCCGATCTGCACGCCTTCCGGTACCACCACGTTCTTGTCGAGGATGGCGTTGCGGACCTTGGCCCCCTTGCCGACCACCGCCCCGTCCAGCAGGACGGACTGCTCCACCCAGGCCTCGTTGTGCACCCTGACGTCCGAGTTGAGGACGGACTGGGCCACGGTGCCGCCGGAGATCACCACGCCCTGGGAGAGGATCGAGTCCACCGCGGTGCCGGGGCGTTTGGTGGCCGATCGGACCAACTTGGCGGGTGGGGACACGGACTGGCGCGTGAAGATCGGCCACTCGGGGTTGTAGAGGTTGAAGTCCGGCCAGGGCTTCACCAGGTCCATGTGGGCGTCGTAGTACGAGTCCAAGGTCCCGACGTCGCGCCAGTAGTGGGTGTCGCCGGATTCGTCCGGTAGCACGTTGGTGGTGAAGTCGTACACGCCGCAGTCGTCCCGGTCCACGAACCACGGGACGATATCCCCGCCCATGTCATGGGCCGTGTCCTGGGCCTTGTCATCCTCGTTGAGCGCATGCACCAGGGCATCCGCGGTGAAGACATAGTTGCCCATCGAGGCGAGGAACTGACTCGGATCATCCACCAGCCCCTGGGTCGTGGCCGGCTTCTCCACGAAACGGGCGATCCGGTCCGGCCGATCCTGCTGCGTCTCGATGACCCCGAAGGACGGGGCCAGTTCAAGCGGCTGACGTACGGCAGCCACGGTGGCCGAGGCGCCCGATTCGATGTGCTGGTCCACCATCTGCTGGAAGTCCATGCGATAGACGTGGTCGGCGCCGATCACCACCACGATGTCCGGCCGGGCGTCGTGGATCAGGTTCATCGACTGGTAGATCGCGTTGGCGCTCCCGAGGAACCAGTCCTTGCCGCGCCGCTGTTGAGCCGGCACGGACGCCACGTAGTTCTGCAGGAGGGTGGACATCCGCCACGTCTCGGAGATGTGGCGGTCCAGGGAGTGGGACTTGTACTGCGTCAGCACCACGATCCGCAGGTACCCGGAGTTGACCAGGTTGGAGAGCGCGAAGTCGATCAACCGGTAACTTCCCGCGAAAGGGACGGCCGGTTTGGCCCGGTCCGCCGTCAGGGGCATCAACCGTTTGCCTTCACCGCCGGCGAGTACGATCGCCAGAACCTTCTTCTGTGGCATCTGAGGCATCCCATCCAGTCAGAGGAGCATCCGTTCCTTCACACTAGCCGCCACACTATCGGCACGGATGTGCGCTGGACTACGTTGTTAGCGTGCGCATCGACATTGTGACCAAGGAATTCCCCCCGGCCATCTACGGAGGCGCCGGCGTCCACGTCGCGGAGCTCTCCCGCGTGCTGGCCGGACGGACCGACCTACGGGTCCATGCCTTCGGCGAGGACCGCAGTCCCGAGTACCACGGGGCCGCCGTCTCCAGCTATGGGGTCCCCGGCGGGCTGGAAGGCGCCAACCCGGCAGTCCAGACCTTCGGCACGGACCTGGCCGTCCTGGAGGCCTTGGCCGGGACCGACCTCATCCACACACATACGTGGTATGCCAACCTGGCCGGTCACCTCGGGGGACTGCTGCACGGCGTGCCGCACATCCTCTCCGCCCACTCCCTCGAGCCGTTACGGCCGTGGAAGGCGGAGCAGCTCGGCGGCGGGTATCGCCTGTCCTCCTGGGCCGAGGCCACGGCCTACGCCTCCGCGGCCCGCGTGATCGCCGTGTCCGCCGGCATGCGACGGGACATCCTGGCCGCCTACCCGGACGTGGATCCAGAGAAGGTACGCGTGGTGCACAACGGCATCGACACCCAGCTCTGGACCCCCCAGGACGACGTCGGCCCCCTCGCCCGGCACGGCATCGATCCGGACCGGCCGACCGTCGCCTTCGTGGGGCGGGTGACCCGTCAGAAGGGCGTGCCCTATCTCCTGCGTGCCGCCGCCCGACTGGCACCGGAGGTGCAACTGGTGCTGTGCGCCGGCGCAGCCGACACCCCGGCGCTGGCCGCCGAGGTCAACGGGTTGATCGCGGAGCTCCAGGCCACCCGTGATGGCGTGGTGGTGATCGAGGGCATGCTGCCACGGGAGGAGATCATGCAGATCCTCTCGCAGGCCACCGTGTTCGCATGCCCGTCCATCTATGAACCGCTGGGAATCGTCAACCTGGAGGCCATGGCCTGCGGTACCGCCGTGGTGGCCTCGGCGGTCGGCGGGATCCCCGAGGTGGTCCAGGAGGGCACCACCGGCCGCCTCGTCGCGTTGGACCAGGCGGGCGACGGCACCGGGACACCCCTGGATCCGGACCGCTTCGTCTCTGATTTCGCGGCGGCCCTGACGGGTGTCCTGGAGGACCCGGACCTGGCGCGGCGCATGGGCGAGGCCGGACGTCAGCGGGCCATCGAGCACTTCTCCTGGGACTCGATCGCCGATCAGACCCTCGAGGTCTACCGCTCCGCGCTGTCCTGACCCGCCCCTGAGCACCGGCCGGCCGGGGGAGGCCCGGCCGGTCCGGCGGCTACTTCTTCCTGCCCTTGGCGCGCGCGGCCTTCGCCGCGTTCTTCTCGCGCTGGTGCAGCACCTTCTCATGGACCGGGGCGTCGGCGGAGGCGCGCAGCTTGCGGTAGTACTCGGCGGCCTCGTCCTGACGCTCCGCCTCTCCGCCGGTGGTGACGTCCATGCGCAGGTGTTCCTGCTCGTAGCCGAAGGCATCCACCAGGTCCTGTGCGTGGGGGCGCAGGCGGGCGGCCAGCCGGTTGATGTACCCGCGCAGGGTGCGTGCGCGTTGCGTGGAGATCCGGCCGGACTGGATGAACCACCCCAGGTCGTCCTCGATGGTGCGCAGGGCGAAGAGATCGCGCAGCCAGGTCATGACCTGCTTCGTGTGGGCATCCTCGATCGTCTTGATCGCGCGGGTGAAGGCCTCCCACTCGAGCAGCTCGCCGTGGTTCCGCGCCGCGTCGATCAGATCCGTCTGGTTCTGGTTGAAGGTGGCCGCCTGCTCGGCCTGGGGCTTCTTGGCCACCGGCATGAGGGCCTGGGCCACCGCACCGGTCTTGGTGCGGACGCGGTCCTCGAGCAGGGCGCGCTGGACCTCGGGGTCTTTGAACCAGCTGGCGCTCTTGCGTTCCGAGCCGGCATCCTGCACGGCCTGGGCCACCCGGCGCAGGCCGGAGCGGTTGACCATCGCCTCCGTGGCCTGGCCCCGCACATACCGTGAGAGGGCGCCGATGGAGAAGTTGGTCAGGTCCTTGGAGTAGTCCGAGAGAAGGCGCTTGGCCACGAGCTGCAGCAGCACGTTGTTGTCACCCTCGAAGGTGACGTAGATGTCCAGGTCCTGGCGCAGTGAGGCGAAGCGGTTCTTCGCCATGTACCCGGCCCCGCCGCAGGCCTCGCGGGCCTCCTGCAGGGTGTCCAGGGCGTTCCACGTGGTCAGGGGCTTGATCGCCGCGGCCAGGGTCTCGAGCTCCTGACGGTCCTCGTCCGTGTCCGACTCCCCGGAGAACACGGCGTTGAACTTCTCCAACAACTCGTTCGAGGCGAAGGTGTCGGCGTAGGTACGGGCCAGCCGGTCGATCAACCGGCGCTGGTGCAGCTGGTAGTCCATCAGCACCTCCTCGTGGACGTCCGAGCTGGCGTTGAACTGACGGCGCTGGTTGCCGTAGGTGATGGCCCCGGTCAGGGCCAGGGCGGAGGCCGAGGCAGCGGCCAGGGACAGTGAGACCCTGCCCTGGACGAGCGTGCCGATCATCGTGAAGAAGCGGCGGCCCGGGGAGGCGATGTCCGAGGTGTAACCACCGTTCTCATCCACGTTGCCGTACCGGTTCAGCAGATGGGTCCGGGGGATGCGCACGTGGTCGAAGTGCAGGCGGCCGTTGTCGATGCCGTTGAGCCCACCCTTGAAGCCGTCGTCCTCGCCGCCCACACCGGGTAGGAAGTCGCCGGCCCCATCACGGATCGGCACATAGAAGCAGTGCACCCCGTGGTTGACACCGTGGGTGATCAGCTGGGCGAACACCACGGCCGCCGTGCCGTGGAGGGCGGCGTTGCCGAGGAACTCCTTCCATGCCGCCTTGAACGGCGTGTGGATCTCGAACTCGTCGGTCTCGGACACGTAGGTGGCGGTGGTCCCGATGGACGCGACGTCCGAACCGTGACCGATCTCCGTCATGGCGAAGGCCCCGGGGACCTCCAGGTTCAGCACATCCGGGAGGAAGCGTTCGTGGTGGGGTGCGGTGCCCAGGTGCAGGATGGCGGAACCGAACAGTCCCCACTGCACCCCGGCCTTGATCTGCAGGGAGGGATCGGCCGAGACCAGCTCCGTGAACAGCGCGATGTTCCCACCGTGGTTGTCCTCGCCCCCCAGGGAGGCGGGGAAGGCCTTCTGCACCACCCCGGCGTCCACCAGGATCTTCAACTGGTTCAGCACCCGCTCGCGGTGCTCCTCCATGCTGATGTTGTCCAGTTTGTGCAGCTCGGGGTTCTTGGCGTTCTCCCGGCCCTGTCGGCGTTCGGCGGACCAGCGGCCCAGCAGCAGTTCCTGGACGGCTGACAGGTCGAGACCGCCCGGTTCGGCGGGGGAGATGGCGCTGAAGGCGGTCTGCGCCTCAGGGGTGTCCGCGGACGCGGCGGTCGGCGGGACGACGCCGGCCACGAGAGGGGCGGCGCTGGAATCGGAGGTGGTGGTCATGACAGCTCCTGTTCGGGAGTGGGAGGGGCGGTGGGGTGGTCGGTTGGTGAGGCGGCATAGGTTCCATCCAGGCCGACGGTGAGCCATGCGGTGATCTTCCGCGCCAGCCGCGCGGCGTCGGGCCGGGAGGCCTCGGGCGGTGTTCCCAGCCACGTCTCCCCGGCCGAGCGGACCATGCCGATGGCGGCGCGGGGCCAGTACCACGTGGCGGACTGACTGGCCGGCGACCGGCCGTGCTGGCGGAGGTAGTCGCGGAAGTGCACGTCCATCACGGCGGCGATCCGGTCGAAGAAGTCCGCCATCGCCGCCGGCTGCCCCTGGGCTGGCGGCCCAGCCGCGGTCTCCGGCGGAAGCCGCGTGGAGAAAGCATAGACATGGGGCGAGGACTCCGCGAGCCTCAGATAGACGGACACCATGGCGAAGAGTCCGTCGAGGGCACTGTCGGAGGCCTCGGCCGCCATCAGGAGTTCACGTTCCATGAAGTTGATAGCCCGTTCTCCCACGGCCACCTGCAGTCCGTTCTTGTCCCCGAAGTACCGGTAGAAGACGCTCTTGGAGGTTCCGGCATGGGTGGCGATCTCATCCATGGAGGCCTGCGGGCCGAGGTCGTGCACGGCCTGGCGGGCCGCCCGGATCAGGTTGGCGCGGCGTTGCTGACGGTGTTCGTCCCATCGCGTGGCGCGACCGTCCGGAACATCGGGCGCGCCGCCGGCAGCAGTCAGTGCGGTATTCACGATACCGAGCGTATCAGGTACTCTGGGTCTCAGTAAGCCCCCTCACATCAGAAGCCCCCTCACATCAGAGATTCCGTCAGGAAGGGACCCCATGACCGAGAACTCCGCCCAGCACCCCACCCCCGAGAGCACCCCGACCACGGATCCCCAGGCCGCGGCCATCGCCGGCGGCCCGCTCCGCCAGGCCGTCATCATCGGTGGCAACCGCACGCCGTTCGCCCGCTCCCACGGTGCGTACGCGAAGGCCTCCAACAAGGACCTCCTGACCTCAGCACTGAACGGCCTGGTGGCCCGCTTCGGACTGCAGGGTGAGCGGATCGGCGAGGTCGCGGCCGGCGCCGTCATCAAGCACAGCAAGGACTTCAACCTGACGCGGGAGTCGGTCCTCGGGACCGCGCTGGACGCCTCCACCCCCGCCCACGAGGTACAGATCGCCTGCGCCACGGGAATGGAGGCCATCGGCGGACTGGCCAACAAGATCCGCCTCGGCCAGCTCGATTCGGCCATCGGCGGCGGGGTGGACTCGATCTCCGATGCCCCCCTGGTCTTCAACGACGCCGCCCGCGCGGTCTTCATGGAGCTGAACCGGGCCCGCACCACCCAGGACAGGATCAAGGCCGTGCTGAAGTTCCGCCCGGGTCACCTGGCTCCCCAGGCCCCGGGCACCGAGGAGCCCCGCACCGGGATGTCCATGGGCGATCACCAGGCCCGCACCACACACCAGTGGGGCATCACCCGTCAGGCACAGGATGAGCTGGCCCTGGCCAGCCACCAGCACATGGCCGCCGCCTACCAGCGCGGGTTCTTCGACGACCTCGTCACCCCGTTCGGCCCGTTGTCCCAGGACAACAACATGCGCGCCGACTCCACCCTCGAGAAGCTCGGCACGCTGAAGCCGGTCTTCGGGCGCGACCTCGGAGACGAGGCGACGATGACCGCCGGCAACTCCACCCCGCTCACGGACGGCGCCTCGGCCGTGCTGCTGGGCTCCGAGGAATGGGCCACGGCCAGGGGACTGCCGATCCTCGCCGACTTCGTGGACTTCGAGACCGCCGCCGTGGACTTCGTGGACGGCGCCGAGGGACTGCTGATGTCACCCGCCTATGCCGTGTCCCGGCTGCTCAAGCGCCAGGGCCTGTCCCTGCAGGACTTCGACTACTACGAGATCCACGAGGCCTTCGCCGGCACGGTGTTGTCCACCCTGAAAGCCTGGGAGGACGAGGACTTCTGCCGCAACCGCCTGGGCCTGGACGCCCCGCTGGGCTCCATCGACCGCAGCAGGCTCAATGTGAACGGCTCCTCCTTGGCCGCCGGGCATCCCTTCGCCGCCACCGGCGGACGCATCACGGCCACCCTGGCCAAGATGCTGCATGAGAAGGGGCCGGGCTCGCTGGGGCTGATCTCGGTCTGCGCCGCCGGCGGGCAGGGCATCGTCGCGATCGTCCGGGGGCGCTGAACCGATGGCAGCACAGACTGACACCTATACGGCCCTTGTCAACCAGCCACTCGGCCAGAAGATCGCGGCGGCCCTGGGGCTCCCGCAGCCGGCGGTGCTCCGCCGGTACGAGCCGGGTCAACGGCTCGTGGAGGGTTCTGTCCTGGTCCTGGGGGACGGACATGCGGCCGATGAGGCGGCGGCCGTCCTCCTCGACTGGGACCTGGATGTGCGCCGTCAGCCGTCGCCGTCGGACCGGTTCTCGGCCGTGATCGCCTGCTACGACAACGTCGTCGCCCCGGGGGACCTGTCCGCCACCACGTTGCACCTCGGGTCGGTGCAGCGCCAACTGGGTCCCTCCGCCCGCGTCATCACGGTGTTCCGCGATCCCGCTGGGACCGACCGTCCCGCCACACGGGCCGCGCGGCAGGGTGTCGAGGGCATGACCCGGTCCCTGGCCCATGAGATGCGCCGGGGCGGGACCGCCAACGGCATCATCCTGGGTCAGGACATCGCCCTGTCCGCCCCGGGCGCGGTGGGTGCGTTGCGGTTCCTGCTCTCCGCCCGGAGCGCCTTCGTGTCCGGTCAGTTCATCCCCGTCGGCACGGACGGCGGGTCCCGGCCCGCGGACTGGGAGAGGCCGCTGGCCGGCAAGGTCGCCGTCGTCACCGGGGCGGCCCGCGGCATCGGTGCCGCCATCGCCGAGACCCTGCACCGTGACGGGGCGACCATCGTGGGCGTGGACGTGCCGGCGGCCGGGGAGGCGCTGGCCGGCGTCGTGAACAGGCTTTCCGGCACCGCCCTGCAACTGGACATCACCGCACCCGATGCCGGGCGGCGGATCCTGGCGCACTGCGCCGAGCGCCACGGCCGGATGGACATCGTGGTGCACAACGCGGGCATCACCCGGGACAAGAAGTTGGCCAACATGGACGCCGCCCGCTGGGATGCCGTGATGGCGGTCAACATCGAATCGCAGCTGGCCATGAACCGGGAGTTCCTGGCCGCCTCCGGTCAGGGGGTGGCCTCGGACGGTCTGCGGATCGCCGCCCTCGCCTCGACCTCCGGCATCGCCGGCAATGCCGGCCAGACCAACTACGCGGCCTCGAAGGCCGGCGTGATGGGCATGGTCGCCGCCACGGCCCGGTTGATGGCCGGCGTCGGGATCGGTGGTGACGAGGGGGGCGGCACCATCAACGCCGTGGCGCCGGGGTTCATCGAGACGGAGATGACCGCCAGGATCCCGCTGGCCACGCGGGAGGTCGGCCGTCGCCTGAACTCACTGCAGCAGGGCGGTCAGCCGGTGGACGTGGCCGAGGCGATCGCGTTCCTGGTCTCCGATGCCGCCGGTGGCACCTCCGGCCACACCCTGCGGGTCTGCGGCCAGGGACTGATGGGGGCCTGATGATCCAGCGGCAGAGCATGACACCTTTGGCCTCGAGTTACCGGGCGGCCCTGAGCCGGGCCGCCACGGACGCGATCCTGAGGCGCCGGCGGCCCCCGTCCCTGCCGGGACGCACGGTGGTGGTGCAGGACCATCAGATCCACGCAGACCTGGTGGCGCGGTACGCGAGCCTGTCCCATCCTCCCGGTCAGCTGGTGGACCCGCAGGATCTGCCCTCGGTGCTGGTGCACGTGGCGGCGTTCCCGGCGGCGATGGAGCTGATGGCGGCCCCGGACTTCCCGCTGCCGCTGCTCGGGATGGTGCACCTGGAGAACCAGGTGGTGCACCATGCGGCGGTGCCGTCGGACACGCCTCTGACGGTGGCGGCCTCCGCCACGGCCCTGGCACCACACCCCTCGGGGACGACCGTGGACCTCGTGGTGACGGTGCACGGCCCCGCCGGCGGCGGCAGCACCAGCAGCACCAGCACCGCCAGCACCACTGACAGCGGGGCGGGCCCACGGTTGTTGTGGGAGGGCACGTCCACCTATCTGGCCACCGGGGTCCACCTCGACGGTCAGGCGCGACCGGCTCGGACCGGACACCCGGCGTTCGAGGCTCCGACCCTGACGGCCCGGTGGGCCCTGCCGGGTTCCGCGGGCCGTCACTACGCGGCGGTCTCCGGTGACTACAACCCCATCCACCTGAACCCGGTGACGGCCAAGGCCTTGGGGCAGCAGGGCATGATCGCGCATGGCATGTATCTCGCCGGGCGCATGCTGGCCGGCCGGGAGCCGGCCGCAGGCGGCTATGCGTGGCGGATCAGTTTCGCCACCCCGGTGCTCCTGCCCGGGACGGTCTCGCTGAACTTCGCGCATCCGGCGCCGGGCCGGACCGTGGTGACGGCCTGGAACGGCCGCCGGCAGCGGCCGCATTTCACGGGGTCCATCACGGATCAGAGCCGCTCGTAGGCGGCGGACAGGCGGGCGGCCATGGCCTCCCAGCCGAAGTCGTGGGCCCGGCGTGCCGCCGCCGGGCCCTGCTGCCGCCAGGCCGGCAGGTCCGCGGCGACGCGTTCCAGCTCCACGGCCCAGGTCTCCGGGTCGAGCCCGTCCACGAGTCGCCCCGTCCGGCCATCGGCCACCGCATAGGTCAGGCCTCCCACCCGGTGGGCCATGACGGGCGTTCCACAGGCCTGTGCCTCCAGCGCGACCAGGCCGAAGGACTCCGAGAAGCTCGGCACGACCACCACGTCCGCGGCCCGGTACATCTCGGCGAGGTCCGCGGCCGAGACCGGCCCGGAGACCGTACACCGATCGCCGAGGCCTGCCTGTTCGCGTAGCCGCGCCAGGTCCAGTCCGTCCGACCCCGAGGTGGCACCGGTGAGGTGCAGGCTGAGGCCGGGACCGGATCCTGACCGTCCATTCACCAGCCCAGCCGCCCGGATGGCCACCTGCGGGCCTTTGTGCCCTTGGATCCGCCCCGCGAAGAGGACCTTGACCCCCGCGGGGTGTCCGGGCCACCGGTGGGGACCGTCCGGATTGAACACTGAGGTGTCGACCCCTGGCGGCACCACCGTGATGCGGGCGGGCTCGGCGCCGTAGTGTCCGATCAGCTCGTCCCGCTCGGCCGGGGTGTTGGCCACCAGCAGGTCCGCCGCTGCGGCGATCTGCTGCTCGGCGGACTCGCGCGTCTCCGGCTCGCTCGACCGGGCGTCGCGGGCGTTCTTGACGGCCGCCATGGTGTGCATGGTGTGCACGATCGGCGCCTTGAGGTCCGCCGCCACGGACAGCCCGGCCAGGCCGGAGAGCCAGTAGTGCGAATGGACCACCCAGCGGCAGTCGGAGCCGTGGCATCCCCCCGCCGCGCTCAGAGCCGCGGGGGCCGCGGCGGCGAAGTCGTCCACCCAGCGGGGCAGCTCCTCCTTGGGTACGGCGGTGGCCGGCCCGGCGCTCACCGGGACCACCCGGGCCCGGGCCGCGCCCGGTACCGCCGGGACCGGGAGGTCCTGCACGCTCTGGCCCGCACGGTCACGGCGCGTCAGGACCCAGACGGGGTGTCCGCCGGTGGCCAGGGTGATGGCCAGGTGGCGGACATAGACATTCATCCCGCCGGCGTCGCCCTGCCCGGGTTGCGCCAGGGGCGAGGTGTGCAGGGAGACCATGACCACACCCAGGGATTCGGACCTCGGCGTCACGGCGTCGTGGTCCCCGGGCCAGCTTGGGGGTCCTGCGCCAGTTCGCGGTCCACGGCCTCGAGCAGTCGGCTGAAGCCCGGGACGGCGTCCAGGTCGTCGATCAGTACCGGCCGTCCCGCGGCGTCGGCCAACGGCACCTCCCAGTTGGGGTACTCGTGCTGTTGGGTGCCCGGTTGGTTCTGGATGCGCCGTTCGCCCACGGCGTCCACCAGCGCCACGCCGTGCAGCAGGGAGGGCGCCTGGGCCAGGTACCGGTAGAGCGCCAGCACGACGTCGGCCCGCTGGCCCGGGTCGGAGAGGTCCGGTTCCACGTCCCGCGGGTAGAACCCCGCCTCCTGCAGGGCCCGCAGGTAGGCCCGGCGTTCCTCGGCGGCCCGTTGTCGCTCGCCGGCGGGATCGGCCAGCAGGCCGAGCTGTTCCCGGAGATCCACGTGTAGCTCCGTGAGGTATCCGGCGGTCGGCGGAAGGTCGTGGGTGTTGACGGAGGTCAGGCACTGCTCCCGGTACTGGTTCGGGGGCCGGGGGACGCCGTCGTGCTGCTCGAACCACAGGATGGAGGTGCCCAGCAGTCCTCGCTCGGCCAGATAGTCCTGGACCCACGGCTCGAAGGTGCCCAGGTCCTCCCCGACCACCACCGCGCCGGCCCGATGGGCCTCGAGGGCCAGGATCCCGATCATCGCCTCGTGGTCATACTCCACGTAGGCGCCGTGGAGCGGAGACTGCCCCACCGGCACCCACCAGAGCCGGAACATCCCGAGGATGTGGTCCACCCGCAGACCGCCGGCATGGCGTAGGACGGAGCGGAGCATGTCCCGGTAGGCGCGGTAACCGGTCTCAGCGAGGCGTTCCGGATGCCACGGGGACTGGGACCAGTCCTGACCCGCCTGGTTGTACATGTCCGGCGGCGCCCCCACGGACATCGAGGACACCAGCAGGTCCTGCAGCATCCAGGCATCGGCGTTGTCGCGGTCGGCCCCCACCGCCAGGTCCAGCATCAGCCCCAGGCGCATCCCGGCTCCACGGGCGGTGGACTGGGCTGCGGCCAGTTGGGTGTCGCAGAGCCACTGCGTCCACCGGTGGAGCTCGATCTCCTCCGACAGTTCATGGCGGTACCGTTCCGCGAGGCGACCACCGGGGACCAGCTCCGGGTCCAGCCACACCGGATCCTCGGCGGCCAGGGGTGAACGGAGGGCGCACCACAGGGCGAAGTCGTCCAGCCCCTGCCCCTCCTCGGCGCAGTAGGTGCGGTAGGCCTGCTCCCGAGCAGGGGAGCGGGGCACCCGGTGCAGCCACCGCAGGGCCAGCAGCTTGTCCGCATAGGCCGCGTTGCGGTCCAGGGTGTCCACCGCGGTGTTCTCCGCACGGCGGGCGGCGGCCAGCTGGTCCACCTGCGCCCGGAGTACCGGTGGGCAGTCGGCATACTCGGGCAGGTCCTCGACCCGCAGGTAGATCGGATGGATGAAGCGGCGCGTGGAGGGGGAGTAGGGGGAGGAGACCACGGGAGGGGTGGGGGCGGAGGCGTGCAGCGGGTTGGACAGCACGAAGTCACCGCCGTGGGCCGCGGCCTGCACGGCCAGATCGGCCAGGTCGGCCAGATCGCCCAGCCCCCAGGAGGCGGCGGAGCGTGCCGAGTACAGCTGAGCGGACAAGCCCCAGCCGCGGCGCTCTCGGAACACCTCTGCGGTGTCCAGCCGGTCCGGCACCACCACCAGTGTGGCCTCCACCAGCCATTCCCCGTCCGGTCCGCCCTCCTCCAGGCGGGCCTGGAGGAGGTGCCATCCCAGCGGGAGGTCCGGCGGCAGTCGGAAGGTGGCCTGGCCCACCAGCTCACCGGATACCTCCTGGGGCTCCGCGAAGTCCTCGAGCTGCTCCAACGGCCACCGCCGGCCATCCTCCAACAAGGCCTCGAGCGTGACGCCGCGGCCATGGGGGACGTGGACCGGCACCGAGGTGCCGGACCCCGCACGGCAGACGGTCGTGTGGGGCAGGACGAGGCGCCATGGTGCCAACCTCCGGTGTTCGAGCGCGGTGTGAAGACCGGCCAGGCCCTCCGGCTCCACGGCACAACCCAGCGCGGTCAGGATCGCGGCCAGCGTCGCATCGGAGACCTGGTGTTCGAGACCGTCGTGTCCCCGGTAGGCCGTCTGGACGCCATAGGCATGGGCCAGCCGGTGGAGCACGGTACGGGCTTCGGTCATGGCTGGAAGGCCTCTTTCCGGTACGGGTGTCGGCGCGGGCACCGTTGCCGGTGCCCTGCAGTCCCGATTATGGCAGGCCCAGGCCGGCTCAGCCGCTGGTCATCGCCGGCGGGAGGCACGCCAGCTGACGCTCGGACAGCCCCGACCGGATGCGGCGGAGGTGGTCCGCCGTGAAGTCCGGTGCCTCCTCCGTCTTCATCGGCGTACGCGAGGACCAGGTGAACGTCACCGAGAGCCGGTCCCGGGCCACCGGGGGCGTGGCACGGTGCAGCAGGCGGCAGTTGTCCGCCACCACGGCGGTCCATCGGGGACCGGTGGCCGTGGCCACGGACCCCGGCGCCACCATCCGGATGACCTTGGCGTGGTCCACGAACCCGGCCACGTAGCGGAGCCTCTCCACCGCATAGAGGGACTCGGCCAGGGGGATGTAGGCGTAGGGCCCGCCCTCTTCGTCGACATCGTTGAGCCACACCAGGATCTTGACCGTGCGCCGGTCCTCGGCGTCCCGGTGCCACTGGCGCACTCCCACGGCCTGGTCATTGGCGACCTCGCGACGGACATCGGCACCGTAATAGCGGGCGGGCACACCCAGGTAGTTCTCCACGATGTCCAGCATCCGATCCTGGAGTCCCCACTGCCACAGGGAGAGATCGGACAGCAGGTCATCCACCGTGGGCCGCACGGTGCTGGCCCCGGCCGAGGGAAGTGCGGCCAGAGGACCGGCCACCTGTTCCAGGGCGGATTTGAGCGTGCCCGTGGACGGGACGTCCAGATCGTCCAGGAGGCCGATGTGAACGCCATCGCGGTGGAGGGTGGAGACCAGCGCTGCTTGGTCCGCGTCCAGGGGAGGCAGGTGCGGGGCCCATTTCCGGCGCCGTTCCTCATGCCGGCCGTCGGCCGCCCACCGCAGGGGTGTCACGTGGGTCAGCATCTCTCGTTTGACCCGGTTGGCGAGCCGGCTGAAAGGGCTCGTCACGGCCTCGGCGGTGATCATGGACCGTACGTTAGGCGACCCTAAGGCCGGTTGGCGAGCAGATGAGTGGCCGACAGGTGGTGGTGGGGTATCGGGCAGGTCACAGCGGCGGCGATCCACGTAGGCGGGGCGGGGGAGGGCGGTGACCGGAACGACTTCGGCTCCCGGCGATGGACCGTGTCCACCGGCCGGGAGCCGATTCACTGTTGTGCGCGGAGGGGGACTTGAACCCCCACGCCCTTGCGGGCACAGCGACCTCAACGCTGCGCGTCTGCCAATTCCGCCACCCGCGCGCACATTCACTTCTCCGCTGCCTCGAAAGGCAGCGCTGATAATCCTAACACCCTTTTCGGGGTGTGCCGCACACCCTGCCGTACACCCTGCCGCGCCCTCCGACCTACCCCTCAGCACGTCAGAGTGCATCTGGCTAGGGTTGCCCCATGAGCTCCTCTGCCCGTGACGCCCGTGACGCCCGTGATCCCGGCGAGACCGCCGACCTCCCGTTCCGCGACGAGGTCGTCCGCATCTGCCGTGACCTGATCCGGATCGACACCTCGAACTACGGCGGCAACGACTCCCGCGGTGAACCCGAGGCCGCCGAGTACTGCGCCGGCTTGATGCGCCAGGCCGGGATGGAGCCGTCGATCTATGAATCCTCGCCGGGCCGGGCCAGCGTGGTGGGCAGGGTGGCCGGCTGGGACCGCCAGGCACCGGCCCTCATCCTCCACGGCCATCTCGATGTGGTCCCGGCCGATGCCGGTGAATGGACAGTGGACCCGTTCTCCGCAGAACTGAGGGACGGCATGATCTGGGGTCGCGGAGCCGTGGACATGAAGGGCATGGATGCCATGATCCTCACGGTCCTGGGGCACCTGCACCGCACCGGGCGCAAGCCGCGCCGCGACCTGATCATCGCGTTCTTCTCGGACGAGGAGGCCGGCGGCGTCTACGGGGCCCGCTGGATGGTGGACGAACACCCGGAGGTCTTCGCCGGCGCCACGGAGGCCATCAGTGAGGTCGGTGGTTTCTCCACCGAGCTCCACGGGCAGCGGGCCTATCTTCTCCAGACGGCCGAGAAGGGACTGGCGTGGTTGAACCTGAGCTCGGTGGGAGCGCCCGGACACGGTTCCTCGGTGCACCCGGACAATGCCGTGACCCGGCTGTCCGGTGCGATCCACCGCATCGGCACCCACGAGTGGCCCCTGCAGTACACCAAGACCACCCGAGCCCTGCTGGAGCAGGTGGCTGAGATCTGCGGGGTGGCCTTCGACGAGTCGGACCCCGCGCCTCAACTCGAGGCCTTGGGCTCCGCCGCCCGCTTCGTGGGGTCCACCCTGCGTAACAGCACGAACCCCACGGGTCTGACCGCCGGCTACAAGCACAACGTGATCCCGGGCAAGGCCGAAGCCACCCTGGACGTCCGGTTCCTGCCCGGCGAGGAGGAGGACGTCATGTCCACCCTGCGTCAGCTCGCGGGGGAGGGCATCGGTTTCAGCCACGAACACCGTGACATCTCCCTGGAGGTGCCGTTCTCCGGCGGACTCGTCGACCTCATGGTCGAGTCCATCCAGGCCGAGGACCCCGGCGCACCGGTCCTGCCGTTCATGATGTCCGGCGGGACGGACAACAAGTCCCTGTCCCGGCTCGGCATCGCCGGGTACGGGTTCGCCCCGCTGCAGCTGCCCGCGGACCTGGACTTCACGGGACTGTTCCACGGCATCGACGAACGGGTGCCGGTCTCCGCCCTCGACTTCGGCTGCCGGGTCCTGCACCGGCTGCTCGAACCCCGCTAGACCGAGGACAACCACCGGAAACAGCCACCGGAGACAGTCACTAGAAGCCACTAGAGAGGACGCCGCCTGATGACCCCATCGACCGTGCTGACGGTATTGACCGATGAACTCCTGGAAGGCCTGCGGGCCCGGGCCGCGTCCTACGACGAGGCCAATGCCTTCCCGCACCAGGATCTCCAGGACCTCACCGTGGCGGGCTACCTCGGTGCCCTCGCGCCCACCGCGGAAGGCGGGCTCGGCTGGGACCTGCCGGCCGTCGTCGCCGCCCAGAGGGTGCTGGCCCAGCACGCCCCGGCCACCGCCCTGGCGGTGAACATGCACCTGATCTGGAACGGTGTGGCGCACCTCCTGCGCCAACAGGGGGATCACTCGCTGGACTTCGTCCTCCGGGAGTCGGCGGCCGGGGAGATCTTCGCCTTCGGCATCTCCGAGGCGGGCAACGACGCGGTGCTCTTCGACTCGGACACGGTGGCGGAGCCGCTGGCCGACGGCTCCTACCGGTTCACCGGCACCAAGATCTTCACCACCCTCTCGCCGGTCTGGAGCCGGCTCGGGATCTTCGGCAAGACGCCCGACGGCGGCCAGCTGGTCTTCGGCTTCCTGGACCGGTCCGCAGCGGGCTGGGAGGCGGACGGCTCCTCGTGGGACATGCTGGGCATGCGGGCCACCCATTCCCACACCACGCGGTTGTCCGGTGCGGTGGTCCCCGCCGAGAGGATCGTGCGGCAGATCCCCGCGGGTCCAAACGCGGACCCCCTGACCTTCGGCATCTTCGCGTCCTTCCTGACGCTGGTGGCCGCCGTCTACACCGGGGTGGGGGAGCGGGCCCTCGAGCTGGCCGCCCAGAACCTGGGCCGGCGGCGTTCCAAGGTCTCGGGTGAGACGCTCTCGCAGGATCCGGTCCTGCGGTACAAGGCCGCGGAGGCCTCGCTGCGTCAGCTCACCATGGACACCCAGCTGCGCTCGGTGGCGGCGGACCTCGAGGCCGGGGCGGAGCTCGGGGCCGAGTGGTTCCCCCGGTTGGTGGCCAACAAGACGATGGCGATCCGCACGGCCAAGGCGCAGGCCGATTTCGCCCTGGAGGCCTCGGGCGGGGCGTCCTATCACCGGAGCAATGAGCTGTCCCGGCTCTACCGCGATGTCATGGCAGGGGTGTTCCACCCCTCGGACGACGAGTCGGCTCACCAGACCCTGGCGAACGCCCTGCTGGGGCCGGTCAGGGAGTAAGGGCCGGGGTAGGCGTCAGGGGGTGAGGCTCAGGGGGTGAGAGTCAGGGGGTGAGGCTCAGGGTGGACTGCACGCGGATGATCCGCCGGCGCATCCAGTACCGGCGGGCACCCCCGCGGTAGAGGATGGTGCGCCGTAGCTCCCACTTCCCGTATTCGGCGTGCTCCACCACCCGCCGTCGGGCCTCGGCGATCGAATCCCTCGGTGCCACGGTCATCACGAGGTACTCCCACTGCTGCCGTTGCTCCAGCGAGTCCAGCCTGCTGGTGATCTCCTGTTCGCGCATTCATCTCCCTGCCGGTCAGCCTGTGAAATGAAACCCTATGCCAGAGCGGGAAAAAGCGGCTACCGTGTTGCTCATGAGCATCGACCCCCGTGTGGCCCTGGAGGCCTTGGTTTCCGCATTCGAAGAACATCTCGCGGCCGCCACCGGCAAACGTGATGATGACGACCCTGCGGTGGAGTCGGCCTTCTTCCGCGTGGCGGATTCCTTCGAGGCCTACGAGGACGCCCTCTACGCCGCCACGGGCGAGTTCACTCCGCTCGACGTCTACGACGACGACGACGACGACGACGATGATGACGACGATGACGATGACGATGACCATGGAGACGACGACGACGACGGCGACGACAGCGACGGCGACGGCGAGGACGACGAGAACCGCTCGGGTAGCTGACCTCCGGCGGCATCCGACCCCAGGATGACCCGGGTCGGCTGCCGCCCCGAGGGGTGGGTCGTGGCGCAGGAAAGGCCCTGTCGGTGCCGTAGGGTTCTCTGATGTGAACTGGTTAGAAGCGATCATCTTGGGCCTCGTCCAAGGCCTGACGGAATTCCTCCCCGTCTCCTCGTCGGCACACCTGCGCATCGTGGGTGAGTTCCTGCCCGGGGCCTCGGACCCGGGGGCCGCCTTCACCGCCATCACCCAGATCGGTACCGAGCTGGCCGTGTTGATCTTCTTCTGGAAAGACGTCGTCCGCATCATCTCCCGGTGGTTCGGATCCCTGACCGGAAAGGTTGATCGCCACGACCCGGACGCCCGGATGGGCTGGCTCATCATCATCGGCTCGATCCCCATCGGCGTGGCCGGACTGCTCTTCGAGGAGTCCATCGACACCTCGTTCCGGTCCTTGTGGATCGTGGCCACCACACTGATCGTGTTCGGCCTGCTGCTGGCGGTGGCGGATTCCCTCGGCAAGCAGACCAAACCGTTGGAGAAGCTGACCCTGCGGGATGGCGTCCTCTACGGACTGGCCCAGATGATGGCCCTCATCCCGGGCGTCTCCCGTTCCGGCGGCACCATCACCATGGGTCTGGCCCTCGGCTACACCCGGGAGGCAGCGGCCCGCTATGCCTTCCTCCTGGCAGTACCCGCCGTGTTCGCATCCGGCTTCTACAAGCTGTTCAAGGCCCTGTCAGATCCGGGCCAGGCGTCCGTCTATGGTATGGGTGAGACCCTCGTCGCGACCCTCGTGGCCTTCGTGATCGGCTACCTGATCATCGGCTGGCTCATGCGGTACATCACGACCAACTCGTTCAAGCCGTTCGTCTGGTACCGCATCGGACTCGGCCTCCTGCTCTACATCCTGCTCGGCTTCGGAGTGATCAACGCCTGATGGAATCCTGGTACACCCCCCTTCCCGCCCGGTTGCCCGTCCAGCCGGACCGGCTCAAGCTCTATGACACCGCCTCCCAGTCGGTGCGCCACCCCGGCAACCTCGCCGAGGCATCGCTCTACGTCTGCGGCATCACGCCCTATGACGCCACCCACCTGGGCCACGCCAACACCTATGTGACCTTCGACCTGCTGAACCGCTACTGGCGGGCCTGCGGCCTGCCCGTCACCTACGTCCAGAACGTCACGGACGTGGACGACCCCCTGCTGGAGCGGGCCACCGCGACCGGCGTGGACTGGCGAGACCTCGCGGCCGAGCAGACCGAGCTGTTCCGCTCGGACATGGAGGCGCTGAACGTGCTCGCACCCGACCACTATGTCGGGGCGACCGAGACGGTGGACTGGGTCGTCGGCTCCGTGGAGGCGCTCGTGGCCAACGGCACGGCCTACGCGGTTCCAGGCACGGACACAGAGCCCGACGGCGACATCTACTTCTCCATCGGTGCGACGGAGGCGGCCACGCACTGGACGTTGGGCAGCGTGGGACGCCTCAGCGCCGAGGAGATGGTCACGGTGTTCCCGGAGCGCGGCGGCGACCCGGACCGGCCCGGCAAGCGCCATCCGCTGGATCCCCTGCTCTGGCGGGTGGCCCGCCCCGGTGAACCGTCATGGGACGGCCGCTCCCTGGGCACCGGACGCCCCGGCTGGCATATCGAGTGCTCCGCGATCGCCCGACGCCTGCTGCCCGCGCCCTTCACCGTGCAAGGGGGCGGCTCGGACCTGCGGTTCCCGCACCACGAGTTCAGCGCCGCCCACGCCACAGCCGGTGACGGACTGCCCCTGGCCCAGGCCTTCGTCCACGCCGGGATGGTGGGCCTGGACGGGGAGAAGATGTCCAAGTCCCTGGGCAACCTGGTGCTCGTCTCGAGACTGCGGAGTCAGGGGGTCGAACCGGTGGCCATCCGGACCACGTTGCTCTCGAACCACTACCGGGACGACTGGGACTGGACCCAGGAGCAGTTGACCCGCTCCATGGACCGGGTCGCCCGGTGGCGTCACGCCCTGGACGTCCAGGAACCGGGGGACGGCACCGCCGTGCTGGCCGCTGCCCACCGGGCCCTGTCCCATGACCTGGATGCCCCGGCAGCCCTGGCCGAGATCGACCGTTGGGCGGAGCAGGCCGTGGCCCGGGCCGAACGAGGACCGGACGGGACGTCCGGGACGCAACCGGCCGACGTCGACCCCGCCAGCCCCGATGTGCGGGCCGCCGTCAACGGGCTGCTGGGCCTGGCGCTCTAGACCGGCGCTAGTCCCGACCCCGGCGCCGGAGATACCGCTCGAACTCCTCGGCGATGGCCTCGCCGGTGGCCTCGGGCAACTCCTCGGTGTCCCGTGCGCGTTCCAGCTGCTCCACATAGGCTGCGACATCCGGGTCCTCGCCCGCCAGCTCGTTCACCCCACGTTCCCAGGCGGCGGCATCCTCCGCGAGCTCCGTGAGGTCCAGGGGGATCTGCAGGAGATCCTCGACCCGGCGCAGCAGGGCCAGCTCCGCCTTCGGGGACGGGGCCTGGGAGACATAGTGCGGGACCGTGGCCCACACCGAGACGGTCGGCAGGCCGGACCGGGCCGCGGTGTCCGTCACCACGCCGACGATCCCCGTCGGACCCTCATAGGTGGGCCGCGCCGCCCCGAGCAGTTCCCGCAGTTCGGGGTCGGCACTGGCGGGGGTGGCCGGGAGGGGGCGCGTGTGCGGGACATCCGCCAGCAGGGCACCGAGCATGATCACGGCGTCCACGTTCTGCTCGGCGGCGTGCGTGAGCAGTTCCGCTGTGAAGGCCTGCCACCGGTAGCTCGGCTCGGCCCCGGACACGAGGACCACGTCCACACCGTGGAGGTCGCTGGCCCGGTACATCCGCGTCCGGGGCCAGGACAACGTCCCCAGCCCGTCCGCATCACGAACCACCGTGGGCCGGGTGAACTGGTAGTCGTAGTAGTCCCCGTCGGTCAGTGACCCGGCCGCCGAGGCCCGCCATTGATGGCGCAACGCGTCGACCGCGCTGGTGGCCGCGTCCCCGGCGTCGTTCCAGCCCTCGAAGGCCGCGATCATGACCACCGGTCGGCGTCCTGAGACCGTCTCGACCAGGTGGGCTCGCCATCGGGTCCGAGCGGTGGGGGTTCCGTCCATCTCTGCCATGCCTGCCACCCTAGACCCGTCTCAACGGCCGGTGCCAGACATGCTGGGAGGAGCCCCGCCTTCCGCATCTAGACTGGGGACCATGCCCCTTCGACCCGCCCCCGGTGCGCCCGGCCCCCAGGACCTCGCCACCACCACGGGCCCGTTGCCGCTGGCAGTCTTCTGGGACATGGACGGAACCCTCGTGGACACCGAGCCGTTGTGGAACGCGAGCCAGCGCGCCCTGGTGGAACAGGACGGCGGGCAGTGGACCACCGAGCTGGCCCACTCCCTCGTGGGCCAGGCCCTGGATCACGGGGCCCGCCTCCTGCAGCAGGCCGGTGTCACCCTGGGGGTGGGGGAGATCATCGACCACACCCTGACGGACGTGGCCCGTGCCGTGCGGCGTTCCGTCCCCTGGCGCCCGGGAGCCAGGGAGCTGCTGACCGCACTGGGCGAGGCAGAGGTCCCCTGCGCGCTCGTCACCATGTCTTACGCCCCACTCGCCGCGGTGTTCGCCGAGTCCCTGCCCACGGGCACGTTCGAGTTCCTGGTCACGGGGGACATGGTGCTGCGCGGCAAGCCGGATCCGGAACCGTACACCACGGCGCTGGATGTCATGGCCCGCCGTCACGAAGGATTGGACCCGGCCGCCTGTGTGGCCGTGGAGGACTCCCTGCCGGGGCTGCTGTCCGCGGCCGGGGCCGGGCTGCCCACGGTGGCCGTCGCCCACGTCATGGCCCTGCCCGATGATCCCCGGTGGGAGCAGTGGGCCACCTTGGCCGGCCGGACGCCGAGGCACCTGGGACTGGTGGCCGCACGTCACTCGGCAGCCTCGTGAGCCACGACTCGCTCGAGACCACGAGACCCCGTAGGGGCATGCTCCGTCTGGGCAGCGTGATCGGGGTTCCGGTCTACCTGTCCTGGAGCTGGTCGCTCATCGCCCTGTTCGTGGTGGTCCTGTTCGGGCCCCAGGTCCAGCGACTCTTCCCCGAGTTGGGTGCCGGCGCCTACGGGATCGCCTTCCTGTACGCCGTGCTGCTGCTGCTCTCCGTCCTGGTCCATGAGCTGGCCCATGCCGCCAGCGCCAAGGCGTTCCGCTGGCCGACCACGGAGATCGTGCTGAACCTCTGGGGCGGGCACACCCAGTTCGGGAATTTCCAGGCCACCCCGGGCCGGTCCCTCATCACCGCGCTGGCCGGTCCGGCCGCCAATGTGCTGTTGGCCCTGGGCGGACAGCTGCTCCAGGCCCTGACGGACCCCGTCGGCGTCGGCAGCCTGCTGCTGGGGATCTTCACCTATGCCAACTGGCTCGTGGCGATCTTCAACGCCCTGCCCGGCCTGCCCCTGGACGGCGGTCGGATCATCGAGTCCGCCGTCTGGGCGGCCACCGGGGACCAGGACAAGGGGACCATCGCCGCCGGATGGGCGGGACGTGTCATCGTGCTGGGACTCATGGTCGGCGTGATCCTGGTGCCCCTGCTTCAGGGGCGGACGCCGGACATCCCCCTCATCGTCATCCTGGCGATGGTCGGCTACTTCCTCTGGAGCGGCGCCACCGAGTCCATCCGCGGTGCCCAGCTGCGGCTGAGGGTGCCCAGCCTGACGGCGGCGCAGCTGATGCACCCCGCGATCGGCCTGCTGAGCACCGCGACCGTGGCCGAGGTCCGGGCCCGGCCCGCCGGCACGCTCACCGTGTTGGTGGGGCCCCAGGGCCTCCCGGAGGCCGTCGTGGACGAATCCGCCCTGGCCACCGTCCCAGACCAGGACGCCGGCTCGGTCCCGGCCGCCGCTGCCGCCCGGGCCCTGACCCACGGGGCGACGGTCCGGGCCACCGACGCCGGCCGCCCCCTGGTGGACCGGCTCGCCGCCGTGGAGGGGGCCGAATACGCTGTACTGGCCCCTGACGGCTCCGTCTGCGGCGTGCTCCGCCAACCCGATGTGGTCCAGTGGCTGACCACCGGCCGCCGTCGCTGAACCGAAGCCCGCTGAACCGAAGACCGCTGAACCAAAGCTCCTTGACCGACGCTCCTTGACCGAATCACCAGGAAGATCCTTCACGCATGACCGAATCCCCGCTCGATCCCCCCGCTGAGGCACCGGCTGACCATCCGGCCGTCTCGTCCGAAGACGTCCCGGCTCCCGCCGCACCGACCGGCGCCGACGAGCGCCGCGGCCCCCTGCGGCCCGGTCAGCGCGTCCAGCTCAAGGACGCCAAGGGCCGCCTCAACACGGTCACCCTGACCGAGGGGGGCCAGTTCCACAGCTATCAGGGCGTGCTGGACCACGACGACCTGATCGGCGGTCCCGACGGGATCGTGGCGACCAACTCGGCCGGGCACGACTACCAGGTGTTGCGCCCGCTGCTGAGCGACTTCGTGTTGTCCATGCCTCGCGGCGCCACGGTCGTCTACCCCAAGGATGCCGGTCAGATCGTCCAGATGGCGGACATCTTCCCGGGTTCCACGGTGGTGGAGGCCGGCGTCGGCTCGGGAGGGCTGTCCATCTCCCTGCTGCGCGCCGTGGGAGACGGAGGAGCGCTGCACTCCTACGAACGCCGTGAGGAATTCGCGGACGTGGCCCGCGCCAATGTCCAGACCTTCTTCGGCGGTGAGCATCCGGCCTGGCGGGTGCACCTCGGTGACGCCCAGGACCGGATGGTCCAGGTCCACGAGCCGGGGTCGGTGGACCGGGTGGTGCTGGACATGCTCGCCCCGTGGGAATGCCTGGACGCGGTGGCCACGGTGCTGGCCCCCGGAGGGGTCTGGATCAGCTACGTGGCGACCGCGACCCAACTCTCCCGCGTAGCGGAGGCCATCCGCGAGGACGGGCGGTTCACCCAGACCGAGGCCTCGGAGACCATGGTCCGCGGCTGGCACCTCGACGGTCTGGCCGTCCGGCCGGACCACCGCATGGTGGCCCACACCGGATTCCTCCTGCTGGCCCGGCGTCTGGCGACGGGCCAGGAGGCCCTGGCCCTGAAGAAGCGGTCCAAGGTGTCCGAGTTCAAGGCGGTCGATGTGGAGGCCTGGCAACCGGCCGATGAGTCACGATGGACCCCCCAGGCCCTGGGTGAACGGCCGGTCACGGACAAGAAGGCCCGCAAGGCGGCGCGCGAGGCGGCCTCCATGGAACAGCGGGGTGCGCGGCGGCACCTGGAGGATCTCTGACCTAGGATGGATAGGTAAGGCTGACCTGAGACACGTCGATCCGGTTGGCCGGAAAGGTCTCCGTGAGCGATCCCACCACCGCCGGAACCCACACCGACGGAACCACCCCCGCAGACTCCGGGCTGACGAACCAGCTGGAGTCGGCCCAACGCCGCGCCACCACCCTGGTGGAGAAGAACCGGACCCTGGAGTACCAGCTTCAGACGGCGGCGCGGAACAACCGCCGCATGGTCGACCTGTTGGATCAGACGCGGCAGGAGATCACCACCCTCAAGGCGGCCCTCGAGCTCGACGGTGAGGCCCCGTTCGCCTTCGCCACCGTGCTGGAGGTCCACGCGGCCCGCGAACCCGTGGAAGGCAGCGAGATCGCCGCGGCGGTCCAGGGCGGGGTGGATGTGCTGCACAACGGCCGCCGTCTGCGCGTCGCCCTGTCCCCACTGCTGGATCCGGCCCGGATCACGCAGGGGGCCGATGTCCTGCTCAACGACTCCCTGACGATCATCGCCCTGCTGGAGGCGGAACGCACGGGGGAGCTGGTCCGGGTCAAGGAGACGCTGGAGGACGGCCTGCTGGTCGTCGTCGGGCGGGGCGATGAGGAACGCGTGCTGCGCCGCGCCGACCGGCTGATCGCCCAGCGCATCCGGGTCGGCGACGCCGTGACGGTGGATACCCGGACGGGCCTCGCCCTGGACCTGGTGCCCCTCAACGAGGTCCAGGACGTGGTCCTGGAGGAGGTCCCGGACGTCAGTTACGAGGACATCGGCGGGCTGGCGGACCAGATCGACCAGATCCGCGACTCCATCGAGTTGCCGTTCCTGCACCCCGGGCTGTACCGGGAGCACGGGCTCAAGGCGCCCAAGGGCATCCTGCTCTACGGACCGCCCGGCACCGGCAAGACCCTCATCGCGAAGGCCGTGGCCTCCTCGCTGGCCGCCCGGTCCACGGAGGAACACCGCTCCTACTTCCTCAACATCAAAGGCCCGGAACTACTGAACAAGTACGTGGGGGAGACGGAGCGGCACATCCGCACCATCTTCGCGCGGGCCCGGGAGAAGGCCTCGGACGGTTATCCCGTGGTGGTCTTCTTCGACGAGATGGAGTCCCTGTTCCGGACCCGCGGCTCGGGGGTGTCCTCGGACGTGGAGACCACGATCGTCCCGCAGCTGCTCGCCGAGATCGACGGTGTGGAACGACTCGACAACGTCATCGTCATCGGTGCGTCCAACCGGGAGGACATGATCGACCCGGCCATCCTGCGACCCGGCCGCCTGGACGTCAAGATCCGCGTCTCCCGGCCCGACGAGGCCGGCGCGGCGGACATCTTCGCCAAGTATGTGACCGAGGCCCTGCCGCTCCACGCCAGCGAGATCGAGCGCCACGGCAGCCGCGGGGCCGCCGTGGCGGCCATGATCGCCGCGGCCACCCAGCGCCTGTTCGCCCGCGGCCCGGAGACCGAATACCTCGAGGTCACCTACGCCGACGGTTCCACCCGGATCCTGCATTTCGCCGACTTCACCTCCGGCGCCGTCATCGCCAACATCGTGGACCGCGCGAAGAAGCACGCCATCAAGGACTACCTCGCCGCGGAGACCACCGCCGCAGCGGATGCCGCGAAGGGACTGCGCACCGAGCACCTGCTCCAGGCGATCGGGGAGGAGTTCGTCGAGCAGGAGGACCTGCCGAACCACGCCTCACCGGAGGAGTGGGCCCGGATCTCCGGCCACCGCGGTGGCCGGGTGACCGGGCTGCGCATGCTCCTGCACCGGGAGTCCCGGTGACGCACGTGCCCCAGGTCCCGGCCGCCGTCGTCCCCGCCTGGCGCGGCCAACGGGGGCTGGTACCGGACGATGCCGAGCTGCCGCCCGGGCGGGACACCGCCGGCTGGGGCGTGCACCGGGTCATGGGGCTGGAGACCGAGTACGGTGTGCACGCGCCGGCGAATCCGGGGGCCGGGCATTCCGCCCTATCCGTGGAGGTGGTCAACGCCTACGCGGACCTCGTCACCTCACGCGGCGGCACCGTGGCGGGCACCGAGTGGGACTACAGCGAGGAATCCCCCCTCGTCGACGCCCGCGGATGGAGGCTCCCGCGCTCCGCCGCCCACCCCACGCAGCTGACCGACCGGCCGCTGACCGGTGACGACGGCCAGTCCGTCCACCTGCTGATGAACCTCGTGCTGCCCAACGGGGCGCGGTTCTACGTGGACCACGCCCACCCCGAGTACTCCTCACCGGAGACCACCAATCCGCGCGACGCGATGATCTGGGACCAGGCCGGAGACCTGGTGGCGCTGGCGGCCTCGGAGCGCATCGCCCAGGCCGAGGGCCAGCCGCAGGTGCTGCTCTACAAGAACAACACCGACAACAAGTCCGTCTCCTACGGCGCCCACGAGAACTACCTGGTGGCGCGCAGCCTGGATTTCGAGGAACTCACCGCGCAGCTCATCCCCTTCTTCGTGGCCCGGCAGGTGGTCTGCGGCGCGGGCCGCGTGGGGATCGGTTCCACGGGCCGGGTCCCCGGCTTCCAGATCAGCCAGCGCGCAGACTTCTTCGAGGAGCAGGTCGGCCTGGAGACCACCGTGCGCCGCCCCATCGTCAACACGCGGGACGAGCCCCACGCGGACGCCCACCGCTACCGCCGTCTGCACGTGATCATCGGGGACGCCAACCTCTCCCAGTACGCCACCTGGTTGCGCTGCGGTATGACGGCCCTCGTGCTGTCCATGATCGAGCTCGGCACCGCGCCCGAGATCGAGCTGACTGATCCCGTGACCGCCCTGCAGGCGATCAGCCACGACCCCACGCTGCAGGCCACCGTCCCCCTGGTGCGTCCCCTCACCGGCACCGCAGGCGAACCCACCACCGCGCGCGAGGTCACCGGGCTCGACCTGCTCGAGGCCTATCTGCGGGCAGCCGAGACGCATGTGGCCCGGTTCGGGATGACGGACGGTGCCACCCAGGAGGTCCTGACGGCGTGGCGGGACTCCGTGCAGACCTTGAGGACGGACCCGGCCGCCATGGCGGACCGGCTGGACTGGGTGGCGAAGTACCAGCTGCTCTCCGGCTACCGGCAGCGCCACGGGCTGGGGTGGGACGATTCCCGCCTCGGCATGATGGACCTGCAGTACGCGGACCTGCGCCCGGACAAAGGCCTGTACCAGGCGCTGGTGCGGCGCGGATCCATCCGCCGGATGGTGACGGACCAGGACCTGGACGACGCCGTCGCCCGGCCCCCGCGGGATACCCGGGCCTGGGTGCGTGGCCGGACCGTGGAGGCCTTCGGCCGGCACGTGGTCGGGGCCAGCTGGGAGACCCTCCTGCTGCGTCAGGACGGCACCGGCCCCCTGTACCGGTTCCACCAGCGCGAGCCCCTGGCCGGCTCCGCCACCGACGTCCCCGGCCTCTTCGACGACCCCGGGGCCGACGACGCCTATGACCGACTGCTCGAAGCCCTCGCCCGCGTCCAGACCTCACGCTGATCGGTCCACGCCGACCAGTTCACGCCGACCGTCTTTTCCCGACCACCAGGAGTCACCATGTCACAGCAGTACGGTTCATCCTTCGACCGCGAGGACGAGACGCCGCCCGCCGAGACCCCCGCACCCACCGGTGGCTCCGCGCAGGCCCACACCGCCGACCTGGACAGCCTGCTGGACGAGATCGACTCGGTGCTGGAGTCCAACGCCGAGGAGTTCGTCAAGGGCTTCATCCAGAAGGGCGGCCAGTAACCCCATGGACCGTAGGATCATGGGCGTCGAGACGGAGTTCGGGGTCCACTACTCGCACCCGGGCTCCCGTCCCCTGACGCCGGAGGAGGTCGCCCGGTACCTCTTCCGACCCGTGGTCGAGTGGGGACGGTCCTCCAACGTCTTCGTCTCCAACGGCTCACGGCTGTACCTGGATGTGGGGTCCCACCCGGAGTTCGCGACCGCGGAGTGCACCACGCTGGACGAGCTCGTGGCGGTGGACAAGGCGGGCGAGAGGCTCATGCAGGGGCTCATCGACCGGGCCACCCGGCGGATGGCCGCCGACGGCTTCACCGGCACCATCTATCTGTACAAGAACAACGCGGACTCGGCGGGAAACTCCTACGGCTCGCATGAGAACTACCTGCTGAACCGACGCACGGAGTTCCGCCGCCTCTCCGAGGCCCTGATCCCCTTCCTCATCACGCGTCAACTCATCTCCGGCGCCGGCAAGACCCTGGCGGCCCGGCCCGACGACGAGGAGCATCCCGGAGCGGCCCGCACCGACGCCCACTTCGCCTTCTCCCAGCGGGCCGACCACGTCATGGAGGGCATCTCCTCCGCCACCACACGATCCCGGCCCATCATCAACACCCGGGACGAACCCCACGCGGATGCCGCCGAGTACCGCCGGCTTCACGTGATCGTGGGCGATTCCAACATGTCGGAGACCACGCAGCTCGTCCGTTTCGGAGCCACCGATCTGATGTTGCGGATGATCGAGGCCGGGACACCACTGGGGGACCACCAGCTGGCCAAGCCCATCCTCGCGATCCGGCAGGTCTCCCACGACCTCACCGGGACGGCAGCCCTGGAACTGCGCAACGGCAGCCAGCGCTCCGCCCTGTCGCTCCAGCGCCACTATCTGGGCCAGGCCACGGCCTTCGTCCAGCGACACGGTGCCCACCACGATCGGGTGCCCGCCGTGCTGGACCTGTGGGAACGCACGCTGGACGCGGTGGAGTCGGGCGACTACTCCGGCATCGACACGGAGATCGACTGGGCCATCAAGCACCGCTTCCTCTCCCGGTACGCCGCCAAGAACGGCCTGGACTGGGGGGCACCCCGGCTGGCCCAACTGGATATGTCCTACCATGACATCACTCCCGGGCGGGGACTGTTCTCCCTGTTGCAGGCCCGTGGCGCGGCCGCCCGCTTCCTGGATGATGCAGCGATCGAGGATGCCGTGGACCACGCGCCGCCGACCACCCGCGCCGTGCTGCGCAGCCGGTTCATCCGGGCTGCGCGGGATGCGGGCCAAGCCTATTCGGTGGACTGGACCCATCTGAAACTCAATGACCGGCCCCTGCACGCCATCAGCATCAAGGACCCGTTCCAGACCCGTTCGGACCGCCTCGATACGCTGCTCGCCTCCCTGCCGACCGGCGGTGCCTCCAGCGTCCATCCAGTCTGACGTGACAGACTGGAACCCTCTGCGTCCCGCTCTACCGAAGGATCCCATGTCCCGCAACCCGTCCCGATCGCGCCGGTTCCGTGCCGCCGCGCCCCTGTCCCTCTCCCTCGTCGGGGCGTTGCTCCTGGCCGGCTGCGCCGCACCGGAACCACGCGGCGCCGGTGACATCGAGGCTCTGGAGCCGGTCTCCCTGAGCCTCAACGACGACGGCGCCCCGGAGGTCACCGTGGACGGGGCGATCGAGGCCACCGAGATCTCCTCGCGGGTGCTGCAGGATGGCGACGGGGCCGAGCTCAACGAGGGGGACATCGCCCTGGTGCAGACCGCGATCGTGGACCCCGAGTCCGGCGAGGTCACCGCGGAGAACTTCACCCAAGGGGCCGAGGCGGTCTTCCTCAACGAGAAGCTCAAGGAGGGCAACGACGTCCTCTTCAACATGCTCGACCAGAACAAGGTCGGCGCCCAGATCTCCTTCTTCATGCCCGCATCGCAGCTGGGCGAGGGGGCCACCGATCAGCTGATGGTGTTCCAGATCGCCGATGCCCGCCCGGCCCGCGCCGAGGGCGAGCCCGTGGAGGTCACCGACGACTCCCTGCCGTCGGTGAGCCTCGACGAGGACTCCGGGGAACCGACCATCGAGGCACCCGAGGGGGACGCCCCGGAGGACCTCGTGGTCCAGCCACTCATCCAGGGTGATGGCGAGGAGGTCGGCGAGACCGACTTCGTCACGGTCCAGTACAAGGGCGTGAAGTGGTCCGACGGCGAGGAATTCGACTCCTCCTGGTCCAAGGGTGAACCGGCCGGCTTCCAGCTCGACCAGGTCGTGGCCGGATGGTCCGAGGGACTCCAGGGCCAGAAGGTCGGCTCCCAGGTCCTGATCGTCGTCCCACCGTCCAAGGGCTACGGCGAGTCGGAAGGCCACGAGCTCCAGGACGAGACCCTCGTCTTCGTGGTGGACATCCTGCACACCATGCCACCGGCCTAGTCCGGACCTGCACGTCTTTGCACCACCCACCCCTGACGGAAGGAATCGACCATGTCCTTTGGACAGCGCAACTATGACCGCACCCGACCGGAGATCGAGTTCCCCGGTGACACCCCGCCGGAAGACCTCGTCATCGAGGACCTGGCCGAGGGCTCGGGGCAGGCCGTACAGGCCGGGGACCAGGTGTCCTGCCACTACCTCGGCGTCGCCTGGTCCACCGGGGCCGAGTTCGACGCCTCCTGGAACCGCGGCCAGCCGTTGGACTTCCAGGTCGGCGTGGGCCAGGTCATCAAGGGCTGGGATGACGGCCTGCTGGGCATGAAGCCCGGCGGTCGCCGCCGCCTCGAGATCCCTCCGCACCTGGCCTACGGAGACCAGGGCGCCGGGGGCGAGATCGGTCCCGGCGAGACCCTGATCTTCGTGGTGGACCTCGTCGGCATCAACTGACCCCACCGTGTCCGCCGCCTCCCCAGCCCGCTCCACCGAGCGCATCGTCTCCCTGCTCTGGGTCCTGCTGGCCAGCGGCCGACGGGGGGTCACCCGGGACTACCTGGTGAAGGCCGTGGACGCCTACGCGCTCTCGAGATCCCCGGCCGCGCTCGAGAAGATGTTCACGCGGGACAAGGACGTGCTGAAAGGCATCGGCGTTCCCCTCGAGGCCTTCACGGTCCAGGACGAGACCGGTTTCGAGTCCTCCGATCCCGGGGCAGACACCCGGTATCGCATCGATGAGGACCGGATGTACCTGCCCACCGTCCCCTTCAGCAACGGGGAGCGGCTGGCCCTGATGCGGGCGGAGTCCGCCTGGGCGGGCTCGGACCTCGGCCACGCCGTGGTCCGGGCCCTGGGCCGGGTGGACGCGGGGGAGGACTGGCTCGGCACCCGCTCCTCCTCAGATCACGAGGCCTTCGGCGTCCGGCTGGCGGGAGCGGACCGGTACCTCACGGAGCTGGGAGACCTGGTCCGTGACCAGTCGGTCATCCGCTTCTCCTACCGCAAGGCCCATGCCGAAGATCCCGAGACCCGGACCGTGCGGGCGTGGGCCCTGACCAATCCCACCGGGGTGTGGTACCTCGTGGGCTGGGATCTGGACCGCGGGGCGCAACGTACCTTCCGCCTCACGCGGATCGAATCCGATCCGGTGGTCGCCCCCGATCCGCCCGGAACGGGCCCGGCACCGTACCGTCCGGCGGATCTGGACCTCGCGGCCGTGCAGGCCGTGATCTCCGGCGAACGGACGCCCGCCAGCGCCCGGCTGCGCTTGGCCACCGGCCGCGCCGTGCAGTTGCGCATCGGCTCCGAGATCCTGGCCTCTGAGCCGGACTCCGACCTGGTGCGCGTGACCTACACCCGCCCGGCCGAGATGGCCGGGTCCATCGCGGCCGCCGGCCCCCTCGCCACGATGCCTGACACCGATGACCCCCTGCACGCCGCCGTCGTCTCCCTGCTGGACGCGGCATTGCAGGCCCACGCCGCGCCGGCCCCCGAATACACACTCGCCGTACCCAAGCGGCGCCGCAACCGCCGCAGCGACCGGGACAAGGTCGCGGCCGTGGTGGACGCGATCGGGCTGGCGAACCGGAGGGATGGGATCAGCCGCACCGAGCTGGCCGAACGGCTCAACGTCCGCGACGCCGAACTCACCACCATCCTCGATGAACTCTGGTACTGCGGCATGCCCGAACGGCAGTTCGCCGGGCAGCAGTTCGAGGTCCACGAGCACGGGGACCGGATCCACATCACCCAGGCCGAGCGGCTCGCCGGACCCCTGCGGCTGAGCATCCCCGAGGCGGCGGCCCTGGTGATCGGCCTGCGCGCAGCGGCCGGGATCCCCGGTCTGACGGATCAGGAACAGCAGGACACGGCCACCGCCCTGCAGAAGATCCTGGCCGCCTCCGGACCTGAAGTACACCAGGCGGGTGAGGGTATCGTGGCCGGCTTCGACGTCGGCCCCCACACTGCGCTGGCCGGACGGCTGCATGCCGCCGTCCGTGAACGCCATGTGGTGGGGTTCCAGTACCACGCGGCCGCCACGGATGAGTCCACGCAACGGACGGTGGAGCCCCTGCGGCTGACCGCCGAGTCGGGCCACGGTTACCTGCAGGCCTGGTGCCGCAGCAGCGGAGGTCTGCGGAACTTCCGGCTGGACCGGATCACCGCCCTCGAGGAGACGGGCGAGGGGTTCGAGCCTCGTGAGGCACCCACCTCCGACCACCTGTTCACGTCCCAAGGCACCGAGACCACCGTGACCGTCCATTTCGCCCACCGGATCCGCGATCTGGTGACCGGGTACGATCCCGTCCGCACGGCAGGACTCGAGGACGGCTCCGTGGTGGCCGAGATCCGGCTCGCGGGCCTCGACTACGCCCACGCCCAGGCGGCCCGGTTCGGCGGTGAATTCCGGATCCTCGCCCCGCAGGAGATCGTGGAGTCCACCGTGGACTGGCTGGTCCGGGCCCGTTCCGGATACGTCACCGACTGTTCACCCGCATCGGGCGGGGCCACGGCCCCGGGCTCCGACGGCGTGACGTAAACTCGAGAACGTTCAATGGAAAGGACTTCCCCCATGGCTGGACTCCAGGGATGGCAGCTCGTCATCATCATCGCGATCGCGCTCCTGCTGTTTGCGGCTCCCAAGCTCCCCGCAATGGCCAGGAACCTCGGTCAGTCGATGCGGATCTTCAAGTCGGAGGTCAAGCAGATGAAAGACGACGGCTCCGGCTCGGCACAGGATTCACCGCGCGCCCCGGGCACCCAGAACCCCAAGGACTCAGCGGACTCCGAGGCTGTGGAGGGCCGCATCGTGAACGGCGAGGCCGAGGGCACCCGCGACGGTCGGAAGACCGGCACCAACGACCAGCCGTAACCAGGTGGTCACCGGCTCCATGACTGAAGAACCACGGGCGGCCCGGTCGAAGCGGACCAAGGCCAGCAGGGTTCCCCGGGGGCTCCGCAAGGGCAACCCCACCGGGGAGATGGCCCTCAAGGACCATCTGAAGGAACTGCGCAACCGGCTGATCATCGCCGCCATCGGCCTGACCCTGGGCGCCATCGCCGGGTTCCTGGTGTACCAGCCCTTCTTCTCCGCCCTGATCGATCCGGTACACCGTCTCTCGGAGGAGGGGCGCCTCGTCACCGTCTCCTTCAGCGCCGTGGGACAACCCTTCGACATCATGCTGCAGGTCGCGCTCTTCGTGGGGCTCGTCCTGTCCAGCCCCATCTGGCTCTACCAGATCTGGGCCTTCGTGGTCCCGGGCCTGCAGAAGAACGAGAAGCGCTATGCGGTCGGCTTCATCGCCGCCGCCGTGCCGTTGTTCCTGCTGGGCGTGGGCCTGGGATGGCTCGTGTTGCCCGAGGCCGTCCAGTTCTTCGTGGGACTCTCCCCGGAGGGCACCGCCAACGTCATCTCCGCCGACGTCTACATCCCCTTCGTGCTGAGGCTGTTCCTGGCCTTCGGGGTGGCCCTCGTCCTCCCCGTGATCCTGGTGGGGCTGAACATGATCGGCGTGCTGCCCGGCCGGCAGATCGTCAAGCACTGGCGGATCACCGTCTTCCTGATCGCCCTGATCGCGGCCCTGGCCGCCCCCGGCTCGGACGCGGTCACCATGTTCTACCTAGCGGCCCCCCTCGTGCTCCTCTTCGGGATGGCGATCGCCATCTGCCTGATCAACGACCGGCGCCGGGTCAAGCGTCGGGCGAAGGCGGAGCAGGAGAACGAGGACTACCTGCAGTCGGGTCCGAAACCCCTCGACGAGCTCTAAGCTCCAGCTGCACCGGCCCGGGACGCGCGGCCATGTCCTAGGCTGGCAGCATGGCACCTTCCGCGGATGACACCACCGGCCAGCTCAGTCCCGCGGAGCGTTACGCCGCCGCCCGGCGTCGCGCCGCGGAGGCCAAGACCGAGTTGGGCCGGTTCGCCGCCACCCTGGACTTCGGCCTCGACCCCTTCCAGACCGAGGCCTGCCGGGAGCTTGAGGACGGCCACGGCGTCCTGGTGGCCGCCCCCACGGGGGCGGGTAAGACCGTGGTGGGCGAGTTCGCCATCCACCTGGCCCTCGCCCACGGCCAGAAGGCCTTCTACACCACGCCCATCAAGGCCTTGAGCAACCAGAAGTTCCAGGATCTGGTGGCCACCTACGGCGCGGACCGGGTGGGACTGCTCACGGGGGACACCGCCATCAACTCAGAGGCCGAGGTGGTCGTGATGACCACCGAGGTACTGCGCAACATGCTCTATGCCGACTCGGAGACCCTGACGAACCTGGGCTATGTGGTCATGGACGAGGTCCACTACCTCGCGGACCGGTTCCGGGGTGCCGTGTGGGAGGAGGTCATCATCCACCTGCCCGAGCACGTCCAGCTCGTCTCCCTCTCCGCCACCGTGTCCAACGCCGAGGAGTTCGGCGCCTGGTTGGACACCGTGCGCGGCTCCACCTCCGTGGTGGTCTCCGAGCACCGGCCGGTGCCCCTGTGGCAGTACGTGATGGCCGGCAGCCACCTCTACGACCTCTTCGCCACCGAGGTCGCCTTCGACGAGGTGGCGCCCGTGGACGAGACGGGGCGCGACCCCGCCGAGCCGGCAGAGGCCGCCCCGGAGCTGAAGGACACCTCCGGGGGGCGGCTGGTGCTCAATCCCGAGCTGGCCCGCCTGGCCGAGGACCAGCGCCGCCGGGAGGAGCGCAGCGACTGGGGCCGGCCGGGGCGCAGCACCTACCGCGGGGGGCGGGGCGGCCCCCGGGACCGCGGCGGCGGCCGGTCCAGCGGCGGCCGGCCGGGACGTTCGGGCCGGCCGGATCGCCGCTCCGGGTCTGCCGCCTACGGGCGGGGGGAGCGGACCACCAACACCCGGTACGACGCCGGCCCGGCTGGCTCCTCCGGCCACGATCAGTCCGGCGCGGAGCAGGGCCCGGCCCACCGCCATCCCGGCAACCTGCGGGTCTCCCGCCCCGGGATGGTGCGGATCCTCGAGCGCGAGGGGCTGCTGCCGTGCATCACCTTCATCTTCTCCCGGGCCGGCTGTGACGGGGCCGTGGAGCAGTGCCTGTCCGGAGGGCTCGACCTGACCACGCCGGGGGAGAAGCAGCAGATCCAGGCCATGGTGGACGAGGCGGGGCAGTCACTGCCGGCCGAGGACCTGGACGTGCTCGGGTTCTGGGGCTGGCGGGACGGGCTGTCCCGCGGCTTCGCCGCCCACCACGCCGGCATGCTGCCGCCCTTCAAGGAGGTCGTGGAGAAGCTGTTCGGCCTGGGGCTCGTCAAGGTGGTCTTCGCCACGGAGACCCTGGCCCTCGGGGTGAACATGCCGGCCCGCACCGTGGTGCTGGAGAAGCTGGAGAAGTACAACGGCGAGGCCCACGTGAACATCACGGCGGGGGAGTACACCCAGCTGACGGGACGGGCGGGCCGCCGCGGCATCGACGTGGAAGGCCACGGGGTCGTGCTCTGGCGTCCGGGGCTGGACCCGGCGGCCGTGGCGGGCCTGGCCTCCCGGCGGACCTATCCGCTCAACTCCTCGTTCCGGCCCACCTACAACATGTCCGTGAACCTCATCGCCCAGTTCGGTCTCGAACGCTCTCGGTCCATCCTCGAGTCCTCCTTCGCCCAGTTCCAGGCGGACCGCTCCGTGGTGGGGCTGGCCCGCGAGGTGCGGACCCGGGAGACCTCCCTGGCCGGATACGAGCAGTCCATGACCTGTCACCTGGGTGACTTCACGGAGTACGCCCGGCTGCGCAAGGAGCTGTCCGCGGCGGAGAAGGTCACGTCCAAGGGGCGCAACCGGGCCCGCCAGCGCGCCGTCAAGGACTCCTTGGGCCAGTTGCTGCCGGGGGACATCATCGAGGTGCCCGGACCACGCAGGCTGGGCACCGCCGTGGTGGTCTTCCCCGCCGGCAACCCCGCCAACCCGCGCGTGGGGGTCATCACGCAGGACGCGCAGCTGCGTCGCATCAGCACGGAGGACGTCACCGGCCCGGTGGACCCGATCGGCGGGGTCCGGCTGCCCCAGAACATCCAGGTCAAGACCCCGACCCAACGCAAGGACCTCGCCTCGTCCATGCGCGCAGCCCTGCGGGAACACCGGCCGGCCCCCGGGGACCGGAGCCGCGCGGGGTTCCGCTTCCCGGACGACGGCAGCGCCGAACGCGCCGCGGACCTGCGCCGTCGGCTCGAGCGCCATCCCTGCCACGGCTGCAAGGACCGGGAGAACCACGCCCGCTGGGCCGAGCGCTGGTGGAAGCTCCGCCAGGAGATCGACCAGCTCTCGGGCCGCATCGAGGGCCGGACGAACACGATCGCGAAGGCGTTCGACCGGCTGGTCGGGCTCCTGAGAACCTACGGCTATGTGACCGCGGCCGCCCCGGGGGGAACCTCCGCCGATTCCACCGCCGACTCCACCCCCGGGGTCACCGACGCCGGTCAGACGCTGCGCCGGATCTACGGCGAGCGGGACCTGTTGACCTCGCTGGTGCTCGAGGACGGCATCGCGGATCCGCTCGACCCGGAGGAGTTGGCGGGTCTGGCCGCCCTCCTGGTGTTCCAGTCCAAGCGGGCCACGGAGAACGTGGGCGTCCCGCAGATGCCCACCTCACGTCTCCAGGAGGTCCTGGACCGGACGGCGGAGCACTGGTACGAGTTGCAGCAGGCGGAGCACGATGCACGGCTGGATCCGACCCCGGAACCCGATCCCGGCCTGGTCTGGCCGATCCACCGCTGGGCCCGCGGCCGCAACCTGAAGGACACCCTCAAAGGCACCGAACTGGCGGCCGGCGACTTCGTGCGCTGGGCCCGGCAGGTGATCGACCTGTTGGACCAGCTGTCCAAGGTCCCCGGCCACCCCGGGCTGCACCGCCAATGCCGGCGTGCTGCGGATCTCGTCCGTCGTGGCGTGGTCGCGTACTCGAGTGTGGATACGCTGGAGGGATGAGCACCCTCTACGTCAACGGCACCATCCACTCCACCTCGGATCCCTACGCCACAGCCCTGCTGGTGGATTCCGGATCCGTCGCCTGGGTGGGGGCGGATGACACCGCGGAGTCGATGCGTGCCCGGTCCGGGGCCGGGTGGGACGTGGTGGACCTGCAGGGAGCGCTCGTGGCCCCGGCCTTCGTGGACTCCCTCGACCTCACCGCCTCCGCCGGCCCGGACGCCGGGATCTTCCTGTCCGCCACGGTGGCCGCTCCCGGACCTCGTGCCATCGGTTACCACCTCCTGGAGGCCGACGAGGCGGCGGGTGCCGCCGAGGACCTAGCGGCACTGGTCACCGGGCTGGGCCGCGAGCGGACCGCGGGCCTGGCGGCCGTCGTCGGGCCCCCAGGACTGGACGGCAGCGCCGTGGCGCACCTGACCGCCCAGGCCACGGCCGCCGGGATCCAGCTGTACCTGTTGCCCGAGGCGGCCGAAGACCTCGCCTCCGTGGTGTCCGCCCTCCGCGCGACCGCCGAGGTGCAGGGGACCCCGGCCCTCGGCATGGCCCGCCACCGGCTGGCGTGGAACGGTCCCGTGGACGAGGAGTCGATGCGGACGCTGGCGGAGAACAGCCTGTCCTTCACGGTGGTGCCCGGGCCGGACGGCACCCTGACCGCACCGATCGCCTCCCTACTGAACCATGCCGTCCCGGTGTCCTTCGGCAGTGGATCCGGACCCGCGGACCCGTGGGGCGCCCTGCGGGCCAGCCTGGAACATCCCGAGCCGGAGCAGCGCATCTCCGCCCGGTCCGGGTTCACGGCCGCCACCAAGGCCGGGCTGCGCGCCCTGCCGCATTCCCTGGGGGCGCAGCATCAGCTGGCCGGCCGGATCGGCACCTCCTCGCCCGCCACCTTCGCCATCTGGGCCACCGAGGCCCTCAGCGTGCAGGCGCCGGACGGCCGGGTGGCCGCCTGGAGCACCGATACCCGCGCGGGTACACCCCTGCTTCCCGTGCTGGAGGAGGGCACCGCCGCCCCCCAGTGCCTGGCCACCGTGGTGGACGGCACCGAGGTCTACCGCTCACCGGACTGGACGTGACGGGCATCCACCCGGCGGCTCACCCTATACTTGACCCCCGAACCACGAACCCGGCCTCTCTTGAAGGATTTCACCGCCTATGCGCCTGCTGACGATCATCCCGACCTACAACGAGATCGAGTCCCTGCCCCGCACGCTCGACCGACTGCGGGTCGCCGTGCCGGAATCAGACGTTCTGGTGGTGGACGACGCCTCGCCGGACGGCACGGGTGACTGGGCCGACCGGGCCGCGGTGGCCGATCCGCAGATCCACGTCCTGCACCGGACCCGGAAGAACGGTCTGGGTGGTGCCTACATCGCGGGGTTCCACTGGGGACTGGACCAGGGCTATGACGTGCTCATCGAGATGGATGCCGACGGCTCACATCAGCCCGAGCAGCTGCCGCGGCTGATCGAGGCGGTCGACCGCGCCGATCTGGTGATCGGGTCCCGCCGCGTCCCGGGCGGCAAGATGGTCAACTGGCCGGCCCACCGGAAGTTGATCTCCCTGGGAGGTTCGCTCTACCCGCGCATCATGCTCGGCCTGAACCTCTCGGACGTCACCGCCGGCTACCGGGCGTACCGGGCGGACACGCTGCGTGCCATCGACCTGGACGATGTCCAGTCCAAGGGATACGGCTTCCAGGTGGACATGACCTTCCGCACGGCACTGCTCGGGAAGAAGATCGTGGAGGTCCCGATCACCTTCGTGGAGCGCGAGTACGGCGAGTCCAAGATGAGCGGCAACATCATCACGGAAGCGGTCACCTCCGTGACCCGGTGGGGCCTGACCGCCCGGTGGCAGGTCCTGAAGGACAAGCTCGGGCTCTGAAGGAGAACCGTCCGGTGACCGCTGGACCGGCACGAAAAAAGCCCCGACCGTGAGGTCGGGGCTTTTTCGTGGAGTGCGTTCGGTCCGTCAGGCCTTGGTCTTCTCACCGCGGCGTGCGCGCAGCTTCTTCAGCTGGCCCTCGAGGGTCTCATCGAGTTCCTCGATGCTGCGGCGCTCCAGCAGCATGTCCCAGTGGGTACGCACCGGCTTGGCGTCAGAGGTGTCCGGCTTCTCGCCGTCCACGAGGTAGGCCACCCGGCCGGTCTTCGAGGTCCAGGTCGGGGGGATGTCCGCCTCGGTGGCGAAGATCACGAAGACCTGCTCGCCGTCCTCGCAGCGGTACTCGACCCGCTGACGCGGTGCCGGCTCGACTCCGGCCTCGGACTCCATGGACTGGGCACCCAGGCGCATGCCGCGCAGGCTACGGTCGCTCATTCGATCTCCTATCGGACCCCGGTGAGGGGCGGTACAACGTCGACGACCCAGTCTAGTGGGTCTACGGGGTCTGTGCTGTCCAACGCCCCGCCGGCGGGTTTTGTTCCCGCCGACGGGGCTGCCACGGCCTCACCGGTCCGTGGTCGGGTCCTGCTCGTGGTCCTGCTCGTGGTGCGGCGGCTGCGGGGTGAGCGGGGGATCCACCGTGGCGTCCAGGGCCCGCTTGGCGGTCGGCGAGTGCTCATCCTGGAGGATCGCCGGCGGGGCCAGCGCCTCCTCGAGGGGGGTGTCGGTGATCTTCGCGACGCTCTGTGCGGAGTTCTGCAGTTCCGCGGCAGTGGTGGGGAGGGGTTCCCGACGCCGGCGCCCACCGCCGGAGTCGGACTCACCGGGGGAACGGCCGTCCTGTCCGCTGTCCTGTCCACTGTCCTGTCCGCCGCCCTTCCCGGCGTCTTGCGGGCGGGGCGGTGAGAGCAGGTCGGCGATTCCGGCACCCTCGGAGCCGCCGCCGCCGAAGGCAGCACCCATGCGACCGATCGCATCGGTCAGCTCGGCCGGGATGACCCACATGGTGTTGGCGTCTCCCGCGGCGATCTTCGGCAGGGTCTCCAGGTACTTGTAGGCCAGCAGGTCCGGGTCCGGGCGTCCCTCGTGGATGGCCTCGAAGACCACGTGGATCGCCTCAGCCTCCGCATTCGCGCGCAGGATCTGGGACTGGGCGTCACCTTCCGCCTCGAGGATGGCGGCCTGGCGCTGGCCCTCGGCCGTGAGGATCTCGGCCTGCTTGGTGCCTTCCGCGGTGAGGATGGCGGCACGGCGGTCCCGCTCGGCGCGCATCTGCTTCTCCATGGAGTCCTGGATGGACAGGGGCGGGTCGATCGCCTTGAGCTCCACGCGGGAGACCCTCAGGCCCCATTTGCCGGTGGCCTCGTCCAGGACGCCGCGCAGCTGGTTGTTGATGGCGTCACGGCTGGTCAGGGCCTGTTCCAGGTTCATGCCGCCGACCACATTGCGGAGCGTGGTGGTGGTCAGCTGTTCCACGGCGTGGATGTAGTTGTTGATCTCGTAGGTGGCCGCCTTGGCGTCGTTGACCTGGAAGTACACCACGGTGTCGATGGAGACCACCAGGTTGTCCTCGGTGATCACCGGCTGTGGCGGGAAGGACACGACCTGCTCGCGCATGTCGATCAGGGGGCGCATCCGATCGATGAAGGGGATCATCAGAGTCAGTCCGGCACCCTTGGTCCCCTGATACTTGCCGAGACGTTCGATGATGCCCGTCCGGGCTTGGGGGACGATCCGGACGGCCCGGATCAGGATGATGGCCACGAGGACCGCGACGACTATGAGCACGATGAGGACTTCCACGCCGATGCTCCCTCCTGCGGCCCCGTTCGGACCGCCCTATCTGTCTGCTGATGCAGATGTCCTTCCGCAGCGGTTGCTGACGTCAGGTTCCTTCGGGTAGTCCGGCGCTGCCGGAATCCCAGTCGATGACGGTGCGGGGATGGATGATCAGGGTGGCTCCGTCCACCTCGTCGATTTCCGCCTCCTGGCCGGCGGGGATGGTCTGGCCGGTGGCTGAGCGGGCCGTCCAGGTCTCGCCGTCCATCTTGGCCAGACCCGCGGTGGCGCCGGTGTCCTCCAGGACCAGGACTGTGCGTCCGGGCAGCAGGTCCACGTTGGTCAGCTGCTCCGCCGAGCCCTTCTTCAGATGCCTCAGGGCGGTCGGCCGGACGGCGGCCAGCATGAGCAGGGAGACTCCGGAGAACATCACGATCTGCAGCCAGGCCTCCCCTCCCGCGAGGGAGGTGGCCAGCGCGGCCGCAGTCCCGGCCGCCAACATCAGGAAGACCAGGTCGAGGATCATGACCTCCACCACGGCGAACACCACGGTCAGGGTCAGCCACAGCAGCCAGAGGTTGTCACCCACCCATTCGAACACCGTGACCTCCTTGTCCGCTTGTCCGCCGTTACCCCCATCCTGCCTCCTCAACCCGGGATGGACAACGTAGGTTATGGACATGCGACCTGATCAGTTGGATCTCATCACCACCGTGGACGCCCCGGCCCTGGCCCCGGATGGCCGCCGGCTCGTGGTCGGCACGGCCCGGACGGACCTCGCCACGGACGGCTATACGGGACAGCTGTGGGTCGTGACCACGGACGGATCCGCCCCACCCCGCCGCCTGACCCGCGGATACCGGGACGCCGCGGCCCGCCTCTCACCGGATGGTTCGATGGTCGCCTTCCTACGCTCCCCGGCACCCGGAGGGGACCCGTCCGAGTCCTCCGCACCCCAGCTGGCCCTGATCCCGCTGGACGGGGGTGAGGCCCGCCTCCTCACGGACCGGCGCCTGGGGGTGGGCGGGTTCAACTGGTCACCCGATGCCCGCTGGATCGTCTTCGCCTCGGCCGACCCTGAGACCGGCCGCTACGGGACCGTCTCCGGTGTCGGCCCCGCCCAGGAGGATCCGCGCCGGGTGACCGGCCCGGACCACCGGATGGACGGGAGGGGCTACACGGCGGACCAGCCCTCCTGCCTCTTCGAGATCGAGGTGCCGGATCCGGACGGCGAACCGGTGTTCCCCGCGCGGGGCCGGATGGCCGATGCCGCAGGCCGGTCGCCACTGGTCCCTCCGGCGCGGCGGCTGACCGGCCGGGACCGGGAGTCCACCGACCCCGTCTACGCGGCGGACAGCCGCCACGTCTTCTTCACCACCACCCCGGCCACAGGCTTCGGCCGCGACCTACGCCGGGCCGTGGCCGTCGTCGAGTCCCGCGCGGACGAGACGACAGAGACGGCGGAGACGGCGGAGACGGCGGAGACGGCGGAGACGGCACAGGGCCAGACGCACGACGCCGGCCCCATCCGTCTCGTGGCCGGGGGCACCGCGGTGCCCTGCGGCTTCCACTCCCCGTGCGCCTCCCGCAACGGCGAGTGGCTGTACCTGCTCGGTGAGGAGCTGGGGGAGTCCGGCCTGGACTTCGTGGCCGCCAACGCCGCGGTCTTTGCCGTTCCGGCCCGTGCGGCGATGCATGAGGCGACCGTCGGGTGGGAGCGCCCCGCGCCGGCCGTGGTCCCGCGGCGGCTCACGGATCCGGAGACCATGGACTGTTCCGGCGGCCCGCTGCATCCTTCCGGCCAGGACAACGTGCTGGCCCTGGCCGAGGCCCGCGGTCAGACGGTGTTGGTCTGGATGTCCCACCACGGCCAGCCCGAGGTGCTCGTGGAGCAGCCGGGGGAGATCGTCGGGGCCTCCGAGGCCGGGGGGACGCTGACCGTCTCCTACACCACCGAGGACTCGCCGGGACGGGTGGGCGTCCAGCAACGCGGGGCCGGGCTCGTGGAGGTCTTCGACCCCAACCGGTCCTGGCTCGCCGAGCAGCGTCTCGCCGGCGGGCGGGAGCGTGAATACGGCCAGCCGTCCGTCCACGGCTGGGTGTTCGTGCCTCCGGGGCCCGGACCGCATCCCGTCATCCTGAACATCCACGGCGGCCCCTACGCCCAATACACGTGGTCCTGGTTCGATGAGACCCAGGTGCTGGTGGCCGCCGGATACGCCGTGGTGATGTGCAACCCCCGCGGCTCGAACGGGTACGGGGCGGCCCACGGCGCCGCCCTCCGAGGCCGGTTCGGGACCGTGGACCGCCAGGACATCCTGGGCTTCCTCGAGGGTGCTCTGGCCGAGTTCGGCCCGGCTGGGACCGGCGAGCTGGACGGGGACCGGCTCGGGGTCCAGGGCGGCTCCTACGGCGGCTTCATGACGGCGTGGATCACCGCCCACGACCACCGGTTCACGGCGGCGATCGTGGAGCGCGGGTACCTGGATCCCGTCTCGGCGCTGGGCTCCAGTGACATCGGCTGGTTCTTCAGCCCGCAGTACATGGGGTCCAGCCCCGAGGACCTGTACCGGCAGAGCCCCCTGCACCACGTGGACCAGGTGGACACGCCCACCCTCGTGATGCACTCCGAGCAGGACCTGCGGTGTCCCCTGGAGCACGCCCAGCGGTACTACCACGCCCTGTGGTCCCGTGGCGTGGAATCGGAGCTGGTGGTGTTCCCGGGCGAGGGCCACGAGTTGTCCCGCTCGGGGACCCCGTGGCACCGACGGGCCCGGTTCGAGCACATCCTGCGTTGGTGGGACCGGCACCTCGCCAGATAAGTTACCAGCCAGTAGCATTGATGCATGACCACACCCGTCGCCGCGCCCTCCGCGGACACGCCGTATCCGCACCTGTTCCGGCCCCTGACCGTGGCCGGGGTGACCCTGCCGAACCGCGTGGTCATGGGCTCCATGCACCTGGGCCTCGAGGACAGGCGGGCGGACACCCCGAAGCTGGCCGCCTTCTACGCCGAACGCGCCCGTGGGGGAGCGGGGCTCATCGTCACCGGCGGCTATGCGCCCAACCTCGTCGGGCGCCTCACCCCGTTCGCGGGCACCATGCGCTCCGCGCGTGACGCCCGTGCCCACCGGACCATCACCGACGCGGTGCACGCGGAGGGCGGGCGCATCGTGCTGCAGCTGCTGCATGCCGGGCGTTATGCCTACCACCCGTTGCAGGTCGGGGCCGGCCGGAGCCCCTCTCCGATCACCCCGTTCACCCCGCGGTCCCTGTCCACCCGGGCGGTCGAACGCACCGTGCAGGACTTCGTCCGCGCCGCCGGCTACGCCCGCCAGGCCGGCTACGACGGTGTGGAGATCATGGGCTCCGAGGGCTACCTCATCAACCAGTTCCTCTCCCCGAGGACCAACGGGCGCACGGACGCCTGGGGTGGCAGCCCGGCTGCGCGGCGTCGCTTCGCCACCGAGATCGTCCGCCGGATCCGGGCGGCGGCCGGCGAGGACTTCATCATCACCTTCCGGCTCTCCATGGTGGACCTCGTGCCCCAGGGCCAGACCCTGCAGGAGACCCTGGACCTGGCCCGCGAACTGGAGTCGGCCGGGGCCAGCCTGCTGAACACCGGCATCGGCTGGCATGAGGCGCGTGTGCCGACGATCGTCACCTCCGTGCCGCGTGCGGCCTTCGCCGACTTCACCCGGCGCGTGCGCGAGGTGGTGTCCATCCCGGTGGCCGCGTCCAACCGGATCAGCATGCCCCACTCGGCCGAGCAGGTCCTGGCCGAGGACCAGGCCGACCTGATCACCATGGCCCGCCCGTTCCTGGCCGACCCGGACTGGGTGGCCAAGGCCGCCGCGGCCGCACCCGAGCAGATCAACTCGTGCATCGGCTGCAACCAGGCGTGCCTGGACCACACCTTCCAGAACCGGCCCGCCTCCTGCCTCGTGAACCCGCGCGCCGGCCGCGAGACCGACCCGGACTTCCCACCGCTGCCGGACCGCCCCCTGCTGCCCCTGACCCCGACCTCGACCCCGACCGAGCCGGCAGCGCAGTCGGTGGCCGTCGTCGGCGCCGGCCCGGCGGGCCTGGCCGCCGCCACCCAGGCCGCGGCACGTGGCCATCACGTGGAGCTCTTCGAGGCCTCCGGTGCGATCGGCGGCCAGTTCCGGCTGGCCCGCCAGATCCCCGGCAAGGAGGAGTTCGCCGAGACCCTGCGCTACTTCGAGGCCCGGCTGGCCCAGACGGGCGTGATCCTCCACCTGGATCACCGGGTCACCGCCACGGAACTGCTCGACGGCGGCTACGACCGGATCCTGCTGGCCACCGGGGTGGTGCCGCGCGGGGTCGGGATACCGGGCGCGGACCGGGCCAACGTCCATGCCTACCCGGACGTGGTAAACGGGCGGGTGACGTGCGGCCCCCGGGTGGCCGTGATCGGGGCCGGGGGCATCGGATTCGACGTCTCCGAGCTGCTAACGGAGCCCCAGCACGCGGGGCGTGCGGGCCACGCAGACCACGGCGCCCAGCCCCTCGAATCGTGGCAGCGCCAGTGGGGGGTGGACCCCGGCTTCACCGATCGTGGCGGCCTCACCACACCGGAGACCGCACCCGCGGCCCGGACCGTCCACCTCGTCCAGCGCAAGACCACCAAGATGGGAGCCGGGCTGGGCAAAACCACGGGCTGGGTGCACCGGGCCACCCTCAAGGCCCGCGGGGTCGAGTTCATCACGGGCGCCCAGTACGTCCGGATCGACGATGCCGGCCTGCACCTGCGGATCGACGGCACCGACCGCGTGCTCGAGGTGGATGACGTGGTGGTGTGCGCCGGGCAGGTCTCCCAACGCGAACTGTACGAGACGTTGCAGGCCGCCGGGGCCGACGTCGTGCTGGTGGGCGGGGCCGATGTGGCGGCGGAGCTGGATGCCAAGCGGGCCATCGAGCAGGCCACACGGGTGGCCGCTGTGCTGTAGTCGGGCGGACCCCTGAGTAGACTGGGGGGTATGGCTACCGTCTACCAAGCAACCCTGGTGCCCTCCAAGATGGAGCTCCTGGAATCCTGGCTGGCCCAGCAGCCCTGGTCCGGGGAGGGCGAGCTGCTCAGGGTCGCCTCCTATCGTTATGACGATCCGGACGGCGAGGTCGGGGTGGAGGGCCATCTCGTCCGCCGTCAGGGCAGTGCGACCGTCCTGCACGTTCCGGTGGCCTACCGCGGCGCCCCGCTGGAGGGCGCTGAACCACACCTGATCGGCACCGTGGAACATTCCGTGCTCGGCCAGCGCTGGGTCTACGACGCCATGGCCGATCCGGTGGCCACCGCGTGTTTCCACCGGGCCCTGGACGGAAACCAGCAGCAGGCCGAGGTGCACCTCTACGAGGAGGACGGCCAGTACATCGGCCATGATGCCGACGAGGTGTCCGTGACCGTGCTCGGCCCGCTGCCGGAGGTGCCCGGCCGGGTCCAGGTCCACCGGGTGATCGCCGATCCGGACGCCCCCGGTCACGAAGAGCTGGACGGGGCGCGCCGGCTGTGGGCCACCTGGCTCGATGGCAGCGGCGTCATCTTCAGCCTGAACACGGACACCCCGGCCTGAGCCCGTCCGCGGTACCCCGGCCCATCCCACTGGAGGACCTGGTGCGCCTGCGCCGGGTCCGGGACCGGATCGACCGCGAGTACCGGCAGCCGCTGGACGTCCCCGCCCTGGCCGCGGGGGAGGCCCTGTCCGCCGGTCACCTGAGCCGGTTGTTCCGCCGGGCCTACGGCGAATCGCCCTATTCCTACCTGATGACCCGCCGGATCGAGCGGGCCATGTCCCTGCTGCGCGGCGGCGGGATGAGCGTGACCGAGGTGTGCTTCGAGGTCGGCAGCTCCTCCCTGGGCACCTTCAGCACCCGGTTCACCGAACTGGTGGGGATGCCGCCCAGCGTCTACCGGGAGCGCGCGGGCCGGGACCCGGACGGACTGCCCACCTGCGTGGTCCGGCACGCCACCCGACCGGTCAGGAATCAAGAAGCGCACGGACCGTCCCACGTTCTACGCTGAGTCCATGACCACCACCATCCACTCCAGTTTCCTGCCCCACCATGACCCCGAGGCCTCCCTGGCCTTCTACCGTGACCTGCTCGGCTTCGAGGTCCGCCTCGACGTCGGCCAGGGCACCATGCGCTGGATCACGGTCGGCCCGGCCGGCCAGCCGGACACCGCGATCGTGCTGACCCCGCCGGCGGTGGACCCCGGCATCACCGAGGCGGAACGTCAGTCGATCACCGAGATGATGGCCAAGGGCACCTATGCCGGCATCAACCTCGCCACGGATGACCTCGACGGCTTCTTCGAGACGGTCCAGGCCGGCGGCGCGGACGTGGTCCAGGAGCCGATCGAGCAACCCTACGGACTGCGTGATTGCGCCTTCCGGGATCCCGCCGGGAACATGGTCCGAGTCCAGGAGGCCCGGTGAACCCCGCCGACCTGCATGACACGATCCGCGTGGTCGGAGCACGGCAGAACAACCTCAAGGACGTCAGCATCGAGCTGCCCAAACGGCGGCTGACCGTCTTCACAGGGGTCTCCGGCTCGGGGAAGAGCTCCCTGGTGTTCGGCACCATTGCGGCGGAGTCGCAGCGGCTCATCAACGAGACCTACTCCTCGTTCGTCCAGGGGTTCATGCCGTCCATGGACCGGCCCGAGGTGGACGTGTTGGAGGGACTGACCACGGCGATCATCGTGGACCAGGAGCGGATGGGATCCGACCCACGGTCCACCCTCGGCACCGCCACGGACGTCAACGCGATGCTGCGGATCCTCTTCAGTCGAGCCGGGACGCCGCACATCGGCCCGCCCAACGCCTTCTCCTTCAACGTGCCCTCCGTCTCGGCCTCGGGCGCCATCACGGTGCAGCGCGGCGGCAAGACGATCGCGGAGAAGGCCACCTTCAACCGACTCGGCGGCATGTGCCCGCACTGCGAGGGGCGAGGCTCCGTCACGGACTTCGACCTCACGGCCCTGTTCGATGAGGAGAAGTCCCTCAACGAGGGGGCACTCACGGTGCCCGGGTATTCCATGGACGGCTGGTACGGGCGGATCTTCGCCGGCTCCGGCTACTTCGACATGGACCAGCCGATCAAGAGGTTCACCAAGAAGCAGAAGCACGATCTGCTCTACCGCGAGGCCACCAAGATCAAGGTCGAGGGGATCAACCTCACCTACCTCGGGCTCATCCCGCAGATCCAGAAGTCCATGCTGGCCAAGGACCGGGACGCCATGCAGCCGCACATCCGCCGCTTCGTGGACCAGGCCATCACCTTCACCACCTGCCCGGACTGTGAGGGCTCCCGGCTCGCGGCCGAGGCGCGCTCGGTCACGATCCAGGGCAGGGGCGGGGCCAGGAACATCGCGGAGTTGTGCGCCCTGCAGATCTCGGACCTCGCCGACTGGCTGAAGGAGCTGGAGATCCCGGAGGTCGGACCGTTGCTGGACAACCTCACCGAGACCCTGGATTCCTTCGTGGACATCGGCCTGGGCTACCTCAGCCTCGACCGCCCCGCCGGCACCCTCTCCGGCGGCGAGGCCCAGCGCACCAAGATGATCCGCCACCTCGGCTCCTCCCTGACGGACGTGACCTACGTCTTCGACGAGCCCACGATCGGCCTGCACCCGCATGACATCCAGAAGATGAACCAGCTGCTGCGCCAGCTGCGGGACAAGGGCAACACGGTGCTGGTGGTGGAGCACAAGCCGGAGACCATCCAGATCGCCGACCATGTGGTGGACCTGGGCCCGCGGGCCGGGACCGACGGCGGCCAGATCACCTACCAGGGCGACCTCGCCGGCCTGCGCGCCTCGGACACCCTCACCGGCCATCACCTCGACGACCGCGCGCGCCTCAAGGACACGGTGCGTGAGGCCACCGGGCAGCTCGAGATCCGCCGCGCGGAGACCAACAACCTGCAGGGCATCGACGTCGACCTCCCGCTGGGTGTCCTGGTGGCCGTGACCGGCGTGGCCGGCTCCGGCAAGAGCTCCCTGATCCACGGCTCGGTGGCCGGGCGCGAGGGGGTCGTGGTGGTGGACCAGGGCGCCATCAAAGGCTCCCGCCGGTCCAACCCGGCAACCTACACCGGGCTGCTGGAGCCCGTCCGCAAGGCCTTCGCCAAGGCCAACGGGGTCAAGCCGGCCCTGTTCAGCGCGAACTCCGAGGGCGCCTGCCCCACCTGCAAGGGCGCCGGGATGATTTACACCGAACTCGGGTTCATGTCCACGGTGGCCTCCACGTGCCAGGACTGCGACGGCCTGCGCTATCAGTCCGCCGTCCTCGAGTACACCTTCGGGGAGAAGAACATTGCCGAGGTGCTGGCGTTCTCCGTGGCCCAGGCCGTGGACTTCTTCTCGGACGGCGAGGCCCGGCTTCCCGCCGCCCACAAGATCCTGGTGCGCCTGGCCGACGTCGGGCTCGGATACCTGAAGCTGGGCCAGCCCCTCACCACCCTCTCCGGCGGTGAACGGCAGCGCCTGAAACTGGCGAACGAGATGGGCGCGGCGGGGGAGGTCTACATCCTGGACGAGCCGACCACCGGCCTACACCTGGCGGACGTGGAGAACCTGCTGGGACTGCTGGACCGGCTCGTGGACTCGGGCAAGACCGTCATGGTGATCGAGCACCACCAGGCGGTGATGGCCCACGCGGACTGGATCGTGGACCTGGGGCCGGGGGCCGGGCACGACGGCGGCCGGGTGGTCTTCGAGGGTACGCCGGCCGAGTTGGTGGCCGGGGTGGGCAGCACGGGGGAGACCCTGACCGGCCGGCACCTGGCTACATACATCGGCGCCTGACCAGGAGCGGACCTCAGCGGGCCCTGGCGCTGCGGCGACATTCTTCGCCACGAAGCGGACCGCCGAGTGCAGCGCTGACATAGCAGAGGTCCCCGACACCGGCGGACAGGGGAAGCAGTCCCCAGATGATGCTGGCCTTCCCTGCCACCGTGCTGCGGCGGCGCAGTCCGATCAGGAGGAACACCGAACCCGCCATGATGCGGAAGACCCGCCCTGGCGGGCTGTTGATCCAGGTGCCGAAGGCGGACGAGTTGAAATCGAATGCAGCACTCACCGGTGACCTCCCTTAACCCTGGGCGAAGGAGCACCCTCAGTATGTACCCGGATCCGGACGGACATGCAGGGGCGATCGGCGCACGATGCTCAGGATTCCTCGTGGCGGATGAGCACTAGACGGCTACCGCGAGGCGATGTCCCGGCGCCCGTAGCCGAGGACCCCGACGATGGCCAGCACCACGGCGATCCCGGTCATCACCAGCAGGGGTGCCGCCTGCGCGGCTGAGAGCCCCGCGGCCGGCAGGGCGGGGACGTGACTGAAGGGCGAGAGGTCCAGGGCCCACGCGGGCAGCTGCAGCAATCCGCCGAGGAACAGGGCCAGCGCGATCCACACCACGGCTGCCCAGGCCAGCACGGTCAGCCGGGGGAGCAGCCCGAACAGGGCCATGGCCACCGCGGCCACCAGCAGCAGCGCGGGGAGGTAGGCCGCGGCGGCCCCGGTCATCTCGCCGATCCAGCGGCCCTGCCCGGTGCCGGCCCAGACGCCCAGGCCCACGCCCACCCCGCCGATCAGGGTGAGGACCACCAGCTGGACGGCCACGGTGGCCGACCACCCCGCCAGCTGCCCTGCACGTGAGCGGCCCGAGACGACGAGCAGCTCGGACCGCCCGGAGGACTCCTCGGCCTGGAGCGTGAGGACGCCCGAGACGCCGATGATCAACGGGGCGATCATCACAAAGGACAGGATCACCCCGGCGAACTCGGCAGTGAGGTCGGTGCCCTCCAGGGCCATCCACTGGGCCAGTTCCGGGTTCTCCTCGAGCATGCCGTCCAGGGAGTCGGCCAGGGAGCCCATGGCCACCGCGAAGAAGAGGATGCCGATGGACCAGGCGATCACGGAGCCGCGTAGGAGCCGCGCCGCCAGGCCGGCGGGGGAGCGGAGGAAACCGGCCGCCGTCGCCGATCCACCGGTGGCCGGGCGCAGTCCGGCGCCGAGGTCTCGACGGTGGGCCAAAGCAGCCGCCAGGGCGAAGACCACGAGGGTCACGGCAAGACTGACCGCCAGCGGCCACCACCGCAACTCGACGAACAGCCTCGTCTGCTGCGCCCAGGCGAAGGGCGAGAACCAGGACAGCCACGATCCCGTGGGGTGGATGACGTCCCCGACACCCCGGACCAGGTAGGCCACGGCCAGCGCGCCCATCGCCATCCCCGTGGCCGAGCGGGCATGTTCGGTCAGTTGGGCGGCCACGGTGGCCAGCGCCGCGAAGACCAGGCCGGTGAGTGCCGTGCCCGCTCCGAGCGCGAGGCAGCTGGCCGCGTCGAGATCCTTGTGACCGACCGCGAGCAGTCCCGCCGTGGTGGCGGCACCCACCAGCAGGCAGGCGAGGGCCACGGTGGATGCGGCTGCGGCGGAGGGGGCGAAGCGGCCCACCGGCCGGGCCCGGACCATCTCGAGCCGGCCGGATTCCTCCTCGGCGCGGGTGTGGCGCACGGCCAGGAGGATGGCCATGATGCCCGCGGTGAGGAACACGTACAGGCTCAGCTCGTTGGCGACCATGGCGCCGAAGGTGTAGTCATCCGCGGCGAAGGCGGGACCGGTCATCATCAGGGTGGCCGGATTCTTCAGCAGTGCGCCGCGGGCCTGGACCGACTCCGGGGTGGGGAAGGCCTCGACCAGCGAGTACACCGAGCCGTAGACGCCCAGTCCGACGGCCAGGGTCCAGATCAGGATCCGGGTCCGGTCCAGCCGGAGGTTCAGCCGGAGCAGGGCTCCGGTGCCGGTGAAGGGACTCATGGCGCGTCCACCCGGTCGCCGTAGTGGCGCAGGAAGAGGTCCTCCAGGGACGGCGGTGCGATCGTGAGGTTCTGCACCCCGGTCTGGGCGAGCTTCCCGAGGACGTCCGTCAGGTGCTGGTGGTCCACGTCGAAGCGCAGCCGGTGGCCGTCGACGGTGAGGTCGTGCACGCCCGGAAGGCCCGCCCAACCGGACTGATCCGCGGCACCGGACGGGCCGGCGTCGGGCCTCTGTTCGGTGGGCCTCTGTTCCAGGGTGGCGCTGACGGTGGACCGGGTGAGGTGACGCATCTCGGCGAGCGTGCCGCTCTCGACGCTCCGGCCGGCGCGGATGATGGTGACGGTGTCACAGAGCTTCTCCACCTCGGCCAGGATGTGGCTGGAGAGCAGGACGGTCTTCCCGCCTTGGCGGAGCGTCCGGATCTCGTCCGTGAAGACCGCCTCCATCAGCGGGTCCAGACCGGAGGTCGGCTCGTCGAGGACGAACAGTTCCGCATCAGAGGCGAGGGCGGCGACGAGTGCCACCTTCTGGCGGTTGCCCTTGGAGTAGGTGCGGGCCTTCTTGCTCGGGTCCAGCTCGAAGCGCTCCAAGAGTTCGTCCCGCCGGGCCCGGTGGCCTGCGCGATGCCTGCCACGGCCCGTCCCGCCCAGGCGGGCCAGGATGTCGATGGCCTCACCCCCGGTCAGGTTCGGCCACAGGCTGGTGTCCCCGGGGACGTAGGCCAGCCGCCGGTGGACGGCCACCTGCTCGGACCAGGCATCGCGGCCCAGTACCCGGGCGGATCCGGAGTCGGCCCGGAGCATGCCGAGGAACACCCTGATGGCGGTGGACTTGCCGGAACCGTTCGGGCCGAGGAATCCGGTGACCTGCCCGGTGGGGACGGAGAGGTCGAGGCCGTCCAGGGCCCGGGTGGTGCCGAAGGTCTTGACGAGGTCCCGGGCCTCGATGGCGAGGGTGTCCGGGGCGGGAGGGTGGGAGCTCGGGTGGGGCGTGGTCATGGCGTGGTCCTTGGGTCAGGACGCCAGATAGGCGTCCAGGAGTGAGGAGTCCGTGAGCAGGGGCTCGGTGAAGAGTTCGAGGGTGGGCAGCAGGATCCGTTCTGTGTAGGCCGTGAACCACCCGGGCAGTGCGTCCAGGTCGAGCGGGTCCCTGCCGGCGGGCAGGTTCAGCAGGAGCGAGCCGAGGGCGAAGTCGGTGAGCAGCCGGGCCCGCGCCGCCTCGTCGCGGCTGGGGGAGAGGGTGCCCGCTGCCACCCCCTGGTCGAGGTACTCGACGGCGTCCGCGACCATGCCCTCGATCAGGTGGGCGGTGAGGACCCCGCCCGCCTGCAGGCAGCGCAGCACATAGCCCACGAGGGGCGCGTAGCCCTCGAGCTGCGCCAGGTGGGCCAACATCGCCGAGGGCGCACCGGTCGGTGCCATCAGCTCGGACTTGCCGTCCCGGATGACGGCCTGGACGTGGTCGTCGCAGGCCTGGCGCAGCCCGGCCCGGGAGCCGAAATGATGCATGATCAGCCCCGCACTGACCCCGGCGTCCGCGGCGATGGATCGGACCGTGGCCTCCAGCCCATCCTGCGCGAACCGCAGGATCGCGGCATCGCGGAGACGGGCCTTGGTGGTCTGGTCATCGGTCCTTGAACGCATGTTCAAAAGACTAAACGAGTGTTCAAACAGCGGTCAAGGGTGATCACGCGGGGTGATCACGCGGGGTGATCACGCGGGGTGATCACGCGGGGTGGTCAGCGGGGTGGTCAGCGGGGTGATCAAGCGGAGTGATCAAGCGGAGTGGTCAGGGGCGGTGGATTGACCGCGCTGGAAGCCTTGCGTCCGCGGCCAGCCGGGCCTACCTTTTTCCCACCCAGCGATCCACATCGGAGATGTCATGGAACAGGATCCAACCGTCACGGATGGCGACCTCTACGCCGTCGTGTTCGAGAACGAGCGGGTCAGGGTGCTCGAGTACCGGGACACACCTGGCGCCATCACGCACGAGCACCACCACGGTGACAGCGTGATGATCACGTTGAGTGACTTCGAGCGGGAGATCACCGTGGGCGGGACCGTCCACCCGGTGTCACTGGGCGCGCATCGGGCGCAGTGGCTTCCGGCGCAGAACCACATCGGACACAACGTGGGGTCCAGTGACACCCATGTGATGTTCGTGGAGTTGAAGTAGGCAGGAAGCAGGCGGAAGACCCCTCTTCCGGACCCGACCAGGAACGCCGATAACCCACATTATGTCAAGTAGAGGCGATCCGGCTGCAGCGGACTCGACTGAAGCATGATGGGGCCTACCGGGATTCAGCCGCGCCAGTAGTTGTTCGCCGCGGCCACGGTGGCGAACTCGATCGCCACCACGTGTCCGGCGGCCGTCAGCGAGTCGGCGTCGGTGGCGTACGCCGGTCGTAAGGTCTTGCGGACGTTCTCGTCTGGCTGGATCGCACCGATGGTCTTGCGGGCCAGCATGATCGCCAGTTCGCGACCCTCTTCAGGCGTCGGGGTGATCAGCGAGTTGTTCGGCACGAGGGCCATGGTGTCCTCCGAATCAGTGGGCGTAGCCCGAGCATAGGCATCATGGTGTGACCTCAACCACCCCGTGGGCCCCCTTCTCCGCATCGGACATCACATGCGAGACCACCGGATAATGGCCGGCCTCGGGAAAGACCAACTCCACGAAGCCGCCCTGGCCCGGCTGCAGCGCCAGGGCCTGGGCACCGTTTCCGGTGTGGCCGAAGGCGTCCTCGCCCCGGTCGAGGTGATACGCGCCCTCCAGGTAGGTGGTGTCGAACTGTCCCCCCACCACGTGCAGGCTCGAGGCCTCGTTCGGTCCGGCGTTGAGCATCCAGAACCGGACCCGCTCCCCCACCCGTGCGGTCAACGGGGACGCGTCGTACTGGTTGGCGATCCCGTTGAACACCACCCGGTCCGGGGTCTGTGCCAGCACCTTGGTCGCCTCGACCTCGGTGGCCTCGTCTGCCGCACCGGCATCGTTGCCGAGGTACAGCTCAGACTGGACCAGCACGTAACTGCGGTCCACCTCGTCCAGACCCTCCGGCTCGATGACCACGGCACCGTGCATGCCGGCGGCGATGTGGGCGCTCATGGGCTCGGTGGCACAGTGGTACATCCAGACCCCCGCCCGTTCGGCGGTGAACCGGTACTCCAGGCTCTGCCCGGGCTGGATGGTCCGCATCGGCCCGTCCGGCGCCAGCGCCCCGGCGTGGAAGTCCACCGAGTGTCCGATCGTGCCGTCATTGACCAGGGTCACCTCGAACACGTCCCCGACCCGCCCGTGCAGGGTCGGCCCCACGTTCCCGCCGTTGAAGGTCCACCGCGTCTGCCACTGGCCAGGGGCCACCTCGAGCGGGACCTCGGTGACCGTCAGCGTGACCTCGTGCACCCGGGCCTCACCGAGCGGCTCCAGGACCGGGTCCACGTGGTCTACCAGCTCCGCCCCGGGTCGGGGCGGGATGAACGGTGCCGGAGACTGGCCCTCCGCATGCCCGTGCCCCTCGCTGCCGGCCGCCGCGCCGCCGTCGACGTCCACAGCGAAGGTCATGCCCATCGCGGCATGCCCGGCGATGGTGCACAGCCCCTCCAGCGGACCGGACACCACCCCCACGTCCAGTTCGGCCGCCTCCCCCGGCGCCAGTCGCGGGGTACGCTCACCGCCCACGGAGAGGTCGTGGGTGTTGGTGGCATCGTCATTCGTGACGGTGAGCACCAGACGGTCGCCCGCCCGGACGGAGACCCGGTTCGGGAAGAACGCCATGTCATGCGCGGAGATGTCCACGTGCACGGTCTCGCCCGTCGGTTGGACTCTCGCGCCCGTCCCCGCCTCCTCCCCCGCGCTCACCGAGCCACCCGTGGTGTTCAGACCCACCGCGGTGGGGTCCAGACCGATCCCGGTGGCCACGGCCAGGATCAGGACGGCCGCACCTGCCAGCAGCTGCCGGGCGGACCAGAGCCGCGGGAGCTCCCGCCGCACCGGCGGCGTCCCTGCCGCCGTGTCCCGCCGGGCCTTCAGGCTCGCCCGGATGGCTGCGACCAACAGCGGGATGAAGACCGCCAGCCCCACGAGTATCACCGCCGACACGGTCACCCGCACCCAGCTGGGCACGGGCAGCAGGTACAGCGCCAAACCGCCGTTGACGACCACCACTCGCACCGTCGCAGCGCGGTTGAGGACGTCCAGCGCGGCGCGCACAGCCTTCGGGCCGCCCCCGAGCACGGTGGGCACCAGGTGGCTCAAGGCCCCGAGGAGCAGCTGCGCCGCGAAGCCGGCGGCGAACACGCTGGAGACCGGGGCGTAGCCGGCACCGAGGCTCTCCCAGTCCTGGCCGAAAGCCAGCAACCAGCCGACCCAGCTGATCCCCACCACGCCCCACACGAGGGCGCAGCCCACCGAGGCCGCGGAGAACTCCCTCGGGGGTTTGGCCCGTAGCGGCCGGATCAGGGCGCGGGCCCACCACAACAGTCCCAGCAGATAGACGAACAGTCCGGTCAACGCCACCGACCGCAACCCCGTGAGTCCGCCGGTCACGAGGACCGCCAGCCCGGTCAGCAACACCGGCAGGGCCTGACCGGCCAGCCGCGCCGCCCGGTCATCCATGCGGGTGCGCAACAGGGTGGGCCAGAACGTCACCAGGGTGCCCGTCACGGTGAGCCCGACCCAGCCGAGCAGGTTGAGCATCGAATGGGATAGCAACAACTGGCTGTGCCAGGGATCGGCGGGCCCCCGCCCCAACAGCACCCCGAGAGTCGCCCCCGCCGCCAGGCAGACCGCGGCGGCCACGTAGTAGTGGATGGTGACCCGGAACCGGGCGGTCAGGGAGTCCCGCAGCATCCGCCAGAGCGCCGCCCCGTGCCAGAGGACGGCGCCTACGGCCACGGCGGCCCCGGTGAGGACCAGCCACCACCAGCCCGAGGGGTACCCGATGAGGACCATCAGGGTGCCACCCATCAGCGCCGCGAGGCGGGTGTTCTGTGCCGTCAGGTGCGCCGCCCGGAGGGGTGCCTTCAACAGGGCCTGGGCAAAGTACATGCTCCAGACCAGGATCGAATGCCCGAGCGCTCCGAGCAGGACCAGATGGACGAGCAGCCATCCGGAGGACGGCACGGAGCGGTGGACCAGAGCCACCACCACGGCGGCCACCAGCCACAGGAGCACGGGATAGTCGCGCCAGGGTGAGCGGCGGCGGGCCGGGCTTCGGACGGTGACCGGAGGCGGCTGAGGAGGTTGAGGCGGTTGAGGCGACTGACCGGTCACGGCGCGGTCTTGGTCAACCGGACCCGCACCTCCTGCGGCTGCTTTGACTCGTAGCCCACCGAGACCGAGTCACCGAACCGTTGGTTCATCTGCTTCAACAGCGGCAGCGGGTCATGGGGTGCGACCAGCACCATGGATTTCCCGGGCTTCAACTGGTCCAGGGCACCGAGTACTGCTCCGTGACGGATGGCATGCGGGATGGTCCGCGCGTCCAGGACGACGTCCTCGCCGGCCTCGGTGAGCGGAAGTTCTTTCTTCAGCGGGTCCATCGGGTCTCCTTGGCAGTGCGGATCAGCAGACCCGACCATTTTATCCAGATTGCTTCGTGTTTAATAAGTAGACTGGATTCATGACGTCCACCGATGGTCCGGCACCGCTCCCCCGGCCCCATCCGCTCAGCCGGGCTCGGCTCCGGGTCCTGAGGCTGGTGGACGGCTCCGGGACCGAGGGACTCACGGTGGCTGCCATCGCCGGGCGGCTCGGCGTCCACGCGAACTCGGTGCGCCACCACCTGACGGCACTGGAGTCCGAAGCCCTGGTGCAGTCAACCTCTGAGGTGACCCGGCGGCGCGGACGGCCGTCCCTGAACTACCACGCGACGCCGGCCGGTCGGCAGGCGGTGGCCGGCCCCGACGGGGCAGTCTCCCCCGAGCTGACCTCCGCCCTGCTGGTGACGGCCGGGTCCCATCCGGAGTTCCGCCAGCAGGTGGGCGAGGAATGGGGGCGGCGCATCGCCGGCCCCGCACCCGGGCCGGTGATGGGCCGGACCTCGACCCGGAACACCCTGCGATCCGCCCTGGGGCGGGTCATGAGCGACCACGGGTTCGCCGCGGTCGAGCGCCGAGAGGACCTCGAACTGCGCACCTGCCCCCTGCTCGAACAGGCCCGGGAGGACCCGGCCTCGGTCTGCGGTCTGCATGCCTCGATGCTGCAAGGCATCCTGGACGCCTGGGGAGCACGGGGCGAGGCGCGACTGGAGCCCTTCGCACTCCTCGGCGGTTGCCGCGTCAGCCTGCAGGACGCGGGGCCCGGGCGCCAGGAGGATGAGGAGTCACCACGGCGTTGACGCGCCAGGCGCCGACCCGCCGCCTGCCTCGTGGATCCATGTCCCGCGTCCCGGGCACCGGATGACGCACGATGGACCCATGCCCCGTCTCTCGGCCCCGGCCCTGCCCCATCCCGCCGTCCGGTGGACCGCACGGTCCGCAATCGCGGCCGGCGTGTTGATGGTCAGCGGATGCGGCGTCGAGACCTCCGCCCCCGACTCCCAGCCGTCCTCCGCCGGTTCCCAGCCGTCCTCCCCCAGTGCTGAACCACGGGGACCGCGTGAGTTCACCGTGAACGTCTCGGGGGATCTGCTCTGGCACGACGATCTCTGGGACAGCGCCCGGATGGATGCCGCCACCGCCGGCCAGACCGGTGCGGATGCCCTGGACTTCGACCCCCAGCTGGCCTCCATCAGGGAGTATGTCTCCTCCGCTGACCTGGCCATCTGCCACGCGGAGGTGCCGTACGCCGAGGAAGGCGGGCCGTACGGCTCCTACCCCCTCTTCGCCGCACCCCCGCAGATCGCAGCCACTCTCGCGCAGACCGGCTTCGATGTGTGCACCACGGCGTCCAACCACACCCTCGACGCCGGCTGGGACGGTCTGGTGCGCAGCCTCGACGTCCACGAGTCGGCCGGGATCAAGACGGTCGGCAGCTATCGCAGCCAGCAGGACGCCGAGGAGTCGTTCCTGCAGACCGTGGAAACAGAAGCCGGGCCGGTGACCGTGGGCATCGTCTCCCAGACGTTCAGCCTGAATGGCGTGCCCGTGCCGGCGGACCGCGAGTGGTCCGTCGGGATGTTGGATGCCGGCCGTGCCGTGGAGCAGGCGAGGCAGGCACGGGAGGCCGGGGCCGACGTCGTGCTCGTCCATCTGCACGCGGGCGACGAATACCAGACGGAACCCAATGCCGAGCAACTCGCGTTCGTGGAGGAGGTGACGGCCTCCGGCGAGGCAGACCTGGTCTTCGGCCAGCACGCCCACTGGGTCCAGCCGGCGGACCGCGTCAACGACACCTGGGTCGTCTACGGGGCCGGGAATCTGATGGCACACCACGAGCTCGGGCGGCCGGGGACCTACGAGGGCGCGCTGTTCCAGTTCACCTTCACCGAGATCGGCGGCAGCGCCGCGGATACCGCCGGGGACTTCGAGGTCAGCGACGCCGAGTACGCACCGACCCTGATCACCCCGCACCACGGCGGACAACCGGCCCGCCTCCTGCTCATCCCCGCCGAGCGGGCGGACCACCCCGAGCTCGCCGCCACGATGGACGCCGCCGCGGAGCGCACCCGCGAGGCGGTCTACCGCCACGGGGTCGAGGGTCTGCGCGAGGTCGGCAGCCCGTAGCCGGACCGGCCCCGTGTCGATTCAGGCGAACGGCTGGGAGGCGCCGTCCAGGGCCCGCACCTCCGACTCGGTCAGCTCGAGGGAGCCGGCCGCCACCAGGGCGTCCAGCTGGTCGGGCCGGGAGGCGGAGGCGATCGGGGCGGTGACGCCCCGGGCCAACTGCCAGGCCAACGCCACCGAGGCCGGCTCCACGCCGCGGGCCTCAGCCACCCGCACCAACTCGTCCACCAGGGCGAAGCCCGCCTCGGTGGCATAACCGCCGGCCATGCGCTCGCGGGCCGCGCCCTCCAGGTCTGCCGCGGTGCGGTACTTGCCGGTGAGGAATCCGGAGGCCAGGGCGAAGTACGGGAACGTGGCAGCGCCGAACTCACGGGCGATCGGCAGGTAGGACTGCTCGAAGTCCTTGCGGTGCGCCAGGTTGTATTGGGGCTGGATCGCGGCCGGCACGGCCAGGCCGTGGGCGGTGGCGTACTCGAACCAGGTGCGCATGCGCTCGGGCGAGTAGTTGGACAGGGCGATGTGGCGGACCCTGCCGGACGCCACCAGTCCGTCATAGGTCCTGGCCTGCTCCTCGATGGAGACGTCCTCATCGTCATAGTGGCTGTAGAAGACGTCCACGTAATCGGTCTTCAGGCGCTGCAGTGAGGCGTCCAGCACAGCCAGGACGGACTCGTGCTGCTGGTTGTCGTACGGGGCCAGGCCACCCATCTTGGTGGCCAGGACCACCTGGTGACGGTTGCCGCGGGCGGCGATCCACTCCCCCAGGACCTTCTCGGAGTCGCCACCGGTGCCGTCACCGGCCCAGACGGCGTAGAGATCCGCGGTGTCGATGAAGGTGCCGCCGGCCTCCAGGAAGGCGTCCAGCACCGCGAAGGAGGCCTCCCGATCCGAGGTCCAGCCGAAGGTGTTGCCGCCGAGCACGAGGGGGATGGTCTGGTACGCGGTATCGCCCAGGGTGATCGTGGTCACCTGGAGCGTGTTCTGGGAGGTCATCCACTCACCCTAACCGCCGTGGTGGACCGGGGGCGTCCCGGGCATTGTTAGGCTGAGGAGCGTGCCCGATCGAGCGAACCCCGACCCCGGTACCCTCACCATCACCACCTTCAACGTCCTCCACGACGATCAGGACCGCACCGGCCGCGCCCTGACAGCCGCCGCCGGACTGAACGCCTCGGCACCGGATCTGGTGCTCCTGCAGGAACTGCCCTTTGAGCACGGTCGTTCCTCCGCCTATCTGGACACCCTGACGGCCGCCACCGGGCTGGCTGTGGCCCAGGCGGCCCCCCTCACCGCGCCGAGACCACACACCACCGACCGCTCCGGGCTGGGCATCCTACACGGGCCGTCCCTCGTCCTGGAGGAGGCCGGAACCCTGCCGCCGGTCCCCGGGTTCGAGGACTACCTGCCGGTCCCCCAGGGCAGCTGGGCCGTGTTCGCCGAGGCGCCGTCCGACCCCGCCCAGCCCGGCACCGCCCAGTCCGGCCCTGCCGATCAGGTGCGGCAGGCACCCGGCCGGGCGGTCGCCGTCGTGAACCTGCACGGGGTCTGGGGCGGGGACCGCGCCTACGAGCGCGAGCAACAGATGCTGCATGCCGTTCGCTGGGCCGAGAGCCTCCGGCAACGGTTGGCGGACCGCGAACCGTTACTCGTGCTGGGCGGTGACCTGAACACCGTCCCGGAATCCTCGGTGATCCGCTACCTCACCGGCCTGCAGCCCCTGGGCTCCGCCGGGACCTACTGGGTGGACGCCTGGGAGCACGCCGGAGACGGCACGGCCGGGCACACCACCTCGGCGGACTCCGCCTGGTTCCTGGAGACAGCCCGGGGCGTGGGCATCCAGCGTCCCGAGTCCGTTCCCCCACGGCGCATCGACTACCTGTTCATCCGGGACTGGGTCTACGGACGCCGCGGTGAGCCCCTGGCCACCCGGGTGGACCTCACCGGCACCGGCCACACCGGCCGGCATGCCTCGGACCACTTCGCCGTCACCACCGAGGTGGACACCGGTCACCACCAACCGACCGCACTCCGGACCTCCTCAGCCACCCGCACCCTGAACTAATCTGGTAGCCGTCCCCCTCTAGGAGCGCGCCATGTTGTTGGAACGGATCTACGACCACGACCTCGCTCAGGCCAGTTACCTGATCGGCTGCCAGGCGGCCGGACAGGCGATCGTGGTGGACCCCCGCCGGGACATCCAGGTCTACTTGGACCTCGCCGCGCGGAACTCGATGAGCATCACCGCCGTCACGGAGACTCACATCCACGCCGACTTCCTCTCCGGGTCCCGGGAACTCGCCGCCGCCACCGGGGCCACCCTGTCCGTCTCCGCCGAGGGCGGTGCCGACTGGCAGTACGCCTTCGAGGCTGAGCGGCTCTCCGACGGTGACACCATCACCGTGGGGAACCTCACCCTGACGGCCCTGCACACCCCCGGCCACACCCCGGAGCATCTGTCCTACCTCGTCACCGACGGCGCCGTGACGGACCAGCCGGGCTACCTGCTCTCGGGTGATTTCGTCTTTTCGGGTGACCTGGGACGCCCGGATCTGCTGGACGAGGCGGCGGGCGGTGTGGACACCCGGTATGAGGGGGCTCGCCAGCTGTATGGCTCCCTGCGGGACGTCTTCCTGCGCCTGCCGGACCACCTCCAGGTGTTCCCGGGCCACGGGGCGGGGTCCGCGTGTGGCAAGGCGCTGGGTTCCCTGCCCTCGACCTCCGTGGGCTACGAACGCCTGTACTCCTGGTGGGGACCGTATCTGGCGCTGGGGGACGAACAGGGGTTCATCCGTGAGTTGCTGGACGGCCAGCCCGACGCCCCCGCCTACTTCGGCCGGATGAAGCACCAGAACCGGCAGGGCCCGGCGGTGCTCGGTGCCCGTGGGCCACTGGCTGAGATGGACGCCACCACCGTGGCCGCCGGCGTCGAGGACGGCTCCCTCGTGCTGATGGACACCCGCCCGGTGGAGGCCGTCCACTCCGGAAGCGTGCCCCGGTCCCTGTCCCTGCCGAACCCCGGCAAGGCCGCCAGCCACGGGGCCTGGGCCTATGATCCGGAGCGCGATTCCACGCCGATCGTCCTGCTGGCCGCAGACGCGGAACAGGCCGGCGACTACTGGGACCACCTCATCCGCGTGGGGTTGGACCGGGTGGTCGGCTACCTCCCCTCGATCGAGGGGCTCCCGGCCGTCACCCCGGCCGTCGTCTCCCCCGCCGAGCTCGCCTCCACGGACCGCGTGCTGCTGCTGGACGTCCGTGGTCGGGGCGAACACGCCGCCGGGCATATCGCCGGCTCCCGGCAGCTCAACGCCGGCCGTGTCCTGTGGAACCAGGACTCGCTCCCCCGCGAGGGGACCATCGTCACGTACTGCCAGACGGGGGTCCGCAATTCGGTGGCCTCCTCCGCCCTGCGCCGCGCCGGCTTCACGGTCACCGAGCTGGACGGCTCGTATGCCGGCTGGCGCCGCTGGCAGGAGGGACAGGGGCACGACGCCGGCCACTCGGCCGCCGCGTCCGGCGTCGCCTGAGCCCGTTCTCACCTCGGGTCAACGGCCTACGCCCGAGGCCATGGCCATGGCCTCAGGCCAGCAGGACGGCCACGCCGACGCAGGCGCAGGCCCACAGTTGGCTGGAGAACGTGCCGAGGATGAACCGCTCGGCAGCGCCGGACTTGCCCAGCTCCGCGTACCGCCCCAAGGCCTTGACGGCCAGGATGATCGCGAGCCCCTCCGGCCAGCCCATGATCAACGTGGAGGCGACGGCCAACCGTTCCAGCACACCGATCCAGGCGCCGCCCCGCAGCACGGGCTGGGCCTCGAGCTCCTCGTTGAAGATCTTCTGCCCGTCCGGACCGGTCAGCACCCGCTGATGCTCGGGGTGTGAGGCGTTGAAGGAGAGCTGGAGGATCGCCGTGGTCGGTGCGCCGCCGCCCGCCGTGGCGGCCACCACCGCCAGCGGACCGACCAGGACCCACCCCGCGCCACCACCGGAGGCCTCGGCCAGTGCCGCCGCCGTGCCGAGCAGCAGCAACTGGATCACCGCTGAGGTGTAGAGGATCGACTGCGGGTGCCCGGCCGTCCCCCGGAACCGCTGGGAGAACTGCGGCACCCCCAGCACGCCTGCCAGCAGGAGCAGGAGCAGGACCATGGCGAGGCCCGCCGGTTCCATCATGCCTGCCCCCTCGGTTCCGTTTTCTGGTCTTCCCCCGCGACCAGCCGGTCGACGCGCTCCAGCATGCCCGACACCACGGACGCCAGACGCCGGGATTCACCCCACAGTCCACTGCGCAACCGGGAGCTGATGGCCTGCTGGCTCACCCCCAGCTCCTCCGCGGCCTCGCGCTGGGTCTTGCCGGCGTCCACCCACCGCCCGGCCTCCTGGCCTTCCGCGCTGCGCCGGAACTCGAGTTCGGCGAGCAGCTGCAGACTGGCCTCGGTGGCCTCCAACAGCTCCCCCACGTGGTTCACGTCCGGGCCCTCCGCCGGCACCTGGCCGGCCACGGCCACGCGCCCGGGCGAGTGCTTGGCCCGCTCCACGGCCTCGCGGGCGTGTTCGAAGGCCGGCCCCGCCCCGGCGCGCGTCTCGGCCGGCAGGGGAAGCCGTACGGGCCCCACCCCGATGCCCACGCTCCAGTGCCCGGAGCGGGCCGCCGAGAGGGCGATGCCCACGGCGGTGTCCGCGTGTTCCACCACGCCCTGGACCTCGTCCCCCGCCGTCCGCTGGAAGGGGCGGAGGATCCCATGGGCCGACGGCACATTCAGACCCTCGACGAGCGCCGCCACCCGGTCGGGGCCGCCACTGGAGGCCCGCTGGTCCATCGTCATCACGAACATTCCACAAGCCTAAGCCATTGTTCACTGACCCACAAGGTCAGAACGTTGTTCTTTGAGATGGAGGTAGGCTGGGCAGATGCCGTCCTCCCCCGCGCCACACGTTGTCTCCCCCACCTCCTCCGCCGCCCGATCGTCGGGACCGTGGATCGGAGGGGCGGTGGACGTCCTGCTGATCATCCTCTTCACCGCGCTCGGACGGCGCACCCACGAGTCGGGGATGGACCTCGGCGGCCTCCTGCTGACCGCACTGCCGTTCCTGGCCGCCTGGGCCGTGGCCACCGCGCTCACCCGCCCGCACCGCACCTGGGCCAGGGTCTGGCCTGCCGGCGTCGTGGTGTGGCTGGTGACCGTGGTCGGCGGGCTCCTGCTCCGGGTCGCCCTGGGAGATTCCGCGGCCCTATCCTTCCAACTGGTGACGGCTGGCGTCCTGGGTGTCTTCCTGCTCGGACGGCGGGGCGTCACAGCGCTGATCCTGCGATGGCGGCGCGGACGGCCGCCGCAGCAGTCATAGGATGGCCACAGCCCCTCCACCGCACCACCCACCGAGCCCACAGGAGGTTCCCCCATGGTGACCGCATTCGTGATGATCAAGACCGACCCGAACCGTATCCCGGAATGCGCCGAGCAGCTGGCGGACCTGGACGGAGTGACCTCCGTGTACTCGGTGACGGGCAACTGGGACCTGGTCGCCATGGTGCGGCTGCGCCAGTACGACGACCTGGCCGATGTCATCGCCGATCAGATGTCCAAGGTGGACGGCATCCGGGACACCGAGACGATGCTGGCCTTCCGCGCCTACTCGCGGCATGACCTCGAAGAGGGGTTCGCCCTCGGGTTCGAGAACATCGAGCAGTGATCGAGCAGTAGCCGCGGCCGGGTACGCCTAGGAGTGTGAGATCTGCACCCAGGTCTCCAGCACCCGCTGAGCGGCCCCGGAGTCGATGGACTCCGCAGCTCGCGTCATATTGGCCGCGATCCTGTCGAGGAGCGGCCCCTCGGCCGAGGTGTCGAAGGCCGTGAGTCCAGCCGCGGCATTCAGGAGCACCGCATCCCGGACCGGGCCCGACCGGCCGGCCAGCAGCTCCCGCACGATCCCGGCATTGTGCTGACCGTCCTGACCGGCGAGGGCCTCCACCGAGGCCAGTGGGATCCCGAAGTCCTGCGGCTGCAGCACGTGCTCGGTCACAGCGCCCTCCCGCACCTCGAAGACGGTGGAGGGGCCGGAGGTGGTGATCTTGTCCCGTCCGTCACTGCCCCGGAACACCAGCCCCCGGAGGCCGCGGTCTGCCAGGACGCCGGCCAGCAGCGGCGCCATCCGCTCACTCGCACAGCCCAGGGCCTGCGCGCGGACGCCGGAGGGATTGGTCAAAGGGCCCAGGTAGTTGAAGACGGTCGGCACACCCAGCTGCTTGCGCGCGGGGGCCACGTACTTCATCGACGGATGGTACCCCTGGGCGAACAGGAAGGTGATGCCGGCTGAGGTGGCGCATTCCACCACCTTCTCCACCGACAACGAGAGGTCGACACCGAGTGCCTCGATCACGTCTGCCGCACCCGCCGTCGAGGAGGCCCCGCGGTTGCCGTGCTTGACCACCGTGGCCCCGGCACCGACCGCCACGAGGGAGGACATGGTGGAGATGTTGACGGTGCCGAGCTTGTCCCCGCCGGTGCCGACGATGTCCAGGGTCTCCCCCGGCACCTCCAGGTGTACCGCGTTGTCCAGCATGACCTGGGTGAGCCCCAGCAACTCCTCGACCGTCTCCCCCTTGGAGGCCAACGCCACCAGGAAACCGGCGATCTGAGCGTCCGTGGCATTGCCGGACATGATCTCCTGCATGGCCCACATGGCCGCGTCAGTGCTCAGATCCCTGCGGGACACGAGCCGCCCGAAGATGTAGGGCCATGAGAGGGACTGGGGGGCAGGGATCGATGTACTCACGCGGATCATGCTATCGCCGGTCAGATCGAACACCGTGGACTACGCATCACTGTTGCTCCACTGTTGCTCCACCGACCGCGCTGCACCACACAATCGGACCGCCGTGGGACCGGAGAGCCATGGGGACTTCCCCCTCCGCCCACGCCCCTCCCCTACTTGGCATCATTAGGGCATACTGATGGGACGTAACTCTCGGAAAACCGCCAAACAACCGTCGACTGACCTGCGAACCTGCGAATCTCCTGACCGTGAGGATCGAAGTTCATGGGAGATCACCCCATCCGGGAAGAACAGGAAACGCCGAAACGTTCGTCGCATTGGAGACGGGGACCGTTTTAGGGCCATAATGGCTGGGTGACGACTGCAACCCATGCCCTCCCCAGGCCCGCAACAGGACTCCCCAGCCGACCCAATATGGTGCAAGTAGGCACCATGGTCTGGCTCTCTAGCGAGATCATGTTCTTCGGCGGGCTCTTCGCCATGTACTTCACGCTGAAGTCGACCTCGCCTGAACTATGGTCCGAAAGCACCGAGACGTTGAACGTCCCCCTCGCTTTCGTGAACACCCTGATTCTGGTGGCGAGCTCCTTCACGGCCCAGGCCGGCGTGTTCGCTGCCGAGCGCCTTCAGCCGCGCCGCACCGGCGGGATCTTCTCCCTGAAGAGGTGGGGCATGATCGAGTGGTTCGTCGTGACCTTCATCATGGGAGCCATCTTCGTCTCCGTCCAGTGCTACGAGTACGCCGTGCTGGTCTCTCATGGCGTCACGATCGACGCCAATGCGTACGGTTCCGCCTTCTACATCACCACCGGCTTCCACGCCATCCACGTGTTCGGTGGACTCGTCGCGTTCCTGTTCATCATCGGCCGCGCCCACCTGGCCAAGCGCTTCGGACACCACGAAGCCACCTCAGCCATCGTCGTGTCCTACTACTGGCACTTCGTCGATGTCGTCTGGGTCGCCCTCTTCGCCATCGTCTACTTCCTGAAATAGCCCGCACCACCCTCAGGCACGCCCGCACCACACCGAGGAAGACCGGATTCGGACCGTCACCCTCGTCCGGTCAACAAGAAACGTTAGGAACCAACCGTGAAGGCACTTTCACAGAAACGGCGCCACCCCATCGCCGGGCTCGCGCTGCTGCTTCTGGGGCTTCTCATCACCGGCGGCCTCTACTCCGTCGCGAGCACCATGAACCAGGCCCAGGCTGCCACCACGGGTTCGACGTACAGCGCTGAAGACATCACCGAGGGCGAGAAGCTCTTCAATGCCAACTGCGCCACCTGTCACGGCATGGACGCGGTCGGTACCGAGGACGGCCCCACCCTGATCGGCGTGGGCGCTGCCTCCGTGGACTTCCAGGTCGGCACCGGGCGCATGCCGATGCAGATGCAGGGCCCCCAGGCCCAGGCCAAGCCGAACCAGTTCAGCGACGAGCAGACCATGCAGCTGGCCGCCTATGTCTCCTCCCTCGGTGCGGGCCCCGCCCTCCCGGAGGATCAGTACCTCGACACCGACCACGAGGACGTGGACCTCGGTAATGGCGGCACGCTCTTCCGCGTCAACTGCGCCATGTGCCACAACTCGGCCGCCTCGGGTGGCGCGCTGACCCGCGGCAAGTTCGCGCCGGACCTGGCCAACGTCACGGAGAAGCACATCTATGAGGCCATGGCCACGGGCCCGCAGAACATGCCGGTCTTCAGTGACGCGAACCTGAAGCCGGAGGACAAGCGGGACATCATCGCCTTCCTGAAGGAGATCGAGAGCCAGGGCTCCCCGGGCGGCGCATCGCTGGGCTCCCTCGGCCCGGTGTCCGAAGGCCTGCTGGTCTGGACCGGCGGACTTGCCGTCCTCGTCGGCTTCATGGTCTGGCTGACCTCCAGGTCCTCCTGATTTGACGGCGCCGTGGGGGCGCCGACCACACACAACGTCACCATCACTCAAGCAAAGGATTCAGATCTATGTCTGAGCAAAGCCACGGAGGCCCGGAGCACCCGGGGGCCGTTGAGCACGCCGGTGTAGAGGAGTCGGGCACATTTGCCCTCGACAACCCCGGCCTCCCGCCGCACCGGCCGCGGCTCGCGGACGAGGACCCCCGGGCAGCCAAGCGCGCCGAGCGACAGGTCGCCTTCCTCTTCGGTCTCTCGATCGTCGGTACGCTGCTGTTCTTCGTGGGCTACTTCGTGGTCGGCCAGATCGGCCCGGACACTCCCATCTCCACGGTCCGGCTGCAGAACCTGCTGCTCGGCCTCGGTACGGCCTTCGCAATGCTCGGCATCGGTGTCGGCATCGTGCACTGGGCCAAGACCCTGATGCCCGACCATGAGACCACCGAACAGCGCCACGAGGTCCGCACCGAAGCGGACCGTCAGCTGGCCGTCGGCATGATGGAAGACATCATCGACGAGACCCAGATCAAGCGTCGTCCGCTGCTGCGGAACACGCTGATCGGCGCCGGTGCCCTCGCCGTGCTCCCGGCCATCGCGATCTTCCGCGACCTGGATGACACGGACAACCGCAGCGACCTGGCTGCCGAGAACTTCGGACCCGAACGTCTGCGCCACACCATGTGGGCCCCGGACGTCCGGTTGGTCCGTGATCCCACCGGCACCCCGATCAAGGCCTCCGACGTCACCATGGGATCCGCGTTCCACGTGATCCCCGAGGGGCTCAACGAGTTGTCATCTCACGAGATGCTCAACCAGAAGGCCAAGGCCGTGGTGCTGCTCATGCGGCTGAACCCCGAGGACATGCATGTCTCCCCCGAGCGGGAGGACTGGAACGTAGACGGCATCGTCGCCTATTCCAAGGTCTGCACGCACGTCGGTTGCCCGGTGGCGCTGTACGAGCAGCACACCCACCACCTGTTGTGCCCCTGCCACCAGTCGACCTTCGACCTCACGCAGGAATGCAAGGTCATCTTCGGCCCGGCCGGCCACGCCCTGCCGCAGCTGCCGATCACCGTCAATGAAGAGGGGTTCCTGGTCGCCCGCAGCGACTTCCAGGAGCCCGTCGGACCGGCCTACTGGGAGCGTGGCTGATACTTATGAGCACCTCAAACAACCCTGAGTACCAGGCGAGCACCCCCACGGGCAAGATCGTCAACTTCATGGACACCCGCGTGGGTGTCTCCCCGATGGTGAAGGAGTTCGGGCGGAAGATCTTCCCGGACCACTGGACCTTCATGTTCGGCGAGGTCGCCCTCTACACCTTCGTCATCCTGTTGATGTCAGGCACCTTCCTGACCTTGTTCTTCGACCCCTCGATGGCCCACACCACCTATGAGGGTTCCTACAAGCCCCTCTACGGCGTGGAGATGTCCGTGGCGTATGCCTCGGCGCTCGACCTCACGTTCGACATCCGTGGCGGGCTGTTCATGCGCCAGGTCCACCACTGGGCGGCACTGCTGTTCGTTGCGGCCATGTCCGTGCACATGCTGCGGGTATTCTTCACCGGTGCCTTCCGGCGCCCCCGTGAACTGAACTGGCTCGTCGGCTGCACCCTGCTCATCCTGGGTCTGGCTGCTGGTTTCACCGGCTACTCCCTGCCGGACGAGATGCTCTCCGGCAACGGCCTGCGCATCATCGACGGCGTGGTGAAGTCGATCCCGCTGATCGGCACCTATATCTCGTTCTTCCTCTTCGGCGGCGAGTTCCCCGGTGATGACATCGTCGGACGGCTGTACATCATGCACGTGCTGGTGGTGCCGGCACTGATCCTGCTGATGGTCGTCATGCACCTGTTCATGGTGGTCGTCCACAAGCACACCCAGTACCCCGGCCCCGGGCGCACCGAGAACAACGTGGTCGGCTACCCGGTCGGCCCGGTGTACGCGGCCAAGGCTGGTGGCTTCTTCTTCATCGTGTTCGGCGTGGTGGCATTGCTCGCCTCCATGTTCACCGTCAACGCGATCTGGAACTACGGTCCCTACGACCCCTCCCCCGTGCAGGCCGGCACCCAGCCGGACTGGTACATCGGCTTCGTGGATGGTGCCCTGCGTCTGATGCCGGGCATGCTCGGCGAGTTCTCCTTCAAGTGGGACATCCCGCTTCCGTGGGGTACCAACACGCTGGCCCTGGGCGTGCTGCTCCCGGCCCTGATCCCCGCCGGGATCCTCTTCGGCGTGATGTTCGGATGGCCCTGGATCGAGCGGTGGATCACGAAGGACAACCGCGAGCACCACATCCTGGACCGGCCTCGCAACGCCCCGACCCGCACCGGTGTCGGCGTGGCAGGCATCGTCTGGTACTGCGTCATGTGGGCGGCAGCCTCCTCCGACCTCATCGCCACGCACTTCCATGTGTCTCTGAACGATGTGACCTACTGGCTGCGGGCGCTGTTCATCTTCGGACCGATCATCGGCTACATCATCACCAAGCGCGTGTGCCTGGCACTGCAGCGCAAGGATCGCGAGATCGTGCTCCACGGCCGTGAGGCCGGTGTGATCGAGATGACCCCCGAGGGTGAGTTCCGTGAACGTCACGAGCGCTTGGACGACTACAAGCTGTACAAGCTGGTCAGTTTCGAGTCCAAGCGTCCGCTGCCGGCCCAGCCGGGCCGCGACGGCAAGGTCTCGGGCGGCGAGAAGGGCCGGGCGAAGCTGCACCGTTGGTTCTACGAGGACCGGGTGGAGCCCGTGACCCGGGCTGAGCTCGCCGAGGCCAAGACCCACGACCAGGGGCATGTCCCGGACGCCGTGGAGGATCAGGACAGCCGCTCCGCCATCGGCCGCTGACCGTCGCGAGCCGCACCGGACCGCAAGTCCTACAGCAGGAAGGGCCCCACCATCGGTGGGGCCCTTCCTGCTGTCCCCCTGCTTTCCTCGCCACCTGCAGGTGCTGACCACCACCTCGGCCTGCCCCCGCGCTTCCCGGCAGCGCTTCCAGGCAGCGGCCCAGAAGGACCCGCCAGCGCCGCCTTGAGCCCGGACTGACGTCCGCGACTGGCGTCCACACGAACCCCGATCCACGGTCCATCACCGCACCCTGAAGGGGCAGTCGGCCGCTCTGATTGAATCTCCGGTCCACTGCGGCCATGAGTTTGTGCCCGTAGGCGGCCAGTGACTGAAATCGACACTGGGGCGGCTCGGGGGCACCTGTGGTGTCCGTGTCGTGGCCGGGCCCTGCGGACGGCTCATCAGCCCACGCGAGGGCACGCGGAGAGTGGCGCGTCGACGGCCAGAACGCCGGCAACGGCGGCAACGGCGGCGACGGTGTTCCGCCCGCTACGCCAAGAAGCGTCGGAACCCGGTCGCCCAGCGCCGTGGAGCATGCCACGGCCATCATGGACAGCACCGTGCACGATGCCGTCGGAGTCCTGCACCGCCTGAGATATCGTGCGTCAGCACCATCGAGGCGTGACCCGGCGACGATGCACGCCGGTGGCCGGCAGTCATCACCGATGGTCGTCAACGGCGATATTGCTGACCGCGTAGGGCAATATCGGGTGGCCCCGAGACTTCGAAGACTCACTGATCACGATGACTGTGCTGCCAGGGGACCTGCCGACCTGCTTGCGCGTGCTAGCTGGCATGCCGATCCCCTTGGCGACGCCTTCGACACCGTCTCCACGGCCCTCAGCTGCATCCTGCGGGCCGATCTCGTGGTCATCGATGCCCGGGGCTGCCGCCGGAGGTCACCGGGTGCTCCAAGGGCATCTGAGTGCGTCTGCCCCTCGAGGACGGCAGCCACGATGAACGTTCTCACGCGATGTCCCGGAACCCGCACCCGGCAGGTTTCGACGGTCTCCTGCTCCAGACCCCGGCCACCGAGCCGCCCGTGGCGGTCCGCCTACGCAGCAGGACAGGCGGGCTCCACGCGCAGACGCCGTTCCGTGGCGCCGTGGGGTGCTGAGGCAACTGCGGCTCCAGACAAGACAGGCCGGGAACCCGATGAGGGGTTCCCGGCCTGTCTGCCGTTCAGTGACCGTTACGGGTCAGTGGGCGTGGTCGCCCTTCGAGTACTCGAAGACCCAGCCCACGATGAAGAAGAGACCCAGGCCGATGCCGGTGATGAAGATCCACCAGCCCAGGGCCAAGCCCAACACGAGGCCGGCGCAGGCCACGGCCAGGCCGAGCGGCCACCAGCTCCACGGAGCGAAGGAACCGTAGGTGCCGGCATACTGGGCGATCTCGCCGTGCTCATCGTCATCCGGGCCCACACCGAACTTGCGGTCCATGAGCCACAGGAAGATGGCGATCATGATGCCGAGGCCACCCAGGGCGAAGAGCGCCGGGATACCGGCCCACTCGGACCATCTCACCCAGAAGCCGTAGACGGTGGCGACCACGACGAAGAAGACGCCGATGATCGCGAACAACTTGACGCTGGTTTTCACTTGGCGGCCGCCTTTTCTCCGAAGACCTCGGCTTCATGCTGCGGGGACGTGGGCAGGAGCTCGGGGTGGTGCAGGTCCAGGGCAGGACGTTCCGAGCGGATCCGCGGCAGGGAGTGGAAGTTGTGGCGCGGCGGTGGGCAGGAGGTCGCCCACTCCAGGGAACCACCGAAGCCCCAGGGATCGTCCACGGTGATCTTCCTGCCGTTGCGCGCCGTGATGTACACGTTCCAGAAGAACGGGATCAGGGAGGCACCCAGCACGAACGAGAAGATCGTGGAGAACTGGTTCATCAGGGTGAAGCCGTCCTCCACCATGTAGTCGGCGTAGCGCCGGGGCATGCCCATCACGCCCAGCCAGTGCTGGATCAGGAACGTGCCGTGGAAGCCGATGAACAGCATCCAGAACTGGATCTTGCCCAGCCGCTCGTTGAGCATCTTGCCGGTGAACTTGGGCCACCAGAAGAAGAAGCCGGCGAACATCGCGAACACCACGGTGCCGAAGACCACGTAGTGGAAGTGCGCCACCACGAAGTAGGTGTCGGAGACGTGGAAGTCCAGTGGCGGGGAGGCGAGGATGACGCCGGTCAGACCACCGAACAGGAAGGTGACCATGAAGCCCAGGCTCCACAGCATCGGGTTCTCGAAGGTGATGGAGCCCCGCCACATGGTGCCGATCCAGTTGACGAACTTCACGCCCGTGGGGACCGCGATCAACATGGTCATCAGCGAGAAGAACGGCAGCAGCACGGAGCCGGTGACGTACATGTGGTGGGCCCACACGGTCACGGACAGTGCGGCGATGGAGGTGGTGGCGAAGACCAACGTCTTGTACCCGAAGATGGGCTTGCGGCTGAAGACCGGGATGATCTCCGAGACGATGCCGAAGAACGGCAGGGCGATGATGTAGACCTCGGGGTGACCGAAGAACCAGAACAGGTGCTGCCAGAGGATGGCGCCACCGTTCTCGGGGTCGAACACGTGTCCGCCGAACCGCCGGTCCAGGCCCAGGGCCGCCAGGGCCGAGGCCAGCGGCGGGAAGGCCATCAGGATCAGGATGGCGGTGATCAGCGTGTTCCACGTGAAGATCGGCATACGCCACATGGTCATCCCCGGCGCACGCATCGTGAGGATGGTGGTGATGAAGTTGACGCCGCCCAGGATGGTGCCGAAGCCCTGCAGGAACAGGCCGAACACCCACAGGTCCCCGCCCACCCCCGGGGAGTACGTGGTGTTGGACAACGGCGCGTAGGCGAACCAGCCGAAGGAGGCCGCACCCTGGGGGGTGAGGAATCCGGCCACCACGATGATGGAGCCGAACAGGAAGAACCAGAAGGCCAGCAGGTTCAACCGCGGGAAGGACACATCCGGCGCCCCGATCTGCAACGGCATGATGACGTTGGCGAACCCGATGAACAGCGGGGTGGCGAACATCAGCAACATGATGGTGCCGTGCATGGTGAACAGCTGGTTGTACTGCTCCTTGGTCTGCAGCAGCTGCATCCCGGGCTCGAACAGCTCCGCACGGATCAGCAGCGCCATGACGCCGCCCAGACAGAAGAAGACGAAGGAGGCGATCAGGTACATGTACCCGATCGTCTTGTGGTCCGTACTCGTCAACCAGTTGACGATGATCCTGCCCTTGGAGACCGGCACCACCCGTGGCTGGGCCGCCGCTGCGTCATCCGTGGCGTATTCGTAGGTGGTCATTCGTTGTCTCCCTCGTCCTCGCCGGCCGCCTTCTCAGCAGAGCCGCCGGAGGCCCCCCTATCTGTTCCGTCGCCCTGGACCTGGTTCTCCTGGTCGCGCTGGCCGTCCGGGTTCTGGTTCGGGTTGCGGTTGTATTCGTCGCCCACATGGCCGTCCTCCAGCTGGGACAGCTGGGTGCGGAATTCCTGTTCGGAGACCACCTCGACGTTGAAGAGCATCTCGGAGTGGTATTCACCGCAGAGCTCCGCGCACTTGCCCTGGAAGGAGCCTTCCTCAGTGGGCGTGAGGTACATGTAGTTCGTCTTGCCGGGGACCATGTCCAGCTTGCGCAGGAAGGCTGGAACCCAGAAGGAGTGGATGACATCGCGCGACTTGAGCTCGAACTCGACGGGCACGTCCACCGGGAGGTACATGGTCGGCAGGGTCTCTTCGACCCCTTCACTGCCGTCCAACTGTGCCTGGACGCCCTGGAAGTGCTTCTCCTCGCCCTCGTAGCTGTAGTTGAAGTCCCAGGCCCACTGCTTGCCGTAGACCTCGACCGTCAGCGGGGAGTCCTCCACGGGGGTGTCGATCTCACGCTGGACGCGGTCGGTGAAGCCCCACAGGGTCAGCACCATGATCACCGGGACGATGGTGAACATCGTCTCCATCGGCACGTTGTAGGCCATCTGACGCGGGAATCCCCGGTCGCTCTTGCGGCGACGGTAGGCCACCATGCACCAGAGCATCATGGCCCAGGCCGCCAGGCCCACGATCAGGGCAGCGATCCAGGAGTTGACCCACAAGTCGGTCACCTGTGCTGAGTGGTTGGTGGTCTCCCGTGTGCCGGGCAGGAATCCTCGTTGAACCTGCTCCGAACAACCGGTCAGGACCATGGCTGCCACGGCGGCAAGCGCTCCCCCCTTCAGGAGACGCCTACCCCGGCTGCCGGCTTGATTCTGCGATCTCACAGACGGCCCTTCCTCTTCAATCTCGAGTGCGAATGCCTCCCGCAGCCACGCTCCGTGCAGATCAGCATCTGAATCCGGAACGGAACAGCCACAGGGGGACCCCTAGGTTTCTACCTACTGTAGAGCTTACCGCCCTGTTCGTCTGCCCCATGACACGCGAAAACGTCGGGTGCCCCCACCAATTTCCTGGTGGGGGCACCCGACGTCATGTGGTTCACCGACAGTGGACCGATCTGAGGTCTGCTGGCCTAGTGGAAGGAATCACCGCAGGCACAGGAGCCGCCGGCGTTCGGGTTGTCGATGGTGAAGCCCTGTTTGGAGATGGTGTCCTCGAAGTCGATGCTGGCACCGGACAGGTAGGGCACGCTCATCTTGTCCACGATGACCTCGACGCCGTCGAAGTCGCGCAGGGCGTCCCCGTCCAGGACCCGCTCATCGAAGTAGAGCTGGTAGATCAGACCGGAGCAGCCGCCGGGCTGCACGGCGACGCGCAGGCGAAGGTCGGTGCGACCCTCCTGCTCGAGCAGGGTGCGGACCTTGGTGGCTGCCACCTCGCTCAATTCGACCTCGTGTGCTGCGAGGTCTTGGGCCGGCTGGGCGGTCGGGATCTCGGTCTCGGTGGAATCCGCGGAAACGGTCATGCTCGCTCCTTCATCTGCGTGCGTGTCCCCCCGTACCGGCTGGGGGCCGGACGGTGGCTGGCCCGAAGGCCGTACTCCTCGGTCTCAACACCCGATGCCGGCGGTTCATTCCCGTCGGCTGGGTCGGGTCAACCGGGGCCAAGGTGTGCTTCGAGTCTAGGTCAGAGGCCCACGGCAGCCAACAGGAGGGCCTCCGCCAGCACGGCGTGCCGGAAGTCGCCCAGGTGCAAGGACTCGTTGGCCGAGTGGGCCCGAGAGTCCGGGTCCTCCACCCCGGTGATCAGCAGGGTCGCCTCCGGGAACACCTCCACCAGGTCCGCGGTGAAGGGGATCGAGCCGCCCATCCCGGCTTCGACCGGCTCCACCCCGAAGGCCGCACGGAGGGAGGCCAGCATCAGCCGGGCTGCTGGAGCCGAGGTGTCCGTGGCGAAGGGCTGCCCGGTCTCCCCCGGCTCGAAGATGACCTCCGCCCCGAACAGCGCGGTGTCCCGCACCGTGTCCAGGTGGGCGCGGACGGCATCCATGGCGGCATCGGGGTCCATCCCCGGCCCGAGCCGCAGGCTGAACTTGGCCCTGGCCTCCGGCTGGAGGGTGTTGGAGGCCACCTCCAGGCGGGTGACGTCCGTGCCGATGATGCTCAACGCGGGCTTGTTCCACAGACGGTCCGCCAGGGGGCCCGTGCCCGCCAGTCGCACAGAGTCCAGGACCGCGGCATCCGCCCGGTAGTCGGCTTCGGGGTAGTCGATGGACGCGTGCTGTGACTGCTCCAGTCCGGCGATCGACACGTTGCCCTCGTCATCATGCAAGGTCGCGATGAGCCGGGCCAGCAGGGTCGGCGCGTCCAGCACGGGACCGCCGTACATCCCGGAGTGCACGGCGTGCCCCAACACGCGCACGCCGATCACCCCGTCGACCAGCCCCCGCAGGGAGGTGGTCAGTGCCGGCACCCCGACCTTCCAGTTGCCCGAGTCGGCCACCACGATCACGTCGGCGGACAGGAGGTCCCGGTGCTCCTCCAGGAACGTCCGGAAGGTGGGCGAGCCGGCCTCCTCCTCCCCCTCGATGAAGAAGGTGACGCCCGTGCCCGAGTCCGCGCCGGCGTCGAGCATGGCCTTGAAGGCGGCCACATGGACCATGATGCCCGCCTTGTCATCCGCCGCTCCGCGGCCGTACAGGCGACCGTCCTTCTCCACGGCGGTGAAGGGCTCGGTCTCCCAGAGGGACTCCTCACCCACCGGTTGGACGTCGTGGTGTGCATAGAGCAGGACGGTCGGCTGTCCGGGCTGGGCAGGACGGCGCCCGACGACGGCCGGGCCCCCGGGCGTGCCGTCCGCCTTGGCCTCGGTCAGCACCTGGACGTCGTCCAACCCCAGACCCCGGATCAGCGCCGCGACCGCCTCGGCCGATGCCTCCAGGGGTGCGCGATCGAAGGAGTCCCAGGCGATGCCGGGGATGGCCACGAGGTCTTTGAGGGTCGCCACGGTCTGCTCGAGCGCGTGGTCCACCGCGTCCGTGATCCGGGCGATCGTCTCGGTATGCAGAGGCAAGGGGGCAGTGTTCTGGGACGGTTCAGTCATGCTGACCAGCCTAACGAGGGGACCTCAGGATGACGCAGGAACCGGTCCCGCCCCCCACCGCCTAGAATGGACAGGTGTTTGGACGCAAGAAGACCTCCGAGAACCCCTCCATCGATGCCGCCGTGTCAGCGCCTGTGATCGAGACCCCCGAGCAGACGGCTGCGCGCCACCAGGCGAAGAAGGGTCCGACGCCGACGCGTGCCGAGCGTGAGGCCGCCCGCCGCCGCCCCCTCGTGCCGGAGGATCGCAAGGCCGCCCGGAAGGCGGCCCGTGACGCCGAGGTGGTCGAGCGCCAGAAGATGCGCATGGCCATGGAGACCGGCGACGAACGCAACATGCCCCTGCGCGACCGCGGTCCGCAGAAGCGCTTCGCCCGTGACTGGGTGGACGCCCGCACCGGTGTGGGCGAATGGCTCATGGTGATCGTGCTGGTCTATGTCTTCCTGGCGTTCCTGCCCCAGTCCGACCTCGCGATCTGGCTGACGTTCTCCCTGTGGGCGATCGTGCTGCTGGTGGTGCTGGAGGGCGTGCTCATCTCCTTCCAGCTGAAGAAGCTGCTGGCCGCGAAGTTCGGGGACGTGGAGCGCGGGGTGCGCTGGTACGGCGTGATGCGCGCCATGCAGTTGCGCCGACTCCGCCTGCCGAAGCCGCAGACCAAGCGCGGCCAGTACCCCGCCTAGCCTGCTAACCGGCGAGCTCGCGATTGATGCGGGCGGCCCAGAACGGTCCCTCGTAGAGGAAGGCCGTGTAGCCCTGCACCAGATCGGCTCCGAGCTCGAGCCGCTCACGGACCTCGGCACCGGTGGTCACCCCGCCGACGGAGATCAGCGCCACCTCCTCCGGCAGGGCTCCCCGGAGCCGGCCCAGCACCTCCAGGGACCGCTCCTTCAGGGGCGCTCCGGACAGTCCACCGGCCCCCATGGCCTCCACCTCGGCCTCCGGGGTGGCCAGCCCGGCGCGGGAGATCGTGGTGTTCGTGGCGATCACGCCGTCCAGCTTCATCTCGACGGCCATGGCCGCAACCTCGTCGACGTCCTCATCCGCGAGGTCCGGGGCGATCTTGACGGCCAGCGGGACGTGGCGGCCGGTGGTCCGGTCCGCTTCCCTCCGCACGGCGGCCAGCAGCGGGGCCAGCGCCTCGATGTCCTGCAGCTGGCGCAGCCCGGGCGTGTTGGGCGAGGACACGTTGACCACGAGGTAGTCGGCATGGAGCGCCAACGCGGCGGTCGAGGCCAGGTAGTCGCCGGTGGCGTCCTCGAGCGGCACCGCCTTGGTCTTGCCGATGTTGACCCCCAGCACGGGACGGCGCCGGCCGAAGCGCTTCGTCAAGACGGTCCGGGTCCTCCTCAGCCGGGGGGCGACGGCCGCGGCACCGTCATTGTTGAAGCCCATCCGGTTGATCAGCGCCCGGTCCTCCACCAGCCGGAAGAGCCGTGGAGCGGGGTTCCCGGGCTGGGGCTGGCCCGTGATGGTGCCGACCTCGATGTGCCCGAAGCCCAGGTCCGCCAGGGCGGCGGTGCCCAGCCCCTGCTTGTCGAAACCGGCGGCCAGCCCGAAGGGTGAGGGGAAGTCCAGCCCCATCACCCGGGTGGCCAGATCCTTCGACGGCCGGGTGGCCCGCCGTAGCGCCGCGGAGGTGCCGCTGGCCTCGGCCGCACGGATCAGGGAGAAGCCGACGTGATGGGCCCGCTCGGCGTCCATGCCCTGGAAGGCGGCCTTGAAGAACGCGGGGTACACACGGGGCAACGGGGGCAGTGCAGTCATGTCCCTTATGGAACCACGATTCCCCCGGTGGTCGGGTCCACATTGCGCCACGTACCATGACGTTCCTATGGACACCCCCTTCTCCCCCGCCGAGGGACCTGTTCCCGGTGCGCTGCTGGCCGATTCCCCTCCCGGGGTGTGGGTCCCGGACATCCTGCCGGGCTTCGAGCGCCAGACCATCCCGCTGGAGGTGGATGAGGAGGGGCCCAACGCCGCGACCCTGATCCGGATGGCACCCGGGGACCGCACCGTCCAGACCCACGGCGACGGGCCGGCGTCGGGCATCCCGGTGTTGTATGTCCACGGCTGGTCCGACTACTTCTACAACGCGCCGCTGGCGCGCCTCTTCGCCGAGCGCGGCTATGCCTTCCACGCCCTGGACCTGCGCAAGTACGGCCGCTCGCTGCGCCCGGGCCAGACCCCGGGCTGGGCAGAGAGCCTCGAGGTCTATGACGACGAGATCGGCCGGGCCCTGCGCATCATCGCGCGGGACCACCCGCGTCGGCCGGTGCTGATGGGACATTCCACCGGCGGACTGACCCTGGCCCTGTGGGCCGACCGGCACCCCGGCCGGGCGAGGGCCCTCGTGCTGAACAGCCCGTGGCTGGAGATGCAGGGCTCCGCCCTGGTCCGCCACATGGCCTCGGCGGTGCTGGACCCGGTGGTGCGGCTGCAGCCCAAGAACTTCCTCAAACTGCCGCGGGTGGACCACTACTGGAGGACGGTCTCCGCGGCGGCGGACGGAGACTGGGACCTGCACCCGCTGTGGCGTCCGCAGTATGCCTTCGAGGTGCCCGGCGGCTGGCTGAAGGCCGTGATGGCCGGCCATGCCAGGGTGGCGGCCGGGCTCGGACTCACCGAGCCGGTCTACGTGATGCTCTCGGACCGCACGGTGTTCGCCCCGTCCTGGCGGCAGGACATGACCGCTGCGGACATCGTGCTGGACGTGGAGATCCTGGCCCAGCGATCCACCCGGCTGAGCCGGCACGTCACGGTGGTCCGCCATACCGGGGCGCTGCATGACGTGATGGCCTCACCGCAGTCCATCCGGAGGCAGGCGGCCCACGAGATGTTCCGGTGGATGGGCACCTATGCCGTGCCGGAAGGTCCCGACCCGGCTGGCGAACCGGCCTGATCCACTGCGCCACCGTACCGGCGGTCGCGGCGCGCATAGACCTCCACGGCATCCCAGAGGGTGGTGCGGTCCACGTCCGGCCACAGGGTGTCCAGGAAGACGAGTTCGGCGTAGGCCGACTGCCAGAGCAGGAAGTTGGACAGCCGTTGCTCCCCGGAGGTCCGCAGGAACAGGTCGACGTCCGGCACGTCCGGTTCATCCAGGTGGCGGGTGATGGTCTCCTCCCGGATGCCGGAGGACCTCAACCGTCCCGCCTCGACCTCGCGGGCGATGGCCTGCACCGCATCCGTGATCTCGGCCCGGGAGCCGTAGTTGACGCACATGGTCAGGTGGCAGCGGGTGTTGTCCCGGGTCTGTTCCTCGGCGGCCTCGAGTTCTTTGATGACGGAGGTCCACAGCCGGGGACGCCGGCCGTTCCAGCGGATGCGGACGCCCCAGGAGTCCAGGGTGTCCCGCTGCCGGCGCAACACGTCACGGGAGAAGCCCATCAGGAAGCGGACCTCGTCCGGGGAACGTTTCCAGTTCTCGGTGGAGAACGCGTAGACGCTGACGTACTCGATGCCCAGCTGCACGGCGCCGGCCATCACGTCCAGCAGGGCCGCCTCCCCGGCCCGGTGGCCCTCCGTGCGGGGCAGCCCCCGCTGATTGGCCCACCGGCCGTTCCCGTCCATCACGATGGCCACATGGCGGGGGATGAACCGCTGCGGGATCCGCGGCGGCTGGACCCCCGAGGGATGCGGGTACGGATCGACGTGACCGGCGCTGGGAGCGGGACGGGAGGGCATGCGGCGGGTCCTCGGGTTCAGGGATGCTGGCGGGCGGACGGGTGACTGCTCTGGTCCATCACGGCCAGGGACTTCAGACGGCGTTCCAGGTGGAACTGGAGGTACCCCGCCACAATACCGGCCGCCTCCCGGCGGGAGGCCTCCTCTGAGGCCTCCGCCGTGTCCCACTGCCCCGAGACCAGGGCGGCGAGCAGGGTGACGGTGCCCGGGGCCGGGGTGGCGGATCCGGGGGGACGGCAGTCATCGCAGACGCTGCCGCCCAGGGTGACGTTGACGGAGCGGTGGGGCCCCGGCGCGCCGCACCGGGCGCAGTCGGTGAAGCTCGCGGCCCAGCCGGCGGTGGCTAGGGAGCGCAGCAGATAGGAGTCCAGCAGCAGTCGGGGCGCGCGGACCCCCCGGGCGAGGGCGGCCAGGGCGCCGTGCAGCAGCCGGTACTGGCTGCCGGCCTCCACGCCGCCGCCGTGTTCACCGATCTCCGCCGCGGTGAGCCGCTCCGCGGTCTCCACCATGGCGGAGGCGGCGGCATAGGCGTCATAGTCCTGGGCGATCCGTTGACCGTACGGGCTCACGGATTCAGCCTGGGTGATGATGTCCAGGTTCCGGCCGTGGACCAGTTGCAGCCGGGAGAGCATGAAGGGCTCCAGGGTGGCCCCGAATTTGGAGCTCGTCCGGCGCACCCCCTTGGCCACGGCCCGGATCTGGCCGTGGCCGGGGGTCAGCAGCACGATGATACGGTCCGCCTCACCCAGCGTGTAGGTGCGCAGGACCAGGGCGTCCGTGCGGTAGCTGTTCGCCGCGTAGCCGGCCCCGCGCCGGGCCATCAGGCCTGCGGAACCGAACCCCGGGCCGGGGACTGGAGAGCCAGTGCCAACTCCTCATCGTCCCGCAGCGCGCGGTTCACGGCGGACACCACGGCCTTCAGCGACGCCATGGTGGTGTTGTAGTCGAGCCCCGCGCCCCAGAGGACGCGGTCACCCACGGCGCACTCCACGTAGGCGGCGGCCATGGCCGAACCGCCCTCGGACAGCGCATGCTCGGAGTAGTCCAGCACGCGGATGTCCAGGCCTTCGTCACCGAAGATCTTGACCAAGGCCGCGATCGGGCCGTTGGCGGTGACGGTGCGCACGCGCTTGACCCCGTCCACGTCCGCCTCAGCGGTCATGGTGAAGCTGCCGTCCTCGGCGGTGTGCGAGCTGACGTCGCCCAGGCGGTAGCGGCCCCACCGGGCGCTGTCATCGGCCGAGTCCTCGGCCGGCAGGTACTCATCCCGGAAGACGTCCCACAGCTGGTCCCCGGTCACCTCGCCACCCTGGGAGTCGGCCATGGTCTGGATGACGTGGGAGAACTCGATCTGGGCGCGGCGCGGCAGGTCCAGGTTGTGCTCGGCCTTGAGCAGGTAGGCCACCCCGCCCTTGCCGGACTGGGAGTTGACACGGATGACGGCCTCGTAGGACCGGCCGATGTCCTGCGGGTCGATGGGCAGGTAGGGCACGGCCCAAGGGATGCCGTCCCGGTCCGTGCCGGCGGCCGCGGCGTCCACGTCCATCGCCTCGAGGCCTTTCTTGATGGCGTCCTGATGCGAGCCGGAGAAGGCGGTGAAGACGAGGTCGCCGCCGTAGGGGACACGCTCGGCGACCTGCAGCTGGTTGCAGTACTCCACGGTGCGGCGGATCCCGTCCATGTCCGAGAAGTCGATCATCGGATCGACGCCCTGGCTGTACAGGTTCATCCCCAAGGTCACGAGGTCCACGTTGCCGGTCCGCTCGCCGTTGCCGAACAGGCAGCCTTCGATCCGGTCCGCGCCGGCCATGTACCCCAGCTCGGCCGCCGCCACCCCGGTCCCGCGGTCGTTGTGGGGGTGCAGGGAGAGGATGATGCCGTCCCGGTTCTCCAGGTTGCGGTGCATCCACTCGATCGAGTCGGCGTAGACGTTGGGCGTGGCCATCTCCACGGTGGCCGGCAGGTTGAGGATCATCTGGCGGTCCGTGGAGGCCTCCAGGATCTCCCCCACCGCGTTGGAGATGCGGGCGGCGAACTCCAGCTCGGTGCCCGTGTAGGACTCCGGCGAGTACTGGTACACGATCTCCGTGCCCGTCAGCTGTTCCTCGTACTTCCGGCAGAGCCGGGCCCCGGAGGTGGCGATGTCCACGATCCCGTCCATGTCCTCCCGGAACACGACCCGGCGCTGGAGCACCGAGGTGGAGTTGTACAGGTGCACGATGGCCCGGTGGCACCCCTCGAGGGATTCATAGGTCCGCTCGATGAGGTGCTCCCGGGACTGGGTCAGCACCTGGATGGTGACGTCCTCCGGGATGCGGTCCTGCTCGATGAGCTGGCGCACGAAATCGAAGTCGGTCTGCGAGGCCGACGGGAAACCGACCTCGATCTCCTTGTAACCCATGTTCACGAGCAGTTCGAACATCCGCATCTTGCGGTCCGGGCCCATGGGGTCGATGAGGGCCTGGTTGCCGTCCCTCAGGTCCACCGCACACCAGCGGGGCGCCTGCGTGATGACCTGGTCCGGCCAGGTGCGGTCCGGGAGACTGACCTCGATCTGGTCCTGGAACGGGAGGTACTTGTGGAACTTCATCCCGGAGGTCTTCTGGAAATTGCGCATGGGGCTGGACGCCTGCCTTTCGTGAAACCCGGTTCGTGCACCGGGGTGGTCTGGCTTCGGGGCCGTGGGGCTTACTCCGCAACGGGGTTCCGGCCCAGCCAAGGTGCGAAGACCCTGGTGCGTCAGCGCGTGGCGGGTGCCACGACCGACGGCTCAGCCCCGTTGCGGCGCTGTAGTAGCAGCCCTTCAACGGTGTCCGGGGAGATCCCGGTGAGGTCCAGTCGGTCGAACATGGAGCCAGCCTAACACCGGATCGGACGGGCGATCAGAACCGCCGCCGCCGGAACCTCAGAACCCCAGACGGCCGAGCTGCTTGGGATCGCGTTGCCATTCCTTGGCCACCTTCACCCTCAGATCCAGGTAGACGGGGGTGCCCAGCAGCTTCTCGATGGAGGTCCGCGCCGTCGAGCCGATGGCCTTGAGCCGGGAGCCGCCCTTGCCGATGATGATGGCCTTCTGGCTGTCCCGTTCCACGAAGACGTTGGCGTAGACATCCAGCAGCGGCTTGTCCTCGGGGCGTCCCTCGCGCGGGTTCATCTCCTCGACCACCACGGCCACGGAGTGCGGCAGCTCATCCCGCACGCCCTCCAGTGCGGCCTCGCGGATCAGCTCGCCGACCATGGTCATCTCGGGCTCGTCCGTCAGTTCGCCGTCCGGGTACAGCGGCGGTGACAGGGGTAGTCGTTCGGCCAGCACGGTGGCGACGTCCTCGACCTGGTGCCCCTTCACGGCGGAGACCGGCACGACGGCGGCGAATCCCGTTCCGCCGTTCTCCGGCCCGAGCACCTCGTCACCCAGGGCGGTGACGGCGACCAGCTGCTGGGCGATCGCGTCCGGCTTCACCTTGTCCGTCTTGGTCACCAGGGCGATCACGGGCTTGCGGTTCAGCAGCGCCAGCTGGGCGGCGATGTAGCGGTCGCCCGGCCCGATCTTCTCGTCCGCAGGGATGCAGAAGCCCACGGCGTCCACCTGGCCGAGGGTCTCGTTCACGAGGTCGTTCAGCCGCTGACCGAGCAGCGTCCGGGGGCGGTGCAGGCCGGGGGTGTCCACGAGGACCAATTGGAAGTCCTGCCGGTGCACGATCCCCCGGATGGTGTGCCGGGTGGTCTGCGGTTTGGAGGAGGTGATGGCGACCTTCTCCCCCACCAGCGCATTGGTCAGGGTGGACTTGCCGGCGTTGGGGCGGCCCACCAAGGAGACGAAGCCGGCACGGAACCCCTCGGGGACGGCAGTGGGATCAAGCAGGGACGTCATGGTCGGCTCTCCTGGGACTGGTTCTGATGCGCCGTCTGATGCGCCGTCTGGTGTTCGGAAGGGGGTGCTGATGGTGCGTCGGTGCCGGGACGACGCCGACGGTGGCCGGTCGCCGCCGAGGGGACCCGCACCACCAGCCGGGCCACGCGGTTGCGCCGGCCCTGGAGGGACTCGGCGGTCAACTCGATGCCCTGGACGGACACGTGCGAGCCCTGGATCGGAACGCGGCCCAGTGTCTTGGCCAGCAGCCCACCGACGGTGTCCACATCGTCCTCGTCGTCCAGGTCCATGCCGAAGGTCTCGGCGAAGTCGTCGATGCTCATGCGAGCGTCCACGGTGAAGGTACCGTCCCCGAGCAGCTCCACCTCGGGCCGGTCCTGGCGGTCGTACTCGTCCGAGATCTCCCCGACGATCTCCTCGATCAGGTCCTCGAGGGTCACGAGCCCCGCGGTGCCGCCGTACTCGTCCACCACGATCGCGATGTGCGTGGACTCTCGCTGGAGTTCCTGCAGCAGCACGGACACGGTCTTGGACTCGGGCACGAACCGCACGTCCCGGGCCACGTGGTCCACGGGGCTGGCCGGATCGGCGGCGCCGTCACCCAGCCCGCGGTGCAGGGCGTAGGCCACGTCCTTGAGGTACACCATGCCGAAGACCTCATCGGAGCTGTCCCCGATCAGGGGGATGCGCGAGCAACCCGAACGCAGGAAGAGGTTCATCGCGTCCTCCAGCGTGGTCCCCGTCTCCACGGTCACCACGTCGGTGCGGGGCACCATGACGGCGCGTACCAGGGTGTCCCCCATGTCGAAGACGGACTGGATGAGCTCGGCCTCCGCGTCCTCCAGGACGTCGGCGTCGTGCGCCCGGGAGACGAACTCGCGGAAATGCCGCTCCTCGATCTCGGCGGCCTCCTCCTCCTCGTCCTCGGAGCGGGGGCCGGGGGCCGCCACGCGGGCGGGCAGCGGCCCGAGGACTGCGGTGAGGAACCGGACGAGCCCCGCGGTGCGCTGGGCCGCGGCCACGTCATGCCGCGCTCCGACGCGACGGGGGGACAGCACCGTCAGCAACAGGGCCAACAGCACCATGAGCACCGCCGAGACACCGGCGGTGATCCACAGGTCCCGGATCAGTGAACCCACGAACAGGGTTCCGGCCACGGCCGCCGTGGTCTCGGCGAAGAGGCGCCAGAAGCGCAGCGCGTGCAGGTGTTCGGGCAACCGCGCCATGACCGTCAGGATCGGGCTGCGTGGGTGGCGCATCGCGATGCCCTCGGCCTCCTTGCGGGAGAGGTAGCCGAGGGAGGTCTCGGCCAGGCCCAGGGTCCAGGCGAGGAAGAGCAGGACGGCCAGGAGGGCCGCCAGGATCAGGGAGGTCACCATCAGTCCTCGGTGGGGTCCGGGGCGTCCCGGCCGAGGAACCCACTGAGGAGCCGGTGCTGCAGCGCGAACATCTCGGTCTTCTCCTCATCCTCCTCGTGGTCGAATCCGAGGAGGTGCAACAGCCCATGGGTGAGCAGCAGGAGGACCTCGTCCTGGGCGGAGTGTCCGCCGCGGGCGGCCTGGGCGGCGGCCACCTGGGGGCAGATCACGATATCGCCGAGCAGCCCCTCCGGACTCGGTGCGTCCGCGGTGCCGGGCCGCAGCTCGTCCATGGGGAAGCTCATGACGTCCGTGGCGTCCGGCAGGTCCATCCATTCCTCATGGAGCTCGGCCATGGCGGCCTCGTCCACGCAGATCACGGAGAGCTCCGCCCCCGGGTGGACGTGCAGGTCCGCCAGGACGGCCCGGGTCAGCGCGAGCATCGCCTCCTCGTCCACCGTCAGTCCGGACTCATTGACGACCTCAACGGTCATGGGGACCCTCCTCGTAGGCGTCCACGATCCGACTCACCAGGCGGTGGCGGACCACGTCCACGGATTGCAGCCGGACGACGGCGATGTCGTCGAGCCCTTCGAGGACCGACACGGCCTGGGCCAGTCCCGAGGCCGTGCCCCGCGGCAGGTCCACCTGGCTCGTGTCCCCCGTGACCACCATGTGGGAGCCGAAACCCAGACGCGTCAGGAACATCTTCATCTGCTCCCCCGTGGTGTTCTGCGCCTCGTCCAGGATGATGAACGCGTCATTGAGCGTACGGCCGCGCATATAGGCCAGCGGGGCCACCTCGATGGTCGCGTCAGCCATCAGCCGGGGGATGGACTCGGGTTCGACCATGTCATGCAGGGCGTCATACAACGGACGCAGATACGGATCGATCTTCTCGCTCAGCGAGCCAGGCAGGTAGCCCAGCCGCTCCCCCGCCTCCACGGCGGGACGGGTGAGGATGATCCGGTTGATCTCCTTGGCCTGCAGGGACTGCACGGCCTTCGCCATGGCCAGGTAGGTCTTTCCGGTGCCGGCCGGTCCGAGGCCGAAGGTGATGGTGTTCTCATCGATGCTCTGCACGTACTGCTGCTGGTTGAGCGTCTTCGGCCGGATCTTGCGGCCGCGGCTGGAGAGGATCGAGGCGGAGAGCAGGCCGGAGGCGCCGGCGTCGGAGCCGCCGCGGACCAGGCTGGTGACCTGTTCGATCACCTCGGGTGTGACGGTGGTGCCGCGCCGCGCGAGGGCGTGCAGGTCCTCGATGACCTGCCGTGCCTGGTTCACCTCCCGGTCCGGGCCTTCCACGTCCAGGTCCTCTCCTCGCACGGAGACGGTCAGTTCGGGGTACAGGCCGTCCAGGACCCGCAACAGCAGGTCCTGCGGTCCGAGGGTCCGCACCATGGTCTCCGCTGAGGCGAAGGTGATGGTGATCTGGTCACGTTCCGTGGGAAGACTCAAGGGAGGTGCTTCAGCTCCTGCGCTGGTGGGTGGTGATGTCACAGTCAGTCTACGTCCGCGGCCCGAACCGGCCCAGCAGATGCTGGAGGACGGCGACGGCGGCCGGTCCGGCCGTGGAGGACCGCAGGACATTGCGGCCCAACAGCACCAGGCGACCACCGGATCCGGTCAGGGCCTCGACCTCGGCGGGGCTGATCCCGCCCTCGGGCCCCACCACGAGCACGATCCTCTCGGGCGGCGCCGAGCCCTCCGTCACCTCGCCCAGCACCTCACCGACCACCTCACCCAGGGACTCCGTCGCGTCCTCGTGCAGGACGAGCACCAGTGTGCCGGGGCCGCAGACCGAGGCGACCGCGACGCCGTCGAGCATCTTCTGGGTGCGCGGCACCCGGGTGCGGCGCGCCTGTTTGGCGGCCGAGAGCAGGGCCGCGTCCCACTTGGCCACGGCCTTGGCGGCCTTCTCGCCCTTCCAGCGGACGATGGACCGCTCGGCCTGCCAGGGGTGGACGGCGTCGAGGCCGAGCTCCGTGGCGGTCTGGACCGCCAGCAGGTCCCGATCACCCTTCGCCAATGCCTGGACCAGCACGAGCTCCGGGGTGGGGAACGGCTCATCCGTGACGGACTCGGCGGACACCTCGAGGTGGTCGGCGGCGGCGGACAGCACGGAACCGCTCACGCGCCGACCCGAGCCGTCCGCCACATCCACCCGCTCCCCCGGCGCCAGGCGCATGACCTGGGCGGCGTGGCGGGCCTCGGCGCCGGTGAGCACGGTAGTGTCCCCGATCCTGATCGGGGCCAGCGCACCGTGCTCGGCGTAGAAGAGCGGGTTGCTCATGGTTCAGCTCACAGGTTCTTGAAGTTGTCCCGGAACTTGGAGAACAGTCCGCGGTGCTCCGTGGTCCCGTGGACCACGTCCTCACCGCGGAGGACGGCCAACTGCTCGAGCAGGGCCTTCTGTTCATCGTCCAGCTTGGTGGGTGTCTCGACCCGGAGCGTGACCTTCAGATCGCCGCGGCCGGAGCCGCGCAGCCGTCCCACACCGAGGTCCTTGAGGGTCTGGACCTCGCCGGACTGGGTGCCGGCCTTGACCGGGACCTCCTGCTCACCGTCGAAGGTGTCCAGGGTGAGGGTGGTGCCAAGGGCGGCGGCGGCCATCGGCACGCTCATGGTGGCCAGCAGGTGGTCACCGTCGCGGACGAAGACCTCGTGCTGGCGCACCTCGATCTCCACGTAGAGATCGGCGTTGGGTCCACCGCCGGGGCCGGCCTCGCCACGGCCGGCGAGCTGGATCCGGGTGCCGGTGGCCACACCGGCGGGGATCTTGATGGTCAACGAGGTGCGCTGGCGGATGCGCCCCTGCCCGGAGCACTCGCGGCACGGGTCCGGGATGACGGTGCCGAACCCCTGGCAGGCGGAACAGGTCTCGGCGGCCATGACCGTGCCCAGGATGGAGCGGACCGGCCGGCGGATGGCGCCCTGACCGTTGCAGATCGTGCACGTCTCCGGGTGGGTGCCGGGCTGGCAGCAGGTGCCGTCACACGTGGGGCAGACCACGGCGGTGTCCACCTCGAGCGTCTTGTCCGTGCCGAAGACGGCGTCCTGCAGATCGAGCTTGGCCATGATCAGGGCGTCCTGGCCACGGCGGGCGCGGCTGGTGGGGCCGCCCCCCATGCCACCGCCCATACCGCCGGATCCGCCACCGCCGAAGAACGTCTCGAAGATGTCCTGGAAGCCGCCGAAGTCACCGCCGCCGAATCCACCACCCATGCCGCCGGTGCCGTTCTCATGGCCGGTGGCGTCATAGTTGCGGCGCTTCTCCGGATCCGAGAGGACCTCGTAGGCGCGCGTCACGTTCTTGAACTGGTCGGAGGCCTCCGGCGCGGGGTTCACGTCAGGGTGGAGCTTGCGCGCCTGCTTGCGGTAGGCGCGCTTGATCTCCTCGGCGGAGGCGTCTCGGCCCACGCCGAGGACCTCGTAATGGTCAGCCACGGTCTGCGGTGTTCCTTCCGGTGGTGAATGGTGTGAAGAAAGTCTCTGGTGCTGCTGGTCTCACTGCTGTCCTGACGGACGGTGTCACGGCTGCTGGGACAGGATCCGGGACAGGTACCGGGCCACCGCCCTGACGGCGGTCATGGTTCCCGGATAGTCCATCCGGGTGGGTCCCACCACGCCGAGCTTGGCCCCGGCCCCCGGACCGTACACCGCCGCGATGACGGAGGCCTCGGCCAGGGACCCCGAGTTCTCGGATCCGATCCGCACGCTGAGGCCACGCACATCCTGCTCCATCTCGGTCAACAGGCGCAACAGGACGACCTGTTCCTCCAGCGCCTCGAGGATGGGTCCGATCGAGAGCGGGAAGTCTCCGGTGGACCGGGCCAGGTTGGCGGTGCCCGACATGATGATGCGGTCTTCCCGGCGGGCCGCGAACACCTGGTCCAGGTGGGCGGCGAACCCGAGGGCCAGGGCCCGGTCCTCCGCCGGAACCTCGGCCATCGCCAGCCGCAGACCGTCCGCCGCCTGGGCCGGCGTGAGGCCGTCCAGGTAGCGGAGGAAGAGCTGCTTGAGCGCCGCCACGGAGGTCTCTGGTGCCTCCGCCTCCAGGTGGAAGGCCCGCTGGTCCACCTGCCCGGAGGACAGGATCACCACCACCAGGGCGCGGTTCGGGGCCAGGGAGACGAACTCGAGGTGACGGATCGTGGAGGAGTCCACGTGCGGGTACTGCAGCACGGCCACCTGATTGGTCAGCTGTGCGAGCGCACGGACCGTGCGGGCCATCATCTCGTTGAAGTCACCGGTGGCGTCCAACAGGGTCTGCACCGCCCGCCGCTCCGCGGCGGACAGCGGTTTGACCTCGGAGATCTGGTCCACGAAGAGGCGGTATCCCTTGTCCGTGGGGATCCGGCCCGAGGAGGTGTGCGGGGCCACGATCAGCCCCTCCTCCTCCAGCGCCGCCATGTCATTGCGCACGGTCGCGGAGGACACCCCCAGGTGATGGCGGTCCACGAGCGCCTTGGAACCGACCGGCTCACGGGAGGACACATAGTCCTCCACGATGGCCTGCAGTACCTGCATGCGACGTGGTTGTTCGCTCATCGGTTCCTCCTGTCCGTCCTTAGCACTCGGCACATTCAAGTGCCAAGTCTAGTACCTGTGTCCAATCGGGGCGTCCCCTCGAGCGAGCCGCTCCCCCGGAACATCCGGCCCACTTGCTAGCGTCGGTCCGTCAGTGGAATGGAGTAACCGTGGAATGGAACAGCTGGGGCCCAGGCGCCCTCGATGGCGGGTTTCGCCCTGCCGCCCGCACCGTGACCAAGGTTCCGGCGAACACGGGCACCGTCCTGGAGGACACCGGGACCGGATTCACTGGCGCCGTGCTGCGGGTGGAGAAGTCCGGCGGCGTCCACCTGGTCGTGCTGGAGGACCGCAGGGGACGCACCAAGTCCTTCCCCCTCGGCTTCGGGTTCCTCGTGGACGGCGAGCCGGTGGAACTCCTGCCCCCGGCCCCCCACCCGGGTGCCGCGGGTACCTCGCCGAGGAAGGCCCTGCGGACGGCGTCGGGCTCACTCCGCGTGGAGAATGCCCGGGCGCGCACGGCCCGGGCCTCCCGCATCTGGGTCGAAGGCCTGCATGACGCCGAACTGGTGGAGAAGGTCTGGGGCGAGGACCTCAGGCTGGAGGGCATCGTGGTGGAACCCCTGCACGGGGTGGACGACCTCGCCGGTGCCATCACCGAGTTCTCCCCCGGGCCGCAGCGCCGTCTGGGCATCCTGGTGGACCACCTCGTCTCCGGGTCCAAGGAGGAGCGGATCGCGGCCGAGGCCATGAGGGTGCCCGGGGCCCGCGGCAACGTCCTGATCGTCGGCCATCCCTATGTGGACGTCTGGCAGGTCATCAAACCGGCCGTCCTGGGGATCGGTGCCTGGCCCGTGGTGCCCAAGGGCCAGGACTGGAAGACGGGCATCCTCGCCGGGCTCGGCTGGCCACACCGCACCAAGGAGGACGTCGGCCTGGGCTGGAAACGGCTGCTGGCACAGGTGCGCACCTACGCGGATCTCGAACCCTCCCTGTTGGGGCGGGTGGAGGAGGTCATCGACTTCCTCACCGCCACCGGGGACTGAACCCGCCCCCGCCCCCTGACCTGCCGTGCACGGAATTCCGGGGCCACGGCGGTACACTGGCGACCGAACGACTCCCGATCGGAAAGGCCCAGGCCGTGTCTCAGCAGCAGCCCGGCGGACCCCACCGCCCGCGTCCCCACGCCGCGCCCCGGCGCGACCAGCAGCTGCAGGGTTCCCCCGACCAGGCCGAGCCACTGACCCCCGCCGAGGACCGCCAGTGGGCCACCCTCGGGCACTTCGGCGGCTTCCTCGGGTGCATCCCCTCGCTCGTGATCTACCTCGTCTTCCGCCACCGCGGCCCCTTCACGGCCCAGGAGGCCAAGGAGGCGCTGAACTTCACGCTGCCACCCACCGTGCTGGCGATCGTGGCGAACCTGCTGGCCCTCATCCCGGTCGTCGGCGGCATCTTCGGGATCGTCGCCATGCTGCTGTGGCTGTTCATGACGGTCTCCGGTGTGGCCGCCGGCATCCAGTGCAACAAGGGCCGGCCGTACCGCTACCCGCTGAACCTGCGCCTGATCCGGTAGTCCGGGAGCGGGCGTCAGAACCCTGCCAGCCGGCGCACGATCGCGTCGTCCAGCAGCCGCCCCTGCAGGGTCGGTACCACCCGGCCGGCCAGCGCGGCACGCCCGTCCAGCAGGCCTTCACCGATCATCGCGGCGATCTCCTGCCGGGCCTGCACGCCGCCGTCGGGCGCCGCCTCGAGCTCGGTCACGGGCAGTCCCTCCGAGAGACGCACCCCCAGCATGACCCGTTCCAGGAACCGCGCCTCGGCGTCGGGTTCCTCCCGGCCGACCGACGGCGAGATGCCGGTCGCCAGCCGCTGGGCGTAGGCGGCCGGGTGCTTGGCGTTCCAGAACCGCACGCCGGCCACATGGGAGTGCGCGCCGGGGCCGGCACCCCACCAGTCCTGGTCACGCCAGTAGGCCATATTGTGCCGGGCCCGGTGGATGCCCTCATCCTCGGGGTCCAGGGCCCAGTTGGAGATCTCGTACCAGCGGTAGCCGGCCTCGGCGAAGAGCCGTTCGGCCAGCAGGTACTTGTCCGCCTGGTCATCCGGGTCCACATCCTCGACCACACCGCGTTTAACCTGGGCACCGAACTTGGTGCCCTCCTCCACGATCAGCGAGTACGCCGAGAGGTGGTCGGGCCGCAGGGCCAGGGCGGCCTGGACGGTGGTCCGCCAGTCGTCCAGGGATTCCCCCGGAGTCCCGTAGATGAGGTCCAGTGAGACCTCCAGCCCGGCCTCCCGCGCCCAGGCGACGGCGGCCGGCACGTTCTCCGGGCGATGGGTACGTTCCAGCGTGGCCAGCACGTGCGGCACGGCGGACTGCATGCCGAAGGACACCCGGGTGAAGCCGCCGGCCGCCAGTTCCTGCAGGGAGGCGGCGGTGACCGAGTCAGGATTGGCCTCGGTGCTGACCTCGGCACCGGCGGCCAGGCCGAAGACGTCCCGGGCGCGCCCGAGGATGCCGACCAGGTCCGAGGCCGGCAGCAGGGTGGGGGTGCCGCCGCCGAAGAACACGGTCTCCAGGGCGCGGTCCGGGATGCCGGAGGCCCGCAGCGCCTCGGCGGCGAAGTCGAGCTCGCCGCGGACGGTGTCCGCGTAGGAGGACCGGGAGGCCCCGGGGCCCAGGTCCTCGGCCGTATAGGTGTTGAAGTCGCAGTAGCCGCAGCGCACGGTGCAGAACGGCACGTGCACGTACAGGCTGAAGGTGCGTGGCGTGCCGCCGGCCGCCGCAGAGTGGATCCGGTGGCCGACCTCGGCAGGGAACCGGCCGTCGTCGGGCGCGGGGTCTCCGAGGGGCAGGATGGAAGGCAAGCGGCGGACTACTTCTTGGCGCCGGTCTCTGAACCGGCCCCGTCCGAGGACAGTGCGGCGATGAAGGCCTCCTGGGGCACCTCGACCCGGCCGACCATCTTCATGCGCTTCTTGCCCTCCTTCTGCTTCTCCAGCAGCTTGCGCTTACGGGAGATGTCGCCGCCGTAGCACTTGGAGAGCACATCCTTGCGGATGGCCCGGATGTTCTCGCGGGCGATGATGCGCGAGCCGATGGCCGCCTGGATCGGCACCTCGTACTGCTGGCGCGGGATGAGCTCCTTGAGCTTGCCCGTCATCATCACGCCGTACGCGTAGGCGCTGTCCTTGTGGGTGATGGAGCTGAACGCGTCCACCGTCTCGCCCTGCAGCAGGATGTCCACCTTGACCAGGTCGGCGACCTGGTCCCGGTCCGCCTTCCAGTCCAGGGAGGCGTAGCCCTTGGTGCGGGATTTGAGCAGGTCGAAGAAGTCGAACACGATCTCGGCGAGCGGGATCCAGTAGCGGATCTCCACGCGTTCCTCGGAGAGGTAGTCCATGCCGTTGAGCTGGCCGCGCTTGCCCTGGCACAGCTCCATGACCGAGCCGATGAACTCGCTGGGCACGATGATGGTGGCCGAGGCCATGGGCTCACGGACCTCCTGGATCTTACCCTCGGGGAATTCGGACGGGTTCGTCACGGTGACGACCGTCTTGTCCTCCTTGGTGACCTCGTAGACCACGTTCGGGGCGGTCGAGATCAGGTCCAGGTTGAACTCGCGCTCGAGGCGTTCGCGGATGATCTCCAGGTGCAGCAGGCCGAGGAAACCGACGCGGAAGCCGAAGCCGAGCGCCACGGAGGTCTCCGGTTCGTAGACGAGCGCCGCGTCGTTGAGCTTGAGCTTGTCCAGGGCATCACGCAGCACCGGGTAGTCCGAGCCGTCGATCGGATACAGCCCGGAGAAGACCATGGGCTTGGGGTCCTCGTACCCGCCGATCCGTTCTGCCGCAGGATTCATGGCGCCCGTGACGGTGTCACCGACCTTGGACTGGCGGACGTCCTTCACACCGGTGATCAGGTAGCCCACCTCGCCTACGGACAGGCCCTGGGTGGGCTTGGGCTCCGGGGAGGACACGCCGATCTCCAGCAACTCATGGGTGGCGCCGGTGGACATCATGCGGATCTTCTCCCGCGGTGACAACCGGCCGTCCACCACCCGGACGTAGGTGACCACGCCGCGGTAGGTGTCATAGACGGAGTCGAAGATCATGGCGCGCGCCGGGGCCTCCACCGATCCCTGGGGGGCGGGGATCTCCTGCACCACGCGGTCCAGCAGGTCCTCCACGCCCACACCGGTCTTGCCGGAGACCCGGAGCACGCTGTCCGGGTCCACGCCGATCAGGCCGGCGATCTCGGCGGCGTACCGCTCCGGGTCCGCCGAGGGCAGGTCGATCTTGTTCAGCACCGGGATGATGGTGAGGTCGTTCTCCATGGCCAGGTAGAGGTTGGCCAGGGTCTGCGCCTCGATGCCCTGGGCCGCGTCCACGAGCAGGATGGCCCCCTCACAGGCGGCGAGGGAACGGGACACCTCGTAGGTGAAGTCGACGTGCCCGGGGGTGTCGATCATGTTCAGGGCGAAGTCCGTGATGGTGCCATCGGCGTCCGTGACGGCCCACGGCATGCGCACGGCCTGGGATTTGATGGTGATGCCGCGTTCGCGCTCGATGTCCATCCGGTCCAGGTACTGGGCCTTCATGTCCCGCGGTTGGACCACGCCGGTGGACTGCAGCATGCGGTCCGCCAGGGTGGACTTGCCGTGGTCAATGTGCGCGATGATGCAGAAATTCCTGATGATCGCGGGATCGGTGGCGGCGGGCACCGGCGCGTGGCTCGCCATGGGCGACACAGGCATCTTCCTTCGACTGGTACGGGAGGAGGTGATTGGTGACTTATTCTTCCATGCTTTGTCACGGACCCCTGCTTCCGCGGTTGCTAGGTTGTGGGCATGGCATTGAACCTCAACCAGTTGTGGTCCGTGGGCCGCCGGGTGATCCGCGTGGCCCGCCAGGTCCGGCGGAAGTCCCCCTCGTCCTCTTCGCCGTCCACCTCGTCGCCGTCCACCCCTCCACAGAAGCACGACGCCGGCCGCGCACCCTCGGGCGCCCAGGTCACCGACTACCCGGGAGACTTCCACGGCACCGCGCAGGTCCAGTACTCCCCCGTCGCCGGCCCCGAGGCCGGGCCCGGGGAGGTGGTGTGGACCTGGGTCCCGTTCGAGGAACTCGATGGGCGGGGCAAGGACCGCCCCGTCCTGGTGGTGGGCCGTGGCGGCGGGTACCTGCTGGCGGCTCAGCTGACCAGCCGTGACCGCACCAACCAGGTGAGCCATGATCCTGACTACATCGACATCGGCTCCGGCGTGTGGGATTCGAAGGGCCGCCCCTCCGAGGTTAAGCTGGACCGCATCCTGCAGATCAATCCCCGGGACGTCCGCCGTGAGGGCGGCGTGGTGGACGAGCGGACCTTCGAGGCCGTGTCCACCGGGCTACGGGAACGCAACGGCTGGTCGTGATAGACTATCCAGCTGTGTGTCCGCGCAGGTCGACGGGCACTCCCGGAACGGCTTACCTAGGTATCCCCACGCCGCTCAGTCGCCGGATCCGGGATTACCCCTCACCGACCACGTCAGAAGACAACAGAAAGACCATTCCTTGGCTAACATCAAGTCCCAGAAGAAGCGCAACCTCACCAACGAGAAGGCGCGCCTGCGCAACAACGCGGTGAAGTCCGAGCTGCGTACCGCCATCCGCGCCGTGGACAAGGCCGTCGCCGCCGGCGATCAGGCTGCCGTCACCTCCGCCGTGTCCGTGGCCAGCAAGAAGCTGGACAAGGCCGCCGGCAAGGGCATCATCCACAAGAACCAGGCTGCCAACCGCAAGTCCGGCATCGCCAAGCGCACCCACAAGATCGAGGCCTGAGCCCGACTCGTGACCGAGGCCCCCGTCCTGATGGACGGGGGCCTCGTCGTTTAACACCGGTCTCGGCGGAGCGCCGCAGTCAGCGCCGGGCGGCCAGGGCGATCCGGGTGACTGCCCGTTCCACCGCGTAGTCGGCGTCCTTGGCCAGGCCTTTGGCCTCGGCGTCCGCCTGGGCCACCCATTCGATGGCCGCGGCGATGGACGCCGGATTCCAGAAGCGGACGGTCTCCGCCACCCGTTTGGCCTGCCACGGGGCCATCCCCAGCACACCGGCGATCTGTCCCTGGCCGATCCGGGCGTCCACGATCCGCGCGATCTGCCGGGTCTTCATGGCCAGAGCGCCCGTGATGGCGGGGGCGGACACGCCGGTGGCCAGCGCGTGGCGCAGCAGCGCGGTGGCCTGACCGGCCCGGCCCTCGATCGCGGCGTCGGCCACCCGGAAGGCGGTGGCCTCCACACGACCGCCGTAATACCGGTCCACGATCTGGCTCGTGACGGTACCCTCCGTGTCCTCGGCCAGCTGCTGGCACGCCGCGGCCAGATCGGTCAGGGATCCGCCGGTGGCATCCAGCAGGGACCGCACGGCCTCGGGGTCGATCGACCGGCGGCGGGAACGGAACTCCCCCTGCACGAATTCGGACTTCTCGGCATCGGACTTGATGGGCTGGCATTCCACGAGCACCCCCGCGGCGGTCACCGCGTCCAACAGCTTCTTGCCGCGGTTGCCGCCGGAGTGGCGCAGCAACAGGGTGACGTCCTCTGCCGGGGAGTGCACGTAGTCCAGGCAGTCCGCCAGGAACGCCTCATTCATCTCCTGCAGGCCGTCCACCTGGAGGATCTTGGCCTCGCCGAACAGGGACGGGCTGGCGAACACCGAGAGTTGCCCGCCCTCGTAGGTCGCGGCGTCGAGACGGTGGGTCTCCAGATCGGGGTCCTGTGCCCGCAGGGCCGAACGGACCCGGTCCATGACCCGGGCGGCGATGAAGTCCTCGGGGCCTTTCATCAGCATCAACGGGGCGGGTGTCACGGTGCGCCAGTCGGCTCCAGAGCTCGTGGTTCGGCGGCTTCGGCTCGGTGCGGGCATGCGGACCATCCTATCCGCCCTGCCCCGTGGACTCGGGCGCACGGGAGCCGGTGAGGGTCGGCACCAGCTGCCCGTCGCGGAGGGACAGGACGGTGGTGCCGTGCTGGTCCGTGCGGATCACCGGGCCGTGCCGTTCCAGCTCGGCCATCACGGAAGGGTGGGGATGTCCGTAGCTGTTGTCCCGGCCCACCTGCACCACGGACAGCGCGGGGTCCACCGCGCGGATCATCTCGTTGCCTCCGTTCCGAGCACCGTGATGGGCCACCTTCAGCACGTCCACCGAGTCCGGGAACCGCCCCTCGGCCAGCAACGCGCCGCTGGCCTCCGCCTCCATGTCCCCCGTCAGCAACACGGTGTAGCTGCCCTGGGACGTCCGGACGGTGGCCAGCATCTGCACCGAGGCGTCGTTCTCGTTGGCCGCCTTCGCGTCGGCCGCCAGTACGGCCCAGTCCACCTGCCAGCCCGACGTCGGCCGGTCACCCGCCGTTCCCGTGTCACCTGCCGCGGGCTGCAGGGCCCCCGCTGGCGCGCCGCCCGGCCCTCCGGAGGAGAACAGGATCGCCGCGGGCTGGCAGCACTCGAGGATCGTCTCGGTGCCGCCGGCGTGGTCCTGGTGCAGGTGGGAGAGGACGAGCAGATCCACGCGTTGCACCCCGAGGACCTCCAGGCAGGCCCGTGCCGCGGCCGGATCCGGACCGGTGTCCACCACCATCCCGGACCGGTCCCCCGTGCGCAGGACCACCATGTCGCCCTGACCCACGTCACAGGCGGCCAGGGACCAGTCGTCCGGAAGTGTCCCCGTGGGCGGGGTGATCACCAGGCCGAGCTGGCTTCCGGCGGCCGCGCAGACGATGGTCCAGGCGGCGGCCAGCATCCAGCGGGTCTGTCGTGGCGGTCGGTTCGGCGGCCTGCCGTGAGGGCCGAGGACTCTGACCCGGGCCGGCCGTGACCGCTCCCAGCGCATCACCAGCCACAGCAGGGCCAGGGCCGCCGCGAGGTGCACCGCCACCAGCACCCCGCCCAGGGCCCCCTCGGGCCAGGCGTGGAGGGCGCCGGGCCAACGGGACACTGTGGTGGCGATCCACCCGATGCCCGCGGCCGGCCAGCCGATCACCCAGAACAGCACGGCGGCCAGCCCCGGCCAGGACACGGCCAGGACCGCGGCCACCGTGCCGGGCACGGTCACGAACGGCACCAGTGGAGCCGCGATCAGGTTGGCCGGGACCGCGTAGGCGCTGAGCTCGCCGGTCATCCCGACGAGGAGGGGCTGGCAGGCGATCTGCGCGGTGGTACTCACGGCCAGGGCGGCTCCGAGGATTCCGGCCACGGGGCCGGAGAGCCAGCGGCTCAGCACGGCAGTGAGCCATTGCTCTGCCGGACGAGCCGCGAGGACGATCCCGGCGGTGGCCGCCAGGGAGAGCTGGAACGCCTTCTCGCCGGCGAGCCCTGGCTGCCAGCACAACAACACGCAGGCCGCCAGACACAGCAGCGGCAGCGCCTGGCGCCCCCGGCCGAAGAACACGGCCCAGGCACCCAAGGCGCCCATGACGGCGGCCCGGATCACGGAGGGTTCGAGCCCGACGATGATCACGAAGAGGATCAGCACCCCCAGCACCGCGCCGAGCACTACCGGGCGGCGGACCCGGAAGGACCGCAACGCCATGGTCACGGCGCCGGCGATCAAGGTGCAATTCGCCCCGCTCACGGCCGAAAGATGGCTCAACCCGGAGGTCTTCATCGCTTCGTCCAGGGCGGGGTCCTGCACGGAGCGATCACCCAGGACCAGACCGGGTAGTAGCTGCGGGGCCGTCCCGACCGAGCCCGCGGCCGCCTGCCGCACCGCCGCGCGGACCACGTCCCGGCCGGTCGCCCCACCGGACGCAGCGGCCTGGCCATCGATCCTCCCGGGTCCTGCCACATCGCAGGCACCGGCCTCGGTGTCCGCACCGGGGCCGGTGGACGCGCGGGCGAAGACGGTGGAGCCCTCGGCCTCCGGTGTCGCCACGAAACAGAGGCTGGAGCCTTCCGCCACCCCGTCCCAGGCCTCCCCTCCGGACACCACGATCCGGTCACCCCCGGGAACCTCCGTGAGGGGATGGCCGAACGCCCACACCGTCACCGTCAGATGCCATGACTCCCCCCAAGGACCTGCCCGCAGGGTCGCGGCGCCGGCGGCCTCCCCGGAGACCCGCACCGGCCGCTCGGCCGCGACGGCCGCCTCCCACCCGGACTCGCGGACCGGAGCCCTCTCGCCGGCGGCCGCCAGCGCAGCCACAGCGGCGATCCAACAGGCACACGCGGTCAAGGCGGCCACCGCCGCCACCGTGGCCAGCGTGCCGGAGCCGGACCGCCCACCACGGGCCGCCCACACCAGCACCACCGTGGAGACCACCGCCCCGGCGAGCAACCACCACGGCAAGCCCAGTGCCACCCCGTACGGCAGCACGGGCACCGCGAGACACGCGGCCAGCGAGAGCACCACCGCCGGCACCAACCGCAGATCGACCGGCGCCGGCACCCGCCCGCCAGCGTGGACCCTCACCAGGAGCCGACCCTCACCAGGAGACCAGGCCGTCCAACCGCTCCATCATGGCGGGCCCGATACCCGAGACGGCATCCAGGTCCTCCAACGAGCCGAAGGGCCCGACCTGCTCTCGATGGTCGATGATCCGGCCGGCCAGCGCGGGGCCGATTCCCGGGAGTTGTTCCAGGGCGGCCGAGTCGGCGGTGTTGACGTTGACGCCGCCGGGCCCCGACGCCCCGCCGGCCACAGCGGGAGCTTCCGCAGCGGCCCCGCCCTCGCCGCTGGCCGCTCTGTTCGCGCTTTCCGGCCCGGGAACCAGGATCTGGCTGCCGTCCACGGCCGGCGCGGCCAGGTTCAGCAGCTCCACCACGGCGTCCCGGGTCGGACCGCCGGCCGCCTGCAACGCGTCCTGCACACGGGCGCCGGCGGGCAGTTCCACAAGCCCGGGCTCCGCGACCTCCCCGGCCACATGGACGGTGACGGTCTCAGCGGCACTGGTGGGGCCGGCGTCGGGCACCGGAGTGTCCGGCTCCGGTCCCGTCTCCTCCCCGGGCGCCGCTGGCCCCACCGAAGCCGCCACCGGCGCGCCGGATCCGGTGGGACCGGCCGGCGAGGTCAGCCACCCGACGGCCCACCAGGTCCCGGCCACCACGGCCAGCAGCAGGACGGCCGAGGTGACGATCCGGGCGCGCCACAACGGCGCGGTCGGAGGTGGTTCCTCCCAGTCATCCGGGTCTGGTCCCTCTGTGGCCGCAGTGGCCTCAGCGACCTCGGCAGCGTAACGGTGGCGTCCCATGCCCCCACCCTGACCTCACCCCGGCTGCGGCGGCAGGGGCGCCCCCGTCCGGTGGGGGCGGCGCGCCGTTACTCGGGCCGCTGTGGAGGAACCGGGTTCAAGGTGACGCCCAGCGCCCCCAGTCCCAGGTGCGCGGCCAGCACGGCCGGCAGGGGGATCACGGGGATGGGCAGGGCGGAGAGGTGCTGCAGCCGCCAGGCCAGCTCGTGGGCGGCGGCCTCGTTGCCGAATCCGTGGATGGCGAGGCGCTCCTTCCGCCCCCCAGCGCCCTGCACCGCCTCCTCGGCCAGCTCGACCAGCCGTTCCGTGGCACGGGCCGTGGTGCGGGGCCGGTCCACGAGGGAGACGACGCCGTCCTCCAGGGTCAGCACGGGCTTCACATTGAGCAGGGTGCCGAGCAGGCCGGCCATGGTGCCGATCCGGCCGCCGCGGCGCAGCTGGTCCAGGTTCGGGACCGTGAAGAAGACCTCGGCTTCTTGGCTTCCCTCGTCGACCCGGGCGAGGACCTGGTCCGCGGGCGTGCCGAACCCGGCGGCGATCACGGCGTCCAGCACCACGGTGCCCAAAGTGAACCCCGTGGTGTGGGAGTCCACCACGGTCACCGGGATGAGGGCCTCCCTGCCGGCGAGCCGGGCGGCCTCCACCGTCCCGGAGAGCTGGCCGGAGATGTGGATCGAGATGATCTGCTCAAAACCTGACTCGGCCAGCTCCTGGTAGACGGCGCTGAAGGAACCGGGCGCCGGCCTCGAGGTCTTCACGGAGGTGCCGGCGGCCAGGGCCAGGGGCAGCTCACGCATCAGCTCGGGGGTGCCCTCGGTGTGGATCTGCTGGCCCAGCATCACCGGCATGGGCACCTGGCGCAGTCCTTTGGCCAGCGGATGCGCCACCACCTGGGCCGGGATGGACGCCGAGGAATCGGTGACGATCGCGGTGCGGCCCTTGCGGGAGGGCGGCAGACCGAAACGGACCCAGCCCGGCTGGGTACTGCGCACCTGCCGGATGTACGCGAGCATGGCCTCCTGCCATGTGGCCAGATCGGCCATGCTCACTCCTCTCCGGTGGTACCTGGGCTCGGTGTCAGCTCAGCTCGGTGCCCCTCAGACGACGATGTTGACGAGCTTGGGCTCGCGCACGATCACCTTGCGGACCGGCGCGCCGTCGATGGAGCGCTGCACGGCTTCCGAGGCCAGGGCGAGCTCCTCAAGGTCCGCGGCGGAGATGTCCGTGGGCACCTCGAGACGGTCCCGGACCTTGCCCTTGACCTGAACCACGGCGGTGGTGGTGTCCTGCACCAGCAGCGCCTGGTCCACGTCGGGCCAGCCGGCCCGGGCCACCGAGGGCTCATGGCCGAGCTTGGCCCACATGTCCTCGGCCGTGTACGGCGCGAACAGGCTGAGCAGGATGGCCACGGCCTCCACGGCCTCGCGCACGGCGGGGTCCCCGGCCCCGGACCCCTCGGCTCCTGCCACGCCGGCATCGATCGTCTTGCGGATGCCGTTGACCAGCTCCATGGTGCGGGCCACCACCACATTGAACTTGTGCTCGTCCAGCAACCGGGCGGCATCCGCCACGGTGCGGTGTGTCAACCGGCGCAGCGTGAGGTCGCCGCCGGTGGGATCCGTCCCGGGTGCGGCCCCGGAGGCCTCGACGTCCTGGGCGAGCCGCCAGGCGCGGGCCAGGAACTTGGCCGAGCCGCCGGGCGAGACGTCCGCCCAGTCCACGTCGTCCTCGGGTGGGGAGGCGAAGATCATGGTCAGCCGGACGGCGTCCACCCCGAAGGTGTCCAGCTGCTCACCGAGGTCCACGCCGTTGCCCAGGGACTTGGACATGGCCTTGCCGCCGTTGAGCACCTGCCCCTGGTTGAGCAGCGCCTTGAAGGGCTCGGTGAAGGAGATCAGGTCCATGTCATACAGGGCCTTGGTGAAGAAGCGCGAGTAGAGCAGGTGCAGGATGGCGTGCTCCACGCCGCCCACGTACTGGTCCACCGGCAGCCACCGGTCCACCGCGGCACGGTCGAAGACCTGGTCGTCGTCGTTCGGTGAGGCGAAGCGCATGAAGTACCAGGACGAGTCCACGAAGGTGTCCATGGTGTCCGTGTCCCGCAGTGCCGCTCCCCCGCAGCCCGGGCAGCTGGTGTTGACCCAGGACTCGATGCTCGCCAGCGGTGACTGTCCCTTCGGCGCGAGCTGCTCGCCGGCCACGTCCTGCGGCAGCAGCACGGGCAGCTGGTCCTCGGGTACGGGGACCTCGCCGCAGTCCGGGCAGTGCACGATCGGGATGGGCGCGCCCCAGAACCGCTGGCGGGACAGCAGCCAGTCACGCAGCCGGTAGTTGACGGTGCCGCGGCCGGTGCCACGCTCGTCCAGGATCTCGATGGCGCGGGTGATGGCCTCGGTCTTGCCCAGCCCGTCCAGCACCTCCTGGCCGCCGGAGTTGATGAGGGTGCCGTCCCCGGTGGTGGCCACGCCGGAGAGGGCGGGGTCCTCCTCGCCCGTGTCCAGCACGGAGCGTACGGGCAGGTCCATGGCGCGGGCGAAATCCAGGTCACGCTGGTCGTGGGCCGGTACGGCCATGATGGCGCCGGTGCCGTAGTCCGCCAGCACGTAGTCGGAGGCCCAGAGCGGCAGCTTCTCCCCGTTGAGCGGGTTCACGGCGTAGCGGCCGAGGAAGACGCCGCTCTTGGGGCGGTCCGTGGCCTGGCGCTCGATCTCCGAGACGTTCTTCAGGGCCTCGCGGTAGCTCTCCAGGACCTCACGGTGCGCCGGGTCCACCAGGTCCAGGGCCAGCTCGGCGTCGGCGGCGACCACCATGAACGTGGACCCGTACAGGGTGTCCGGGCGGGTGGTGAAGACCGTGAGGTCCTGGCCGGGCCGGTCCCCGGTGGCCTCGACGTGGAAGTCGACGTGGGCGCCCTCGGAGCGGCCGATCCAGTTGCGTTGCATGGCCAGCACGCGCTCGGGCCACTGGCCCTCGAGCTCGGCCATGTCCTGGAGGAGTCGGTCCGCGTAGTCGGTGATCTTGAAGTACCACTGGTTCAGGGACTTCTTGGTGACCAGGGTGCCGCAGCGCTCACAGGCGCCGTTGACGACCTGCTCGTTGGCCAGCACGGTCTGGTCCTGGGGACACCAATTGACCGGCGAATCCTTGCGATAGGCCAGGCCTCTGGCATGGAACTGCTGGAACAGCCACTGGGTCCAGCGGTAGTACTCCGGATCGGAGGTGTGCAGTTCGCGGGACCAGTCTGCGGAGATCGCGTAACGCTGGAAGGAGGCCTTCTGCGTGTCGATGTTCTTGTAGGTCCACTCCGCCGGATGCGCATTGCGCTTGATCGCGGCGTTCTCGGCGGGCAACCCGAAGGAGTCCCAGCCGATGGGGTGCATGACGTCATAGCCCTGCTGCATCCAGTAGCGGGCCACCACGTCCCCCATGGCAAAGGCCTCTGCGTGGCCCATGTGCAGATCCCCCGAGGGATACGGGAACATGTCCAGGACGTAGCGGCGCTCGGCGGAGCCGTCATCGAGCGGGGCAAAGGTGCTGTGCTGCTCCCAGTAGCCTCCCCAGCGGCCCTCCAGCGCCGCGAACGAGTACTCCTCGGTCTCGTCGGGCTGTGGAGTACCTGGTGCTGGCTGGCTCACGGAGGTCCTGTCCTTGGGGTGCGTTGCGGATGTATGGCATGGGTGTTAATGAACGGCGACGCCGGCCCGGTCGCCCGGGCGCTCGGCGCGCCTGTCCATCGTACTCCGGTGGGCCGGGCCCCCCGGAATCAGTCCTGGTCCGCCCACCCCAGGGACCGCTGGATGGCCTGGTCCCAACGGCCCAACAGCCGGTCCCGGTCCCGGGTGGACATGGCCGGCTCCCAGCGTTTCCCCTCGCGCCACAGTCCGGCCACCTCCTCCAGGTCCCGCCAGACCCCGGAGGCCAGCCCCGCTGCGTGCGCTGCCCCGACGGCCGTGGTCTCCACGAGTTCCGGCCGCACCACGGGTAGCCCGAGGATGTCCGCCTGGAACTGCATGAGCTCATCGTTGACGGTCATGCCGCCGTCCACGCGCAGCTGCTCAGGCCGCTGGCCGGCGTCCGCCACGACCGCCTCCAGCACGTCCCGCGACTGGTAGGCGGTGGCCTCCAGTGCGGCCCGCGCGATGTGTCCGGCGGTGGCATAGCCGGTGAGTCCGGCGATCAGTCCCCGGGCGTCCGGCCGCCAGTACGGGGCGTACAGCCCGGAGAAGGCCGGGACGAAGTAGACCCCGCCGTTGTCCTGCACCGAGCCGGCGAGCGCCTCCACCTCCTCCGAGGACCGGATGATGCCGAGGTTGTCCCGCAGCCACTGGACGAGCGATCCGGCCACGGCCACCGATCCCTCCAGTGCGTAGTAGGCCGGGCCGTCCTCCACCTGGTAGGCCACCGTGGTCACGAGGCCGTGGTCCGAGATCTCCGGCATGGTGCCGATGTTCTGCAGGAGGAAGCACCCCGTGCCGTACGTGTTCTTCACGTCCCCGCGGTTGAAGGCGGCCTGCCCGAAGGTGGCCGCCTGCTGGTCCCCGAGGATGCCGCACACCGGCAGGCCGCTCAACGGCTCCGCGCCGACGATCGTGCCGAACTCCCCCACGGAGGGATGGATCCTGGGCAGCATGCCCGCCGCCAGGTCGGGATCGATGCCGAAGAGCTTGGCCAGGTCGTCATCCCAGTCCAGGGTCTCCAGGTCCATCAGCAGCGTGCGCGAGGCATTGGTCACGTCCGTGGCGTGGATGCCGCCGTCCGGGCCTCCGGTCAGGTTCCACAACAGCCAGCTGTCCATGGTGCCGGCGCGCAGGCGCCCGCTGCGGGCCAACTCGCGGGCCTCGGGGACGTTCTCGAGCATCCAGTTGATCTTGCCGGCGGAGAAGTAGGAGGCCAGGGGCAGTCCCGTCCTGGCCCGGACGGCATCCTCGTGCCCGTCAGCCTTGAGCCGGTCCATCAGCTCGTCCGCACGCGCATCCTGCCAGACGATGGCCCGGTGCACCGGCCGTCCCGTGACCGCGTCCCACAGGACCGTGGTCTCCCGCTGGTTCGTGATCCCGACGCCGGCCACATCACTGGGCCTCATCCGGGCCCGGGTCAGGGCCAGGCCGGAGAGTTCGCGGGTGTTCTCCCAGATCTCCAGTGGGTCATGCTCCACCCAGCCGGGCTGGGGGAAGTACTGGCGGTGCTCCCGTTGGGCGCTGCCGGCCAGCCGTCCGTCCTGCGTCATCACCACCACCCGGGTCGAGGTGGTGCCCTGGTCGATGCTGATGACTGCTTTCATGCGGGAAGCCTATCCACACTCCGGTCTCTCCACACTCCGGTGTCTCTCCACACTCCGGCGCCGAGATGGTTAGCCTGTGGGAGTGAGTACCTCCCCGACTCCCCCAGTTTCCCGAGTTTCTCGAGCAGTCCCCCGGTCGCTGCCGATCCGCTGGCGCGATCGACTGTTTGTTCCCCCGGCGCCACGGGACACCGCCATCATCACCGGATTCCCCGCCCGGACCCCGGAGCGGCTCATGATCGAGATTCCGGATCCCGTCTCGGGACGCGCCACCCCCTTGGCCGTCTGGCACTACGCGCGCGGTGATGCAGCGGCCCGCGCGCCGATCGTGGCCGTCCACGGATTCCGCGGGGACCACCACGGCCTGGCACTGTTGGCCGACTGCCTTCCCGGCAAGGAGATCTTCCTCCCCGAGCTGCCGGGCTTCGGTGACTCGCCTGCCTTCCCCGATGCCGAGCACACCGTGGCCCACTACGCCACGGCCATGGGCAGCGCCGTCGAGGCGTTGGGACTGATTCCCACCGTGGTGTCCGGCGGCCCCGGCCGGCACGGACGACGCGCGGCGCCGAGCCCCGCGGACCACCAACCCCGGCCCACCCTGTTGGGTCATTCCTTCGGATCCGTGATCGCCTCCCACCTGGCCATTCAGGCGCCGGAGCGGTGGGACGGGTTGGTCCTGCTCAACGCGATCTGCGAGCCGGCCCTGGCCGCTGACGACTCGACCGCCAAGGTGTTGATGTCCAGGATCGCCGCCGGATACTACGAGGTCTCGGCGGCCCTGCCCGGCCGGCTCGGTCATGCGGTGCTGTCCTCGCCGGCGGTCGTCTGGCTCACCGGAACCGTCATGGCGAAGACCACCGACCGCAACACCCTGGCGTACCTGCATGACCAGCACCAGAACTACTTCTCCTCCTTTGATCACCGCACCGTGCTCGTGGAGGCCTACCGTGCCTCCACCACCGGATCTGTGCTGGACGTGGCCGAACAGTTGCGCCTGCCCGTCCTCCTCGTGGTCGGTGCCGACGACGAGCTGGGCTCGGTGCGTGGCCAGCGCAAACTGGCCCGACGCATCGGGCGGGTATCCCCCGGCGTCCAGCTGGACATCCTCGACGACGTCGGTCATCTCATCCACTATGAGCGGGCACCGGAGGCGGCCGAGTTGATCCGCGCCTTCAGGAACGAGCGGGCGCCGTCACCGACGGCTGGCTGACCCCGGTGGCCGGCTGACTGTCAGGTGTCAGCGACTGGCTGTGAGGCGTGGTCGGATGCACGGGCGGATGCACGGCGCGTCACTGCAGCAGCCATCAACAACTGGATCATGCCCTGCTCGAGGATGCTGTTGGCCGGCCGGAAGGTCACCTCGCCGAGCACGGGATGGTGCTGCGAGCTCCGCGGCGAGCCAAGCCATGCGGCGTCCGGCAGCAGGCCTGGTGGCACGTCTGTTGGTGGCACGTCCGTTGGCGGCACGCCTGCTCGCGGGGTGTCAGACAGCGTGTCAGGCGGGACGTCTGAGGGCATGGTCGGACGACCGATCCGGGGCCCCGGCGGCGCTCCCGCCACGAGCGGCCCAGTCCGGACGGCGTATCGGTGGCCCGTGGGCGTGGTGACCGCCAACCGGTCACCGTCCGAGGCATGGGACCACGCCGGGTTCTCCTTGGAGTAGTTGCAGCGGGCACACAGCCCGGAGGCGTTCGAGGCGCTGGTGGCCCCGCCATCCCGGTACGGGGTGACGTGGTCGACGTGCTTGACCGGAGCATCGCAGTAGGGGGTGCGGCAGGTGTCATCCCGCACCAAGATCATTTGGCGCAGGGCTCCGCTGAAGGTGCGGCGCTTCGAATCCATGGCCACGAGCTGTCCGGACGTCGGTTCCGTGTACAGCCGGCGGAGGAAGACCTCCGCCTCCGAATCCGTGATGACCTTCCGGGCCACCTCTGCCGGCAGGGGGCCGTGTCCCACCAACCACGCCGGTGTCTCGGACTCTCCCGACTGGTCCGGGTCCGACTGGTTCTGGTGCGATTGGTTCTGGTGCGATTGGTTCTGGTGCGATTGGTTCTGATCCGATTGGTCTCCGTCCGATGTGTTCTCACCGAACCCGTCTTGGCCGGACCCGCCGGACTCGGTGGAACCCCAGAGCGACCGGTCCGTCATGACCAGATGGATCTCTACTGGCACATCCTCGGCACGGTCCTGTCCGGTGATGCGTTCCACGAGGAGGTCGGCCATGATCTGGTCCTGGGTCCGCTGTGCCGTGTCCCCCGTGCCGACGGTGGTGGCCGCGGACTTCTTCAATCGACCGAGACAGCCGACGGCCTGAGCCATCGGGAGCAGTGCCGTCAGGTAGGCCATGCCGCCGGGGGCCGGTCGCACCGAGACCCGGCGTTCGCGCTCAGACCGGTTCATCTGTTCCACGGCGGAGGCCTGGTCCAGCCGTTGAGCGTGGGCCCGGGCCACGCCGGCCAGCCTCTTGACCCCCAGCTCCTCGAGCTGGTCCGCCATGACTTCGTCCACCTCCCGGCGGTCCTCCACCGAGAGCCACGCGGTCTCCCGGCACATGATGGTGGCCTTCCACTCGGAGATGGCCCCACGCGTCAGGGCGGCCAGGGTGTGCGGCATCTCCTCACACAGGGCCCGGGCCAGGCCCAGATCCCTGGATCCGGTGTTCGGTGACTCCCGGCGGGCCAGGGCCACCTCCGCAGCCAGCCCGCGGCCACGCTCCCTGCGGGGCACTCCCTGCTCCGCCTCAGCCGCGGTCCTCAACCCATGCAGGACTACTGTGGTCCGGGCCTGCGCCGCCGCACACGCCGCCTTGAGCTCCTCCAGAGCGCGGATCAGGTCCACCGCCGCGACCTCCGAGATCGGCGCCGGCAGGGCCGCCAGCTTCGACACGCAGGACAGCACCTCCGCCACATCGGCAGGGATAGCGGACGGAGGAACGGAGACATCAGGGATGGCAGTCATGGTGGCCGCAGGGTCAATGGAGGCGGCGGGGTCAATGGAGGCGGCAGGGGTGGCAGGGCCGGCAGAAACGCCGATCGCAGGGGCTGTGGAGGCAGGATCACACGTCGCGGGGAACACCGCGGCGGCCGGCGCTATTTCTCCGCCGGCCACGACCGCGTTCCGCACCGCCCGCACCCCATCTTCGAACATGTGTACTACTCTACGCAGGGCTCCGGACGCCGTAAAGACCCCAACACCGGCCTGTGGATACTCCATGAAGAGGCTTGTCGGACGTAGCGGCAGGACCTGGTGGGAGACGAGATCTGAGGGAGAGGGCGGCTAGGGCAGGTCGACCGGGTCGATCCGGACGCGCACCGGTTCCGTCAGTCGTCGGGCGCTGGCGGCGGACCGCGCGGCCCGCAAGGCCTCGACCACGGTCCGGGCGGCGCCATAGGGGAAGAACAGCAGCGCCCGGTGCCGCGGCGGGTCCGCCGCACCACCCAGACCACCCGGGCCACCCGCACCGTTCGAGCCACTTGCACCGGCACCAGCCCCCGCACCGCCCGCAGCTCCACCCGTCGACGTCTCCACGGGCACCGGACCGATCCACGGCAATTCCTGGGCCCCTCCCGGGAGCTCCACCAGGTCGATGAAGGACACCACGGCGTCGAGCGGCCCGGAGACCTCGGCCATGCGGACCGCGGGCGGCAGGTGCAGTTCGCGACGCTCGGCCAGCTGGCGGGAGGCGTACCCGGACGGATCCATGCGGACCAGCGCCCCCACCACGTCCTCCTGGGAAGCCGTCACCACCACCACGCCGCCGTGGTCACGGGGCCGCACCAGGGCCGCGGCGGCGAACCACCGGGCCAACACCTGGCCCGGTGTCCTCAACCCCTCACGCAGCAACTGCGAGTCGCCGTCCAGCAGCAGGGCCGCCGCGTAACCCCCCTCGGCCACCGGCTCCGCGCCGATGGTGGCCACCACCAGGGCCGGTGTGCCGTCCACGGTGGACAGCATGTGGTCCCCCGAGGAGGACAGCACGGGCGTGTTCGGGAAGGCCCGACCGAGCTCCTCGGCGGTCCGGTCCACACCCCTCGAGCCGGCCCGCAGTCGCGGTGACTCACATTCCGGGCAGGCGTACTCGCGCTCCCGCCGCCCGCACCACCGGCAGGCGGTCTCGTGGCGGGCCGAGGCCGTGCGGTCGGGGAAGCCCAGTGGCCCGGTGCAGTGCCGGCAGCGGGCCGGCGTGCCGCAGTCGAGGCAGGTCAACGCGGGGATGAAACCGCTGCGGCCCACCTGGACCAGCACCGGGCCGGGATCCCCGTGCCGTCCCTCCAGGCCTTCACGGGCGGTCTTCCACGCCGCCTGGGGCAGCCGGGCCCGGGCCAGCAGGGGGTCACGCTCGGTCTCCCACGAATCGGCGGTGGAGACCACCCGCGGGGTGGCCGCATGGATCGTGGTACGGTCCACCCCGAACTCGCCCAGCCATCCCGACTCGACCATCCGCTGCACCTCGGGGGTGCGCGTCGTCGAGGCCAGCAGCAGGCCGGCGCCGGCCAGCTCGGAGCGCAGCAGGGCCACGTCCCGCACATGCTGGTACGGCGAGCGTTGCTCGGCATGCAGCGAGTCGTCGTCGTTCCAGACGGCCACCAGGCCGGGATGCTCCACGGGGGCCCAGATCGCCGATCGCGTGCCCACCGCGATCTTTCGCAGGCCGCGGCGCAGCTGCAGGAACGCGCGGTACCGAGGGGTGGGGCCGTCGTCGGCGGTCAGGCGGGCATAGCCCGCGGTGCCCACCCGGGCGTCCAGGGCCCGGCACAACCGGTCCAGGTCCCGCTGGTCGGGGACCACCACGACGGCGGCCCGGCCGGCTTCGGCGGTCCGTGCGGCGGCGTCGGCGAGCAGGGCGGCCGCATCCCAGCCTCCGTGCGCGCTCGGCACGGTCAGCGCGGCGCGCGGCCCTTCACCGGCGGCCACCTGTTCGAAGAACGCCTCGGCACCGTGCAGCCGTGTCCAGTCGAAGCGACCCTTCTGATCGGGCCCGTCGGCCGGCTCTGTGGCGATGGTGGCGGCGGTTCCAGCTCCGGTGCCGGTGGCCTCCGGCGACTCGGCCTCAGCGTTCAGTGCCTTCTCCACCTTGACCACGCGCGGCGGCACGGCCACCCGGAGCACGTCGGCCACGGTGCCGGCGTATCGGGCTGCCACGGCGCGGGCGAGGTCCCGTACCTCCGGCGTCAGCACCGTCTCCGGGGAGACCACGGCCCGCAGGGGCAGCAGCTTGGCGCCGGTAGCGGGTTCCGCCCCCCGGGACATCAGCCATCCCAGCACGTCCTGGTGGCCGAAGCGCACCTTGACCCGCACGCCCGGGCGGGCGTCGGCGTCCAGGGCCCGCGGGACGAGGTAGTCGAACTCCCGGTCCAGGTGCGGCACGCCCGAATCCAGCAGGACCCGGGCCACCGGCTCGTCCGGCCAGCCGCCGGCCACCTCCGGCAGCCCCATGACCGGTGGCGGGACGGGTAGGTCGAAGAGGGGCTCTCCGGTCACCAACCGATCCGTTACCGGCCCACGGCGGCGCGCAGGGCGTCCACGCGGTCCAGGCGCTCCCACGTGAAGTCGGGGTCCTCGCGGCCGAAGTGCCCGTGGGCGGCCGTCTTGCGGTAGATCGGGCGCAACAGGTTCAGGTCCCGGATGATGGCCAGCGGGCGCAGGTCGAAGACCTGGTTGACGGCCTTGATGATGGTCTCCTCATCCACCGTCCCGGTGCCGAAGGTGTCCACGTAGAGCCCCACGGGACGCGCCTTGCCGATCGCGTAGGCCACCTGGAACTCGGCCCGCTCGGCCAGTCCGGCCGCCACCACGTTCTTGGCGACCCAGCGCATGGCATACGCGGCCGAACGGTCCACCTTGGAGGGGTCCTTGCCGGAGAAGGCGCCACCCCCGTGGCGGGCCATGCCCCCGTAGGTGTCCACGATGATCTTGCGGCCGGTGAGGCCGGCATCGCCCACCGGCCCGCCGATCACGAACTTGCCGCCGGGGTTGATGATGAAGGTGGCCCCGCCGGTCTCCAGGCCGGAGTGGGCCAGGACGGGGCGGATGACGTGCGCGATGACGTCCTCGCGCAGCTGGTCCAGGGCGACCACGTCCAGGTGCTGGGTGGAGACCACCACGGTCTCCACGGTCTTCGGCTGACCGTCCTCGCCGTAGCCCACGGTGACCTGGGTCTTGCCGTCCGGCAGCAGGTACGGCATGGGGCCGGCCTCCTGGTTGCGGACGGTGGTGAGCCGCTCGGAGAGGCGGTGGGCCAGGAAGATGGGGGCGGGCATGTAGGCGGGGGTCTCGTTCGAGGCGTAGCCGAACATGATGCCCTGGTCGCCGGCGCCCTGGCGGTCCACGTCGTCGACCGAGCCGTCGCGGGACTCCAGGGAGGTCTGCACCCCGGCATGGATGTCCGAGGACTGCTGGCCGATCGAGACGTTGACGCCGCAGTTGGCGCCGTCGAAGCCGTTGGCCGAGGAGTTGTACCCGATCTCCAGGATGGTCTCCCGGACGATGTGGGGGATCTCCACATAGGCGGAGGTGTTGACCTCGCCGGCCACCTGGACGAGGCCGGTGGTCGTCAGGGTCTCCACGGCGACCTTGGCGGTGGGGTCCTGCGCCAGGATCGCGTCCAGGATGGCATCGGAGATCTGATCGCAGATCTTGTCCGGGTGTCCGCTGGTCACGGACTCGGAGGTGAACAGGCGGAGGGCACCGCTGCCGACCCCGCGGTAGGACTCGTAGTCTTCGGGTTCCGGCAGGGCGTCGTTCTGTGCGTCAGTCACTGATCCATCCTATCCAGCCGCGCCTGCTGATCCAGCAGTCCGGCCAGTTCGGTGACGATGGCGGCCCCCACGTCCCGCTTGTCCCCCGCCGCAGCCACGGCGTCGCGGCCGTCCGCGAACAGCATGGTGACCTCGGTGGTGTCCTGGCCGAAGACCTTGTCCCGGCCCACCTGGTTCACCACGAGCATCTCGCAGCCCTTGCGGGCGAGCTTGGCGGCGCCGAACTCCAGCACCGAGGTGGTCCCGTCACCGGTCTCGGCGCCGAAGCCCACGATCACCCCGGGCATCGGTTCGCCGGCGGTCCGTGCGCTGACGGTGTCCGCCAGGATGTCCTGGGTGCGCTCCAGGTGGATCACCGGATTGGACCCGTCCTCGGCCTTCTTGATCTTGGCCTCGGCGTACTGGGCCGGACGGAAATCGGCGACGGCGGCCGCCATCACCAGCGCATCGGCACCGGGCGCGTGGGTCAGGACCGCCTCGTGCAGTTCCCGGGTGGACTCGACCCGGACCACCTCGGCGCCGGCGGGGGGCTCCACGGACATGGCCCCGCCGATGAACGTCACGGTGGCGCCGGCGGCCAGGGCCGCCTCGGCCACGGCCACGCCCTGCTTGCCGGAGGAGCGGTTGCCGAGGTAACGGACGGGGTCCAGGGCCTCGCGTGTTCCCCCGGCGGTCACGACGACGGTGCGTCCGGTCAGCGGGCCGGTGCCCGTCTGGGCGCTGTCTTCAGTGCCTTCAGCGCCTTGAGCGCGAGGTCGGCTGGGTCCGGCCACGGCGAGGCCATGGGTTTCGGCGAGACGCAGTGCCTCGGCCCAGATGCGGTCCGGCTCGGGGAAGCGGCCGGGTCCGGTATCCGTGCCGGTGAGCCGTCCCGAATCCGGGTCGAGGATGCTCACTCCGCGTTCCCGCAGGGTCTGGACGTTGGCCACGGTGGCCGGGTGCAGCCACATCTCGGTGTGCATGGCCGGGACCATCAGCACCGGGCAGGTGGCGGTCAGCAGCACATTGCCCAGCAGGTCCGGCGCCAGCCCGGCGGCGGTGCGGGCCAGGGAGTCGGCGGTGGCGGGGGCCACCACCACGAGCTCCGCCTCGCGTCCCAGCCGGACGTGGTTGACCGATTCCACGGCCTCGAAGGTGTCCGTCCGCACGGGGCGGCCGGAGAGTGCCTCCCACGTGGCCCGGCCCACGAAGTTCAGGGCGGCCGGCGTGGGCACCACATCCACCTGGTGCCCCGCCTCCGTCATCAGACGCAGCAGCAGGGCGGATTTGTAGGCGGCGATCCCGCCGGTGACTCCGAGAACGATCCTCATGGGATCCAACCTAGTCGGCCTGTCCCCGGAGTCCGAAACCCAGCAGCTGACCGTGGGTCAGGCCTGCTGGTCCTCTTCCGTCCCGCCGTCGGCGGATTCGGCAGCCTCGGCCACCTCGGTGTCACCGGTCGCCACGAAGTCGGTGATCTCTGCGGCGGAGTCCAGACCCACGCCCTCGGCCGAGAACGCGTCGTCGGAGAAGTCCGTCTCGGCCGACCCGGCCAGTTCGAACGGGGCGAAGTCACCCTCGGTCTCGGCGGCGAGCTGCTCCTCCGTCATCGGGGTGGCCACCAACAGGTCCGCCTCGATCTCCCGCATGGAGATGGACAGCGGCTTCTCGTTGAGCTTGGTGTCCACCAGCGGGCCGACGTACTCGAACAGGCCCTCGTGGAGCTGTGAGTAGTAGGCGTTGATCTGGCGGGCTCGCTTCGCGGCGAAGAGCACCAAGGCGTACTTGGAGTCAACTTTCTCCAGCAGGGTGTCGATGGGTGGGTTGACGATGCCTTCGTACTGTTCGGTCACAAGATCTCCACGGTTGCTGATGAATGGTCTACGGGTTGCCGGCGGTCCTATCGGCGCTCGTGGGGGTCCAATCCCATGATGCGGACCAGCTCCTGCGCGGCGCGTTCCACGGTGTCATTGACCACCACGGCGTCGAATTCCGGCTCGGCAGCGAGTTCCAGTCTAGCCGTTTCCAGCCGCCGCTGCTGTTCCTGCTCGGATTCCGTGCCCCGGCCGACCAGCCGATGCACCAATTCGTCCCAGTCAGGTGGCGAGAGGAAGACGAATGTGGCCTCGGGCAAGGCCTCCCGGACCTGGCGCGCCCCCTGCAGGTCGATCTCCAGCAACACGTGCTGTCCCTCATCCAGGGCCCGCTGCACCGTGTCCCGCCGGGTGCCGTAGCGGTTGACGCCGTGCACCACCGCCCATTCCAGCATCTGGTCCTGGGTCACCAATTCGTCGAAGTGCTCGGGCTCCACGAAGAAGTAGTGCTCCCCCTCGACCTCTCCGGGCCGCGGACCGCGCGTGGTGGCCGAGACGGAGAGCCAGACCTGGGGGTAGTTCTCACGGATGAACCGGGAGACGGTGCCCTTCCCGACGGCGGTGGGTCCCGCGAGCACCGTGATGCTCGGCCGTCCCTCGGCCGAGGCGGCCTGGTGTTCGGGCCGGAGGCTGACCGGGCGGGCTGCGGGGACAGCCGGAACAGCGGGAACAGCGGGTCTGTCGGCTGAGGTCACACGATCTCCTGGCTGGGCGGTTCAGCCCGGTGGCGGGCTACCGGCCAATATAGGCGATGAGTGCCTCCCGCTGCCTGCGGCCCAGGCCACGGAGGCGCCGATTGGGAGATATGCCACAGGTCTCCATGATCTTGGCGGCCCGCACCTCCCCCACCCCCTGCAACGTCTGCAGGAGGTCCACCGTGCGCATGCGGCCGATCGCGGCGTCTTGGTCGGCCGCCGTGAACACCTGTTCGAGGCTGCTCTTCCCCGAACGGAAGGAGTCCTTGAGTTCGGCCCGCGCAGTCCGGGCCTGCAGCGCCTTGCTGCGCGCCGCCTCCCGTTCAGCGGCCGACAATTCCTTCAGTGCCATCTGTTTCACCTCGGGGACTAGGGTGTGCCAGACACGGCAACGTCGCCGTGACTTGGACGTAAGGTACCCGATGTACCCCGTTCAGGTCTGCAGTCCATGGCCTGGTGCGCAAACTTTACCGAACGGTGACCATCTATTCGGTCAGCTCGTCCACGGCACCCCGGATGCCCTCGCGCAGTCCCGCGGCCGAGGGGCCGCGGGCCAGGATCGCCCGGCTGGAGGTGGCCAGCACGGAGGGCCAGGCGGCACCGAAGCCGGTCCGCATGGACGCCGCGGTGGCACCTTGTGCACCGAATCCCGGGGCCAGCAGGGCACCCCGCACCCCCGCCAGGTCCAGGCCCAGCCGGGCCGCCTGGTCCGCCACGGTGGCGCCGACCACGAGCCCCACCGGGCCCAGGGCCGGACGCGCCCCGCCTGCTCGGGCTGCCGGGGCCACAGCGCTCACGGCGGCTCCCTCGAGGGCGCGGGCGTTGTCTCGGGTAGCTGCCTCGGCGATGGAGCGCGCCACCGAGCCCTCCACTCCCCCGGCGTGCTGTACCGCGGCGCCCTCCGGGTTGGAGGTCAGCGCCAGGATGAAGACCCCGCGCCCGGTGGCCTCGGCCAGGTCGACGGCCGGGGCCAAGGAGCCGTAACCGAGGTAGGGGCTCAGCGTCACGGCATCGGAGGCCAGGGGCGAGTCGTCGGCCAACCACGCCTCGGCATAGCCGGCCATGGTGGACCCGATGTCACCCCGCTTGGCGTCCGCGATGGTCAGCACCCCGGCATAGCGGGCCTGCCGGAGCAGCCGCTCCAGCACGGCCAGCCCCGCAGAGCCGTGGCGTTCGTACAGCGCCACCTGCGGCTTGACGGCCGCCACGGTGTCCACGGCCGCCTCGAGTGCGGTCTGCGAGAAGCGCTCCAGACCCACGGGCGTGTCCGGGAGGTCCCAGTCCGCCAGCAGCTGCGGGTGCGGATCGATCCCCAGGCACAACGGGCCGGCTGCGTCCATCGCGGCCGCCAGCCGGGCACCGAAGGGCACCCGGCCGGCGTCGTGCACGGGCACGGCGGCTCCGGATGAGCTGCTCACGAGGCGGTCCCGGACCGTTCGATCGCAGCGGCCAACCGCGCGTCGTGCTGCTGCAGGGAGGTGACGTCCCACTCATACTCGCGCATGGCGTCGATGGCCTGGATGGCGGCCCCGAACAGGGCGAGGGTGGTGATCATCGGCACCCCGATCGAGGTGGCGGCGGCCCGGATCTCGTAGCCGTCCCCGCGGGACTCCCCGCCGGAGGGCGTGTTCAGCACGAGGGAGATCTCCCCGGCTTCGAGCCGGTCGAGGATGGTCCCGCCGGTACCGGTCCCTCCGTCATCTGCGGCGTCCGCGATCTTGCCGATCACCTCGGCCTGCACCCCGTTGCGGCGCAGCACCTCGGCGGTGCCGCCGGTGGAGACGATGTTGAAGCCCAGATCGATCAGCCGCTTGACGGGCATCACGATCCCCCGCTTGTCCCGGTTCGCCACGGAGACGAACACGGTGCCGGAGGTCGGCAGGGGGTTGTTGGCGGCGGCCTGGCTCTTGGCGAAGGCGGTGTCGAAGTACTTGTCGATCCCCATCACCTCGCCCGTGGAGCGCATCTCGGGGCCGAGCAGCGAATCCACCACACGGCCTTGGGGGGTGCGGAACCGGGCGAACGGCAGCACGGCCTCCTTCACGGCCACGGGGGCGTCCAGCGGCAGGGTGGAGCCGTCGTGGCCGGTGGGCAGCATGCCGTCGGCCCGCAACTCCGCAATGGACGTCCCGGTGCCGATCAGGGCCGCCGCCTTGGCCAGCTGCACGCCCGTCGCCTTGGACACGAAGGGCACCGTGCGCGAGGCACGGGGATTGGCCTCGATCACGTAGAGCACATCCGAGGCCAGCGCGAACTGGATGTTGATCAGACCGCGCACGCCCACACCGGCCGCGATGCCCAGGGTGGCCTCACGGACCCGGGCCAGCGTGTCCGGTCCCAGGTTGATCGGGGGCAGGGCGCACGCCGAGTCGCCGGAGTGGATGCCGGCCTCCTCGATGTGCTCCATGATGCCGCCGATGTACAGATCAGTGCCGTCGTAGAGGGCGTCCACGTCGATCTCGGTGGCGTCCTCGAGGAAGCGGTCCACGAGGACCGGGTGGTCTGCCGTGATCTCCGTGGCGTTCTCGATGTACCGGGCCAGGGACTGCTCGTCGTAGACGATCTCCATGCCGCGGCCGCCGAGGACGTAGGAGGGACGGACGAGGACCGGGTAGCCGATCTCATCCGCCACCCGCTTGGCGTCCGCGAAGGAGACGGCGGTGCCGTTCTTCGGCGCGACCAGCCCGGCCTCGTCCAGCACGCGGGCGAACTCGCCGCGGTGCTCGGCGAGGTCGATCGCCTCCGGAGAGGTGCCCAGGATCGGCACACCGGCGTCCGAGAGCTGCTGGGCCAGCTTGAGCGGGGTCTGGCCGCCGAGCTGGACGAAGACGCCGAGCACGCCGCCCGAGCGCTCCTCCGCCGCGATGACCTCGAGGACGTCCTCGAGGGTCAGGGGCTCGAAGTAGAGGCGGTCCGAGATGTCGTAGTCCGTGGAGACCGTCTCCGGGTTGCAGTTGACCATGACGGTCTCATAGCCGGCCGCCCGCAGCGCCAGCGAGGCGTGCACGCAGGAGTAGTCGAACTCGATGCCCTGGCCGATCCGGTTGGGCCCCGAACCGAGGATGATGACCGAGGGCTGGGCGTGGTCCGTCACCTCGTCCTCGAGGTCATAGCTGGAGTACCGGTACGGGGTGTAGGCCTCGAACTCGGCGGCACAGGTGTCCACGGTCTTGTACACCGGGCGGATGCCCAGCGCGTGGCGCACCCCGCGGACCACAGCGGGGTCCATGTGCCGCAGCTGGCCGATCTGCTCATCCGAGAAGCCGTGGCGCTTGGCGTGGCGCAGCACGGCGGCGTCCAGCTCGGTGGCGGCGGTCACCTCCGTGGCGACCTCGTTGATGAGCATCAGCTGGTCCAGGAACCAGGGATCGATCGCGGTGGCGTCGAACAGCTGCTCGATGCTCGCGCCGCCGAGCAGGGCGCGCTGCACCTGGGAGAGGCGGTCCGTCGTCGGGATCCTGGACTGCTCGATCAGCGTGGCGACCTCGGCCGCGTCCGGGATCTCGAAGGACAGCTCGGCGCCCCGCTGCTCCAGGGAGCGCAGGGCCTTCTGCAGCGCCTCGGTGAAGTTGCGGCCGATCGCCATGGCCTCACCCACGGACTTCATGGTGGTGGTGAGCGTGGGGTCCGCGGCCGGGAACTTCTCGAAGGCGAACCGCGGGACCTTGACGACCACGTAGTCCAGGACCGGTTCGAAGGAGGCCGGGGTCTTCTGCGTGATGTCGTTCGGGATCTCGTCCAGGGTGTACCCGAGGGCCACCTTGGTGGCGATCTTGGCGATGGCGAAGCCGGTGGCCTTGGAGGCCAGCGCGGAGGACCGGGACACCCGCGGGTTCATCTCGATCACGATGATGCGCCCCGTGGCCGGGTCCACGGCGAACTGGATGTTGCAGCCGCCCGTGTCCACGCCGACCTCGCGGATGATGGCGATCGAGATGTCCCGCATCTTCTGGTATTCGCGGTCCGTCAGTGTCATGGCCGGAGCCACCGTGATGGCGTCGCCGGTGTGCACCCCGACCGGGTCGAAGTTCTCGATGGAGCAGATCACCACGACGTTGTCGTTGCGGTCCCGCATCATCTCCAGCTCGTACTCCTTCCAGCCGAGGATCGACTCCTCGAGCAGGACCTCGGAGGTCGGGCTGTACTGGATGCCGGCACCGGCGATGCGGCGCAGGTCCTCCTCGTTGTAGGCCAGGCCGGAGCCGAGCCCGCCCATGGTGAAGGACGGGCGGACCACCATGGGGTAGCCGAGGGTGTCCGCGGCCGCGAACGCCTCGTCCAGGGAGTGGACGATCACGGAGTTCGCGGATTCGGCGCCACAGCGCTCCACGACCCCCTTGAACTTCTCGCGGTCCTCCCCGAGTTCGATGGCCTGGATGTTGGCCCCGATCAGTTCGACGTCGTACTTCTCCAAGACCCCGTTCTTGTCCAGCGCGATGGCGGTGTTCAGGGCGGTCTGGCCGCCGAGGGTCGGCAGGACGGCGTCGGGGCGCTCAACGGCGATGATCTTCTCGACGACCTCCGGGGTGATCGGCTCCACATAGGTGGCATCCGCCAGTTCGGGGTCGGTCATGATGGTGGCCGGGTTGGAGTTGACCAGGATGACGCGCAGGCCCTCATCCTTGAGGACCCGGATGGCCTGGGTGCCGGAGTAGTCGAACTCGGCGGCCTGGCCGATGACGATCGGGCCGGAGCCGATGACCAGGACGGACTTCAGATCGGTGCGCTTGGGCATCGTGGCTCAGGCTCCTTCGGCGGGCTGGGAGGTGGTGGAGGAGGCGGTGCCGGACATCAGGGCGATGAACCGGTCGAACAGCGGGACCGAGTCATGGGGTCCGGCGGCGGATTCGGGGTGGAACTGCACGGAGAAGGCCGGGCGGTCCAGCAGCCGCAACCCCTCGACCACCTGGTCGTTGAGGGACCAGTGCGAGACCTCCACCCGGCCGTACTGCGACTGGGGGGCCGTGATCGGATCGCCCAACGGTGCGTCCACGGCGAAGCCGTGGTTCTGCGAGGTGATCTCCACCCGGCCGGTCGCCTTGTCCATGACGGGCTGGTTGGGCCCGCGGTGGCCGAAGGGCAGCTTGTACGTCTCGAAGCCGAGCGCCCGGCCGAAGACCTGGTGGCCGAAGCAGATGCCGAAGAACGGCAGTCCGGCGTCCAGGACCCTCCGGGTCAGGGCCACCTGGTCATCGGCCGTGGCCGGATCCCCGGGCCCGTTGGAGAGGAAGACGCCGTCCGGGTCCAGCGCCGTGATGTCCTCGAACGTGGCGGTGGCGGGCAGGACGTGGAGTCGGATGCCCCGGGCCGCCAGGTGGAGCGGGGTGGCGGCCTTCAGGCCGAGGTCGAGGGCCACCACGGTGTGCAGGGGTTCTCCCGTCCAGCCGTGATCGGCGGGCTCCACCACATAGGGTTCCGCCGCGGTGACCTCTTCGGCCAGCCGGGCACCGGCCATGGACGGCTGGGCCGCCACCTCGGCCACGAGGTCGGCGAGGGGCCGCTGGGCCGCCTCCCCGGAGAAGATCCCGGCCTTCATGGAGCCTGCGGAGCGCAGGTGCCGGGTGATGGCGCGGGTATCCACCCCCTGGATCCCGACGACGCCCTGGGCCTCCAGCTCCTCGTCCAGGCTGCGCTCGGCGCGCCAATTCGACACCCGGCGGGCGGCATCACGCACCACGTAGCCGGCGGCGAAGACGGCCCGGGACTCGGCGTCCTCGGTGTTCACCCCGGTGTTGCCGATGTGCGGGAAGGTCTGCACGATGATCTGCCGGGCGTAGGAGGGGTCCGTCAGGGTCTCCTGGTAGCCGGTCATGCCGGTGGTGAAGACGGCCTCACCCAGGGTGGTGCCGGTCTGACCGTAGGCGTGGCCGTGGTGGGCGGTGCCGTCGGCCAGGACCAGCACGGCGGGCGTGCGGTTCAGTAGGCTCACGAGTTGTTCTCCATCTGCGGGTCGGTCGTCGGGTCTGTGGTGGGGTTGATCAGTTCTCGGAGGGCGGCCAGCAGCGGGTCTCGGTCCGGTGAGGTGCGGGTCCGGAAGCCGGTGGAGACCTCCTGGCCGCCCAGCATCCAGGTCACCGCCACGAGGCCGTCCTTCTCCACGAACTTGCCGCTCATGCCGGAGGCCAGGCCCGCCTCACGCAGGTCCGCCCGGGGGATGAACAGGTTCGGGCTGCCCTCGCGGAACAGGGCCACCCCGGAGTCGTGGACCTCCAGCCGGGCATTGGTGCGCAGCCCCAGGCCGTGGACCGCGACCCGGTCCAGGTAGTCCTGGCCGCGGACGGTGGCGACGTACATGCCTTCAGCACCAGCCAGCGGCTCGGAACCCAGGACGGATTTCGGCACGGCGGCCGGAGCCGCCAGGTCCTGCTGGCGTCGCTTGCGGTGACGCCATCCCCACCACATCAGGGCCACGAAGACCACCAGTCCGATGCCGGTCAGGATCCCGATGAGGGTGTATTCGGCGCTGAGGTCCTCGTTCACTGCTGGGTGGTTCCTGTCTGGCGGTTCGTGCGCGGCGTGGCCAGGGCCCGGTCACGCACCACCGGGTGGCCGTGGTTGAACACGTCGGTGACCTGGCCGGGCAGTTCCATCCCGCGGTAGGGGCTGTTGCGGGACTTGGTGGCGTGGGTGTCCGGGTCCACGGTCCGGGTGACTCCAGGGTCGTAGACCGTGAGGTTGGCCGGGGCTCCGATCTCGAAGACCCCCGCCGGGGAGATCCGCCCCTGGTCGGCCACGCGGGCGATGCGGGCCGGCGTCGAGCTCAGGATCCGGGAGATCCCCGCCCAGTCCATCAGGCCGGTGTCCACGAGGGCCAGTTGCGCCACGGGCAGGGCGGTCTCCAGCCCCGTCATGCCCATGGCGGCCACCGTCCACTCGCATTCCTTGGTCTCCGCGGTGTGGGGCGCGTGGTCCGTGCCGATGGTGTCGATGGTGCCGTCCGCCAGCCCCTCGCGCAGCGCCATGACATCGGTCTCGCGGCGCAGCGGCGGGTTGACCTTGTAGACCGGGTTGTAGGTCCGGACGAGCTCCTCGGTCAGCAGCAGGTGGTGCGGCGTGGCCTCGGCGGTGACGTCGATCCCGCGTTCCTTGGCCCAGCGGATGATCTCCACCGACCCGGCGGTGGAGACGTGGCAGACGTGCAGCCGGGAGCCCACGTGCTGGGCCAGCAGCACGTCCCGGGCGATGATGGCCTCCTCCGCCACGGCCGGCCAGCCGGCCAGGCCGAGCATGGAGGACAGGGCCCCCTCGTTCATCTGGGCGCCGTCGGTGAGCTTCGGCTCCTGCGCGTGCTGGGCGATCACGCCGTCGAAGGCCTTGACGTACTCCAGGGCGCGGCGCATCATCACCGGGTCGGCCACGCACATGCCGTCGTCGGAGAACACCCGGACCCGGGCCCTGGACTCGGCCATCGCGCCCAGCTCGGCCAGGCGTTCCCCGCCCAGGCCCACCGTCACGGCGCCGACCGGGTGCACGTCACACCAGCCGGCCTCACGGCCCAGCTGCCAGACCTGCTCGACGACGCCCGCCGAGTCCGCGACCGGCGTCGAGTTGGCCATGGCGTGGACCGAGGTGAAACCGCCGAGCGCCGCGGCGCGGGTCCCCGTCTGGACGGTCTCCGCGTCCTCACGGCCGGGCTGGCGCAGGTGGGCGTGCAGGTCCACCAGGCCCGGCAGGACCACCCGGTCCCGGGCGTCGAGCACCTCGGTGCCGGCCGGCGTCGGGAGATCCTGCCCGACGGCGGCCAGCAGGCCGTCCTCCACGAGGACATCCGCGGTGGTGCCGTTCGGCAGGGTGCCGCCGGTGATCAGGTACCGGTTCGGAGGTGTGGGGCTCATGCGGGCTCCTTCTGGTTCAGCAGCAGGTAGAGGACGGCCATCCGGACGGAGACGCCGTGGGCGACCTGTTCCAGGGCGGTGTTGCGGGCGGAGTCCGCGGCCGCGGCCGAGATCTCCAGGCCGCGGTTCATCGGGCCGGGATGCATGATCACGGCGTCCCGGACGCCGGAGGCCTCGATCACGGCCAGTCGCTCGTCCGTCAGCCCCCAGGACCGGGTGTACTCGGCGGCGGAGGGGAAGAACGCGTCGTGCATCCGCTCGGACTGCACCCGCAGCATCATGACGGCGTCCGGGGCGGTGGCCAGGGCCGCATCGAGGGAGTACGTCACGGTGCAGGGCCAGTCCCCCGCCCCGATCGGGATCAGGGTGGGGGGCGCGGCCAGCGTGACCTCGGCCCCCAGGGTGGTCAGCAGCCACAGGTTGGAGCGGGCCACGCGTGAGTGCAGGATGTCCCCGACGATCACGACCTTCATCCCGGCCAGGTCGGTGCCGTGCGGTGCGATCCCGTTCCGTTGCGCCAGGTGCCGGCGCAGCGTGAACGCGTCCAGCAGTGCCTGGGTGGGATGCTCGTGCGTGCCGTCACCGGCGTTGATCACGGCGGACCGGATCCATCCGGAGTCCGCGAGCTGGGCGGCGGCGCCGGAGCCCCAGTGCCGCATCACGATCGCATCGGCGCCGATGGCCTCGAGTGTCTGGACGGTGTCCTTGAGCGACTCGCCCTTGGACACCGAGGTGCCCTTGCCGGAGAAGTTGATGACGTCCGCGCTGAGCCGCTTGGCAGCCGCCTCGAAGGAGATGCGGGTGCGCGTGGAGTCCTCGAGGAAGAGGTTGACCACGGTGCGGCCGCGCAGGGCGGGAAGCTTCTTGACCTCGCGGCCGGAGACGGCGGACATCTCCTCCGTGGTGTCCAGGATCCTCAGGGCCTCTGAGTGGGAGAGGTCCTGGGTGGAGAGCAGGTGCTTCACCGCGCCGCCTCCCCTGCCGCCGGTGCCACGTCCAGGATGGAGACGGCGTCCTCGGGGTATTCCGCCCCGTCGACCTCGACGAGCCGCACCTGGACACGCTCGGCGGTGGAGGTGGGCAGGTTCTTCCCCACGAAGTCGGCTCGGATCGGCAGTTCGCGGTGGCCGCGGTCCACCAGGACGGCCAGGCGCACGGCCGCCGGGCGGCCGAAGTCGTTCAGGGCGTCCAGGGCGGCGCGGATGGTGCGTCCGGAGAACAGCACATCGTCCACGAGCACCACCGTGGCGCCGTCGATGCCGGCGGTCGGCAGCCGGGTCGGTGCGGGGGTGCGGGAGATGGAGCGGCGGAGGTCGTCACGGTAGAGGGTGACGTCCAATTCCCCGGTCGCGGCGGCGGCGTCGAAGCCGGCTTCGATCCGGCCGAGCTTGGCGGCCAGCCGTTCGGCCAGCGGGACGCCACGGCGCGGGATGCCGAGGACCACCAGGGATTCCGGGCCCTTGTTCGACTCCAGGATCTCGTGGGCGATCCGGGTCAGTGCCCGGTCGATGTCCGCCGCGGTCAAGACCTGACGGACAGTACGCACAGCGCGGCTCTCAGGCTGCACACGTGCCTCCTTCCCCGCCTCACAGGACGGAATTTAAAGGAATCGCATCCCCTGCTGGGGCGTGTTGGTCCGCCGTCCACCCTAGCACCGCGGCCGATGCGGTCGGCTCCGCGACGGCCGCATGACGTGGCCGTGGGCCGTGCTGGGGCGGCGTCTCAGTCGAGCAGGGTCGGCTTGAGCTGCTGGAGCCGGCCCAGCAGGCCGTTGACGAAGTCCGGGGAGTCGTCCGTGGAGAGCTCCTTGGCCATCGTGACGGCCTCGGACACGGCCACCCGGTCCGGCACGTCGTCGTTGAACAGCAGTTCCCAGGCACCGATCCGCAGGATGGCCCGGTCCACTGCGGGCATCCGGTCCAGGGTCCAGCCCTGGGCGTAGGAAGACAGGATCTCATCGATCCGCTCCTGTTCGGCCACCACGCCCTGGGTGATCTCCACGGTGTACGGGTTGATCACCTGTTCCGTGGACGTGCGGCGGGAGCTGACCCCCGCTTCCGGGGCGGTTCCGCGCTGCTCAGCCTCGAAGAGGATGTCCAGGGCGCGCCGCCGTGCTTTTCCTCGTGCACTCACTGATCTGACCCGTCGATCCGTCAGTCGTTCACGCGGCCGAGGTAGTCACCCGTGCGGGTGTCCACCTTGACCTTGGTGCCCTGGTCCACGAACAGCGGGACCTGGATCTCGTAGCCGGTCTCCACGGTGGCCGGCTTGGTGCCCGCCGAGGACCGGTCCCCCTGCAGACCCGGCTCGGTGTAGGTGATCTCCAGCACCACGGACGGCGGCATGTCCATGTACAGCGGCGTGCCCTCGTTCATGGCGATGGTGACCTTCTGGTTCTCGAGCATGAAGTTCGAGGCCTCACCCACCACGGCCGCCAGCACCGTGATCTGGTCATAGGTGTCCAGGTCCATGAACACGAAGTCCTCGCCGTCCTGATACAGGTACTCGTAGTCCGAACGGTCCACGGTGGCGGTCTCGATCTTGGCGCCGGCGTTGAAGGTCTTATCCACGAGCTTGCCCGTGGAGATGTTCTTCATCTTGGTGCGGACGAAGGCTCCGCCCTTGCCCGGCTTCACGTGCTGGAACTCGATGACGTTCCACAGGTGGCCGTCCATCTTCAGGACGGTGCCGTTCTTGATGTCATTGCTCGTTGCCACTGTCACTCTCCGTCTGTGTGTGGTGGGCCGGTCGATGGCGTCGGCGCGGCGCAGTCCAGTCGCCCATTCTAGGGGATGGGACTACTCCGAGATCTCCTGATAGGCCGCGAAGAGCAGCGAGGCGTCCGGGACGTCGTAGGTGGTCGGCTTGGCCAGTCCGTCCAACAGGACGAACCGCAGCTGGTCCCCACGGTTCTTTTTGTCCCGGCGGATCCCGTCCAGCAGGGCCTCCCACTTGCCGGCAGCGTACTGGGTCGGCAGCCCGAGGGACTCGAGGATGGTGCGGTGGCGGTCCGCCGTGGCGTCATCCAGCCGGCCCACGGACCGTGCCAGTTCGGCGGCGAAGACCAGACCCACGGACACGGCCGCACCGTGACGCCACTGATAGCGCTCGGCCAGCTCGATGGCGTGGCCCAGGGTGTGGCCGTAGTTGAGCATCTCCCGCAACCCGGCTTCCCGCGGGTCGTCCGAGACCACCTGCGCCTTCACGGCGATGGAGCGCTCGATCAGTTCCCGCAGCTGGCGCGAGTGGGGGTTCTGGGCCTGCTCCGGCGAGGACTCGATGATCCGCAGGATCTCCGGGTCCGCGATGAAGCCGCATTTGACGACCTCGGCCAGGCCGGAGACCAACTCGTTCGGCGGCAGGGTCAGCAGCGTGTCCAGGTCCGCGAGGACGCCGGCCGGGGGGTGGAAGGAGCCCACGAGGTTCTTGCCCTCGGACGTGTTGATGCCGGTCTTGCCGCCGACCGCGGCGTCCACCATCCCGAGCAGGGTGGTGGGGATGTGGACCACCCGGACGCCGCGCAGCCAGGTGGCCGCCACGAAGCCGGAGACATCGGAGACCGAGCCGCCGCCCACGGACACCACGGCATCGGATCGGGTGAAGTCGTTCTGGCCCAGGACCTGCCAGCAGAAGGCGGCCACCTGGATGTGCTTGCCCTCCTCGGCGTCCGGGATCTCCGCCGTGAGCGCCTGGTATCCGGCGGTCTCCAGGTCTGACTTGACCACATCCCCCGTGGCACGCAGGGCGCGGGGGTGGACCACCAGGACGCGGCGGACCGTGGGGCCCAGCATGTCCGGCAGTCGGCCCAGCAGCCCCTTGCCCACCACCACGTCGTATCCACCGGTGGCCTCGGCTGCCGATCCCCCGGAGACCGGGATGACGGTGGCGTCCTCGACGGTGTCAGTCTCAGCTGCGGTCTCAGCTGCGGTGGACGGGACGATCGGCTCGGTCATGGATGGACACTCCTGTGGTTTTTCGATGGGGTTTCCGCCGTGCGTATCAGGCGGATGATCTGGTCGGCGAGGCCGGGGGTCGAGCGGCCGGTGGTGTCCACCGTCCACTGCGACACCTCACGGTACAAGCCGTCTCGTTCGGCGAGGATACGGCGCCAGGTGCGGCCGGGGTCCCCGGCCAGGACCGGGCGGCCGGCACCGCCTTTGAGTCGTTCCAGGGCGGCGTCCTCGTCCACCGTCAGGTAGACCACGTGGGAGCCCTGTGCCAGCCGGTCACGGGTGAGGGCACTGAGGACCGCTCCCCCGCCCAGGGACAGCACGCAGGGTTCGGCGCGGGACAGCACCTCCGCGATCACCTCTTCCTCCGCCTGGCGGAAGGCCGGCTCACCACGGGTCGAGAAGTAGGGGGCGATCGGGCCGTACCGGGCCACGAAGAGATCGTCGGCGTCCAGCCGTTGCACGCCCAGCCGGCGGCCCAGGACGGAGCCGAGAGTCGATTTGCCGGAACCCATGGGTCCCACCAGCACGATCCGCCGACCAGGAGACCACGTGGACGAGCCGCCCGTTGCCGAACTCACTGCAGCGGATCGCCCATGGGTGCCTCTGCGGAGGCCTCGGCGGCGGCGGTCTCGGGGACCGGCAACGGGTCGAGTGCGGCCACGAAGGACTGGAGGTTGCGGCGCGTCTCCGCCACCGAGTCCCCGCCGAATTTCTCCAGCACGGCCTGGGCGAGCACGAGGGCCACCATGGCCTCGGCCACCACGCCGGCTGCCGGCACGGCGCAGACGTCGGAGCGCTGGTGGTGGGCCTTGGTGTCCTGACCGGTGGCGGTGTCCACCGTTCGCAACGCCCGGGGGACGGTGGCGATGGGCTTCATCCCGGCGCGGACGCGGACCACTCCCCCGGTGCTCATGCCGCCCTCGATGCCGCCGGCCCGGTTCGAGGTGCGCACGGGGTGGCCGTCGGTGCCGCGGATGATCTCGTCGTGGGCGGCGGTGCCCCGCCGGGCCGCGGTGGTGAATCCATCCCCCACCTCGACGCCCTTGATGGCCTGGATACCCATCAGGGCGCCCGAGAGCATGGAGTCCAGGCGCCGGTCCCAGTGCACGTGGCTGCCCAGCCCCACGGGGACACCGTAGGCCAGGACCTCCACCACGCCACCGAGGGTCTCGCCCTCCTTGTGGGCGGCATCCACCTCGGCGACCATGGCGTCCGAGGTGGGCTGGTCGAAGCAGCGCAGGGGGTCGGCGTCGAGCGCCGTCACGTCCTGGGGGGTGGGCAGCGCCGCACCCTCCGGCACGGCGACGGTGCCCACGGCGGTGGTGTGGGACACGGTCCGGATGCCCAGCTCGGCCAGGAAGGAGGAGGCCACCGTGCCCAGGGCCACGCGGGCGGCCGTCTCGCGCGCCGAGGCGCGCTCCAACAGGGGGCGGGCCTCATCGAAGCCGTACTTCTGCATCCCGGCGAGGTCGGCATGGCCGGGGCGGGGACGGGTGAGGGCGGCGTTGCGCGCCACGCCCTCCAGCTCCGCCGGTTCCACGGGATCGGCCGACATGACCTTCTCCCACTTGGGCCATTCGGTGTTGGCGATCTCGATAGCCACGGGCGAGCCGAGGGTCGAGCCGTGCCGCACGCCGCCCTTGAGGGTGACCTGGTCCTGCTCGAACTTCATGCGGGCGCCCCGGCCATAGCCGAGACGACGGCGCGCCAAGGCGTCCTGCACCATAGAGGTGGTCAGGGGGATGCCCGCGGGCATTCCTTCAATGATTCCTACGAGTGCGGGCCCATGAGATTCGCCCGCTGTCAACCAGCGCACCATGGACCCGATTCTCTCATGATCCCGCGACCGCAACCGACCATGTGACCGTTTCGACCCCGATCAGGAGCCGGGCACAGAGGTGCGCGGGGAGAGACCGACGGCGGCAGCCATCGCCGCGGTGACGGCATCCCAATCGGGCGTGCTCCCGGCCGGCAGGACCCGCGCGCTGCACAGGCGCACCTGTTCCACCGCCTGATAGAGCAGCATCTCCAGTCCACTGACCACCTGGCCGCCCCCGGACTCCCACGCGGCGGCCAGCGCCGAGGGCCAGGGGTCGTAGGCGGCGTCCAGCAACGGAGGCAGTGCCCCGGCATCTGCTGCGCTCAGCATCCCCGCCGTCAATAGATCCGCCGTCGGGTCCGCTGCCCGCGGGGGCAGGGTGGCGACGACCGCGCGGAACCCCGGCGCCGCCGTCGGGAAATCCTCCAGCAGCCGGACCTCCGGCTCGAGCCCGAAGCCGCGAGCCAGTTCGGCGTGCTCCGCGGCCTTGGCCGGGGTACGGACGAACAGGTCCACACCGGACAACTCCATCAGCTGAGCGGCGGCGATGGCCGCGGCGGCGGTCCCCCCGCCGCCGAGGATGCCCATCCGGCCGCCGGTCGCCGCCTTGTCATAGCCGGCGAAGGCCAGGGATTCCACGATCCCCTCCACATCGGTGTTGTACGCCGTGGAGGTGCCCGCCTCATCCCAGACCACCGTGTTGAGGAATCCGAGCCGTGCGGCCCGCGGGGAGAACCGGTCCACCTCGGCCATCATGGCCGATTTCAACGGCATGGTGACGGACAACCCCAGCCACGGGCCGGTCAGCGTCTGCATGAACGCGGGCAGCTGCTCCGGGGTCACGTCATGCGCCTGGTAGTCCACCGTCAGGCCCAGGGCCTGGTAGCCGACCCGGTGCAGGGCCGGGGACTTCGAGTGTGAGATGGGGTGTCCCAGGACACCGGCCGTCAGCTCAACCACAGATCTCCTCGTTCTCGGCGCAGTAGTCGCGGTACTCCTGCTGGTAGACGCGGTGTTGCGCATAGTCCTTGGCGAACTTCGTCTCGCCCGTCTCGATGTTGGTGGTCACCCAGTAGTAGAAGTCGTTGTCCTCCGGGTGGGCCGCCGCGTCCAGGGCCTGGGTGGAGGGCGCCCCGATCGGTCCGGGGGGCAGGCCGCGGTGGGCGTAGGTGTTGAACTCGTTGGAGGCGTCCTTCTTGTCCTCCTCCGAGAACTGCAGCTGACGCTGACCCAGCCCGTAGATCACGGTGGCGTCGATCTGCAGGTAGCCACCGGTCTCCGGGTTGTCCGGGTGCAGGCGGTTCTCGATGATCCCGGCCACGATCGGGTAGTCGTCCGTGAGCGCCTCGGCCTCGAGGATGGAGGCGATCGTGACGGTGCGGAACTGCTCCGCCTCGTCCGTGATGCCCTGCTCCTCCAGCTCGGCCAGGGTGGGCTCGATCATCTGGGCGAAGATCTCAGCGGGTTCGGCATCCACCGGGAAGCGGTACTCGCCGGGGGCCAGGTACCCCTCCAGGGTCAGGGCCTCGGCTGGCAGGCCGAAGTCCTCGGGATTCTCGGTCGCCGATTCGAGGTCCGCCACGGGGACCCCGGTGGACTCGCTCACGGCCTGGATGGCCTCGTTCAGGCGCATCCCCCGGTTGACCGCCACATAGTGGACCTGGCCCTGGCCGTCTCGCAACAGGATGGCGGCGGCGTCCGCGGCCGTCATCTGCAGCTTCAGCGGGTAGTCCCCCGCCTGGATGGAATTCTCGGACCGGGATTGGTTGACCGCCTCGATGAACGCCTCGCTGCTGGCCACGATGTCCTGCTCCGCGAGCCGGCTGCCGATCGCCAGGGCCCCCTCACCCTCATTGACGGTGAAACTGACGTCCTGACCGCCCGGGCCGGGGTAGTCCTCAGCGGCCGGAGACGGGAGGATGGTCTTGAGGGCGAAGGACAGGCCCGCCACGAGCACCACGAACGCCGCGAAGGCGGAGACCAACACGATGTTGCGGCGACGACGGCGCTTGCGGCGCGCCGCCTTCTTCGCCTGGGCGTCCGGGGAATGGTCCCGATTGACCATGACCGTCTGGTAGCCCTTGCGTCCGGCGGGACGGACGATGACGGGGTTCCGCTTCGACATGGAATCCTGGGCCGGGGCGTACTGGCCGTCGCCAGCGGCGTCCGGGTATTCGCGGAGGTCTTCCTCCATGGCCGGTCCGTCCTGCTCCGACTCACGGCGCCGCAGTTCACGCCGGGTCACCGGAGTGTCCTCTTCGGGGCCTTCAGGAGTCAGATCGGCCACGTGTCCCATCCTCTCCGTCGGGTGCTGGCACGGCAACGGGACGCCCGGCGTCCCGCTGGAGTGATTGTTGCATATTCAACGCCTGCTCGAGGATCTGAACCGCCGCCAGCTGGTCCACCACGGCCCGGTGGGTTCGCGTGTCACGGCCCGCCTCCCGCAGCTGGCGGTGCGCCGAGACGGTGCTGAGCCGCTCGTCCACCAGGTGCACCCGCGCGGCGCTGCCGGCGGCGTGCAGCTGCCCGGCGAGGTCCTCCGCGTACTGCACGGCGTCCTCGGTGGAGGCGGTGGACCGTCCCTGCAGGTTGACCGGCAGGCCCACGTAGACCACCACGGCGTCCCGTTCCAAGGCCTCCCGGACGATCATCCGCCGGTCGTGGCCCTTCTTGGTGTCACGCTTCAGGGTGCGCACCGGGGTCGCCAGGATGCCGTCCGGGTCCGAGGCCGCGAGGCCGACGCGGGCCTGACCCACGTCCACCCCGAGCCGGACCCCCCGTTGTACCGAGCCGCTCACGCGCCCGCGGCTCCGGCCGCAGCACCGATTCCTGCGCCGACGGCATCCTGGACCGCGGCCAGGGCCGCAGCGATCTGGCCCGCGTCCTGACCACCGCCCTGGGCGAGGTCGTCCTTGCCGCCGCCGCCTCCGCCGAGCACGCCGCAGGCCGTCTTGACGAGCGCCCCGGCCTTGAGCCCGGCATCCCGGGCGGCCTGGTTGGTGCCGATGACCACGAGGGGGCGCCCCTTGGCGGTTCCCGCCATGGCCACCACGGCGGGGGTGCCCGCCGCGTTGCCGGCGGCGTTCTCCAGCCGGGAGCGCAGGTCCAGGACCAGGGTCCGCAGCTCGTCGCCCGAGCCGACCGGTCCGGCGTCGTGGGCCAGCAGTCTCACGGTGGCCTGGGTGCCGGAGACCTCGACGGCCTGCTGGACCAGTCCTGAGGCCTCGGCCTGCAGCTGCGCGGCCCGGAGCGCGGTCAGTTCCTTCTCGACCTCCTTGAGCCGGGCCAGCGTGCCGGCCACCCGGTCCTTGACCTGGTCCGCGGGCACCTTGAGCAGGCTGGTCAGCTCGTTGACGAGGGTGCGCTCGGTGGCCAGGTGACGGAAGGCGTCCAAGCCGACGAGGGCCTCCACGCGGCGGTTGCCGGAGCCCACGGACTGCTCGCCGAGCAGGGCCAGGGAACCGATCTCCGCCGTGGCGCCGACGTGCGTGCCACCGCACAGCTCGCGGGACCAGGCGCCGTTGACCTCGACCACGCGGACGCGGTCGCCGTACTTCTCCCCGAACAGGCTCATGGCCCCGAGGCCGCGGGCCTCGTCCAGGGACATCTCGCGGCTCAGGACGGGGTGGTTGTCCCGGATCGCGAGGTTGGAGACGTCCTCCACCTCGGAGCGGGCCATCTCACTCATGGCCTCGCCCCAGCGGAAGTCGAAGCGCAGGTAGCCCTCCTTGTTGAAGGAGCCGGACTGGGTGGCCTCCGGGCCGAGGATCTGGTGCAGGGCGGCGTGCACGAGGTGGGTTCCCGTGTGGGCCTTCTGGGCGTCCAGTCGGCGCTGCAGGTCGATGGCGCCGACGGCCTCGACGCCGGCCGGCACCTCGCCCTCGGTGACCTTGACCCGGTGGACGCTCAGACCTCTGAGGGGGGCCTGGACATCCAGGACTTCCACCACGAAGCCGTCGCCCGTGATGTATCCGGTGTCCGCGGCCTGGCCACCGGCCTCGGCGTAGAACGGGGTGGCGTCCAACACCAGTTCCAGTTCCTGGCCGGCGGTCCCCGAGGCGACTTGCTGTCCTTCGGAGAGCAGCCCGCGGATGCGGGAGGCCGTGGTGTGCTCGGTGTAGCCCGTGAAGACGGTGTCCCCGGAGGCCTGCAGCTGGCGGTAGGCCGAGGAGTCCACGTGGCCGGACTTCTTGGACTTGGCGTCCTGGCGGGCCCGGGTGCGTTGCTCGGTCATGAGCTCGCGGAAGCCGGCCTCGTCCACGCTCACGCCGGCCTCCTGGGCCATCTCGAGGGTGAGGTCGATCGGGAAGCCGTAGGTGTCATGCAGCTCGAAGGCGTCGTGGCCGGAGATGCCAGTCCTGCCGCTCTGGGCGGCGGCGACGGCGGTGTCCATGCGGGCGGTACCGGCGGCGATGGTCCGCAGGAACGCCTTCTCCTCGTTGTAGGCGATGCGCCCGATCCGGTCGAACTCCTGCCCGACCTGCGGGTAGGTGCCCTTCATGGCATCACGGGAGGCCGGCAGCAGCTCGGGCAGCACCGGCTCGGTCACGCCCATCAGACGCATGGCCCGCACCGCGCGGCGGATCAGGCGGCGCAGCACGTAGCCGCCGCCCTCGTTGCCGGGGACCACGCCGTCCGAGATGAGCATCAGGGCCGAGCGGACGTGGTCCGCCACCATGCGCAGCCGGACGTCGTCCGCGTACTTCGGGTCGACCGGGTCCTCGGTGGAGGAGTACTCCTTGCCGGCCAGGGCCGCCGCGCGGTCCAGGACGGGACGGACCTGGTCCGTCTCGTACATGTTCTCCACGCCCTGCAGGATCATCGCCAGGCGCTCCAGGCCGAGGCCGGTGTCGATGTTCTTGTGCGCCAGTTCCCCGGCCACGTCGAAGTCCTCCTTGGTGCGGACCTCGGACAGCTGGTACTGCATGAAGACGAGGTTCCAGATCTCCATGTACCGGGTGTCGTCCACCGCGGGCCCGCCGTCCGGGCCGTACGCCGGACCGCGGTCATAGAAGATCTCGGAGCAGGGGCCGCCGGGGCCGGGCTGACCGGTGTTCCAGTAGTTGTCCGCCTTGCCCAGGCGCTGGATGCGTTCGGGCCGGACGCCGACGTCCTCGCGCCAGATGCGCGCCGCCTCGTCATCCTCCTCATACACGGTGACCCACAGCCGCTCCGGGTCCAGGCCGTAACCGCCCCGCTCCTGGCCGGTGGTCAGCAGCTCCCACGCCATCGGGATGGCGCGTTCCTTGAAGTAGTCGCCGAAGGAGAAGTTGCCGCACATCTGGAAGAACGTGCCGTGCCGGACCGTCTTGCCGACCTCCTCGATGTCCGCGGTGCGGATGCACTTCTGCACCGAGGCGGCGCGCTGGTACGGCGGGGGCTCCTCACCCAGGAAATAGGGGATGAAGGGGACCATGCCGGCGATGGTGAACAGCAACGACGGGTCCGGGGAGACCAACGAGGCCGAGGGGACGACGGCGTGGTCCTTCTGGGCGAAGAATTCCAGCCAGCGGCTGGCGATGTCCTGCGACTTCATGACGGCGCTACGACTGCTTTCGTGGGTTGGTGGGGTCGGTGGCGGGCGCCGATGTGGCCGTGCCCGAGATGGTGGTGTGGGCCGCATCCCAGGCTGGGCCTGAGGCGTCACGGGTGTCACGGGTGTCACGGGTGTCACCGGAGGGGGCGGGCTGCGGCGTGGGGTCCGCCAGGGTGGAGGCCAGGGTCTTCCACGCGGGGACCTCCTCGCGCAGCTGGTACGCGAAGGACCGGGCGCTGGCGGCCAGGGCGGTGGCCGCGGCCTGACCGGCGTTGCGGCCGATGTTCTCCGGGTTCAGGGTGTTGCGGAGGGTCTCCTCGGCGCGGACTGCCGCCGCGTCCCGGCCCTTGCTGAACACGGTGTGACCGAGCCAGCCGACGGCCGCCCCCACTCCCACCAGCATGACGCGCTTGATCACGGCGTGGTCCTTTCGATTCGGTGCCTGGTCCACCCTACCGGGGCCGCGGTTAAATGCCGGAACCCGGCACCCCCTGTTCGGGGAGGCCGGGTTCCGGTGTGCTGCGGTGCAGCGGATCCACGGAAGGGGATCAGCGTGCGTAGTACTCCACCACGAGCTGCTCCTCGCAGGTCACGGGGACCTCGGTGCGCTTGGGGCGGCGGGAGAGCTTGGCCTGCAGCTTCTCGATCTCGACATCCAGGTAGCCCGGGACGGTCGGCAGGACGGCCTGGTGGGCGCCGGTGGCCGAGATCTGGAAGGGGACCATCTTCTCGGAACGGGTGTGGACGTGGATCAGCTGGCCCTCCTTCACGCGGAAGGACGGACGGTCCACGCGGGCACCGTCCACCATGATGTGGCGGTGCACGACCATCTGGCGGGCCTGCTGGATGGTGCGGGCGAAGCCGGAGCGCAGCACGAGGGCGTCAAGACGCATCTCCAGCAGCTCGACCAGGTTCTCACCGGTCAGACCGGCGGTGCGCTTGGCCTCTTCGAAGTAGCGGCGCATCTGCGCCTCACGGATGTTGTACTGGGCGCGCAGGCGCTGCTTTTCCTTCAGGCGCACCGAGTAGTCGGAGTCGGCCTTGCGACGGGCACGGCCGTGCTGGCCGGGACCGTACGGACGGCGCTCCATGTACTTCTCGGCCTTGGGGGTGAGGGCAATGCCGAGGGCGCGCGAGTGGCGCACGGTACGGCGTGTACGGAGGTTGGAAGCCACGAATGGACCTTTCTTGTCATGCGACACGGTTCTGGTTTGTCTCCGGTCCTGACACGGTCATGGGGGCTCCCACGGTGTGACAAGGGTGGACCGGAACCTGGCCTCCTGCACGTCCACGAGGAGAGCTGAGGGGCATGCCGCTGCCCGTCATTGCTACAGCGCCGCACTCGAGGGACGAGGTGAAAACCGGCGGCGCTTGCCAGACAGCAGACCAGACTACCAGTTACCGGGCTTGATCCGCGCCATCATCGCTCCCCGGCATCGGCTGCCCGTCCGCCACCTGGGCGGCCAGGGTGATGTGGGTGGCCTCCACGAGCACGTCATAGGATGCGGCCTCCATGACCTGGATGGAGGAGAAGTCCCGGCGTCCGCGGGTGGCGGCGTGGCCCAGGGCGCCGAAGATGGCACCCCAGACGGCGCCGAAGCCCAAAGCCAGGAGCAGGATGAGGAACAAGTCTCCGGGCGCCAGGATCAGGAACAGGATGCCGATCATCAGGCCGAACCACAGTCCGCCGAGGGCTCCCCGTCCAGCCGCCTTGCCGGTGGTCAGCCGGCCGGTGATCTGCTCGACGGACCGCAGACCGGTCCCCACGATCCGGGACTTCTCCACCGGGAATCCGCCGTCGGAGAGCCGGTCCACGAGTTCCTGCGCCTGCTCATAGGAGGCCACGGTCTGCAGGATCCGGTAGTCCACGTCGGCGGTGTTCGGCACGATGCCGCGGCCGGGGGTGTCGGCGGGGTGGTGGGCTGGGGTGGTCATGGTGCATCCTCCTGATTCGAGCGGATACGGACACCTCCAGCCTAGTCGCGTGGCCCCGTTTCCCTGCCAGTCCCGGTGCCAGTCCCGGTGCCAGTCCCGGTGCCCCGGATGATGGACCGCAACTGCTGCAACCGCTCCCCCAGGTTGCGCTCCACGCCGTGCTGCGTGGGCCGGTAGTAGTCCTTGTCCCGGAGCGTGTCCGGCAGGTACTGCTGGCGGGCCACCCCGTGCGGGGCGTCATGGGAGTAGACGTAGCCCTTGCCGTGCCCCAGCGCCGCGGCACCCGGGTAGTGGGCATCCCGCAGATGGGTCGGCACCTCCCCGGACAGGCCGGCGCGCACGTCCGCCACCGCGGCGTTGATGGCGGCGTAGGAGGCGTTGGACTTGGGCGCCGTGGCCAGGTGGACGGTGGCCTCGGCCAACACCAGCCGGCCCTCCGGCATGCCGATCAGCTGGACGGCCTGGGCGGCCGCCACCGCCGTCTGCAGCGCGGTCGGATCCGCCATCCCGATGTCCTCGGAGGCCGAGATGATCAGCCGACGCCCGATGAACCGCGGGTCCTCCCCCGCCTCCAGCATCCGGGCCAGGTAGTGCAGGGAGGCGTCCACATCCGAGCCGCGGATCGACTTGATGAAGGCACTGATGACGTCATAGTGCTGGTCTCCGGCCTTGTCATAGCGCAGCACGGCCCGGTCCATGGCCTGCGCGGCGTCCTGCAGGGTGATGACCGGCAGGGCGTCGGGTTCCCCGGGGTCCCCGCTCTCGTACCGGTCCAGCGCCACGCCGGCGCTGGCCTCCAAGGTGGTCAGGCCGCGCCGGGCGTCCCCCTGGGCCATCCGCACCAGGTACTCGCGGGCCTCCTCGTCCAACTCCACGCTCCCACCCAGACCCCGCTCGTCCGCCACGGCCCGGTCCAGCAGCCCGCCCACGTCCTCGTCTGTGAGTGGCTTGAGCGTGAGCATGATGGAGCGGGAGAGCAGCGGGGCGATCACGGAGAAGGAGGGGTTCTCGGTGGTGGCGGCCACGAGCACCACCCAACGGTTCTCCACCCCGGGCAGCAGCGCGTCCTGCTGCGCCTTGTTGAAGCGGTGGATCTCGTCCAGGAACAGCACCGTGGTGCGGCCGTAGAGGTCACGGTCGTTCAGGGCCTGGTCCATGACGGCCCGCACGTCCTTGACACCCGCCCTGATCGCGGACAGTTCCACGAACTTGCGGCTCGGCCCGCGCGCGATCACGGTGGCCAGGGTGGTCTTACCGGTTCCGGGAGGCCCGTACAACATCAACGACGACGGCCCCGCGCCTCGGGCGCCCGGCCCACCGGCCGATCCTTCGGCCAGTTTGCGCAGGGGGGAACCCGGCTTCAGCAGGTGCTGCTGACCGACCACCTCGTCCACGGTGCGGGGTCGCATCCGCACCGCCAGGGGGGCACTCGGGCGCTCCTCCGTCTCCCCGTCATCCTCGGGGCCGGCGCCGCCGAACGCACTGAACAGATCACTCACCGGTCCAGCCTAGCCGCCGGTCCTGACTCCGGTCCGTCCGGTCCGTCCGGCCCGATGCACCAGAGATGCACCAGAGATGCACCAGACTGGTCAGCATGAGAGCTGTGCTGCAGAGGGCGAGGACCGCCAGTGTGACCGTGGACGGAACCGTGACGGGGCGCCTCGACTCCCCCGGGCTCGTGGTCCTGTTGGGTGTCAGTGTGGCGGACACGGAGACTGAGGCGAGGCAGTTGGCGGAGAAGGTGGCGCACCTGCGGATCCTGCAGGACGAGGCCTCGCTGGTGTCCGCCGGCGCCGGCGCCCTGGTGGTCAGCCAGTTCACCCTCTACGGGGACGTGCGCAAGGGCCGGCGCCCCTCGTGGTCACGGTCGGCGAAGGGTGAGGCGGCCGAGCCGCTGTATGAGCTGTTCATCGCCGAGCTGCAGGACCGGGGCGTGCCCGTGGAGCGCGGGGTCTTCGGGGCGATGATGGACGTGTCCCTGGTCAACTCCGGGCCGTTCACCGTCTGGGTGGACACGGACGAGTTGAAGGGGCCGCGGCGCGGTTAGCCGGTTCCCGGCTCTGCCTCGGGCTGCAGGAACGGCCCCACCTTCACGGTGGTGAACATCGAGAGGTCGGAGGCCTGCTCGGCGGCCCCGGTGACCACCACGGCGTCCGCGCCGCGGAAGGGTTGCAGGAGCAGATCCCCCAGCGGCTCGGATTCGGCCCCACCCAGGGTCCCGGTCCATTCCACCAGGAGCTGAGCGGACTCCCCCGCGCTGAGGGTGAGGGTCTGGGGCACAGACTCGTCCCCGCCCGGCAGGTACCGGCCGTGCAGATCCACGGGGTTCTGCTCGAGTTCGTTGACGAAGGGGTTCCCCCACGCGCCGCGGGCACCGAGCCCCGGATACCCCCGGACAGCGCAGTCCCCCACCCCCGTGTGGGTCACGGTGATGAGACCGTAGCGGTGTCCCAGGGCCGCGTCCGTGAAGCTCAGTTCCGCGGCGAGGTCTTCCCCGGTGCAGGCCGCTTCCACCGGGTCCGAGGAGGCCCGGATCCGGAGCAGCGCACGCCGGTCCTCAGCGTCCAGCCCCTCCACCGGGGTCACCGGACCATCACCGGGCTCGGCCCAGCCGGACGGCACCTCGGATTCGTGGGCCTCCCCCACCGCGGCGGGCGCGCGGTCCTGCGGGACCGGCGCGGCCGTCGTCGTAGTCCCCGCAGTCTCTGCAGTCCCCGTAGTCCCCGCAGCGCAGCCGGACAGGAGCGCCACCAGGACCAACAGGGCGGGGACGGCGGCAGCACACCGAGTCGGCCGGGCCCGGCGCGGGTTCACCGCTGGCGTGCCGCCCACACCTTGACCACGATGTACTGGGCCACCATCCCGCCGCCGATGGACAGGATCCAGCGCACCCACACGGGCCAGTCGGTGGTCGAGTCGATCAGCATGCTCAGGCCGAAGACCGCGATGAGGACCGGCAGCAGCCGGACCGCGGTCGGCGGGACGGCGCGGACCTCACGGTCCTGGGGCTCGGACACCTCAGGCACCCGTGGTGTCGGCGGAGTCCTGGGGCGCCTTGGCCGCGGGTGTCTCGGCCTCCTTCGGTTCCGGCTTCGCGTCCACACCGGCCTCCTTGCGCTGCTGCTGGGTGATGGCAGCCGGGGCGGCGGTCAGCGGGTCGTAGCCGTTGCCCGTCTTCGGGAAGGCGATGACGTCCCGGATGGAGTCGGTGCCCGCCAGCAGGGCCACGATCCGGTCCCAGCCGAAGGCGACGCCGCCGTGGGGCGGGGCACCGTACTTGAAGCCCTCCAGCAGGAAGCCGAACTTTTCCTGCGCCTCTTCCTGCGCCAGGCCCATGACCTGGAAGACCCGCTCCTGCATGGCCTCCTGGTGGATACGGATGGAACCACCGCCCACCTCGTTGCCGTTGACCACGATGTCATAGGCGTAGGCCAGCGCCGAGGCCGGATCCGTGTCAAAGGTGTCCGCGAACTCGGGCTTCGGGGAGGTGAAGGCGTGGTGCACCGCCGTCCACTGCCCGGCACCCACGGCCACATCGCCTGAGGCCACGGCGTCCGCCGCGGGCTCGAACATCGGGGCGTCCACGATCCAGACGAAGGCCCAGTCCGCCTCGGCGGCGGGCACGCCCGGGCCGGCGTCCTTGATGAGGCCGACGCGGTGGCCGATCTCCACGCGGGCGGCGCCGAGGAGGGCGCGGGAGGCCTTCGTCTCGCCGGCTGCGAAGAAGATGCAGTCACCGGCGGACGCACCGGTGGCGGCGGCCAGTCCGGCCTTCTCCTCATCCGAGATGTTCTTGGAGACCGGGCCGGTGAGGCTGCCGTCCTCCTGGATCAGTACATAGGCCAGGCCCTTGGCCCCACGCTGCTTGGCCCATTCCTGCCAGGCGTCCAGGGTGCGCCGCGGCTGCGAGGCGCCACCCGGCATCACCACGGCACCCACGTACGGCGCCTTGAACACGCGGAACGGGGTCTCGGCGAAGTACTCGGTGAGGTCCGTCAGTTCCAGGCCGAAGCGAAGGTCCGGCTTGTCCGAGCCGTATTTCTCCATGGCCTCGTGATAGGTCATGCGGCGGATCGGGGTGGGCACGTCCACGCCCACCAGCGACCAGACGGACTTCACGATCTTCTCACCGAGAGCGATAATGTCGTCCTGCTCCACGAAGGAGGCCTCGATGTCCAGCTGGGTGAACTCGGGCTGGCGGTCGGCGCGGAAGTCCTCGTCCCGGTAGCAGCGGGCGATCTGGAAGTACTTCTCGATCCCGCCGACCTGCAGCAGCTGCTTGAACAGCTGCGGGGACTGGGGCAGGGCGTACCAGGAGCCCGGGGAGAGGCGGGCCGGGACCAGGAAGTCACGGGCACCCTCGGGGGTGGAGCGGGTCAGGGTCGGGGTCTCGACCTCGATGAAGCCCTCGTCGTGCAGCAGGTTGCGCGCAGTCCGGTTGACCTCGGAGCGCAGGCGCATGATGCGGGCCGGCTCCGGGCGGCGCAGGTCCAGGTAGCGGTGGCGCAGCCGGGCCTCCTCACCGACCTCCACATGCTCGTCGATCTGGAACGGGAGCGGCGCGGCGGTGTTCAGCACCGTCACGGTGTCGGTGATGAGCTCGATCTCGCCGGAGGGCAGTGAGGGGTTCTCGTTGCCCTCCGGGCGGCGTTCCACCGTACCGGTGATCTGCAGGACGTACTCGTTGCGCAGCGGATCGAAGTCCTTCTCGTCCCGTACCACCACCTGGGCGAAGCCCGAGGCGTCGCGCAGGTCGATGAAGGCCACCCCGCCGTGGTCTCTGCGGCGTGCCACCCATCCGGTGACGGTGACGGTCTGTCCGATGAGCGAGGCGTTGAGTTCGCCCAGCTGATGGGTGCGCAGCACTGATGGTCCTTCCGGTCCCGGTCCACCGGGCGTTTCGATGAGCGTGATAGAGACGTAGTCACGTCTTGGCCCCGCACAGGCGGGACGGTTCCGACGTTGATTCTAGTGGGTGGAGCGCATGGGCGATCACGCAGGACTGCAACGGCGCCTCGGCCTGCCCGGCGCGGTGGTCATCGGCATCGGCTCCATGGTCGGGGCCGGGGTGTTCACCGCCCTCGGACTCGCCGCCGCGCGGGCCGGCACCCTGCTGCTGATCGCCCTGGCCCTGGCCGGGGTGGTGGCGTGGATCAACGCACTCTCCACGGCGCAGCTGGCCGCCGTGCACCCGACCTCCGGCGGCGCCTACACCTTCGGCCGGCGTCAGCTGGGAGAGTGGGCCGGGTTCCTGGCCGGGTGGGGTTTCGTGACCGGGAAGTCCGCCTCCATCGCGGCCATGGCCTACACCTTCGCCCTGTATGTGGTGCCGGGGGCCGAGTCCGGCGCGGCCACCTGGACCGCGCGCTGGGTGGCGGCGGCCGCCGTCGTGCTCCTGACGGGGATGAACCTGCTCGGCATCACCCGCACGGTCCAGGCCACCGTGGCGATCGTGGTCCCGGTGGTGCTGATCCTCGGGCTGGTGATCGTGGCCGGGCTGGTCTTCCCCGCGCCCGACGCCGGCCCCGCCGATCCCGCGCTCGGCTCACCGGGTGCGCATCCGGAGGTGTGGGGCGCACTGTGGGGCGTGCTGCAGGGGGCCGGTCTGCTGTTCTTCGCCTTTGCCGGCTACGCGCGGATCGCGACGCTGGGTGAGGAGGTCCGCTCCCCGCGCCGGACCATCCCGCGGGCCGTCTTCGGCGCCCTGGCGTTCACCCTGGTGGTGTACGTGCTGCTGACCACCGCCCTCCAGCGGACCCTCGGCACGGCGGGGCTGGCCGGCTCCACTGCGCCCGTGCGGGATGCGGTGTCCGTGCTATTCGGGGAGGGCTGGATCTGGCTCGCGGTGCTCGGTGCGGCCCTGGCCAGTCTGGGCTCGATGCTGAACCTGGTGGCAGGGCTGTCCCGGACCGGGCTGGCCATGGCCCGCGAGGGCGACCTCCCCCGGCCTCTGGCCGCCGTCTCACCGCGGACGTCGGTGCCGTGGGTGGCGCAGGTGGTGGCCGGCGCCGTGGTGGTGGCGTTGATCCTGACCGCGGACGTGATGACGGTGGTGGGCTTCTCCTCCTTCGGCGTGCTCGTCTACTACGCGGTGGCGAACCTGGCGGCCTTCACCCTGACCGAGCGGGTGGTGCGGGCGCCGCGCTGGCTGAACGTGGCCGGTGCGCTCCTGTGCGTGGTGCTGGCGGCGACCCTGCCGTGGGTGTCTGTGCTGGTGATGCTGGGGGTGTTCGCGGTCGGTCTGGCGGGGCGGGCTGTGGTGGTGTGGCGGCGGGCCCGGCGGTAACGTGCAGCGCATGGGCACCAGGTTCGAGAACGTCGGGATCGCCGTGCGGGACCTTGAGGCGACCATCGCTTTCTTCACCGACCTCGGGCTGAGTGTCCTCGGCCGGGACACCGTCAGCGGCGAGTGGGCGGACACCGCGGTGGGGCTCGACGGCAACCACACCAACATCGCCATGCTCCAGACACCGGACGGCGGCGGCCGGATCGAACTCTTCGAGTACATCCAACCCGAGGCGATCGAGACGGAACCCACCCGGCCGAACGAGATCGGCATGCACCGCGTCGCCTTCTCCGTGGACAACCTCGACGAGGCACTGGCCATCGCCGCGAGGCACGGATGCTATCCGCTGCGCGGTGTGGCGACCTATGGAGACGTCTACCAGCTCACCTATGTGCGGGGCCCGAGCGGGATCATCGTGATGCTGGCCGAGGAACTGAAGAAGGGGTGACGACCCTTCTCCTCTCTCCTCACTGCGGTGCCTTCAGGAGGTCAGGGCACCACAGACGACGTCACTCTTCGGGGCACGGGATGATGTGGTGGTCGATACGCAGGAGTTGTCGGATGGATGGGCCGCCACCGTCGAGGACGTTCCCCTGGGGAGGGTCTCCATCGAGGCAGAGGGAACGTGCACCGTTGAATCTGGGCTGGCCGCAGAGTGGCCAGGGCCCTGATCGCGGACGACGGAGAATGCACGCTGAACCGATTGAGTGTTACAGGGACTATCACCGACGTTGTCTGCCCCGGAACCGCATCCTGGGGTGTGCCTTTTGCCGTCCCCTCCCCGGAGAAGTCACCAGACGGGTGTTACGGGAAACCGCGTGAGGTGTGCTTGCGTGCAGGCAGGTCAGTGGCGGGTGTTGGCGGTGGGGGTTCGGCTTGCGGGACACCTCCTCACTAGGGAGTCGGAGACCCTGCGGCCTTTCGCCGAGACGTCCTGAACGCGGGCGGCAGTCGCCACGATGCAACAACCCCTCATGTGGTTCTGTGATGAGAACTTCGTGGCCCCGGCTCAGTGCCAATAGGCTGGAGGCGCTGTCGCATGGAGCGTTGCAGATAACTGGCGAGCGAAGCGAAAGGACCAGACGTGCCATTTGACGAGGGATTCGCTGAACTTGAGCGGCTAATCGACCGCGAGAGCGACGGCGGTCAAGAGGGCGCGCGCGGTCGAAACGAGGCTCAGACCAGGTTCGATGTCATCGACACCGTGCTCCAAAGAGTCTTGGAGTGGCCCAGCGACCTCATCCGCGTAGAGCAACACTCAACCGACGGTTACACCGACTATGAAATACATGACGGCGGAACGCTTGCAATTGTAGAAGCCAAGCGCGAAGGCGTCAGCTTCTCTATACCGATGGACAGCAAGTCAGGGCTGTGCGGTATACCACCGCTGCTTGCTGATCGCTCAAACTCAGACCTAAAGCGCGCGATGGAGCAGGTGATGCGCTATGCGGGCCATCGCGGTGTTGCACCATGCGTGGTTACCAACGGACATCAGTGGGTTGCATTTCTGGGCAGCCGGAACGATGGCGTTGCTCCACTCGCAGGAAAAGCTCTAGTGTTCCCGTCGTTGTCCGCTATGCGTGACAACTTCGTCACTGTCTACAACGCCCTCTCTCGCGAGGGGCTTCGCGCGAAACGGATCTTCTCGGCGCTTAGCATCGGCACCTCCGCTCCTCCGGCGCCATTAGCGGCCTCAATTCCCGGTTATCCCGGGACAAAACGACGAAATCCGATGCAGTCCAACCTGCAAATCATGGGTGAAGTCATGCTTGAAGATATGCCGCAAGAAGAGGCTTATAGCGATCTCTTCCTCCAGAAGTGCTATGCAACAAGTGGCGCCCTCTCCTCCTATGCTGAGATCTCGCGCGAGCTTCTTACGAGTCGAAGCGCCGCGATGCTTAACGACATGGGAACCGTTGAGGAGCCGGCAACCACAAAGAAGGGCGTCAACCCTGCGCTGTCCGACGAGGCGCTCTCAGCCGCCGCTTCGCATCGTCCGATCGTGCTGCTTGGCGGTGTTGGAGCTGGGAAGAGCACGTTCATTCAGCACCTAGTGCGCGTGGATGCGCGGTCGGTTTTCCAAGATGCTATCGCTATTACCGTTGACTATGGCCGCGGTGCCACATTCGATTCTCCTAGCGAATATGCGATCGAGCGGATCCGTACCGTTCTTTTTGAGCAATATGGCGTTGACGTAGACGAATCGGCCTTCGTGGAAGATCTCTACCGTCGTGATCTCGAGCGATTTGATCGAAGCGTGGATGGACAGCTCAAGGGTATCGACCAGCGAGAATACGCGCTTCGTCGAATAGCATTCTTACGCGGGAAGATTGAGAACGAAAGTGAGCACTTGAGGCGATCGATTAGCCGTATTGTGCGGTCGCATCGCCGTCAAGTCGTGATTTTCCTTGACAATGTAGACCAGCGCGACCATGACGATCAGAACAAGGTCTTTTTAGCGGCCAACGAGTTGGCGAGTTCATGGGATGCAACCGTCTTCGCAACGCTACGACCAGAGACCTATTACGAGTCTCAACGGTATGGCGCCATTTCGGGCTATCATCCTCGGGTCTTTTCGATCGCTCCACCGCGTGCCGACGTGATGCTGCAGAAACGGGCCGACTTTGCCCTCCAGGTGCTTGAGGGTGGCGAGGACGTGCGTACGTCGCGCGGCGGATTGACGCTTGAGAGCGAGAACCTTGAGCTGTTCCTTCGCGTGCTGGAAACGAACTTCAAGCGGAACCGGCCCCTGTTGGCTCTGATTGATAATCTGGCGGGCGGGAATATGCGCCGTGCTCTCTCGTTTGTAACGCAGTTCATCGGCAGCGGACATGTCGATACGGCGAAGATCATAGGTGTCGAAAAGCGGGATCCTGGCGAGTACTTTATTCCGGTACATGAGTTTTTGCGGTCGCTCATGTACGGCGACAATGAGTACTACGATCCTCACATGTCGCCTATAGCGAATCTGTTCGCTATTGACCGACCAGAGCCCCGTAACCACTTTCTCCTGCCGATGACACTTGAGTACATTCTTTCGAGGGGAGACGCTAAGGATAGTTCTGGGTATGTAGAGATCGTGGAGGTGTACCGTCACCTGCAAGGGCTCGGATATGCCCTAGAAGCAATAGCTTTTGCCCTTAATTATCTGGGTCGCTTTCGGCTAATTGAAGCCCCATTGTCGGATTTTGACGTCGCCCACGCGGACCGGGGGCGAATTACGACTGTGGGAGCTTACACTCTAAAAAACCTTTTAGCCCAATTTACATACCATGATGCAATCCTGGTCGACACGCCGATTTTGGAGCAGAACGCCCGGGCCCAGATCGGAAATGTTTACTCAATCACCGATCGACTCTCGCGCGTTGAGGCGTTCAGGACATACCTCGACGAATGCTGGTCCGAGGTGGGGCTAGGTAGCGGTGGATGGATCTGGCCTCCAGTCTCCAGTTCTTTGGCATCGGAGGTCGCACAGATCCGGTCTCGTGTCGTCTCGAATTCATGAGTGACTGTGGTTTGTTTCATGCATCTTCAAATGACCATCGAGGTAAGCGTTAAGCCCGACTCGCTGATCGGTCCTCCCCCAAAGACCGTGTCCGGCAGGGGATCCCGGTATGGGCCCGGTTGCCTCTTGCCTCAGTGAGTAGTAAGCGTCTTGCTGTAGGAGTCGGGTGCTACCCGATGCTCGAGTCGGCAGCATTCCGCAGCCGGGACGGGCCTAACTTCTGGAGGTGCGCCATGAGCGCGCTGCTTGTCGGGTACGCCCGATGCTCCACCGATCAGCAAGACCTGACCGCTCAACGCGACGCTCTGCTCGGCCTGGGCGTCGAGGTAGAGCGGATCTATGTTGACCACGGCCTGACGGGTACTAATCGTGAGCGACCTGGGTTGCGAGAGGCACTTGCCGCCTGTCGGGCCGGGGACACCTTGGTGGTCACCAAGCTCGATCGCCTGGCCAGGTCCCTTCCCGATGCCCGAGCGATCGCTGACGAGCTCACGGCCCGTCAGATCAGCCTGAGCTTGGGCGGGTCGGTCTACGACCCCACCGACGCGGTGGGGCGACTGCTGTTCAACGTCCTTGCCATGGTTGCGGAGTTCGAATCCGACCTGATCCGGCTCCGCACCCGCGAGGGGATGAAGGTGGCAAAGGCCAAGGGGCGTCTGCGTGGAAAGCAGCCCAAGCTCAACCGCCGTCAGGAAGCTCACCTCGTGTCCCTGGTGCACAGCGGAGAGTACAGCACTGCCGAGGTCGCCGAGCTCTTCGGTGTCGGTCGTTCGACGGTCTACCGCGCTATCGAACGGCAACGCGTCGAAGCCAGAGCGGGCCAGGTGGAGACGACAAGTAGACGCTGACAGGAATTCAGGGCGCCGGCTGTTCCGAATGCGACACATCTTCGGAGCGCCGGCGTCTCGCAACTTGCGCGTGACTTTGAAAAACCGATGAGGATCCCCAAATGGACACAACTGAACGCAGATGGCCAGATAGCCCTGCCAGAACCTGGTCCTTCTCTGCGATTCACACTTCACGACTGCTTCCACAGTGCTGGCGGCGATGTATCAAATACGGTCGTGTTCGAGGCCTGCAAGTGGCAAGCGCTGTCGCTTGGCTTGCGTCAGCGCCCTATCCGCTTCCGTGCCTGGAGTTCAGTCACCTAGCCAGCTGATCGCAGCGGCCAGGAGGAACCCGGCGGAGGTGATGAGGCCGGTCCAGGCGTGGGCGATCTCGAAGGCTTCGGGGATCATGGTGTCGGCGATCATGGTCAGGATCGCGCCGCCGGCGATGGCGGTGATCACGGCGATCACGGCGTCCGGCGCCGAGCCGAGGAGCATGTAGCCGGCGGCCGCAGATAGGGCACTGACCACGGCAATGGTGCCCCAGATGCCGAAGATAGACTTTGGGCTGCGGCCGGCCTTCTTCATCCCGGCCGCACTGGAGAGACCCTCGGGCAGGTTTGAGATGAACACGGCGGCCACGACGGCGATGCTGACTGATCCGCCGCCGAGCAGGCTGATACCCAACACTATTGATTCGGGCACTCCGTCCAGCAGAGCCCCGATGGCGATGGCCAGACCGCTGCCGCTGTGTTCCTGCTGCGAGGGCTGCTGGTGCCCGGAGCGCTTGCGGTGTCGGGCACCAAAGCGGGCCAGGGCCAGGTTGGCGAGCATGTAGGCCGCGGCACCGAGGCCGAAGCCGATCACAGTGGGCCACAGGCCTCCGGTGTGAGCTGCCTCGTCGAACAGTTCGAAAGCCACTGCCGATATCAGCACGCCGGAACCGAAGGCCATCACGGAAGCCACGACTTTGGCCGGGACCGGGATGAACCAGGCGACCGCGGCCCCGATGACCAAGGCGATCCCGGCGAACAGGCCCCATCCGCCGGCGGCTAGCACGCCGGCCATCATGCGTCCTGCCGGTCGGTGACGACCTTGATGCCGTCCTCACCAGCTTCGAACGCCTCGGCTGCGCGGTTTAAGCGGACCCGACGGATGAGCTGGTGCGGCCGGTGAAGGTCAGCGCGGGCCAGGGTCTGGGTGGTGACCTCGAAGTCGGCCACCGTGGACAGATGCTTCTCGCGTACCGGCACAAGCGTGTCCAACCACACGGCGTCCGGGCCGGCGATCGTCGAGTGCAGCTGCCCGTGGTGGCTCGGCCGAGGGACGATGTGGCCATAGTCGACGCGCCACCGGTACTCCATGCGCACCGGCACCCGGGCCCCGTCGACCATCGGCACCACGTCCGGCGCCCTGTCCCGCACGGGCATCGCATCCGCCCGGGCCGGCCCGTCCGGGGTGTCCCACTCCGTCTCCAACACCAGAGCCTCGTCCCGGCGGCGCCGCCTGGTGCACCACGCGGCCCCGGCCGGGCCGATCTGCCGGGAGCCGGCCGTCTCGTCCCCCGACAGCCGGGCGAAGCAGGCCCCCCGATCGAACCGCGGCAGGCACAGCCAGTCCACCGAGCCATCCGGCCCCACCAATGCCGTCGTATGCAGATTCCCGATGACCCCGTAGTCCTCGATCCGCTGGTCCATCGTCCTCTCCTGTCTTCGAACAAACCTGAGCGCGCTCCGAAACCGGTCCGGCACTACGCTGGCTGTCCGGTGGGTGCCATGGACAGCAGTCAAAGGTCCGGGCCGCCATGTTCTAGCACGCCACAGTATGCGCCGCGGATCCCGGGTCGTCGACCCCACCTGGATACCCGCCGCCGGGTGAAGACGTGCTTCGTGCCCGCCGATCCTCATGCGGCACACGACCAGGGGCCATGCGACGCTCCGGCAGGCGAGTGCCGTGCAGCGGCGGCTACCGTGGCCACATGAGCTTGCAAGAGTTGATGGAGCTGGAGCATGAGGGCTGGCAGTCGCTGTGCAACAGCACCGGAGCCACTTTCTACGGCCGATTGATGACAGACGACGGCGTCATGGTCCTGGCCCACGGTCAGGTGTTCAGTCGACAGGACGTCGTCGAATCACTCAACGAGGCACCGCCATGGCGTTCCTACGACATCGATGAGGAACGACTCATCCCACTCGGAGACTCCGCCGCTGTGCTCATCTACCGCGGCACCGCCTACCGTGACGACCCAGCACCGGCATTCGTTGCTCTGATGTCCACCGTGTACGTCCGTCAAGGCGACGGCTGGGCTCTCGCCTCGTACCAGCAGACTCCGATCCCCAGCTGACCACCACGCCGCTGAGGGATCCCCGATCAGAACGCGGGAGCTCTTCTGCCTAGCTGACGACGTCGTGTGCGAGAGTCTGTCAAGGGCCCCCTTACGGGACGGTCTCAGTTCAACGCTTCTTGCCCCCGACACCAGGAGCGGACGCGATTTGTTTCATCCACGCCGAGATCTGGTGTTCATTGATGCCTTCTAAGGATTCGATCTCTACACCTCGCGTCGCCTTCCCCATCCCCACGGGTGTTACCGGCGGTATCGGATCGAGCGCCGTGCCATTGATAAACATGAGCTTGACGTGGCCGACAAAGCCGCCGCAGCTGAAGCACCAGCCATCGCCGACGCCGTAATAGGCCATGCCCCACTTCACGGAGCGCTGAAGGCCCGGTAGCGTCTTGGCCGCCAGGGCATCGACCGATTCGGCGATGCCGCGTTGCGGCTGTGGCAGGCTGGCGATGTACGCGAAGACCGGCTTGTCGCCGACCGCCGCTTTCGCGGGGCTTGCCCTGCCCGTCATGGCCTCCGGCAACGTGAAGGCGGCACCGGCCTGTGTCTCAGCGCGCGTGGCCGGATTGTGGACTTCCCGCTCACCGATCTCCCTGCTGGCCATATCTACATATTAAGCGCGCCCCGGTTGCGCGAACAAGGGCCCGTGGCGGCATCTCCGGGTGCCTCAGTAGCGCTCTTGGATGAGGCAAGCATGGGCTGGCAACTTCCAGATTGCGTTCCTACTCACAGTTCCTCAGGTTCCTCTATCGAGGCGCGCAATGCGTTGCTTTCACGCGGCGCCGCGCTGTGGCAGGCTGGGCGGACCGACGTTAATCGAGGGTGAGAGGAGGTGCGGCATCCGTGTCGATGACCGCTTGTGCACCTCCTGTTGTCGACTGACAGCGCTCAGCCGGAGGTGTTGCCTTCGCGAAGGTGGCCCGTGATGACCGACCAGAACAACACCAGCTCGTCTTTACACCCCGATTCGCTGATCTCCGATCTTGCCCGCTCGTTCGACGCGGTCGGCGTGCTCATAGCCCACGTGCGTCCTGATCAGTGGTCCGCGTCTACGCCGTGTACGAACTGGACCGTTCGTGCGCTGGTCGATCACATGATCGGCATGAACCGGGTCTTCATCGCGCTGCTGGTCGGGCAGGCACTGCCCCAGCGCCCAGCTGCTGATCACGTCGAACACGACCCAGTTGGCGCATACCGCGATACGGCCGCCGCGCTGCTCTCCGCTTTCACCGCGCCTGGGGTTCTCGACCGCGAGTATCAGGGGCCGCTGGGCTCGGCCACCGGTGCAGAGCGCCTACAGATCCGGCTCTACGATCTACTCGCGCATGGCTGGGATCTCGCGCGAGCGACCGGGCAGCGTGCCGAGTTGCCCGATGACGTGGCTGAGCGGTCACTTGCCTTCGCGCGCATTCACGTCAGTGAGCAGACGCGGCCCGGTCGGTTTGGTCCGGCCCAAGACATCGACGACCAGGCGTCGGCCATTGAGCGACTCGTCGCGTTCCTCGGCCGCCCCGTCGAAACGCCACGGTGATCAATTCTCAATCGACACACGTGCCGAGGATCGTCTGCCTTCGATCCCAGTAAGCGCGGGTCATGTCCGGTGAAGACGATGTCGCCGTCGTACTTGGCCAGCCGACCCGGGACGAGACCACAGTCCTCCAGCACGGACGTCAATCCTCCCCCGACCGGTACCGGAGCGGGACTGGTCCGGCCGAGTGACCCAGAGGGCAACCGGGTCTAATGTGTCTCTATGCCATCAACCTCTACCGAAACCCAGGGACGGGGCCTGCGCCGTACGGTCACCACCACGGGGTTGTTCCTGTTCATCCTCGGAGACGTCCTCGGCGCCGGCGTGTACGTCCTGGCCGGGAAGATCGCCGGAATTGCCGGCGGGGCGGTCTGGGTCCCTCTCGTGGTGGCCCTCGCCCTGGCCCTGCTCACCGCCGGCTCCTACGCCGAACTCGCCACCAAGTACCCCAGGGCCGGGGGCTCCTCCCACTACACCACGCGCGCCTTCGGCCCCTTCGTCGGCTTCCTGGTGGGGTTCTGCATGCTCTCGGCAGGCATCGTCTCCGTGGGCGCACTGACCCTGGGCTTCGCCGGTGACTACCTCACGGAGTTCGTCTCCCTCCCCGCAGCCCTCGTCGTCATCATCTTTCTGGGCCTCCTCGCGGCCTTGAACGCCCGGGGCATCACGGAGTCGATGAGTGCCAACCGGGTGGCCACGATCATCGAGGTCTCCGGTCTGCTCCTGATCATCGTCCTGGGTGCGATCGTGATAGCCCGGGGTGACGCTGACCTCAGCAGGCTGACTGAGCTGGGGACGGACGAGAACGGGCCCATCGCCGCCGTCTTCGCCGGCTCCGTGCTGGCCTTCTACTCCTATGTCGGATTCGAGACCAGCGTGAACATCGCCGAGGAGACCAAGGACCCGACGCGGTCCTACCCCCGGGCCCTCTTCGGTGCCCTCATCGTCGCCGGGGTGGTCTACGCGCTCGTGGGAGTGGCGGCCTCAGCGGTCGTCCCCACGGCAGACCTGGCCGAGAGCACCGGCCCCCTGCTGCAGGTCGTCACGACCGCAGGCATCATCCCACCGGTGGTCTTCAGCCTCATCGCCCTGGTGGCAGTAGCCAACGGCGCACTACTGACGGGCATCATGTCCTCCCGCCTGGCCTACGGCATGGCTCGGGACGGACTGCTGCCAGCCTGGCTGGGCCGGCTACTCCCCCGTCGGCGGACACCCTGGGTGGCCATCATCGTCACCACTGGCCTCTCGCTGGCCCTCGCCCTCACAGGAACCCTGGAGATCCTGGCCAGCACCATGGTCCTCCTGCTGCTCGTGGTCTTCATCGCCGTCAACGCCGCCGTGCTCGTACTGCGTCGTGACACCGTTCAGGGTCGACACTTCCGCGTCCCCTCCTTCTTGCCCGTCGCCGGGCTGATCTCCTGCATCGGGCTGGCCACGCAGGTCGAGGGCGAGGTCTGGCGACTCGGCCTGCCCTTCCTCGCCGTCGCCGCAGTACTCGCGGGCATCGCCGCCTGGCGACACCACCGCAACGCCACCTGACCACCACCGGGACCCCCGACGGGCGCGATATTCGCCCTGCACACAGATGCGTGATCGCCGCTCAGGACCGTAAAGTGTCCAGATGGAGCTTCTCGAACGCGGCGCAGTGATTCCAGACCCGTTGATTCCCTATCTTGAGGTCGACCGGTCCAAGCCCCGCCATGAGTGCTGGGTCACCGGGCACATGGTGGCCGGGCTGGACGGCACGGCCGCAATAGGTGGTCGGGTCGGTGCTCTGTCGACCAGGCCCGATCAGGCGCTGTTCCGGAGGATGCGACAGATCGCCGACGTCGTGCTGGTCGGCGCCGAGACGGTGCGTCGCGAAGGCTACTCGCCGATCCAGCTATCCGCGCCTGCGCAGACGCAACGACGCGTTCGAGGGCAGTCCCCGAACCCGCCGGTCGCCGTGGTCAGCAGAAGCCTGGAGTTCGACTGGTCGGCAAAGATCTTCTCCAGGGCGCCCGCCGAGACCAGAACCATCATCGTCACCTGCGAGACGGCAGACCCGGAACGGCTGGCCGCTGCCCAGCACGTCGCGGAGATCGTCGTCGCGGGTCATGATCGCGTCGAGCCGGCGGCGGCGATGACGGCGCTGGCAGATCTCGGGCACGGCGTCGTGCTCTGCGAAGGAGGCCCCCGGTGGCTCGGCGAACTCGTCGCGGCCGACCGTCTCGACGAGTTGTGCCTATCCGTCTCCCCGCTGATGGGCGGTGACCCCTTGCCCGTCAGCGTCACTCCTTCAGGTGCGGGAGTCGCCCGATTCGGACTGAAGGGAACCTTGGTCGAGGATGACACCGTCTTCCTCCGCTACGAGGTGGCGCCACCCGAAGGGCCACGTCATGAGTAAGGACGCGTTCAGCAGCCTGATGTCGTCAACGGACCCGGCCGTCGTCGTGGTCACGACCGCAGCGGACGGCGAGCAGGCCGGTTGCCTGGTCGGGTTCCATACGCAGTCCAGTATCGAGGCCGAGCGCTACTGCTTCTGGTTGTCGAAGGCCAACCACACCTACCGGGTGAGCCTACGGTCCACACACCTCGCGATCCACTTCCTCACCGCCGGGGACCTGGCCGTGGCCGAACGCTTCGGTACGCTTACCGGCGAGGAGACAAACAAGTTCTCGGGGATCACTATCGACACCGTCGAGAGTGGTGTGCCGCTACTCAGGGCAGTGCCGAACCGGTTGGTGGTCGAGCGCACCACGATGCTCGACGACGGCGGCGACCATGTCGGCATCACAGCACGGGTGGCCTCCGCCGTGACCACCGGCCCCTTCACTCCCCTACGCCTGTCCGATGTCGGCCACCTCAACGCGGGCCGCGACAGCGAGGAGCGGGCCATCTACCCCTGACGATCGAAGCGGCAATCGTCGATCCGAAAGAGGCAGGGCCACGCGCGAGCCAACGTAGCGGTGTAGGCCTCGTCCGGGCGGACGCACAACAAGCCGCTGCAGCCCGTTCGCGAGCGCGGAATGTACCGTTGAGGACAGCAGACTCGGAAGAAGGAATCCCGGATGGAACTGATCTTCGTACACGGTGCCTTGGTGCGAGACGGGCCATGGTGGTGGAAGCGGGCCGCAGACCTCCTCGAGCAACGCACCGGCATCCACAGCCGCGCCGTTGCACTACCGTCCTGCGGGGAGGCCGCGCCGGAGCACGTCACCGGCGGCCTGACCGCCGACGCGGCGGCGCTTCGCCGTGAACTCGACGACATGGATTCCGCGATCGTGGTGGGCCATTCCTACGGTGGCACGGTCATCGCTGAAGCCGGTCCCCATCCGGCCGTCGCACACCTGCTGTACGTGTCGTCCTATCTACCGGAGATCGGTCAGTCGCAGGCGATGATCATGAGCGGCGAAAGCGACCCGGTGACGCTCAGCGACAACGCCGACGGCACGTTTAGCGTCGCGGGCTACGACGCCAGGTCCTTCGGAGAACGGTTTCTCCAGGACGCGGACGAGGACACCCAGCGCGAGGCGTGGGAGAGGGTGGCCGCACAGGCTGCCGGGGCCTTCGTGACACCGACCACGGCCGCAGGTTGGAAGGGCGTCGATTCGACCTACGTCGTCTGCGGGCAGGACCGCAGCACCTCGGTCGACCTGCAGCGCTTCCACGCGAACCGAGCGACGCGCAGTGTCGAGCTGCCGACCGGGCACCACCCGTTCTTGACCCGTCCTGTTCTGATCGTCGACCAGATACAGGCCTTCATGCAGTGAAGACGGGAGCTCAGTCCTCCAGCACCCGCGGCTGCAGGTCCGTCTTCGGCGGCATCCAGGTCCCCGGGTCGGCCTCGACCTGTTCACCCGAGCGGATGTCCTTGACCTCGTGGACCGTCCGGCCGTCGTCGTCGGTGCTGGTGAACCAGACGAAGGGGATCCCCCGCTTGTCCGCGTACTTGATCTGCTTGCCGAACTTCTCGGCGGAGACGGCCACCTCGGTGGGGATCCCGCGGGAGCGCAGCGCATCGGCCGTGTCCTGCGCAGCCGACCAGTCGTCGTCGTGCGTCAGTGCCACGTACACCGCGGTGGGCACCGATCGAGAGGCCTTCGCCATCTCCTGGGAGAACATCCGCATCATCAACCGGGTCACGCCGATGGACAGGCCCACGCCCGGGAACGTGCGGTTGCCCTTGGCGGCCAGGGCGTCATACCGGCCACCCGAACAGATGGAACCCAACTGTTCGTGCCCCGTCAGCACGGTCTCGTAGACGGTGCCGGTGTAGTAGTCGAGCCCGCGGGCAATGGACAGGTCCGCCACGGCGCGCCCGGGGGCACGGCGGTGCAATTCCCCGACGACGGCGGCCAGCTCCTCGAGCCCTTCGTCCAGCAGCTCGTGGCTCACCCCCAAGGCGCGCACCTGCTCCACGAAAGAGGTGTCCTCCGTCCGGATCGACGCCAGCGCGAGGGCCTGGGCGGCCTGCTCCTCGGTGGCACCGAGCTCGGACTGCAGCAGGCGGGAGACCTCGGCGGCACCGATCTTCTCCAGCTTGTCGATGTTGCGCAGCACCCCGGCGGTGTCCTGCAGACCGAGTCCCAGGTAGAAACCCTCGGCCAGCTTGCGGTTGTTGATGCGGATGGTGAAGTCACCGATGGGCAAGGCCCCGAGGGCCTCCGCCATCACCAGGGCCACGTCCACGTCATAGCGGAAGGGCAGGGCGCCGTCCCCCACCACGTCGATGTCCGCCTGGGTGAACTCGCGGGCGCGGCCCTCCTGCGGCCGCTCGCCCCGCCAGACCTTCTGGATCTGGTAGCGGCGGAACGGGAAGTTCAGGTGGCCGGCGTTCTCCACCACGTAGCGGGCGAAGGGCACGGTCAGGTCGAAGTGCAGGGCCAGCCGGTTCGGATCGGACGGGTCCTGGGTCTTCCCACTCTGACTCTGGTCCGCGTCTGCCTGCAGGCGCGAGACGGCGTAGACCTCCTTGTCGATCTCGCCCTTGCGCAGCAGCTGACCCAGGGTCTCCACGGCGCGGGTCTCGATCGAGGAGAAGCCGTGCAGCTCGAAGGTGGTCCGCAGGGTGTCCAGCACGTGATGCTCCACGATCCGCTCCGCGGGGAGCCATTCGTGGAAACCGGACAGGGATGCCTTGCGGGACATGGGCCACCTTCTGTTGGGGCTGGATGCGGACACTCGGCTCCCCATTCTAGGTCCAGCCGGTACGCTGGAGAGGACCGAATCCACGAATCCCTGCGGCCGCGCGCCGGTGCAGGGCACCAGCAGAAGGTTTCAGCGGTGACCACCAGTCAAGAATCCGACGATCAGCAGTCCACCCAGAGCGAGGCCGTGCAGCCCGACGCTCCGCAGCCCGAGGCTTCGCCCGTCGAACCTGTAGAGACAGCCCAAGCAGAGACAGCACGGGCCGAGACCCCTGCCGAGGTCGAGACCGAGGACGTCTTGGCCTCCGTGGAGTCCGTCGAGGCACCCGCCGCCGTGCCGGCAGCAGCGCCGGCAGCAGCGCCGGCCACCGAGCCCGCCGCAGCCGAGGCACCCGCGGAAGAGCCGGCGTCGCCCACTCCCGCTCCCGTCTCCGCTGTGCCCGCCGCGCCGAAGCCGGCCCAGACACCCACGCCGGGCAAGGCTCCGAAGCCCTCCAACCTGCCGCGTCCGGGCGGTGCGCCCGCCGGTACGGCCGGCAAGCCGGGTCAGGCCTCCCCCAAGGGTCCCGCCGCACCGATGCCGGCCCCCAGCTACACGACCTCTCCCGAGGAAGCCGCCAGGTTCGCCACGATCAGCGACGACGGCCACGTCGTCCTGCTCGACGGCGGCGAGGAACACCCGGTGGGTCAGTTCCCGGACGGCACCCCCGACGAGGCCCTGGCGTACTTCTCCCGCAAGTACGACGAGGTCGTCTCCCAGGTCATGTTGCTCGAGCAGCGCGTGGCCTCCGGCGCCCCGGCCGGAGAGATCCAGAAGACCCTGGGCCACCTGCGCCAGACCATCGGCGAACGCGGCATGGTCGGTGACATGCAGGCCCTGCGCGCCCGCGTCGAGGCGCTGCAGACCCGCCTGGACGACCTGAAGCTCGCCGAGAAGCTGTCCCTGGAGAAGGCCCAGGCTGAACAGCTGGCCACCCGTGAGGCGATCGTGGCCGAGGCGGAGGAGATGGCCGCCCAGGACCCGCAGCAGGTCCAGTGGAAGCACGCCAGCGCCCGCATGGCCGAGCTCTTCGAGAACTGGAAGGCCGCCCAGAAGGCCGGTCCGCGGCTGGGCAAGTCGGTGGAGGACGGGCTGTGGAAGCGCTTCCGCACCGCCCGCACCACCCATGACAAGCACCGCCGCGCCTTCTTCTCGCAGCTGGACGCCACCAACGCGACGGCCAAGCAGGCCAAGGAGAAGCTGATCGCCCGCGCCGAGGCGCTGTCCTCCTCCACGGACTGGGGACCGACCGCCGGTGCCTACCGGGACCTGATGGACGAGTGGAAGGCCGCCCCGCGCGCCTCCCGCAAGGAGGACGACGCCCTCTGGGCCCGCTTCCGGGCCGCCCAGGACGTGTTCTTCAACGCCCGCAAGTCCCAGAACGAGGAGATCGACCGGGAGTACGGCGAGAACCTCAAGGTCAAGGAGGAGATCCTGGCCGAGGGGCAGAAGCTGCTACCGGTGAAGGACGTCAAGGCGGCCCGCAAGGTCCTCAACGACCTCCGCGGACGGTGGGAGGACGCCGGCCGGGTTCCGCGCAAGGACGTTTCCCGGATGGAGGCGGCCTTCCGCAAGCTGGAGGACGGCCTGAAGTCCGCCGAGGACGACCACTGGCGCCAGACCAACCCCGAGACCAAGGCCCGGACGAACTCCGCCCTCAGCCAGCTCGAGGACAAGGTCGCCGAGCTCGCGGACGCTCTCGCCAAGGCCCAGGCCCAGGGGAACGCATCGTCCATCGCCAAGGCCCAGGAGGCCCTGGAGGCCCGCAAGATGTGGCTCGAGACGCTGCAGAAATCAGCTCAGGGACTGCGCTGACCCCTGCACCGGACCCCCAGCGGTCCTGAGGTTGTCCACAGCAGTGGCCCGGCCGGGTGCCGGCCCACTGCTGTCTCTGCCACGCTGGGACGGTGACCGCCGCCCCGACCACTTCCCCTGCCGATGACACCGTGGAGTTCCTGGTGCCCGGGCTGCCCTACTCAGCGCCGGAGTTGCGGGGCATGGAGATCGCCGGGCTGGTGGACCACGTGATCGGGGACCTGTACCTTCCGGCCGACCACGGCACGGATCCCGCCCGGCTGCGCGCGGCAGCCGTCCACCGGCTGGCGGCCCCCGTGCTCACGGGACGCTGGACGATCATGGGGCTGACGGCTGCGTGGATCCTGGCGGGCGGGCCAGCACCCCCGGTGCTCGAGGCCGCGGTGGACCGATACCACCGGATGCCGTTGCGGCCGCTGTCCGTCCGGTTGAGCCTGGAACAGACGGACGTGGTGGACGTCCCGGATGATGTCATCCGGCTCGGGGGGTTGCCGTGCACCGGGCCGGCCCGGACGGTGGAGGACCTGCTGCGCCGTGCCGAGGACCCCGCCCGGGCCGCGCCGGCCCTGGCGGCGGCGGCCCGCCTGCTGCCGCTGACCCCCGCGGCGCACCTGCGGGACCGCTTCGAGCGGAACCGCAGACGGCCCGGCATGGCCGGTGCCCGCCGGGCCCTGGAGAGGCTGCTGACCGGCTAGCCGCTGGCCCGCAGCCGGCAGCCGTCAGTCGTCAGTCATCCGCCGGGACGGCGTTGCGGCCGCCGGCCGTGCGGTACACGTCATAGACCCCGTCGATGCGGCGGACCGAGGACAGCACGTGGCTGAGGTACTTCGGGTCCCCCATCTCGAACACGAACTTGCTGATGGCCACGCGGCTGCGGGAGGTGTTCACCGAGGCGGAGAGGATGTTCACGTGGTGCTCGGCCAGCACCCGCGTCACGTCCGAGAGCAGGGACTTGCGGTCCAAGGCCTCGACCTGGATCTCCACCAGGAACACGGAGGACTGCGTGGGTGCCCAGGAGACCTGGACCATCCGGTCCGGCTCCGCCTTCAGGTGATCGATGTTGCGGCAGTCCTTGCGGTGCACGGAGACCCCGGATCCCCGGGTGACGAATCCGATGATCTCGTCCGGGGGCACGGGGGTGCAGCAGCGGGCCAGCTTGGCCATGACGTCCCCGGAGCCCTGGACCATGACCCCGGAGTCCGAGGTCCGGGTGGGGGTGGCGATGCTGGTGATCGGGATCGAGGCGGTGTCCAGCGAACCGTCATCCGCGGACGGCGCCGCGTGCAGCCGCTCGAGGTGCTCGATGACGTTCTGCACCGAGACGTTGCTGTCCCCGATCGAGGCGTACAGGGTGGTGATGTCCGGCAGGCTCAGCTCGGTGGCCACGGCGGTGAGCGAGTCCGGTCCCATCATCTGCTGCAGGGGCAGGTTCATCTTGCGCAGCTGGCGCGTCAGCTGCTCCTTGCCCTTCTCGATGGACTCCTCGCGGCGTTCCTTCGAGAACCAGTGCCGGATCTTGTTGCGGGCCCGCGGGCTGCGGACGAAGCCGAGCCAGTCCTGGCTGGGACCGGCGCTCTCGGTCTTCGAGGTGAAGATCTCCACCCAGTCCCCGTGGTGCAGCTCGGAGTTCAGTGGCACCAGCTTCCCGTTCACGCGCGCGCCGATGGTCCGGTGGCCCACCTCGGTGTGGACCGCATAGGCGAAGTCCACCGGGGTGGAGCCGGCGGGCAGCGCCATGACCTCACCCTTGGGGGTGAACACGAAGACCTCGGCGGCGTCGATCTCGGCCCGCAGCGAGTCCAGGAACTCGTTCGGGTCCGTGGTGTCCTTCTGCCAGTCCATGACGGACCGCAGCCAACCGGGCGTCTGGTCCCCCGCACCGGCGGCGCCCTGGGCGGCCTGGTCCTTGTACTTCCAGTGCGCGGCCACGCCGTACTCGGCCCGGCGGTGCATCTCATAGGTGCGCAGCTGGATCTCCACGGGCTTGCCCCCGGGGCCGATCACCGTGGTGTGCAGGGACTGGTACATGTTCAGCTTGGGCATGGCGATGTAGTCCTTGAAGCGGCCCGGCAACGGGCTCCACTTCGAGTGCAGCACGCCCAAGGCCCCGTAGCAGTCCCGGACCGAGTCCACGAGCACACGCACGCCCGTCAGGTCATGGATCTCGTCGAAGTCCTTACCCCGCACGATCATCTTCTGGTAGATCGAGTAGAAGTGCTTCGGGCGGCCCGTCACCGTGGCCCGCACCTTGGCGTCCTTGAGGTCCTTCTCGATCTGCCCGCGCAGCATGGCGAGGTTCTTCTCCCGCTCGGGCGTCCGCTCCCCCACCAGCCGGACGATCTCCGCATACACCTTGGGGTACAACGCCGCGAAGGACAGGTCCTCCAGCTCCCACTTGATGGTGTTCATGCCGAGCCGGTGGGCCAGGGGCGCGTAGATCTCCAGCGTCTCCTTGGCCTTGCGCGCACTGGACTCGGGGGCCACATAACGCCAGGTCCGCGCATTGTGCAGCCGGTCGGCGAGCTTGATGACCAGCACCCGCACGTCGTCCGCCATGGCCAGCACCATCTTGCGGACCGTCTCGGCCTGGGCGGCGTCCCCGAACTTCACCTTGTCCAGCTTGGTGACCCCGTCCACCAGCAGGGCCACCTCATCGCCGAAGTCACGCCGCAGCTGCTCCAGGGAGTAGCTCGTGTCCTCCACCGTGTCATGCAGCAGGGCCCCGGCCAGGGTGGTCCCGGTCATCCCCAGCTCGGCGAGGATGGTGGCCACGGCCACGGGGTGGGTGATGTACGGATCGCCGCTCTTGCGCTTCTGCCCGGCATGGGCCTTCTCGGCGACCTCGAAGGCCCGGATGATCAGGTCGAGGTCTTCCCTGGCGTCCTTGGGCTGGCGGACCTTCAGCGTGCGGACGAGCGGTTCCAGGATCGGCGAGTAGTCGTTGGCCACCCGGCCGGTCAGCCGGGCCAGCCGGCTCCGCGGGCGCCGGGAGACGATCGCGGTACCCGAGGGGGTGCGGGCCGAAGTGACGGGCGCCGGAGGTACCGGGGCCGCGGCAGGTGCGGGGGCCGGCGTCGTGCCCGTCTTCTCCTCGCCGGGCACCGAGGACGAGTAGGTCCGGTTGGGCGTGGCCGCCGGGACGGCATCCGCGTCTGAGGTCTGCCTCACGCGGGGATCCTCACCCATGGTTGCCGTCCTTCCCACGGTCCGCGCCGACCGTGGCGCTGCGCCGTTGTCCTGCCACCCGCACGGGAGGTAGTGGTTCATTCTACTGCCGCCGGCACGCCGGCCGGCGCCGCCCGGATCAGAGAAGCGCCGGTCCGGCTCAGGCGGTGGCGGAGACCTCGTCCTCGCGGCGTTCCAGCACCGTGGTGTCCGCCTCCTTCACGGCCGGCTCGTTGCGCCGCAGTAGCGCGTAGAGCGGGGCCTGGATGAAGATCGTCGCCAGGGTGCCCACGATGATGCCCACGAACAGGGCCAGGGCGATGTCCTGCAGGGTGCCCGCCCCGAGGAGGAAGGCGCCGATGAACAAGATGGAGCCCACGGGCAGGATGCCCACCATGGAGGTGTTGATGGAGCGCACCAGGGTCTGGTTGATGGCCAGGTTGACCATCTCGCTGAAGGTCCTGGTCGAATCGCCCTTGAGGTCCTGCGCGTTCTCCCGGATCTTGTCGAACACCACCACCGTGTCATAGAGCGAATAGCTCAGGATGGTCAAGAAGCCGATGATGGCGCTGGGGGTGACCTCGAAGCCGGTGGAGCCGTAGATCCCGGCCGTCAGGGCCACCACGTAGAACAGCCCGATCACGGCGGCCACGGACATCTTCCACGTCCGGAAGTACAGGGCCATCAGCAGCGTCACGAGCACGATGAAGATGACCAGGCCCAGGCCCATCTGCTGGGAGATGTTCTGCCCCCAGGTGGGTCCCACGAAGTTGGAGGTCACCCGGTCCTGTTCCACCTCATAGGCGGACTGCAGGTTCTCGGCCACCGCGAGGGTCTGGGTGTCGTCCAGCCGGTCCGTCTGGACCCGCATGGTGCCCGGGGCGATGTTCGTGACGGTGGCCACGGCCTCCGGGACGGCATCCGTCACGGCCTGCTCGCCGGGCGCCACGTCCGTGTTCTGCACGGCGGACACGGTGAACTCGGAGCCGCCGCGGAAGTCGATGCCGAGGTTGAAGCCGCCCCGGGCCATGGTCAGCCCGCCGGCGATCACCAACAGGATGGCGGCGATGGAGAACCAGAGCTTCCACTTCTCCACGAAGGGGTAGGACGTCTTGCCGGTGTAGAGCCGGTTGCCCCACTGGGCCAGTGCACTCACTTCTGCTCCTCCGTCCGGTCCGGACCGGCCTGGTCGCCGGTGGACAGGCCGACGGCGGCCATCCGCTCCTCGCGGCGCCGCTCGGCGATCGTCTGGCGCTTCACCGCCTCCATGGATGACTTCTGGTTCTTCTTGGCGCGGACCACCGTGGGCTCGGCCTTGAACTCCCGGACGCGCCCGGCCCCCTTGTAGAGCGGCTCCACCCCCAGCAGTGACGGGTCCAGCCCGGAGAGCTTGTGCCCGCCCCCGAAGAACCGGGTGTGGGCCAGCATCTGCATGACCGGGTGGGTGAACATGAACACGATGATGAGGTCCGCCACGGCGGTCAGGCCGAGGGTGAAGGCGAAGCCGCGCACGTTGCCCACCGCCACGAAATACAGCACGACGGCGGCCAGCAGGTTCACTGCCTTGGAGGCCGTGATGGTGCGCTTGGCCCGGGCCCAGCCGTACTCCACGGCCTCCGGCAGCGGGCGCCCCGACCGCAGCTCGTCCTTGATGCGTTCGAAGTACACGATGAACGAGTCCGCCGTGAGCCCGATCGCCACGATCAACCCGGCGATGCCCGCCAGGGAGAGCCGGTAGTTGTCCGACCACCCCAGCAACACGATCGCCAGATAGGTCAGGACACCGGCCACCACCAGGGACGCCATGGTCACCAGGCCGAGCACGCGGTACTGGAAGAAGGAGTACAAGGTCACGAGGGCCAGGCCGATGAGGCCGGCGATCAGTCCCAGGCGCAGCTGGTCGGCGCCGAGGGTGGCGGAGATCTGCTGCTCGGACTCGATCGAGAAGCTGATCGGCAGCGCGCCGTACTTCAGCTGTTCGGCCAGGGCCGCCGCGGTGACCTCCGTGAAGTTGCCGGAGATCTGCGCGCGGCCGTCCGTGATGACGGCGTTGGAGTTCGGTGCGGAGACCACCTGGCCGTCCAGCACGATGGCGAACTGTTTGCGCGGATCGCCCTCCTGGAACGGCGTCAGGCGCTGGGTGACCTCGCGGAACTTCTCCGCGCCGTCACCGTTGAAGGACAGGTTGACGGCCCACTGGTTCGTGGACACGCCGGTCGCCGTGTTGACCATGCCGTAGTCCGCGCCGGAGATGTCCGTGCCGGGCACTTCCACGGGGCCGACGATGTACTTCGTGCCGGGCTGGCCCGTCTCCTCATCCCCCGGCTCGCACACGATCACGGCCTCGTCCTGCGGCAGCGCCTCCCGGTTCGGGTCGCTCAGCACGGCAGGACAGTCATAGGCCTCGAACTCGGCGGCCAGCTCGGGGCTGATCCAGGTCGGATCGGAGCCGTTCTCCGGTTCCGCGGTGGGTTCGGGGAACTCCTCCACCGGGGTGCGCTGATCCTCCGGGAGGGCCTCGAAGGGCCCCCGGGTGATGACCGGCCGGAACTCCATGTTGGCGGAGGCCTGGATCAGGGCGCGGGTCTCCTCGTCCGGGATGCCCGGCAGGGAGACCACCACGTTGGACCCGCCCTGCGTGGTGATCTCGGCCTCGGCCACGCCGGAGCCGTCCACCCGCTGGCGGATGATCTCGACCGCCTGGTCCAGCTGCTCCGCGGAGACCTGTTGGCCACCGGTCGCCTCGGGGGTGAGCACCATCTGCGTGCCACCCTCCAGGTCGAGGGCGAGTTTGGGGGCCAGTTGGGCCTGTCCGGTGAACACGCCCACGCCCAGGATCGCCGCAAGGGCGATGGTCAGGCCGGCGAGCCACCAGAGGCTGCGTTTCGCACGTCCCCGGGGGGTCTTATCTGCCATGGAGGATTTGGCTTTCCGTCAGTCGGAGATCCGGAGATCAGGAGGGGTCAGCGGGGCTCAGGCGCGCCCGGTGCCGGGGCGCTGATCGTCCGGACCGTTCTCGTCCCGCAGGGTCGGGTCCTCGTCCAGGCCGGCCGGGGAGTCCGGCACCGTCGGTTCGGACGCCGCGTCGGCGGCCGGGGGGTTCACGGCCTTGCCGATGGCCTGCAGGTGCACCGTGGCGGTGTTCCCCGGGGAGATCTCGATGACGGCCTTGTTCTCGTCCTTGTCAACGGACAGGATGGTGCCGAACAGGCCCATGGTGGTCATGACCTCCACGCCGGGGGCCAGGGTGTCATGCAGCTGGCGCTGCTGCTGCTGTGTCTTCTTGCTGCGGCGGAACATGCTGAAGATCAGGAAGCCGAAGACCACCAGCATGATCAGCAGGAAGGGATCGAAGGGCAGTCCGCCACCGCCTTCCGCGTTCGCGCCTTCGGCAACGATCGAGACGGTGGTCGGGGCATTCAGCTGGGTCACGTCGGGGACACCACATTCCAGGTTCGGGGCACAGGGCAACCCGGCCAGTCTAAGGGGTGCCCGGACCGAACAGCGTGTCCGCCTCCCCGGCCGCGTCGTCGCGCGGCGCGGACGCCGGCTGGGCGGCGGATGCGGCGGGTGCGGCGACCGTCCAGAAGGCCGCGCCCGGTGACTCCGGCGGGGGCGTGAGCCCCAGGTGCTCCCAGGCTGCGGGCATGGCGATGCGTCCGCGGGGGGTGCGTCCGAGCAGGCCCTCGCGGACCAGGAAGGGCTCGGCCACGGTCTCCACCGTCTCGGTCTCCTCCCCCACCGCGATCGCCAGCGTGGACAGGCCCACCGGTCCACCGGCGAACTTGGAGCACAGCGCCTGGAGCACGGAGCGGTCCAGGCGGTCCAGCCCTCTCGCGTCCACCTCGTACATCTCCAGGGCGGCGGAGGCGGCCCGGGAGTCCACCTGGTCCAGCCCGCCGACCAGGGCCCAGTCCCGCACCCTGCGCAGCAGCCGGTTGGCGATGCGCGGGGTACCCCGGGACCGGCTGGCGATCTGGGTGAAGCCGGCAGAGTTCACCTTCATGTCCAGCAGCAGGGCCGAGCGGCGCAGCACCAGCTCGAGCTCCTCCGTGCTGTAGAACTCGAGGTGCCCGGTGAAGCCGAAACGGTCCCGCAGCGGCCCCGGCAGCAGCCCGGCCCGCGTGGTCGCGCCGACGAGGGTGAAGGGTGGGATCTCCAGGGGGATGGACGTGGCGCCGGCCCCCTTGCCCACCACGATGTCCACGCGGAAGTCCTCCATGGCCATGTAGAGCATCTCCTCGGCCGGGCGGGACATCCGGTGGATCTCGTCCAGGAACAACACCTCCCCCTCGGTCAGGGAGGAGAGGATGGCGGCGAGGTCACCGGAGTGCTGGATGGCCGGTCCGGAGGAGATCCGCAGCGGTGCGTTCATCTCACCGGCGATGATCATGGCCAGGGTGGTCTTGCCCAGGCCGGGCGGGCCGGACATCAGGACGTGGTCCGCGCTGCGTCCGCGGATCCGGGCCGCCTCCAGCATCAGGGAGAGCTGCCGGCGGACGCGCTGCTGGCCCACGAAGTCGTGCAGGTTCTTCGGCCGCAGGGCCGCCTCGAGCTCCCGCTCCTCGCCCTCGGCTGCGCCGGCTACGATCCGGCCGTCTGGTGGTTCGGTCATGCGCTGATCCCCCGCGTCCTAGCGTCCCGACCGGGAGGAGTGCCCCTGGCCCAGATGCCGCAGCGTCGCCTTCAGCACGCTGGCCACGTCACCGGACTCCTCCAGTTCTGGCTCGTGCCGGAGGGTGTCCCGCACCGCCTTCTCGGCATCCTTCTCGGTCCAGCCCAGGCTGGTGAGGGCCTCGAGGACCTGCTCCATCCACGGTTGTCCCACGGCGGAGGACACGCCTCCGTCCGCGCCGGCGGCCACCGGGGCCCCGGTGGGGACCAGCTTGTCCGTCAGCTCCAACACGATGCGCCGGGCCCCCTTGGGTCCGATGCCCGGCACCTTGGTGAAGGCCTTGTCATCCCCCGTGGAGGCGGCCACCCGCACGGCTTCGGGCTCGTACACGGCCAGCACGGCCAGGGCCAGCCGCGGCCCCACGCCGGAGACCCCGAGCAGCACGTCGAAGACCTCCCGCTCGTCCTCGGTGGCGAAGCCGAAGAGCGTCATCGAGTCCTCCCGCACCACCATGGAGGTCGAGACCCGGCCCGACTCCCCCCGCCGGAGCCCCGCGAGGGTCTGCGGGGTGGCGGAGAACCGCATGCCGAATCCGGACACCGTGATGACGGCGTGGTTCAACCCCACGGATTCGACCGTGCCGGTCAGGGACGAAATCATGCTCAACTCGCTCAGGTCGGGTACCGGGCAGGCCCGGTCAGAAGTTCGAACGTATCTACGAAGACCCTAGCCCATGGCCGGGCTCAGATGCGGGACCCGCCGCCCCACCCGTTGGACCCCTTGGCGCCGCGGCTGCGCTGTTCGGCGGCCAGCCAGGCCTTCTGGGCCGCGGTCGCCGAGGTGCCCGGCGCACCCTGGCGCCCGGCCGCCGTCGGGAACCGGGACGCGCGCTGCGGGCTGGTGAGGTTGCCGGTCTCCAGTCCGCGGCCCATCAGTCCGCCGCGCCACGCGTGGGTGATGGCCAGCGCCAGGGCGTCGGCGGCGTCCGCGGGCCTCGGGGGCGCCTCGAGGCGCAGGATGCGGGTGACCATGGCCGTGACCTGGTCCTTGCCGGCGGTGCCACTGCCCGTGACCGCGGCCTTGACCTCGGAGGGGGTGTGCAGGGCCACGGGGATACCGCGCCGGGCCGCCGCCGCGATCGCCACGCCCGAGGCCTGTGCGGTGCCCATGATGGTGGGCGTGTTGTGCTGGGCGAACATGCGCTCCACCGCCACGTGGTCCGGGGTGTGGCGATCGAGCCACTCGTTGATGGCCTCATCGATCGCCAGCAGGCGCCGGTCCAGGGACTGCTCGGCCCCCGTCCCGACCACGGTCACCCCCACGAGCGTGGCGGTGCGGTTGGGGGCCACGTCCACCACGGCGATGCCGCAGCGGGTCAGCCCGGGGTCCACCCCGAGCACCCGCAGCGGCCCCGGCTCGCGGCGCGCCGTCCGGCCGGTCACGGAGACGGTCAGTCCTCGTCCAGCTGGGCGAGGACCTCGGGGGCGATGTCCACGTTGGAGTACACGTTCTGCACGTCCTCCAAGTCCTCGAGCGCGTCCTCAAGCCCGAAGTACGTCTTGGCACCCTTGACGTCCAGGTCCACCTTCATGGTGGCCACGAACTCCATCTCATCCGTGTCGTACTCGATGCCGGCCTCCTCCAGGGCGGCGCCCACGGCACGCAGGTCCGAGGGATCGCACATCACCTCGAAGACACCGCCGGACTGCACCACCTCATCGGCGCCGGCATCCAGCACGGCCATCAGGATGTCGTCCTCGGTGTGGCCCTCGGCCGGCAGACGGACCAACCCGGTGCGGTTGAACAGGAACGCCACCGAACCACTGTCCGCCATGGTGCCGCCGTGCCGGGTGACGGCCGTGCGGACATCCGCCGCGGCACGGTTCTTGTTGTCCGTCAGACACTCGACCATCAGGGCCGAGCCCTGGGGACCGCGGACCTCATAGATGATCTCGGTGTACTCGATGACCTCGCCGGTCAGTCCCGCCCCGCGCTTGATGGCGCGGTCGATGTTGTCATTGGGCACGGACTGCTTCTTGGCCTTGGTCACCGCAACCTCGAGGGCCGGGTTGCCGTCCAGATCGGCCCCGCCGGCGCGGGCGGCCACCTCGATGCCTTTGACGTACTTGGCGAAGGCCTTGGCCCGCCGCGAGTCGATGATGGCCTTCTTGTGCTTGGTGGTCGCCCACTTGGAATGCCCTGCCACGTGTTCTCCTCCCCTCGCCCGCCGCGGTGTTCCCGCGCGCCGGCGCTGGCTGTTGGTGATGATCGGGTGGTCCCAGCCCGGCCAGCAACCACCGGGCCCTGCCGGTGACGGCAGAAGTCTGGTGCCGATTCTACCGGGACCGCCATCCGGCACCCCTGTCCCCCGCCCGCGGATTGTGAAACAGTTGCTGACTATGACCGAGAACCCCCTGCTGACGCCGTCCACCCTGCCGTACGGCCTCCCCGATTTCGCCGTGATCGAGGACGATCACTTCCTGCCCGCCTTCCGCTCCGGCATGGCCCGGCACCGGGCCGAGCTGCAGGCGATCGCGGCCGACCCCGCCGAGGCCACCTTCGAGAACACCTTCCAGGCCTTCGAACGCTCCGGGGCGTTGTTGCGGTGGGTCCAGATGGTCTTCTCGAACCTCGTGCCCGCCGACGGGACCGAGGTGCGCCACGCGATCGATGAGGAGATCAGCCCGGAGTTGGCGGCGCACGCCGATTCGATCTACCTCGATGAGGACCTCTACCGCCGCCTGGCCGGGGTGGATCTGGATGCAGTGGAGGTCACCGCCGGTCACCGGCTGGACGCCGAGGACCGCCGGCTGGCCGAGGAGACGCTGAAGTCCTTCCGGCTGCTCGGCGCGGACCTGGACGCGGATTCCAAGGAGCGGCTGGCCGCACTCAACGAGCGGCTGGCCGTGCTGTCCTCCCAGTACGGCCGGCGGATGGTGGCGGAGAACGCGGCCTCGGCCGTCTGGTTCGCCACCGCCGGGGAACTGGCCGGGCTCTCGGAGCAGGACCTCGCCTCGGCCGCGGCGGCGGCGCGGGAGTCGGGCCACACCACGGGGCACGACGGCGGCTACCTCCTGACGCTGTCCATGTTCACCTCCCAGCCCTGGCTGGAAGTCCTCGAGCACCGCGACTCACGCCGGCGCGTCCACGAGGCGGCGTGGCGCCGGGGCACGGTCCCCGGTGGGAACTACGCCCTGGACCTCGCCGTGGAACAGGCCACCCTGCGCGCCGAGAAGGCGGCCCTGCTGGGGTACTCCAGCTGGGCCGAGTACGCCCTGGTGGACCGCACCGCCCCGGACCTCGCAGCCGTCCGCGGACTCCTGGACCGGGTCATCCCCGCCGCCACCGCGAATGCCCGGCGCGAGCGCGAGACCGTCGAGGCCTTGGCCGGCCACCCCATCGAGCCGTGGGACTGGCCCTTCTACGCCGCCCGCGTGGAGCGGGAACAGTACCGCGTGGATGCCGCCGCACTGCGGTCCTACTTCGAGTTGGACCGCGTGCTCGAGGACGGCGTGTTCGCCGCCGCCGGCGCGCTCTACGGGCTCTCCTTCCGCGAGCGTGACGACCTGCCGGGGTATGCCCCGGGGGTGCGCGTCTGGGAGGTGTTCGACGACGGCCCGTCCGGTTCCCCGGACGGCCTGGGCCTGTTCGTGGGAGACTTCTTCACCCGCCCCACGAAGTCCGGCGGTGCGTGGATGAACTCCTTCCGCGAGGCCTCGACCTTCCTGGACGAACGGCCCGTGGTCAGCAACAACCTGAACATCCCGCAGCCGGCGGACGGGGAGCCGGCCCTGCTGACCGTGGACCAGGTGAACACCCTGTTCCACGAGTTCGGCCACGCCCTGCACGCACTGCTGTCCACGGCCCGGTACGCCACCCTGTCCGGCACCGCCGTACCCCGGGACTTCGTGGAGTTCCCGTCCCAGGTCAACGAGATGTGGATGTACTGGCCCGAGATCGTCACCGGCTACGCGCGGCATGTCCAGACCGGAGAGGTGATCGATCCGGACCTGCTGGAGGCGATCGAGGCGTCCTCCCTGTGGGGTGAGGGCCACCGCACCACGGAGTACCTGGGTGCCGCCCTGCTGGACCTGGCGTGGCATGCGCTGGCCCCGGGCACCACGGTGGCGGATCCCCTGGCCTTCGAGGCCGAGCACCTCGCGGCGGCCGGGCTGGACCCGGAGCTGGTGCCGCCGCGCTACCGTTCGAGCTACTTCAAGCACATCTTCGCCGGCGGCTATGCGGCCGGGTACTACTCCTACCTGTGGTCCGAGGTGCTGGACGCGGATACCGTGCAGTGGTTCCGAGCGCACGGTGGGCTGACCCGCCAGAACGGCGAGCGCTTCCGCACCGAGCTGCTCGCCCGGGGCAACACGAGGGACCCGTTGGAGTCCTACCGTGCCTTCCGGGGGCAGGATGCCGATCCGGAGCACCTGCTGCGGAGGCGGGGCCTGCTCTAGGACTCCCGCTCCGCCCTAGGACGTCAGCTGTGCCAGCCCCGGCCGGGGTGAGGTGAGCACGGCGTGCAGCCACACCCGCACGGCGCGGTCCCACTTCACCGGGTCCACGTTGTACTCGCGGGTGTGGCGGGCCAGGTGGAACCGGACGAAGCTCACGAGCTGGGGGACCTTGGCGGCCAGTTCCATGGAGGGACCGACCGGGACGAAATCGTCGTCCTCGGAGTGCAGGATCAGGGTGGGCACCCGCAGCTGGTCGGCCCGGGTCAGCCAGTCCATGGCCTTCAGGTCCACGGGGGCGGCCAGCCCCGTGGCCCACCGTCCGGCCTTGTTGCTCATGAGCCACTGGCCCAGCTGGCCGATGGCGTCCGGCAGCCGGTTGAGCTTGGCCTGGTGGGCCAGCACGTCGATCCAGTTGATGACCGGGCCGTCCAGCACCATGGCGGCGACCATGGAGGACAGCTCGGAGCGGTCAGCCATCTGCAGGCATACCGCCCCGCCCATCGACCAGCCGAACAGGACCACCTCGCGCGCCCCCTGTTCGAGGGCATAGGCCACGGCGGCCTCCACGTCCTTCCACTCGGTGCTGCCCAGTCCGTAGCGGCCGTCCCCGGCGGCCGGGGCCTCACCGTCATTGCGGTAGGAGATCAGCAGGGAGGTCATCCCGAGGGCCTGTGCCGTGGCGATGGCCCGGATCCCCTCGGTGCGTTTGGAGCCACGGCCGTGCACCATCACGGCCCACACGCCCTGCCCGGCGGGTGCGGGGGTGGTCTCCTCCTCACCCGGACGGATGAGCCAGGCCGGCGCCGAACCGTTCTCCACCGGGATCCGCACATCCTCGGTCTCATAGCCCAGGGTGCGGGGGCTGGGGTAGATGAACCCGGTCCACCGGCCGCGGATGACCCCCCGCAGCTCGCCGGTGTAGACCTCCTCGACCTCACGCTGGACGGTCCCGTCCCGCGGGTCGAACGAGGTCACCGCGCCGATCCGCGCGAGTCCCGCGCCGCCGTCGAACACCAGGGAGTACGTCCCGGGCACGGTGGTCTCCTCGGTCACGGGCAGGATGACCTCGGCCCCGGACTCCCCCTGCACCACGGCGAGGATCTCGAGCTCCTCGGCCGGCGTCCGCACGGGGGTGACCACCGTGCGGGCGAAGAGCCCCGCCAGCCCGGAGACGGTGCCCGCCGCCACCGAGCCGACCACGATCCCGCCGACCGCGGCGAAGGAGGACCACCGCATCACCGGTTCGGCCTGGCCGATGGACTTCTTGAGCCGCGCGCGGCGGTTGCCGTCGCGCGAAGAACGCGAAGAACGCGAAGAACGGGGAAGGCGGGGTGAACGGGAGGTTCGGGACGGACGAGAGGTCATGCCCCATTCTGTCCATGTCCCTGCCGAGTTCGCCAGCGGCGGGCACGGAAGGCGCGGCGTGGGAATCATCACGGTGGTCCGTGGTGTTATGGCTGTCATGAGTGAAATCCCCTCCCCCTCCTCCCCGTCAGAGCAGCCCAGCACCACCGATCCAGCCGTCCGCGGCCGTTCCGAGGCCGAATGGCGCGAGCGGCTGAGCCCCGAGGAGTTCCAGGTCCTGCGCCAGGCCGGCACCGAACGCCCCTTCACCGGCGAGTACTGGGACGCACAGACCGAGGGCGTCTACGCCTGCCGCGCCTGCGGCTCCGAGCTGTTCCGCTCGGACACGAAGTTCGACGCCCAGTGCGGTTGGCCCTCCTTCTTCGCCCCGCTGGCCGAGGACCGGGTGGAGTACATCCGGGACACCGACCTGGGCATGGAGCGGATCGAGGTGCGTTGCGCCAACTGCGGCTCGCACATGGGCCACGTCTTCCAGGGTGAAGGCTTCGACACCCCCACGGACCTGCGCTACTGCATGAACTCCCTGTCCCTGACCCTGGCCCCGAAGGCCGGCGCGTGAGGGGCTTCGCCTCAGACAACTACGCCGGCGTCCACCCCGAGGTCCTGGCCGCACTGGCCGAGGCCAACACGGGACACCAGCCGGCCTACGGCGACGACTCCTGGACCGCCCGGCTCCAGGACCTGGTCCGCACCGAGTTCGGCGCGGCGGCGGAGGGCTTCCCGGTCTTCAACGGCACCGGCGCCAACGTGGTGGCCCTGCAGTCCCTGCTGCCGCCGTGGGGTGCCGTGATCTGCGCCGAGTCCGCGCACATCCACCAGGACGAGGGCGGGGCCCCGGAGCGGATCGCCCACACCAAGCTCCTCACCGTGCCCACCCCGGATGGCAAGCTGACCCCCGAGCTGATCGACCGCCAGGCCCACGGTGTCGGCTTCGTGCACCGGGCCCAGCCCGCCGTCGTCGAGATCGCCCAGGTCACCGAACTCGGGACGGTCTACACCCCGGACGAGATCAGGGCCGTCACCGAACACGCCCATGCCCTGGGCATGGGCGTCTACCTGGACGGGGCCCGGTTGGCGAACGCGGCCGCCGCCCTGGGGACTGACCTGCGGTCCTTCACGGCCGACGTCGGGGTGGATGTGGTGTCCTTCGGCGGCACGAAGAACGGCGCCCTGGGTGCCGAGCTGGTGGTGGTGCTGGACCCCGACGCCGTGGCGTCCGGTCCCGGAGGCCGGCGCGCCGAGGGTGCATCCCAGGCGGTGGGCTACCTGCGGAAGTCCTCCATGCAGCTGGCCTCCAAGATGCGCTTCCTCTCCGCCCAGCTGGTGGCCCTGCTCACGGACGGGCTGTGGCTGCGATCCGCCCAGCACGCCAATGCGATGGCGGCCCGGCTGGCAGCGGGGGCCCGCACCCTGGACGGCGTCACGCTCACCCAAGAGCCGCAGGCCAACCAGGTCCTGGCCGTCCTCGATCCGGCCGTGGCCCAGGCCGTGCGTGCCGACTATGCCTTCTACGACTGGGACGTGGCGCGGCATGAGGTGCGCTGGATGACCTCCTGGGACACCACCGAACAGGATGTGGACGGCTTCGTGGCGGCCCTGGGCGCGGCACTCAGGAACCTCTGATAGGAGCCCCCACGGCGCGCCGTCCCGGTATCCACCGGGCGCGCCTTTAACCTTGAGTCTGTGACTGCGCTTGGCCACCACCCCCCAGAGATGCAGCGCCTTCCCGGAGAGTTCCGCGAGGCGCTGGCTGGGTTGCGCCGGGCGCGGCATCGGCAGGAGATCACGCTCGACGAGATCCCCGCCCCCGGTCGCCTCGCACCCTTCGCCGTGGCACTGGCCGCAGAGGTCCGCGATCCCACAGCTGAGGACGATCAGGAGCTCGCCACCGGACGGTTCATCCTGCTCCACGATCCGGCCGGCTCACCGGTCTGGAAGGGCACGTTCCGGGTGGTGACGTACATCCGCGCCTCCCTGGAGTCAGACCTCGGCAACGACCCGATGGTCGGCGCCGTGGCGTGGACCTGGCTCGTGGAGGCCCTGGAGAATCACCGGGCCGGCTACGCCGAGGCCGGCGGGACCGCCACCCGGGTGCTCTCGGAGAGCTTCGGGGGGCTGGCAGGACGTCCGGACACCATCGACATCGAACTACGGGCCTCGTGGACACCGACCGGCCCGGACAGCACCGACCACCTGGAGGCGTGGGCCGACATGGTCTGTGCCTTCGCCGGCCTGCCACCGGTCCCGGAGGGCGTCACGCCCTTGCCCCGCATCAGGAGGAACTGACATCACAGCGGACACCACCGCCACCCCGGACCTGACCGACTCCGAACCACCCCGACTCCTCACCGAGCCGGAGGGCGGCGTCCCCTTCGTCACGAACTCCCGCCAGGAACTCGAGCGCTGCGCCCGACTGCTGGCGGCGGGCAGCGGGCCGGTGGCCGTGGACGCCGAGCGGGCCTCCGGGTTCCGGTACGGCCAGCGGGCGTTCCTGGTCCAGATCAAGCGCGAGGGCGCCGGGATCTGGCTGATCGACCCGGAGGCCTTCGAGGACCTGGCCATCATCCAACAGGCCCTGAGCGGCGTGGAGTGGATCCTGCACGCCTCCACCCAGGACCTGCCCTGCCTCTCCGAGCTCGGGCTGTGGCCGGACCGGCTCTTCGACACGGAGCTGGCGGGCCGGCTGCTGGGACTGCCCCGCGTGGGGCTGGCCTCCGTGCTGGAGCAGCTGCTCGGGGTCACCCTGGCCAAGGAACACTCCGCGGCGGACTGGTCCACCCGCCCGCTGCCCGAGGACTGGCTGCGGTATGCGGCGCTGGACGTCGAACTGCTCGTGGAGCTGCGGGCCGCCATGCTCGAACTGTTGGCGGAGGCCGAGAAGCTGGAATGGGCCGAGCAGGAGTTCGAGGCGATCCGCACCGCCCCGGCCCCCGGGCCCCGCAAGGACCCGTGGCGGCGGACCTCCGGCATGCACCGGCTGCGCAAGCCCCAGCAGCTGGCCGTGGTCCGTGAGCTCTGGGAGACCCGTGAGGCGCTGGCCCGGAACCGTGATGTGGCCCCGGGGCGGTTGATCCCGGACTCCGCCATCGTGGCCGCCGCCACCTCCCAGCCGAGCACCGTGCCGGCCCTGTTGAAGACCCAGGGCTTCCACGGGCGCGCCGCCAGCAAGGAGGGCCCCCGCTGGGTCCGCGCCATCCAGGCCGGCCAGGCGGCCGCCCAGACCCGGGAGGGCCTGCCGCCACTGCACCTGCCCCTGGACGGTCCCCCGCCCCCGCGGGCCTGGCGGGACCGCAACCCCCTGGCCGACCGGCGGCTGAAGACGGCCAAGGCCTGGATCGGCAACAAGGCCGAGGAGCTCTCCGTGCCCCTGGAGAACCTGCTGACCCCGGACACCCTGCGGCGCCTGTGCTGGACCCCGCCGGAGCAGATCGACCCGGACTCGGTCGCCGAAGCCCTCACCGGGCTCGGTGCCCGCCCCTGGCAGGTCTCCATCGCGGCCCCCATCCTCACCGTGGCGCTGCTGGACCCCGACCCCGCCTGACACTAAGTTCCTGGCCTACTGATCACGAGTTCCGGGACTGTCGGTTATCGTGGGATTCGTCTCCACCCGAAACCTATCCAGGAGCACCATGACCGACCGCTTTGCCCCGTACCGCGACCTCGCCGCCCTGTTCCCGGATGAGGTCATCACCCAGGCCGAGGTGACCGACGTCGAGCTGCCCGGCGGGGCCGGGACCCTGGCGCTGGTCACCCTGGACAACCACGCGGGGCCGAAGCGGCCCACCACGCTGGGACCGAACACGCTCATCGGCCTGGGCCGGGTGCTGGACGCCCAGGCCGAGCGCGCGCGCTCAGGCCAGCTGGCCGGCGTCGCGATCACCGGGAAGCCGGGCTTCCTGGTGGCCGGGGCGGACCTGGGGTCCGTGAGCAGTCTGAAGGAGGGCGCCGAGGGCTCGCTGCTCGCCCGGCTGGGCCACGACGTCTACAACGTGCTGAGCGATTTCCCGGTCCCGTCCTTCGCCTTCATCAACGGCCTGGCGCTCGGCGGGGGCCTGGAGATCGCCCTGGCCACCCACTACCGCACGGTGTCCTCCCGGGCGAAGGGGCTCGGCCTCCCGGAGGCCCACCTGGGTCTGGTGCCCGGCTGGGGTGGGGTGTGGAAGACCCCGCGGATCATCGGTCCGCGGGACGCCATGACGCTGATGATCAAGAACCCGCTGGCCAACAACCGCACCATCGACGGCCGCACCGCCTACTCGATCGGCCTGGCGGATGCGATCCTCGATCCGGCCCAGGACCCCGCGGACACCGGCGTCTTCGTCCAGGCCAGCCTGGACTGGGCCGCCCGGGTGATCACCGGCGACACCGAGACGGTCTCCGCGCTGGCCACCCAGCGAGAGCGCGACACCTCCGAGACGGCCTGGGACGAGGCCATCGCCGAGGGCCGGGCGATCGTGGCGGCCAAGACCGGCGGTCAGGTCCCGGCCCCGACCACCGTCATGGACCTCTTCGAGGCCGGGCGCCACCGGACGCGGGAGGAATCCGCCGCCGCCGAGTGTGAGGCCTTGGCCGAGTTGATGCTGACGCACGAGTTCGCCAACACCGTCTACGCGTTCCTGGACGTGGTGCAGAAGCGCTCGAAGAACCCCGCCGGGGCGCCGTCGGCCGAGCTGGCCCGCCCGGTGCAGAAGGTCGGCGTGGTGGGCGCCGGGCTGATGGCCGGGCAGCTGGCCCTGGTCTACGCGCAGAAGCTGACCGTGCCCGTGGTGATGACGGACATCGACCAGGAGCGGGTGGACCGCGGCGTGGGCCTCGTCCACGCCCAGGTGGACCGGCTCGCCGCCAAGGGCAGGCTGAGCGCCGAGTCCGGCGAGCAGCTGAAGGCGCTGGTGACCGGCTCCGTGTCCAAGGACGTGTACGCGGACGCCGACTTCGTGATCGAGGCCGTCTTCGAGGAGATGGGCGTCAAGAAGACCGTGCTGGCCGAACTGGAGCAGATCGTCTCCCCCGAGTGCATCCTGGCCACCAACACCTCCTCCCTGTCCGTCACCGAGATGGCCTCGGACCTGCAGCACCCGGAGCGGCTGGTCGGATTCCACTTCTTCAACCCGGTGGCCGTGATGCCGCTGGTGGAGATCGTGCGGGGGCCCTCCACCATGGACGAGGTGCTGGCCACGGCCTTCGCGGTGGCCGCGGGCCTGGGCAAGACCGCCGTGCTGGTCCAGGACGCCGCCGCCTTCGTGGTGAACCGGATCCTGCTGCGCATGATGGGCGAGGTGCAGCACTCCTTCGACTCCGGCACCGACGCCGAGGTGGCCGACCACGCGTTGGACCCGATGGCCCTGCCGATGACCCCGTTCACCCTGTTGGCCATGGTGGGCATCCCGGTGGCCCAGCACGTCACCGAGTCGCTCAACGCGGCGTTCGGGGACGAGCGGTTCCCGGTCTCGGCGAACCTGCAGCGCCTGATCGATGCCGGGATCACCTCGATCTGGGCGCAGGACGGGAGTCGGGGTATTCCGGCCGAGACCCGCGCGGTGCTCGAGTCCGGGAACGCCCCCGAGACCTCCGAGCAGCTGCTGGTGCGGGTCCAGGACGCCCTGGCCCAGGAGATCGGTCTGATGCTGGAGGAGGGGGTGGTGGCTGATGCGCAGGACATCGACCTGTGCATGATCCTCGGCGCCGGCTGGCCCCTGCACCTGGGCGGCATCACCCCGTACCTGGACCAGGTGGGCGCCTCCGAGCGCGTCAACGGCAGGCCCTTCCACGGCTGAGGGCTGAGCACCACCAGAACCTGGGGCCCGACGGCGGCCCGCACCTGCCCGGTGCGGGCCGCCGTCGCGCTGTGGCCGGAGGCCTTCGCCACGCACCGTCCACCGTCCGGCCACCCGCAGGGCACGAGGTGCTCTCCCGGTCAGCTCGACTTCACCGTGACGGATCTGGCCAGCCCGTTCGTCGGGTTCAACCTCCACAAGTGGATGGGCGCACCACTGGGCTGCGGTTTCATGTATATCCGGAAGGACCGCCTGGCCAGCATCGACCGCCACTTCGGGGACCGGGACTACGGCGCGGAGGACGTCCGCTCCCGGATCCACACGGGGACGGCGAACTCGGCCAACTACCTGGCCGTCCCCGCCGCCCTGGACTTCCACGTGGCCCTGGGCATCCAGAACAAGCAGGCCCGGCTGCGCCTGTTGCGGGACCGCTGGGTGCAGCAGGTCCTGGACGTGCCGAACCTGCAGATCCTCACGCCGGAGGACCCGCTGACCTACGGGGCGATCACCGCCTTCCGCCTCGACGGGAACAACACCTCACAGCAGACCACGGCCATCACGGACTACCTGCTGGCGGAGTGGGGTGTCTTCACCGTCCGCCGCGGCGGCGTGGGGGCCGGCGAGGTCATCCGTGTCTCCCCGGCGCTGTACAACGACGTGCGGGACGCCGACCTGGTGGCCCGGGCCGTCCGAGCGGCCGCCCGGCGCTTCTGAGTGCGTGGTGGACGGCTCCGTGCCTCAACGGGCGGTCCTCTCGATGTCGGGTTCGATGTAGATGAGGCGGGCCCACGGCACCGTGGCGCGGATCCGGCGTTCCGCCTCGTTGATCCGGTCCACGAGGTCCTGTGCCTGCGTGCACTCGTCCACGCTGATCTTGGCGGCCACGAGGATCTCCTCCGGGCCCAGGTGGACGGTCTTGAGGTGGATGATGCGATTCTGGCCCTCGCCCTCCAGGGCGGCGCGGATGGCGGCCGTGTTCTGGCTGCTGGCCGATTCGCCCAGGATCAGGGATTTCATCTCGACGGCCAGCACGGCGGCGACCAGGACGAGGAGCACACCGATGCAGGCGCTGCCGGCGGCATCCCAGAGCCCGTTGCCGGTGATCACGGTCAGGGACACGGCGATCAGGGCCAGGACCAGACCGATGAGGGCGGCGAAGTCCTCCAGCAGGATCACCGGCAGTTCCGGGGCCTTGGCGGTGCGGATGAACCGGCCGTACGACTGCTTGCCCTTGATCTTCCGTGCCTCGGTGGCGGCGACGTAGAACGACCGGCCCTCGAGGGCGATGCCGCCGAGCAGCACCGCGAGGGGCACCCACCACCACGCGCCGTCGATGGGGTGGGGATCCTGCCATTTGTGGTACGCCTCGTAGAGGGCGAAGAGCCCGCCCACGCTGAACAGCACGATGGCGACGATGAACCCGTAGATGTAGCTGTTGCGTCCATACCCGAACGGGTGCTCCACGTCGGCCCGCTTCCGGGAGGCCTTCCGGCCCACCAGCAACAGCACCTGGTTGCCGGAGTCGGCGACCGAGTGGATCCCCTCGGCCAACATGGAGGAGGATTGGGTCAGGAAGAAGGCCACGAACTTCAACACGGCGATGCCCAGATTCGCGGTCAACGCCGCGAAGACGGCCTTGTTTCCTCCACCATCGGACATGAGACTCTCCTCCACGGGTCCTGGCCGTCATCGTAGGCCTGCTGCCAGGGGGATGCCACCTGGTGTGGCCGGTGGCCTCGGACGGCGGATAATGGGGGGATGACCTCTGCATCCCCCACCCCCCAGAACCAGCACGACGGCGGCGCCTCCTGCCGCGGTTGCGGCACCTCCGGCCCGTCCCGGCGGTCCTTCCTGGAACGCGGCGCGCTGATCGGCGCCGTGGGCGTGGCCAGCACGTTGGGGCTGACGGCGTGCACGAGCGATATCCGGGACGAGGACAACGCCCCCTCGCACCACCTCGGCGGCACGCCGACCGAGGCGGTCCGGGTGGCGGACCTGCCCACCGGCGGCATGACGAGTGTGCGCCTCCAGGGGCGCACCCTGCTGATCAGCCGGCCGGCGGAGGACGAGGTGCACGCCTTCTCGGCCGTCTGCACCCATCAGGGCTGCACCGTGGCCCCGACCGAGGAGAACGGCGAGGACGTCTTCGCCTGCCCCTGCCACGGTTCGCACTTCGACGTCACCACGGGCGAGCCCTACGCCGGTCCGGCGAAGAAGCCCCTGACCGGGTACACCGCCGCGATCGACGGTGACTGGGTGATGGTCACGCTCTAGAGTTAGGCCGCCGCGGCGGGTTGACGATGACCCGGTTGCTGTTGGGGTCCCAGTCCGGCTGCTCGGCCTTGCGCCGCTCGTAGTAGTAGAACCGCCACCACATCCAGACGGCCGGGCCGAGCACGGGCAGCAGGAACATCACGAAGGCCCACGGGATCCTCCGCCCCGGGCTCAGCGGCGAGTGCGAGAGGGAGACCAGGGACCACACCAGCAACACCAGGATGGCGATCACCAGGATCCACATCAGGATCTCGGTGGCGTTGACGGCGAGGCCTCCCACTAGAACAGCGCGACCTTCGGCACGGTCGGGAAGATCTCGTCCATCTCGGCCCGCTCCGCCTCGGTGGGCACCCAGCGCACGGCTGCGGCGTTCTGGCGGACCTGCTCCGGCCGGGTGGCCCCGGCGATCACGGAGGTGACCGGGTCCTGGGCGGCCAGCCAGCAGAACGCCAGCTCCACCTCGGTCAGCCCCCGCTCCCGGGCGAACTCACCGAAACGGCGCAGCTGCTTCAGGTCCGCCTCCTGGACCATATGCTGACGCGAGTGCGAGAGCCGCGAGCCCTCGGGCGCCGTGCCGGCGGAGTACTTGCCGGTCAACATCCCGTTGGCCAGCGGGAAGTACGGCAGCACGCCCAGACCATAGGCCCGCGCCGCGGGCAGCACCTCGAGCTCGGCCCGGCGGTCCAGCAGGTTGTAGTGGTTCTGCGCGGAGATGAACCGCTCGGTGCCCAGCTCGCGGGCCACGAACTCGGCCTCGGCGATCTGCCAGCCGGCCCGGTTGGAGTGCCCGATGTACCGGACCTTGCCGGAGCGCACCAGGTCGTCCATCGCGGAGAGCGTCTCCTCGATCGGGGTGGCCTCGTCCGGGGTGTGGAACTGGTACAGGTCGATCCAGTCCGTCCCCAGCCGCCGCAGAGAGGCCTCCACGGCCCGGACGATGTACCGCCGGGAGCCGCGGGCACCGAAGTCGTTGCCGTTGGCACCGCGCATGTCCATACCGAACTTGGTGGCCAGCACGATCTCCCCGCGCCGGTCCCCCAGCGCGCGGCCGAGCCGCTCCTCGCTGAGCCCCGGGGTGGCCCCGTAGGTGTCCGAGACATCGAAGAGGCTCACCCCGGCGTCCAGGGCGGCGTGCACCACGGCGTCCGTGCCCTCCTGCTCGAGGGTGGCGGTGCCGGGACGGCCGAGATTGTTGCACCCCAGCCCGACGACGGAGACGGACAGACCGGAGTGGCCGAGACGGCGATGTTCCACCGTCACACCCCCGTGGTCACGCGCGAGGGCTGGACCTGCGCGAACTTCGCGGCGGCCGGGATCTCGGCGGCGGCCTTGCGGGGGTGCACCGTGGCCACCTCGAAGACGACCCGACCGGACTCCAGCTGCTCCCCCACAACCTCGCCGAGGCCCCGCCAGGCCAACTGGTTGGTGATCTCCCCGCGCAGTCTCTCCACGAGGGACGTCTCCACGGTCGTCGGCGCCGTGCCCTTGAGGCGGTAGGAGACCTGCAGGGTCTTCACCTGGTCCTCCGTCAGCTCGGCGAAGCCGTCCTCGGCGCACTGCGTGGCGAATCCGGCGAGCAGCTCCTCACCGGCGGCGTCGTCCGCGACCTTCTCGGCCGTCGTCGTGCCCGTGGTTCCGAGGCGCCCGTGGTGGACGACCACCTCGCCGCTGCCCGGCGCGAACCAGGCCTCGCGGTAGTCCACCCGCTGCTGGCCGTCCTGCTCGGACCGCCGATACGTGCGTACAATGCTCACTTCTTGCCCTCCGTGGTGGGGGTGGTGGGGATCTGACTCATCTGGCCGGTCAGCGGCCGGGCGAAGGGGACCTTGGTGCCCAGCACCTGCGCCACCGTGTCCTGCGCCACCTGGCGCGCGGTCAGCCCGGTGCGTTCCAGCACCTGCTCACGGGAGCCGTGGGCGAGGTACTGCACCGGCAGGCCGACCTCGTTCAGGGCGGTGTCCACGCCGCGGGCGCGCATCTCCTGACGGATCCGGGAGCCGACGCCGCCGGCCTTCACCCCGTCCTCCAGGCACACCACGATCCGGTGGCGGGCGGCCTGGCTGATCACGGAGTCCCGCACGGGCAGCACCCAGCGGGGGTCGATCACGGTGGCGGAGATGCCCTGGTCCGCCAGCCTCGCGGCCACATCCAGGCCCATCTCGGCCAGGGATCCGACGGCCACGATCAGCACGTCCCGTTCGGCCCCGGGTTCAGCGGAGGCCGTGCCGAGGCGCAGCAGCACGTCCACGCCGTCCTCGAGCCGCTCCAGGGCCGCGATCTCCGGGCCGACGGAGCCCTTGGAGAAGCGCACCACGGTGGGGGCATCCTCCACCGCCACCGCCTCGCGCAGCTCCTCACGCAGCCGCTCCGCATCCCGGGGTGCGGCGATCCGCAGGGTGGGCACGGACTGCAACAGGGCCAGGTCCCACATGCCGTGGTGGCTGGGGCCATCCGGGCCGGTGACACCGGCCCGGTCCAGCACGAAGGTGACCCCGGCCCGGTGCAGGCCCACGTCCATGAGCACCTGGTCGAAGGCGCGGTTGAGGAACGTGGCGTAGACGGCCACCACAGGGTGCAGCCCGCCGAAGGCCATGCCGGCGGCCGAGGTGACGGCGTGCTGCTCGGCGATGCCGACGTCATACACGCGGTCCGGGTGGCGTTCGGCCATCAGGCCCAGACCCACCGGGATCCTCATGGCGGCGGTGATCGCCACGATGTCCTCACGCTCGTCCGCGATCGCGGCGATCTCCTCGCCGAACACGGACGTCCACGAGGGACCCGAGCTGGAGGCCACCGGCTCCCCCGTCTCCGGGTCGATCCTGCCGATGGCGTGGAACTGGTCGGCCTGGTGGGCCACGGCGGGGGCATAGCCGTGGCCCTTCTCCGTCATGGCGTGCACGATCACGGGGCCGGCGTAGTTCTTGGCATCCGCCAGCGCCTCCTCGAGCTCGTCCTGGTCGTGGCCGTTGATGGGGCCGATGTACTTCATCCCCAGGTCTTCGAACAGGCCCTGGGGCGCCCACCAGTCCTTGAGGCCCTTCTTGGTGGCGTGCAGCGACTTATAGACGAAACGTCCGGCGGTCCCGGTGTTCTGCAGCCGCGTCTTCCAGAAGTCGAGGGTGTCCTCGTAGCCGCGGTGGGTGCGGAGCTTGTCCAGAAAGGCCCGGCGCAGACCGGAGAGCTGGTTCGCCAGCCCGCCGACGGTCGGGGCGTAGGAACGGCCGTTGTCATTGACCACGATCACCACGCGGCGGTCCCGGTCCGCGGCGATGTTGTTGATGGCCTCCCAGGCCATGCCGCCGGTCAGCGCGCCGTCCCCGATTACGGCCACCACGGTGCGCTCGCCCTGACCGCGCAGGGCCCAGGCCCGGGAGATCCCGTCCGCCCAGGACAGGGACGAGGAGGCGTGGGAGGACTCGACCACGTCATGCACGGACTCGGCACGGTCCCCGTACCCGGAGAGCCCGTCCTGTTGGCGCAGGGTGGAGAAGTCCTGCCGGCCGGTCACCAGTTTGTGCACGTAAGACTGGTGGCCGGTGTCGAAAATGACGGCGTCCTGCGGCGAGTCGAAGCTCCGGTGGATCGCCAGGGTCAGCTCCACCACGCCGAGGTTCGGTCCCAGGTGTCCACCCGTGCGGGAGACGTTGGCGATGAGGAAGGCTCGGACCTCGTTCGCCAATTGCCGCATCTGGCCTCGGGTGAGGGGGTGCAGGTCCTGCGGGGTGCGGATCGTTTCGAGAAGGCCCACGGGCAAGCGGTCCTTTCGGCCGGGAGGGAGGGTCACAACAGCTTCCCCCAGAATAGCGCGCCGTCGCGGTGCGGCTGGGAGGGAGGGGCACGACGCCGGCGGGCCGGGTCCCCCGTGTGGGGAACCCGGCCCGCCGGTCGGAGTGGTGAGCTACTTCTTTGCGGCGATCTGGCGCAGCACGTACTGCAGGATGCCGCCGTTGCGGTAGTAGTCGGCCTCACCGGGGGTGTCGATGCGGACGACCGCGTCGAACTCGGTGACGGTGTCGTTCTCATGCGTGGCGGTGACCTTGACGGTCTTCGGGGTGGAGCCCTCGTTCAGGGCCGTCACGCCGGAGACGCTGAAGGTCTCGGTGCCGTCCAGTCCCAGGGAGTCCGAGGACTCGCCCTCGGGGAACTGCAGCGGCAGCACGCCCATGCCGATCAGGTTCGAGCGGTGGATGCGCTCGAAGGACTCCGTGATGACGGCCTTCACGCCCAGCAGTGCGGTGCCCTTGGCGGCCCAGTCACGGGACGAGCCGCTGCCGTACTCCTTGCCGGCCAGCACCACCAGCGGGGTGCCGGCGGCCTGGTAGTTCTGCGCAGCGTCGTAGACCGCGGCCTGTGGGGAACCATCCTGGGTGAAGTCGCGGGTGAAGCCGCCCTCCACGCCGTCCAGCAGCTGGTTCTTGATGCGGATGTTCGCGAACGTGCCGCGGATCATCACCTCGTGGTTGCCACGGCGGGAGCCGTAGGAGTTGAAGTCCTTGCGCTCCACACCGTTCTCCAGCAGGTACTTTCCGGCCGGGGTGTCCGACTTGAAGGAACCGGCCGGGGAGATGTGGTCCGTGGTCACGGAATCACCGAGCTTGAGCAGCACGCGGGCGCCCGAGATGTCCTCGACCGGTGTCGGCTCGGCCGGCATACCGTCGAAGTACGGGGGCTTCCGGACGTAGGTGGACTGCTCGTCCCACTCGAAGGTATCGCCCTCGGGGGTCTCCAGCGCCTGCCAGCGGTGATCGCCGTCGAAGATGGTCTCGTACTCACGGGTGAACATCTCGGTGTCGATCGAGCGGTCGATGATCTCCTGGACCTCGGTCGGCTCCGGCCAGATGTCTTTGAGGAACACGTCCTGGCCCGCGGAGTCCTGGCCCAGTGGATCGTTCTCGAAGTCGAAGTCCATGGTGCCGGCCAGGGCGTAGGCGACCACCAGTGGCGGGGACGCCAGGTAGTTCATCTTCACGTCCGGGTTGATGCGGCCCTCGAAGTTGCGGTTGCCGGAGAGCACCGAGGTCACGGACAGGTCGTTGTCCTGGATGGCCTGGGAGATCTCGGGCTCCAGCGGACCGGAGTTGCCGATGCAGGTGGTGCAGCCGTAGCCCACGATGTTGAAGCCCAGGGCGTTCAGGGAGGGGATCAGCCCGGACTTCTCGTAGTACTCGGTGACCACGCGGGAGCCGGGGGCCACGGAGGTCTTGACCCAGGGCTTCGAGGTGAGGCCCTTCTCCACGGCGTTGCGGGCCAGCACGGCGGCGGCCATCATCACCGAGGGGTTCGAGGTGTTGGTGCAGGAGGTGATCGAGGCGATCGAGACGATGCCGTGGTCCAGCTGGAACTCGCGGCCGTCCTCCATGGCCACGCCCACGGACTTGGACGGGCGGCCGGAGCCGGCCTCGTCCTCGGTGGCGTAGTGGTGGATGTCCTTGCGGAACTGCTCCTTGGAGTCCGTGAGCTCGATGCGGTCCTGGGGACGCTTCGGGCCGGAGATCGAGGGGACCACGGTGCCCAGGTCCAGCTCGAGGTACTCCGAGAACTGGATCTCCTTCGAGGGGTCGTGCCAGAGGCCCTGCTCCTTGGCGTAGGCCTCCACCAGCGCGATGCTCTCCTCGGAGCGGCCGGTCAGGCGCAGGTAACCCAGGGTGACATCGTCGATCGGGAACATGGCGGCGGTGGAGCCGAACTCCGGGGACATGTTGCCGATGGTGGCGCGGTTGGCCAGCGGCACGGAGCCGACGCCCTCACCGTAGAACTCCACGAACTTGCCGACCACGCCGTGGGCGCGCAGCTGCTCGGTGATGGTCAGCACCACGTCCGTGGCGGTGGCGCCGGCCGGGATGGACCCGGTCAGCTTGAAGCCCACCACGCGCGGGATGAGCATGGAGACCGGCTGGCCGAGCATGGCGGCCTCGGCCTCGATACCGCCGACGCCCCAACCCAGCACGCCCAGGCCGTTGACCATGGTGGTGTGGGAGTCGGTGCCGACGCAGGAGTCCGGGTAGGCGCGCAGCACGCCGTCCACCTCGCGGGTCATCACGGTGCGGGCCAGGTTCTCGATGTTGACCTGGTGCACGATGCCCATGCCCGGGGGGACGACCTTGAAGTCGTTGAACGCCGTCTGGCCCCAGCGCAGGAACTGGTACCGCTCGCCGTTGCGCTGGTACTCGATGTCCATGTTGCGCTCGATGGCCTGGTCGTTGCCGAAGGAGTCGATCTGCACCGAGTGGTCGATCACGAGCTCGGCCGGGGCCAGCGGGTTCACGCGGGAGGCATCGCCGCCGAGGTCCTTGATGGCCTCACGCATGGTGGCGAGGTCCACGATGCAGGGCACACCGGTGAAGTCCTGCATGAGGACGCGGGCGGGGGTGAACTGGATCTCGGTGTCCGGCTGGGCGTTGGCGTCCCAGGAACCCAAGGCCTTGATGGACTCGGCGGTCACGTTCGCACCGTCCTCGGTGCGGAGCAGGTTCTCCAACAGGACCTTCAAGGAGTAGGGGAGCTTGTCCGCACCCTCCACCTTGTTCAGCCGGAAAATCTCGTACTCAGCGCCATTGACGTCCAGGACGCCCTTGGAGCCGAAGCTGTCAACAGTAGTCACGGGGACTCCTCTTCCCGCCCTGGGTCAGGGCGATTGGCCGGTCTGTCAGTGCCATGCCCGGTCCACCGTTTGCTCCGGTACCGCGTGCGGGCGATTTCCGGCCGATGGTGGCAGCCACATGCCGATCCCGTGCCGATCGTCTGACGACACCGTCACAGGGGGCTCGCCTCCCATCCTAGCCCGATGGTCGGCACGATCCCGCGCTTGCCGCGCACAGATGTCCTGCCCACGTCCTGCAGACCTGTACCGAGGCGGCGTCAGGGCCGGGTGAGGACCGCCACGGACTCCATATGGTGCGTATCCGGGTAGAGGTCGAAGACCCGGACCGACTCGGTGACCCAGCCGGCCTGGGCGAGCAGGCCCAGGTCCCGGGCGAAGGACGCCGGGTCGCAGGAGACGTAGACGATCCGGCCGGGGTCCAGCCGGTGGATCCGTTCCACGGCGGCCTTTCCGGCGCCCGCCCGGGGCGGGTCCAGGACCACCGTGTCCACCGAGCGGCCGTCCAGGCCGCCGTCGGCCACGGGCTTCTCGGGATGGTTCAGCCAGCCGCCGAGGATCCGGTCCGTCATACCGTTGAGGACGGCGGCCTGGGTGATGCCGTGCAGGTTGCGCCGTGCGTCCCGACTGGCCCCCGGGGAGGCCTCCACCGACAGCACCAGGCCTACGGGCCCTACGGCCTTCGCCAGGAAGGCCGAGAACAGCCCGGCACCGGCATACAGGTCGGCGACCACCTGGCCCGGCTGCGGCGCGGCGGCCTCCAGCACGGCGTCCACCAGCAGGGTGGGGGCCGAACGGTGGACCTGCCAGAAGCCGTCGCCGGTGATCCGGAACGGGTGCTGGTCCCCGCGGGCAGTGGTGACCTCCTCCTGGGTCCACGTGCGCCCTCGGAGCCGGTGCACCTCGGGGCGGTCCTCCGGGGTCTTGCCCGGCACGGTCAACGCCACGGAGGTGCCCTCCGGCAGTCGGCTCGTCTGGCGGTGCATGCGCCCGCCCAACGATGACGGGTCCGTGCCCTCGGTCGGCGTCAACAGCACCAGGGACGGTTCGCCGGTCCCGGGGGTGGCCACATCCACCCGGGCGATCCCGGTGAAGTCGAGTTCCCAGAGTTTCAGGGCGTCCAGCCCATGGACCCCGAGGGGCATGTTCCGGACCGGGACCAGCACGTTGGAGCGGTGGGCGTGCATGGCCAACCGGCCCGTGGGCGTGACGGCGAAGGCGTTGCGGGTGCGCCAGTGCAGACCGGAGGGCTCATCCCCCTCTGCGCCGGTGACCTGCACGTCCAACTGGATCCCGGCGATCCGCGCCACCGTGTCCCGGAACACCTGGGCCTTGAGCCTGCGCTGGTACGGCAGCACGATGTGTCCGTACTCGGCCCCACCCACGGGCAGCCGGCCTGCGGCGTGGGCACGCAGCGAATCGGCCAGCTTCCACTGATGGGTCCGGCGGAACTCGGAGCCGTGGAGGACCTCGACCGTGTCCGCCCGCCAGAAGCGGGCCCCCTCCCCCGCCTCGGTGACCACGGCCCGGACCACCTCACTGGGGATGGCATGCCGGACGAACACCACCCGGCCCTCGTGACGGGCCACGCAGTGGCCGCCGTGGGCCATGGGCCCGATCTCCAGTTCGAGGATCCGGGGGGCCTCCGGCACCACCGCCGCATCACGGACCTGTGGGCGGGTCCTCTCGGCCTTGCTGGTCTCCCGGGTGGGCGTCATCGTGGCCGGCCTCCTTCAGGGGTCATGGTCTCCGGGATCCTTCCGGCCCGTTTGTCCGGCAGAGATTCGGAACACCTTTGTCCCCGACTCTACTGGTCCGGCCCCGTTCTCGTCTGGCCCAAGGGAGATTCAGGTAGGCGGTGCGTACCGCCACCCGCGCTGGAGAGCTGCCACGGCACGGAGGCGACCATCACCCCGGGCTCGCGGTGCAGCCGGTCCTTGAGGCGTTTGGTCGTCCTGTTGTGCAACAGGCGCTGCCAGCCGCGGGCGACCACATATTCCGGGATGTACACCACCACCAGGTCCCGCGGGGAGGTCCTCCGGTGGGCCCGCAGATGGCGGATCAGGGGTTCGGACATCTCCCGGTAGGGCGAGGCCAGCACGGTCACCGGCACCGGCAGCTCCAGGCGGTCCCAGGCCGCCAACAGCTCCTGCGTCGATCCCTTGTCCAGGTCCACCACCACGGCCTCCGCACTGGAGGGGCGTGAGGCCCGGGCATAGGCCACGGCCCGCAGCGTGGGCCGCTGGACGGACATCACCAGGATGACGGCATGGACGCGGGACGGCAGGGCCCGGGCGTCCTCCGCGGGGGTCAGGTCGAGTTCGGAGGCCACCGCGTCATAGTGGTTCCGGATGCGGGACATCACCAACACCATGACCGCGATGGCCAGGAGCGCGACCCACGCCCCCTGGCCGAACCGGGTCACCAAGACCACGAGCGCCACCAGTGCCGTGACCACGAGCCCCACCAGGTTCACCAGCCGCCGGGTCCGGACCGACTGCCGGGCCCTCGTCCCCGGGGTGTGGGCCAGCTGCCGCCCCCAATGCCGCACCATGCCCAGTTGGCTCACCGTGAACGAGAGGAACACCCCGATCACGTAGAGCTGGACCAGCAGGGCCGTCTGGGCCTGGAACATCCACACGAGCCCCAGCGCGGCCAAGGTCAGCAGCACCACCCCGTTGGTGTAGCCCAGCCGGTCCCCGCGCGTGAGGAGTTGACGTGGCAGATAACCGTCCGCAGCGAGCCGGGACGCCAGTTCGGGGAAGGACTTGAAGGCCGAGTGCCCGGCCAGCACCAGCAGCACGACCACCAGCAGCATCAGGGCCCCGCTCAGCAGGCTGCCGGCCCCGAGGACCGTGTTGGCCAGCTGAGCCAGGACAGGATGCTGCACGTAGTCCGCCGGCACCGGTCCCCCTCCCACGGACTGCAACGCCGCCGGATCCAGGACGAAGACCACGGAGGTGCGGTCCGCCAGGTACATCACCCCGAGGGTGGAGGCCGCGGCGATCAGGCCCATGGTCAGCATGACGAACCGGGCCGTGCGGATGCGGGGATTGACCATGGCCGCCACGTTCGAGGCCGGGACCTCCACACCGGTCGCCAGCGCCGATCCCGAGGAGAAGGCCCGGAGGACGAGCACGGCCATCGCCAGAGGACCCAGCCCCGCCGCGAAGGCGGGATCGGGCACCGGTTCCAGCGCGGCCGACGTCGCCGGTTCCAAAACACCCAGGGCATCCTGGACGAGGCCGGTGACGATCATGCCGAAGAGCAGGACCAACAGGCCGAAGGCCAGGAGGGCGGGGGTCCGGCGTCCGCGACCGGCACCGCGGATGCTCGCTAGGGCCAGAAGCACGACGCCGGCCACCGCCACCGCGGACTCCGCACCTCCCAGCACGGGGAAGACGGCCGTCAGGTAGTGGGACATCGCCGCCACGGACACGGCCACCGTGAACACGAAGTCGAGCATCTGCGCCGCCCCGACCGTCACTCCGGCCCACGGGCCCAGGTTCGCCCGGGAGATGGCGTAGTCCCCGCCCTCCGGGTAGGCCCGGATGGACACCCGGTAGGACAGCACGATGAGCAGCATCACGGCCACCACGGCCACGCCGATCTCGGGGCCGAGGGACAGCGCCGCCGTGCCGCCAAGGGCCAAGGTCAGTAGGATCTCGTCCGGGGCATAGGCGACGGAGGACCAGGCGTTGGCCGAGAACACGGGTAGCGCCGTGAACCGGCCGAGGGGCCGGCGGTTCAGCCGTTCCGTGTCATAGGGCCGGCCCACCACGAGCCGGCGGAGGGATTCCAGGACCGTTGCCACGCCACCACGGTACCCCCGGAAGAGCGCATCCACCGGCGCGTGGCACACTGGACTCGCCGGCCAAGCCGGCAGCACGGCCGCACCCCGCCGGGAGCGACCAATGAGGGCAAGGACCGGGAGGGAATCGGATGGCCCACTTCGTGATCATGGGCTGCGGCCGCGTGGGCTCGTCCCTCGCGCTGACCCTGGAGCGTGGCGGCCACTCGGTGGCCGTGGTCGATCAGGACGAGCAGGCCTTCCGGCGCCTCGGACGGCATTTCGGTGGCCAACGGGTCACCGGCGTCGGCTTCGACCGTGATGCCCTGACCAAGGCCCGCATTCAGGATGCCTATGCCTTCGCCGCCGTGTCCTCCGGGGACAACTCGAACATCATCGCGGCGCGGGTGGCGCGGGAGACCTTCGGTGTGGAGCACGTGGTGGCCCGGATCTATGATCCCGGCCGCGCGGAGATCTTTCAGCGGCTCGGGATCCCCACCGTGGCGGCCGTGCGCTGGTCCACCGATCAGGTGCTGCGCCGCATCCTGCCGGATGCTGATCTGTCCGGCGACTTCCGGGACGCCTCGGGGCGGATCGTGATGGCGGAGGTGCGGGTCTCGCCCGGATGGATCGGGCGCCGCCTGTCCGAGCTGGAGGCCGAGGCCGGCCTCCGGGTCGCCTTCCTCACGAGGATGGGCGAGGGGACCGTGCCCCGGGCGGACACCCTGTACCAACAGGGAGACATCGTGCATGCCGTGCTGTCCGTGGCCGGGCAGGACGAGTCCGAACGCATCCTGGCCGCCGACCCGCCGACCGGCACGGACCGGTGGGACGAAGAGCATGACGGGAACAGCGGGGGGCACGGGGTGGTGCAGAGGTGAGGGTCGTCATCGCCGGATCCGGATCCGTGGGTTCCTCGATCGCCCGTGAGCTGCTCGCCAACGGGCACGAGATCCTGCTCGTGGACACCAAACCCGAGGTGGTCTCCCGGTCGGGTCTGCGCGGCGTCAAGTGGCTCATCGGGGATGCCTGTGAGCTCGCGGTGCTGCAGGAGGCCCACCTCGAGACGGCGGACGTGCTTGTGGCCGCCACGGGAGATGACAAGGCCAACCTGGTGGTCTCCCTGCTGGCGAAGTCCGAGTTCGGGGTCGGACGGACGGTGGCCCGCGTCAACAACCCGAAGAACGACTGGCTCTTCGACGAGTCCTGGGGCGTGGATGTGGCGGTGTCCACCCCGCGGATCATGACCGCCCTGGTGGAGGAGGCCGTGGAGACGGGCGACCTCGTGCGCCTGTTGACCCTGAAGTCCGGACAGACCACCCTCGTGGAGTTCACCGTCCCCAGCAGCCACTGGACCGACGGGCGTCGACTGGGTTCGGTGTCCTGGCCTGCGGATGTCTCCGTGGTGTCCATCATCCGCGACACCCGGCCCATCACCCCGAGCGACGACGACGTCCTGGAGGCCGCCGACGAGGTGTTCTTCCTGACCACCGTGGAGTCCGAGGAACGCCTGCGCGGGCTGCTCGTGGCCGAGGACGGTTCATAGCCGGGGCTCCCCTCGCGGCGTGGCCCTCGCCGGTAGCCCCCGCCCGGCTGAGTAGCCCCGGACCGGGTGAGAACGCCTTCTCAGATCTTGTCCACAGGCTGACGGGCAGTCCTTTACCGTGTCCGGGGCACGGCTTAGAGTAGTACACATGTTCGAAGACGCGGATCGTGCTCCAAGGGTCACCACCCTCCACGGCCGCGCCCCCGTGGGCTCAACCACCCCCGCCGCTCCCACGGACCCAGCTATTCCCCACATTCCTGCCATTCACGCGACCGCCGCCGCACCTGCCGCGCCTGCTGTCCCTGCCGCCCCTGCCGCGCCTGCTGTCCCTGCTGTCCCTGTTCTGGAGGACGCCCGGGACATCATCGCCCTGCGGGAATCCCTGGCCGGCATGGTCCCGGCAGCCTCCCCGGCCGCACTCCAGACCGCCAGCACTGCCAGCACTCCCGCCGTTCCCGCTGACCGCAGCACTCCTGACACTCCTGACACTCCTGACACTCCTGTGGGTCGTACTCCGGCGGGTCGGTTCGGGCCGACCGCGGAAGAACTGGCCGCCGTGACCTGCGAGGCCGAGGCCATCCACCGCATCCGCGTCCTCGAAGACCTCAAAGCCGCCTGCGCCGCCGCCCAGGCCCGCGAAACCGCAGCCCTGCACCAGCACCGGATCCTGGACGAGGCCGCCCGCGGCATCCCCACCTCCCGTCGCGGGCTCGGACTGGGCTCCGAGATCGGCCTGGCCCGTCGCCAGAGCCCGCAACGCGGCAGCAACCACCTGCGGCAAGCCCGCCACCTCACCGAAGACCTGCCGCACACGCTCACCGCCCTGCAAACAGGTCAGATCAGCGAGGAACACGCCGCCACCGTGGAACGCCACACCCACTGGCTGCCCGCCCCGGCCCGCCGCCACGTCGATGCCGTCTTGGCCGAGCGGCTGCCGGGTCTGGGGATCCGTGAACTCACCCGCCAGGTCCAGGCCCTGGCCCACCAGCAGGACCCCGAAGCCGCCGCCGAACAATACGACCAAGCCGTGACCACCCGACACGTACGCATCAAACCGGCAGAACACGGGATGGCCTACCTCACCGCCCTACTGCCCGCCCTGGAAGCAGCAGCCTGCTTCAACGCCCTCACCGACCAGGCCGCCACCACCGTGGCCTCCGGAGAAGCCGGAGGACGCAGCCCCCAACAAGTCCTGTCCGATGTCTTCGTCGAACGCCTCACCGGCCGCACCCCCGATGAGGCCTCCCCAGTGGAGATCCAACTCATCATGACCGACACCACCCTGCTCGCCGGCAGCAACGACCCCGCCTGGATCCCCGGCCACGGACCCCTCCCCGCCACCACCGCCCGCACACTCCTCACCGACGGCACCGTAAACCCCGCAGACCCCCACCCACGCCGGGAGGCCGAGGCCCGCGTGTTCCTGCGCCGGCTCTACACCTGCCCCGAGACCGGACAACTGGTGGCGATGGAATCCCAACGCCGGGAGTTCACCGGAAAACTCCGGAGCATGATCATGCTCCGGGACAACACCTGCCGCACCCCGTACTGCGGGGCCCCGATCCGACACGTCGACCACGCCACCCCCTACCGAGACGGCGGACCCACCAGCTACGCCAACGGCTCCGGACTCTGCGAACGCTGCAACTACACCAAAGAACACCCCGGCTGGAAACATCAAGCCACACCAGACCAACTCCACGTCACCACCCCCACCGGCCACAACTACACCAGCCGACCCCGACCCCTCACCACCCCACCCCACACACCAGAGACCACCGAAACACCAGTGCCCCCTGAGAACCACGAACCAGGACCCCAGCATGCATATGGGCCACGTGGGCCACGGCCACGCGACATCCCCTGCACCACCGACACCCACGTCACCGCACCAGTGACCGTGAGACTGCCACCGAGACTGCCACCGCCCTCACCACCCACGACCACAACCCGACCCCACCCCGACGCCTCGACCTCGCCTGGCCCCCACATCACCGAAGCACCACGGCAGCCACGGGTGACACGGAGACCCCGGAGACCTTGGAGACCCCGGCAACCCAGGTGGAGCACGCCCGGGCCGCCTCGATGAGAAGATCGTGAAACCCTCGTACTCCCTGAAGAGCGGAACGGGCCCCGGCGCTACTGCCGAGGCCCGTTTCCACACCCAGGCAAAGCCCAGGCGACAGAGGGTTCATCTATCTAGGTGCGGGGTTTACTCGCGGACACCAGCCAGCCGAGCCACAGGGCCAGCGCGTAGAGGGGTAGCCCCATGACCAAGCGGGCCGTCCCCAACGCCGTCAGCAGATCAGCGAGGTACAGCGGCACCTGGACCACCAGGCGCAGTCCGAGTGCGGTCACCAGGATCCAGGTGGCCAGCGCATACCGACGCCGTCGTCCGGGGTGCTGCCGCCACTGGAGTCCCTCATTACGGACCATCCCGAACACCAGGCCCAAGAGGGGCCAGCCGACGAACACGGACGCCGAGAGGGCGAGGATGTAGACCGCGTTGGTGACGAATCCCCACAGGTAGTAGTCCCGGGCCTCGCCGGTGTTCAGGGCCACCACCACGCACAGGGCCACGGCTGCCAAACCGGCCAGCGCCTGGACGGGGCTCTGGCGCTGGATGAACCGGAGCGCGCTGAACACGGCCGCCACCGCCACGGCGGCGATGCCTGCGCCCCACAGGTCTTCGGTGATGATGAAGGCCACGAGGAACACCGCCGACGGCAGTACCGATTCCGCCAGTCCGCGCCAGCCGCCGATCGTGGCGAGGACGTCGATCTGGCCGGTGTCCGTCACAGCCGTGCCGGCACCGACCTTGCGCAACGCCGCGTCCAGCTGGGACGGCGTCTCCTCGGGGGTCCTCCCCCGGGGCGTCTGGTCGTCGGCAGACTCAGGATCGGTGCTCATGCGGTGCTCCTGCCAGCAGTTCGTATCGGGGGTTGTAGACGGTGGGGACGTCTTGGTGGACAGAGAGGAATCCCTCGATGCGGAGCCACCGTCCAGCCGTGATCCCCGGTACCCGGCGCTGACCGATCCAGACCAGACGGATCCGCTCCCCGCCGGCGGAGATCTTTCCGGGACTCGGCGCCTGTGTCACCAGGTCCACCGCGAACCGGGCCGGCGCCCCCTGGTCCTGAAGCCGCACCGCCGCCACCATGCCCTCCCGGTGGACCGTGGCCCCATGGGCGCCGCTGCGGGCTGCCGGGTTGCCTTCGGAGCCGGTCGGCGGAGTGATCACGACCGGATCAGCGGACTTCCGTGATTTCCGGTCCGCGCTCGGGTGCCGGCGTGGTGCGCCCGGTCTGCTCTGCTGGGCCGGTCTGGCTGGCCTGGCCGGACTGGCTGGCCCCCGCCGTCGGGCTGGCCTGACCCGGCTGCGGCACGGGACGCATGTTCTCCGGCGGCGTGAGCGGGAGCAGCTCCCTCGGCGGGTGGGGGTCGTCCCCGCGCCGGACCACGATGCGGGAGAACAGGTCGTTGATGGCGCTGGCCGCCTCATCCTTGAACGCGGCCTCACCGCCCACCACGCCGCGCAGGAACCAGCGGGGGCCGTCGACGCCCACGAACCGAGCCACCCGCCATCCGGGCGAGCCGTCCGGCATGGCGGCGGGAATGCGGGCGGCGACCTCGGTGCCGAACGCCCCCTCCTGCTCACCCACCTGGGCTCCCTCGGTGGCCGCCACCGACTCGAGGATCTCGGCCCGGATCTCATCCCAGAGGCCGCCGGAACGCGGGGCGGCGAAGGCCTGGGCCTGGATCGAGGACTGTCCGAGCTGAAGGGTGACACCGATGATGCGCTTGGTCGATTCCTCCAGGTCGAGCCGGACCTTCAGGTCCTGGACCATCGGGATCCGCAACGACCCCACGTCGAGGTAGCCGTCCGTCTCGGGGCGCTCGGTGATGTCGAAGGGTCCGGTCGCCTCGGGGACCGGTTCGGCGCCGGCCTGATCCCGGGAGTCCTGGAGTTCCTCCGGAAGCACGACCGTTTCGGTCTTGACGTTCCGGTTACGTCCGAAGATCATGAGCCTGCCTGCCAATCCGTGTCATGCATGGGAAGTAGTCGTTCAAAGCCATTCAGAGCGGCCAGTCCAGCTTAGGTCAGCGCGACGCCCGCGTTGAACCGTCCTGCCCCGCGCTGAACCCGCCCGTGGATCCGAAGCCAGCCACACCGCGGTCGGAGGCCGGCAGCGCGTCCACCACCACGAAGTCGGCCTGGGCGACCCGCTGGATGACCAACTGGGCGATCCGGTCTCCCCGTTGGAGATGGACGGCCTCGCTACGGTCCGTGTTCAGCAGGGGTACCTTGATCTCGCCCCGATAGCCGGCGTCGATGGTTCCGGGAGCGTTCACCAGACTGAGGCCATGCCGCACCGCCAGCCCGGAGCGAGGATGCACCAGGCCGACGAACCCCTCGGGGAGGGCCAGCGCCACCCCGGTCGGCACCAGGGCCCGCGCGCCAGGCTCCAACACCACATCCACGGTGGTTCGCAGGTCGGCACCGGCATCGCCCGGCAAGGCATAGCTGGGAGGTTCGATGCCGTCGTCGAGCATGGTCAGGGCCACCGCCGGACGCTCGATGGGGGCGGGTACGACGGGGAGATCCTGGGGAACTGCTGGCTGATTCACGCGGCCACTGTACTGCAGATCCCGTGCATCACCCTGACCGGGCACCTGCGGGCCCGATTCACCCTGCCACGCCAAACATGGGATTCTAGGGGGTATGCATGATTCCTCCGCCTCCGCCCCGGCAGCCCCAGTCCTGTACGAGGAGAAGCTGCGGCCCTCACCCTGGATCTGGTTGATCGCCGTGATGATCTCCAGTCTGTCCATCCTCGTCTTCGTCCCGATCGGAGTGGAGATCGGGTTGATCGCGGCCGTGGTGGTGTTCGCCATCATCGCCCTGCTGCTGACCGTCTCCACACCGAAGATCGTGGTCACCGAGAGGACGCTCCAGGTGGGCCGCGCCGGCATCGAACGCCAGCACGTGGGGCTCGTGACCGGTTATCGGGGCGACGACGCCACCCACCAGCGCGGCCCCGCGCTGCACGGCCTGGCCTTCATGTGCCTGCGCGGATGGATCGACCCGGTGGTCCGCATCCAGATCGACGACCTACGCGACCGGACCCCGTACTGGCTGACCAGCACCAGGAATCCCGAGCAGCTGGCCGAGGTGCTGGGCGGCACCATGGCCCGTGAGGCCGACGCCGAGGACCACCCGGGCGCCGCTGCCTAGACACAAGCCGACGGCTCCGGCACAGGACACCCCGGCACAGACACCGCAGGCCGGCCAGGTTGCCCTGGCCGGCCTGCGGTGTCTGAGAGGTGTCTGAGACGTCTTCGGTACTGAGGGTGAGATCAGCCCTCGCAGTCAGTGCAGAACAGCAGGCCGTTCTTCTCCTTGGCGACCTGCGAGCGGTGGCGCACGAGGAAGCAGGAGGCACAGGTGAACTCGTCGGCCTGGGCGGGAAGCACCCGGACCATCAGCTCCTCACCGGAGAGGTCGGCGCCGGGGAGCTCGAATCCCTCGGCTGCCTCCGCCTCATCCTCATCCACCACAGCGGACTGCGTGTCCGTGCGGCGGTTCTTCAATTCCTCAATGGAGCTCTCGTTGGGCTCGTCGTCGTTCTTGCGTGGCGCGTCGTAATCGGTGGCCATAAGGGGTGTGTTCACGCTCCGCTGGTGTGGCCGGAGGGGACCGACCGTGGGTGGGATGTTGCCAAGATGACGCCGGATTCCTCGGGGGACAGCTAGGGGAACCGGCCGCGAAAACCTCTGGTGGCGGGCCCGCCGGGCCCGTCTGTGGTCTGCGCGTCGTGGAGATTGTTCCCCACACCCGGGCAAAAGCCAAATCGCTGAGAGCGGACACGGGGCATGGATCCACGCCACACCGAGGGCGCGTGGTGCACACCGACCCATAATCGTGGCAAAGTCGGGGTGAGAGTGGGTCAACGGGCCCTAGTCGACCGTGGAGGACAGACATGCAGGAACTCCGTCTCGTTGGTGTCCAGGAGGATGGTGGACACCTGCTGCTCAGCAACGAGGCCGGTGAGGAGTTCTCCCTGCCGGTGACCGAGGCCTTGCGGTCCGCGGCGACCCGCCCCATCGGCCGACCCTCCGCCCAGGCCGCAGACGCCGCCCAGGGGGTGCTGACACCCCGGGACATCCAGGCCCGCATCCGTGCCGGAGCGACGGCCGAGCAGGTCTCCGCCGAGTCCGGCGTGGATCTGGACCGCGTGCGCAAGTACGAGGGCCCTGTGCTGGCGGAGCGTGATTGGATGGCGCATCAGGCCCGTCGGGTGGAGGTTGCAGCTCCCCAACCCGGTCATGACCTGTACCGCAGCACCTTCGGTGAGGAACCGGCCCTGCTGGCTGACATGGTTCGCCACCGGCTGACCTCTCTGGGCATGGATCCGGCGACCTCCCATTGGGATGCCTGGCGCAACGCGGAGGGATCCTGGACCATCACCCTCGATTTCTCCACCGACGGCCTGGAGGGATCCGCCTCCTCGATCGGTGACCGCCCGCCGGCCCGCTGGTCCTACCGCCCCTCCAGCCAGCACCTGGACAACCAGAACCGCTGGGCCCAGGTGCTCTCCGAGCTCGACCCCCTGGACGGGCCCTTCGGCGGCCGGCGGCTCTCCGCCGTCGGGGACCGCCCCTTCAACGTGGAGGAGGACGAGGACCCGGCTCCGCCTGCAGGGTCCCGCACCCCGCGCGCTGCCTTGGACCAGGACTCGCAGGATGAGCTGCTGGACGTGCTGCGGGCCCGCCGCGGCCAGCGCCTGGGCGTGGACGAGGACGGAGATGACGAGCTGGCCCTCATGCTGACGCGTGACGAGCAGCCCATCAGGGACCAGGACCGGCCACGGCTGACCGTCGCCTCGGCCCCGGCCCACGACGGAGACGGCGCCAGTGACGGCGCCGAGGACCGCACTGGTGACACCACCGAGACCGATCGTGACGACTGGACGGCCGCTGAGGTCGAGTACACCGATCCGGCGGCGGACCGGGACGGCGAGGACGAACCGGACGCCGACCCCGCCGACCCCACCGATCACGACCCCGGCAGTGCGGCGGCTGCCGAGGACACGGTCCCCGAGACCCTGCCGGGGCAGATCGCGCTGGACCTCGGGGCATCAGACCCCTCGGCAGGATCCGAGTCCTCGACGGGCTCCGACAAGGGCCGCGGCCGGTCCCGTAAGCCGGGCGGGCGCACGGCCGGCGCCAAGTCGAAGCGTCCCTCCGTGCCCAGCTGGGATGAGATCGTCTTCGGCCGCAAGGGCGACTGAGCGCCCGGCCGTCAGTTGGTGCGTCGGTCAGCGCCGTGGCCGCTGCAGGAACAACAGCGGGACCTCACGTTCGGCCCGGGTGGGCGATCCGTGGTGTCCCACCATCTCGAAGACGGCCGGCGACACCCGCCGGCCGTCATACAGGGCCACCGGGCCGTGGGCGGCCACGATCAGATCGCCCAGCCGGGGAGCCACCCGGGCGGACACCTCCCCGAACCAGCCGGCCTCGACGGCCTCGCGGCGCGTCAGGATCCACGTCTGGTCCCCGAAGGCGGATCGCCAGGCGGCCGTGGTCCTCTCGCGCACGGCCGGGGAGGCATCCGCGGCCCAGTGCAGCTGGACGAACCGCGGTTCACCCGCGGTGTGCCGGATCCCGTCCACCAGTCCCGGCAGCTCGGCATAGTCGATCCGGCCGGCCTCGGGCACATCGACCATCCCGTGGTCTCCCGTGAGCAGCAGCACCGTGTCCTTCGGCAGGGCGGTGCTGAGGCGGCGGGCGGCGCCGTCGATCTCCTCGAGGGCGTAGAGCCACTGCTCCGAGCCCAGCCCGTGCTGGTGACCGGCCTTGTCCAGTTCGTTGAGGTAGAGGTAGAGCAGCACGGGCCCGGAGGCCGCGTGCAGCTCCTCCTTGGTCTTCTGGAACCGCGCCTGCAGGGTCCTCGCCCCCACGAAACGGGAACCGCGCAGGGATGCCGTGGTCAGGGCCGAGGACTCGAAGGCCGGCAGGGACACGGTCACGGCCTCGACACCCGGATCGTCGAAGGCTGAGACGGGTCCTTCGGGCCGTCCCGAGGCCTCCGGCCGGGTGGCGGCGAGCCGCTCGAAGACCGTGGGGTGCGGCTGCCAGGCCCGTGGCTCGGTCTGCGGGTCCCAGCCGCCGAGCTGGTTGATGACGGTGTCCCGGTCCGGGTCCAGCACGTCGTACCCCACCAGTCCATGCTGACCCGGCGCCAGACCGGTGCCGAGGCTGGACAGGGAGGCGGCCGTCGTCGTGGGATAGGCCACCTGGAGGGTCCCGGAGTCCCGGTCCAGCACGGATTTCAGGAACGGGGCGTGGCCCGCGTAGCGCTTCAACAGCGCCTTGCCCAGGCCGTCGACCATCACGACGGCGGCGCGCCGGGTCCGCGGCAGCTGCAGGGTGTTCGTGAAGTCGGCGGCGCCCAGGGCGGCGGCGGCTGAGGTCAGGACTCCGGCGAGGTTCCGGCCGGCGTAGGCGGGACCCGCGGGGATCGGTGCTGCGGAACTCACCGTCCGGACCGGCCCCCGGGATCCTGGACGGTGGCGCGGCGCAGCTCGCGGTAGAACGCCAGGGCCTGGTTCACGGCCTGTTGCCCTTCGGCCTCGGCCGCCACCCGCAGCACGAGGTCCTCGCGCGTGGAGGTCCCGGTGTAGCCGTGGTCGGCTTCGCAGTTCGGGTCGCCGCAGGCGGCGGGGGCCAGGTCCAAGCGTTGCCCCCCGGCCCAGGTCACGGAGAGGGTGACCTCGGCGATGGGGTCTCCGCGCCGGAAGGTCTGCGGCTGCGGGTGCATGGTGGTGGCCACCACCGAGTCGATCCGCCACAGGGGCACCATCTCGGTGGAGACCTGGGCCATCACCTGCTCGCCGGCCTCGTCCATGGCGTGGTCGTCCAGGTGGAGGGCGGCCATCACCTCCCCGGCCAGGGCGAGGACGGTGATGTGACGGTGGATCTCGTCATAGTCGAAGTGAGTGTCCACGTGGACGAGGTGGCTGGTGACCTCCCGGCCGTCCAGCACCGAGTCCAGGACGTCGGCCACGAGCTCCGGGTAGAACCCGGCCCGCTCGATGTCCGATCCGAGGGTGGGCCCCTCGGTGCCCGGGGTGCTGGGCGCGGGGGCGGTTGGCCGCCGGGCGGCCTCCTGTTCGGCACCGGAGGCGGAGTTGCCGTTGCCCGAGGAGTGATGCCCCGAGGGGTGCTGGCCCGAACCGGGGTTCCTGCGCAGTGGAGTCATGACTCCATGCTATCGGCAGCTCTCAGTCACGCATGGCACGGCGGGCGGAATCCGTCCGTTGGGCCGCATTGGCCACGTCCACCTCGACGGAGAGCACCGTGACCGACTGGTCCGAGGCCAGCACCGGGTTGAAGCGCAGCCGGGCCACCTGCGGGTGGTCGTCCTTCAGGGCGGCCACCCGGGCCAGCAGGTCCTGCAGGGCTCCGGTGTCCACCGAGGGCAGCCCGCCGTACCCGAAGAGCTTGGCCGAGGCCCGCGGAGCGCGGATCATCCGGTCCAGGTCCTGATTCGTCAGCGGCGGGACCCGGTGCACCCAGTCATCCAGCAGGTCCACCGCGTCCCCGGCGATCCCGAAGGACACCACCGGGCCCAGCAACGGGTCCTCGAGGGCCGTGATGGTGCAGGCCTGCCCGGGCCGCGCCATGGACTGCACCTCGAGGTCCGGGCTGCCGTAGGGCTCAAGCACACGGCGCATCTGGGACACGTTGCGCCGCAGGGACTCGGCGTCCACGATGTTCAGCCGCACCCCGCCCAGGTCCAGCCGATGCCTCAGATAGGTGTCCACGGCCTTCACGGCCACCGGCCAGCCGAGCTGTTCGGCCGCGCGCACGGCCTCGTCCTCCGTGCTGAAGCGGACCGAGGGCAGCACGGAGATGCCGTAGCACCCCAGCAGCTCGCCGGCCTCGGCCGAGGAGAGCCGGAGCAGGTCCGTCCCCGTGGCCCGGGCGGTGAACTCCTCGATCAGCTGCTCGGCGCGGTCACGGTCGATGCCTTCCGGTTCCGCCGGCACGCCCGCCTCCGCCTCACGCCACCGGCAGTACCAGACCAGCCGGGACAGGACCCGGGCGGCCTGTTCCGGCGAGGAGAAGAGGGGCAGGCCCTGCTGGAGGCCGCCGTCCTCGGAGGCCGGCCCGGGCTGGCGGACGGTGGTGGAGCGGTAGCCGGGGTCCAGGACTCCCGTCAGGGACGCCAGCACGGTGACGTCACGGTCCCGCGAGGCCTCCTGGATCGCCGCCGCCAGCCGGTCGGCGTCTCCGGGCTGTTGGTGCATTCCGGTCTGGGTGGCCACCAGCAGCGCGTCCACCTCGCCGGAGTCGATGACCGAGGTGACAGCCCGGCCCACCGCGTGCACGGACTCGTCCACCGTGTGTTCAGCGTCCAGGTCAGGGACGAACTGCGTGCGCGCCACCGTCAGGCCGTGGCGTTCCGCGGCATCCACCACCACGCGGTTCAGGGCCAGCGAGTTGCCCACCACGCCCACGCGGGACCCCGCCGGCAGTGGCTGGCAGGAGACCAGCTGCATCAGGTCCATCAGGTCCTCATGGTTGTCCACCTGGATGACGCCGGTCTGCTCCAGCATCGAGTCGACCGCGCCGAGGGGCGCCTGGGTGGTGCGTGTCTCGTGTCCCGGGGGCAGCCGGCGGCCCATGACATCCGAACGGGCCACCACCACGGGCTTGGAGCGGGACAGCCGCCGGGCGATGCGGGAGAACTTGCGGGGGTTGCCGAAGGACTCGAGGTAGACGCCCACGGCGGCCGTGGCCGCGTCATCCTCGAAGTACTGCATCGCGTCATTGCCGGAGACATCGGCCCGGTTGCCGGCGGAGAGCATCGAGGACAGGCCGATGCCCCGGCGGTGGGCCGCCGCGAACAGGGTCACCCCGATCACCGCCGACTGGGAGAACAGCCCCACCGGGCCGCGCAGCGGCAGGAACGGCGAGACCGAGGCGTTGAGGCTGACCCCGGGCGCGGTGTTGACCAGGCCGGCCGAGGCCGGGCCGATCACGCGCATGCCGTTGGCCCGGGCCTGACGGACCAGGGCGCGCTGGTGCACCAGGCCGTCCTGGCCGGCGTCGGCGTATCCGGTGGTGACCACCAGGAGGCCTTTCACCCCGTGGCGGGCGCAGTCCTCCACCACGGCCGGGACCTCGGCCGCCGGCACGGCGATGACGGCGAGGTCCACCGGGCCGGGGACTTCGGCCAGGGTGCCCCGGGAGATCATCCCGGCCACCTCCATGGCCTCCGGGTTGATGCCGTAGACCGGGCCCGTGAACCCCCCCTCGATGATGTTCTCCAGCAGGGCGAACCCCACGGAACCCCACTGCCGGCTGGCCCCGATGACGGCCACGGACTCCGGGGCGAGCAGTTCGGCCACGGACCTCGCCTCCGCGCGGTGCTCCCGCGACTCCATCACGGCCCGGACCTTGGCGGTGGGGTCGATGGAGAAGGCGACGGCCACCACGCCGTCATCGAAGTGGCGTTTGACCTCGAAACCGGACTCCTGGAACACGGAGAGCATCTTGCGGTTCTCCGGCAGCACCTCGGCGATGAACCGGCGGATGCCGTTCTCGCGGGCGGCCACGGCCAGGTGCTCCATGAGGATGGAGCCGATGCCCTTGCCCTGGGAGGCATCCGAGATGTTGAAGGCCACCTCGGCCTCCAGCGGATCGGACAGCCGGTCGTAGCGGCCGATCCCGAGGATCTCCGTGCCGAGCAGCACCACGAACGCCACCCGGTCGCGGTAGTCCACGTGCGTGAACCGCTCCATCTCCTTGCGGGACAGGGAGGACTTGAACGTGAAGAACCGCAGGTAGATGGAGTTCTGCGACTGCGACTCGTGCATGCGGGCCAGGCCCTCGGAGTCCTCCGGTCGCACGGGGCGCAGATGGGCCGTGGTGCCGTCCCTCAGGACGACATCGGCTTCCCAGTAGGCCGGATATTCGAGGGATTTCGGCGTCTCACCCATAGGATCACAGTAGACAATTCCCGCCCGCCAGCAAGGACCCCCGGCAGAATCATGGCCCGTACCCCCAAGAAATCCTCCGCTCCGGCCACCCAGGCCATCCCCTTGGAGCAGGAGAACATCGTGGACATCGACGTCTCCGCGGAGATGGAGACCTCCTTCCTCGAGTACGCCTACTCGGTGATCTACTCCCGGGCCCTGCCGGACGCGCGGGACGGGATGAAGCCCGTGCAGCGGCGGATCCTGTACATGATGAGCCAGATGGGGCTGCGGCCCGATCGCGGGCATGTGAAGTCCGCCCGCGTGGTCGGTGAGGTGATGGGCAAGCTGCACCCCCACGGTGACACCGCCATCTACGACGCCATGGTGCGTCTGGCCCAGCCGTTCTCCCAGCGCCTGCCGCTGGTGGACGGCCACGGCAACTTCGGCTCCCTCGACGACGGCCCTGCCGCCCCGCGCTACACGGAGGCCCGGCTCGCCCCGGCGGCCCTGGCCATGACCACCTCGCTGGACGAGGACGTGGTGGACTTCGTCCCGAACTACGACAACCAGTTCACCCAGCCGGCCGTGTTGCCCGCCGCCTTCCCCAACCTCCTGGTCAACGGCGCCTCCGGGATCGCCGTGGGCATGGCCACCAACATGGCACCCCACAACCTCCGGGAGGTCATCTCGGCGGCCCGGCACCTGCTGGAACATCCCGAGTCGACCCTCGAGGAGCTCATGGAGCACGTGCCCGGGCCGGATCTGCCCTCCGGGGGGCGCATCGTCGGCCTGGACGGGGTGCGGGACGCCTACGCGTCCGGACGCGGCTCCTTCAAGATCCGTGCCAAGGTCGCGGTGGAGCAGGTGACGGCCCGCCGGACGGGGCTCGTGGTCACCGAGCTGCCCTACGGGGTCGGGCCGGAGAAGGTGATCGAGAAGATCAAGGACGCCGTCAACGCCAAGAAGCTCACCGGCATCGCGGACGTGCTCGACCTCACGGACCGCAAGAACGGACTGAAGCTCGTCATCGAGCTCAAGAGCGGTTTCAACCCCCAGGGCGTGCTGGCCCAGCTGTACAAGACCACGTCGATGGAGGAGTCCTTCGGCATCAACAACGTGGCACTGGTGGAGGGTCAGCCCCGCACCCTCGGGCTGGTTGAGTTGCTCCGGGTCTATGTGGACCACCGGCTGGAGGTGGTCCGCCGGCGCAGCACCCACCGCCTGAACAAGAAGAAGGATCGCCTGCACCTGGTCGAAGGCCTGCTGCTGGCCCTCGTGGACATCGACGAGGTCATCCAGATCATCCGGACCTCTGATGACACCGCCGCCGCCCGGACGCGGCTCATGGGCGTCTTCGACCTGACGGAGATCCAGGCCAACCACATCCTGGAGCTGCGCCTGCGTCAGCTGACGAAGTACTCCCGGCTCGACCTGGAGACGGAGCAGGAGGAGTTGCTGGCCGCCATCGCGGAGCTGGAGGCCATCCTCGCCTCCGACCAGCGCTTGCGGGACCTCGTCTCCGGCGAGCTGGCGGAGGTGGCCGCCGAATACGGGGACGACCGCCGCACCGTGCTGCTCGAATCCGAGAACCTCGCGCCCCTCAGCGCCACGGCGGGTGCCTCTCCGGCGGCCGGCCGGGGCGGTGCGGCCCAGGCGGTGCTGCCCGGTACAGCCGGCGCGGAAGGCCTGATGGTGCCGGACACCGCCTGCTTCGTGGTCTTGACCACGGCGGGTCAGCTGGCCCGGACGGCCGATGACACGCCGCTGGCCACGGCCGGTCGCCGTCAGCGGCATGATGCCTACCTCTCGGTGGTGCCGACGACGGCGCGTGGGGAGATCGGTGCCCTCACCTCCGCCGGGCGCATCCAGCGCGTGCAGGTCGTGGACATACCCGCCCTGACGGACGCCTCCCCCACCCCGAACCTCGCCGCCGGGGTGAAGGTCAAGGACTTCCTCACCCTGCAGCGCGGCGAGGCCCTGGTGGCCCTGGTCCCGTTGGGGGCTGTCCTGGCCCTGGGGACCCGGAACGGTGTGGTCAAGCGGGTCAATCCGGAGTGGCCGTTGAACCGTGACGATTTCGACGCGATCGCCCTGAAGGACTCCGACGTGGTGATCGGCGCCGGTCCCGCCGGGGACGAGGACCAGCTGGTCTTCATCACCCGCACGGGCCAGCTGCTGCGTTACGCCGCCGCGCTGGTGCGTCCGCAGGGCCGCACGGCCGGTGGCATGGCCGGCATCAAACTCGCCGCCGGTGACGCCGCCATCTCCTTCTCGGCCGTCCCGGCTGACTGCCTCGAGGGCGAGCACCGGGCCGTCGTGGTGACCGTGACGTCCGGCGAGGACACGCTGCCGGGCACCGTCCCCGGGTCCATGAAGAAGACGCCGCTGGACGAGTACCCGGCCAAGGGCCGGGCCACCGGGGGCGTCCGGGCGCACCGGTTGCTCAAGGGCGAGACCGAGCTGCAGCTGGCCTGGTCGGGGCCCCAGCCGGCGCTCGGGGCCTCGGCGAACGGCGTGGCCCGTTCCCTGCCGGCGGAGTTCGGCCCCCGGGACGGCTCCGGGCTGGCCATGGACCAGCTGGTGGAGGCGGTCGGGACCGGGGCGTCACCGGAGGTCGCCGCCCCAGACCCGGTGGACCCACCGCGTGGCCTGGTCGCGGCACCCACGGACGCGACGCCCTTCGATGACGGCTCCGACGCCGTGATCACCGGGGACTGAGCAGCTCCAGGTGCACCTCACCGCTGGAGGCGAAACGGCGGTCGTGGGTGACCATGACGGCGATCTTCTCCGCCAGGGCCGCCCGCAGGTCCACCACCAGTGCGGCGGCCTCGTCCGCCCCCAGGTGCGCGGTGGGCTCGTCCAGGAGCACGACGTCGGCCCGGGCCAGTAACGCTCGGGCCACCGCCACCCGCTGGCGCTGGCCACCGGAGAGGTAGTGCCCCGCCGGTCCCAGGCGCGTGTCCAGTCCCCGTGCCGTGCCGTGCAGCCAGCCCCCCAGCCCCACCAGGTCCAGCACGGCCAGGAGTTCTGGCTCCGTGGGACGGTCCTGCGGGTCGCGGGCGAGGTTGAGGTTGGCGCGGAGGGTGGAGTCGAACAGGTAGGCGTCCTGAGGACACCAGGCCACGGAGCCGAGGGCCGCCTCGAGGGAGTAGCTTCCGCGCCGCAGCGGCAGGAAGCCGAGCAGCACCGCCAGCAGGGTGGATTTGCCGGACCCCGAGGGGCCGGTGACCACGGCGAGTTCTCCGCGCCGGACGGTCAGGCCCAGGCCGGTGAAGACGTCCCGGTCCGTCCCCGGATACCGCACCGCGGCCGAGGACAGCTCGAGCGCCGTCACGGTGCCGCTCGGGCTGGAGGCCGCCCCGCCGGCGCCCGGACGGAGACCGCCGCCCGCCACGAGCAGCGGTGCCGTCTTGGCCAGTTGACGTGTCAGCACGGCCGCCTCCTGGCACGCGGTGCCGTACAGCCCGAGGGGTTCGGCCAGGGCCAGCATCAGGAACACCAGCATGGCCGTGACGGGGGCGGTCACGCCGTGCTGGAAGCACAGCACCAAGGTCTGCACCGCCGCCCAGCCCGAGAGCAGTGAGGTGAGGCCCTGCCCCAGTCCGGAGGCCGCGGCCTGACGTCTCAGAGGCCGGTGGGCTGTCCGGTCGGCGGCGGCGAACCGGTCCGCGGCGAGGGTGGCCACCCCGTTGCCGGCCAGGTCCGGGGCGGCGGCGAACAGGGCGGAGGTGCGCTGGAGCAGCCCCGTGCGGTGGTCGGTGAGCGCGCGGGTGGTGTTCCGGTCCGCTGTGGCCACCACCAGGGGCACCAGCACGAGGCCGGCCACCCCGGCCACCACGGCCGGCCACCACGCCGCCGGGGCCATCAGGACCACGATCAGCACCGTGACCAGCCAGCTGATCACCGCGGCGGGGATCGGGACGATCACCCGGGGCACGGCGTCGCGCAGCTCGTCCACGTCCGCCACCAGCACGGACAGGGCACCACCGGAACGGGTCAGCCGCCCCCAGTGGGCCGCTTGGGTGCCCAGCGCATCCCAGAGCCGCAGCCGGATCCGGTTGGCCCAGCCGAGGACCGCGTCATGGGTGTCCAGCCGTTCGAGGTAGCGGAACAGTGCCCGGCCGATCCCGAAGAAGCGCACCATGACGATCACGGACAACAGGAACAGCACCGGCGGCTGGTAGGCCGCCTGCACGATCAGCCAACCGGAGAGGGCGGACAGCAGGGCCGCCGCCAGGGTGGCCGCGGCGGCCCAGAGCACGCCGGTGATGAACCTCCGGTCGGTCAGCGGCAGCAGGCGCAGCCACTGGCGCCAGCCGCCGGCGGCGCGGCTTCCGGCCGGCTCGTCATCGGCTCCCGCTTCGTCACGGTGCGGGCCGAGGTGACTGGTCATCTCCGCCCGCACAGTGGGATCTGTGGCGGTGGCCGGGAGGGTGGGTGCGGGGGTGGCGCCGAGGACCGTGTCCGCCACCCGGTGCAGGCGCCGATCATGTGAGGCCACCACCAGCAGGGCCCGGACCGGTCGGCCGTCCGGCAGCCGGCTGGAGCGCAGCTGTCCGATCACGGCGCGAATCGTCTCGGCATGACCCGGGTCCAGGTGGGCGGTGGGCTCGTCGAGCACCACGAGCCAGGCGGGGCCGGTCTGAGGCCCGGACGCCGCCATCAGCCGCACCAGCACGCGGGCCAGGCCCAGCCGGCGTCGTTCCCCGGGGCTGAGCTCATCCGGGTGGCGCGCGCCGAACCCGGCCAGGCCGCAGGCGGCGAGCGCCTCCTCCGTGCCCCGGACGGAGCCGGCGGCTGCCGCATACAGCTCGAGTTCCTCGCGGACCGTGGGCTCGCTGAAGGAGGGGTGTTGGCCGAGCCAGGCCACGGGCCGGCCCGCCAATCCGCACACCTGCCCGGAGAACTCGGCCTCCCCCTCCCGCAGGACGCCGGCGAGGCCCGCGAGCGCTGTGGTCTTGCCGGTCCCGCTGGGCCCGCCGAGCACGGTCAGCCGCCCCGGTGCCAGATCCAGGTCCAGGGGCCCGACGGCGGCGGCGGGCGTGCCGCCCTCAGCGTCCCGGTAGGCGATGCCCAGGTTCCGCACCGTGATGCCGTCCTCGGGCATCACCAGGAACGGGGAGGTGGGCGTCGGGCTCAGGACCTGGGCCAGCGTGGCGGGGACCGGCCGCTCGGTCTCGGCGCGGGCCCGGCGCAAGGCCTCCACCCCGTCCTCGGAGGCGTGGTGGGCGGAGCCGATCTCCCGGAACGGCAGGTAGACCTCGGGGGCCAGGGTGAGCACGAGCAGCCCCGTGTAGAGGTCCAGCTCCCCGTAGACGAGGCGAACCCCGATGAAGACGGCGACCACGGCCACGGACAGGGTGCTGATGAGTTCGAGAGCGAAGCCGGACATGAAGGCCGTCTTCAGGGTGGTCATGGTGGTGGTGCGGTATCGCTCGGAGACCCCCGCGAGCGCCTGGCGCTGGGTGCCGGCCCGGCGCAGGCCCACGAGCACCGGCAGGCCCCGGGCGAGCTCCAGCACGTGGTGGGACAGCCGGTCCAGTCCGGCCGCGGCCTGCGCCACCCGGTCCTCGGTGTACCGGCCGATGAGGATCATGAACACGGGGATCAGCGGGAGGGTCAGGGCCACCACGAGGGCCGAGACCCAGTCGTGGCCCAGGATCCACAGTCCCAGCACCAGGGGCATGATCGCTGCGGTCAGCAGGGCGGGCAGGTACTGGGTGAAGTACTTGTCCAGGCCGTCGAGTCCGGTGGCGGCCAGTACGGAGTCCTCCCCGGCGCGTTCCGAGCCCGCCCCGGCCCCGGTCAGCCGGTGCGCCACCAGGCGGTGACGCAACTCCTCCTTGGCGCCGAGCGCGGCGCGGCGGGCGAACACCTGCTGTCCCCAGGTGGCCACGGCCCGGGCCAGTACGCCCGCCAGTCCCAGGGAAGCGGCCGAGGCGAGGGTGGCCACGGCGTGCTCCGAGGTCAGCCCGTGCGCCACCGGATCGTAGGCGGCCGGATCGGGGGTGAACAGCAGGCCGAGGAGGTTCTCGCTGTCCGGTGCGGGCAGCCGCTGGGCCAGCCAGGCGAGCCCGCGGGCCAGCGCCGTGGCCAGCAGGATCCAGCCGGCGGCCTTGAGACCGGCCAGCAGGGCCAGGACGGCGAGCGCGGCCCGGCCGGAACGGGAGGTGGGCAGTTCGGGTTTCAGACCGGCGTCACCACATGCGATTCGGGGATGTGGGTCTCCGCGAGCCGGCGCCGGAACACCCAGTACACGTAGGCGGAGTAGGCCAGGATCAGCGGCACGAACACCACGGCCACCCAGGACATCACGGTCAGCGTGTAGTCGGAGGAGGAGGCGTTCTGGGCCGTCAGGTGGAAGGCCGGATCCAGGGTGGAGGGCAACACCACGGGGAACACCGCCAGGAAGACGCCGGCGGCCCCGGCCACGAGGGAGCCGGCCAGCCCCACGAAGGTCCAGCCCTCACGACGGTACCGGGCCGCGGCCCGGGCCCCCAGGGCGGCCACCAGGGCCAGCGTCAACAGCGCCCAGGGCAGCAGGCCACCGTCACGGGAGACGACCAGTGCACCCCAGGCTCCCATCGGCAGCAGGTACAGCGGCAACCACCGGGTGAGGTGACGGTGGGCGGCCTGCCGCGGGCCGCCGTCGGTCTTCAGCCCGATGTAGGCCCAACCCATGGCCAGGGAGAAGCCGACCACGGCGAAGCCGCCGAGGATGCCCTCCCAGGTGAGCCAGGCGAACGGTCCGCCCACCCGGTCCCCGTTGGCGTTCAGCGGCAGCCCGGTGGTGCACACGGCCAGCATCAGGCCCACGCTGAAGGCGGCCACGGCGGATCCACCGGCCAGGCACCAGTCCCACAGTCTGCGGGTCCGGGCCGTGCGGGACTTGCCCCGGTACTCGATGGAGACGGCCCGCAGGATCAGCGCCAGCAGGGCGATGGTCAGGGGCAGGTAGAGCCCGGCGAACAGCGCCGCGTACCAGTGCGGGAAGGCGGCGAAGGTGGCTCCGGCGGCGGTGATCAGCCAGACCTCGTTGCCGTCCCAGACGGGGCCGATGGTGTTCAGCAGCACCCGGCGCTGGCTCTCGTTGCGGGCCCAGCCCCGCATCAGCATGCCGACGCCCAGGTCGAAGCCGTCCAGGACCAGGTAGCCGGTCCACAACACGGCCACCAGCACGAACCAGAAGGCCGGCAGGAACTCGGTGGTCATCTCAGCGGTCATCTATCTCCGGCTCCTTAGTAGGCGAAGGCGAGCACGTCGGCATCGTCCCGGGGGGCACCCGGGCCGCCCGGGCCGCCGTCGGGCCCGTCCTCCGCAGTGAGTTCGGGCATCCCGGCCGGCACGCCACCCTTGACGTAGCGGGTGAGCAGGACGACCTCGACCACCATCAGCACGGCGTAGACCGTGGTCAGCGCGATCAACGAGAACAGCAGCTCCCCGGCGCTGACCCCCGGCGAGACGGCCGCGGCCGTGTACATCCAGACCTGGTCGATCCCGGTGGGGTCCGGGTTGGGGACCACCACGAAGGGCTGGCGGCCCATCTCCGTGAAGATCCAGCCGGCCGCGTTGGCGCCGAAGGGGGCCAGGATGCCGAACACGGCCAGGCGCATCAACGGCTTCGAGGCCGGGACGGTGCCCTTGCGGGTCACCCACAGGGCGAGCGCCGCCGCCAGTGCCGCCAGTCCGCCGAAGGTGATCATGATGCGGAAGCCCCAGTAGGTGACCTCCATGACCGGCAGGTAGTCGATCTCCTGTCCGGCGCGCTCGCCGTACATCGGGTCGTCCGGCAGGTGGGTGCCGTAGGCCTCCTGGTACTGCGGGATCAGGGTGTTCACCCCCGCCACGTCGGTGGTGAAGTCGTTGTACGCCAGGAAGGACAGCAGGCCCGGGACCTCGAAGACCCCCACCACGTCGTCACAATCGGTGGCCCCGTCACTGCGCAGGTCCGCCACGGCGAGCACGGAGAAGGCCGTCCCGTCATGGCAGGCCGCCTCCGCCGCCGCCATCTTCAGCGGCTGCTGGTGGATCATCAGCTGGGCTTGGGCGTGCCCGGAGAAGGCGGTGCCCAGGAAGGCGACGAGCGCGATCCACGCGCCCCAGCGCAGCGAGCGGTACCAGACGCGGTAGTCGGTCTGATCGCGCCCCTTGGACCCGGTGGTGCCCACCACCACGGTGCCGTCCGCCGCCACGGTGTCGATGCCGTCCCGGCGGCGCTTCCACAGGTGGAACCAGGCGATGCCCAGCAGGAAGCTGCCGGCCACGGACAGGGCTCCGGCCAGGGTGTGCGGGAAGTGCACGAGCAGGGTGTTGTTGGTCAGCACGGCCCAGATGTCATTCATCACGGGGCGCCCGTCCACCATCTCGATGCCCACCGGGTGCTGCATCCAGGCGTTGGCGGCCAGGATGAAGTACGCGGAGAACACGGAGCCGATCACGGCGCACCAGATCGCCGCCAGGTGGACCCTGCGGGGCAGGCGCTTCCACCCGAAGATCCACAGTCCCAGGAAGACGGATTCCATGAAGAACGCCACGAGGGCCTCCATGGCCAGGGGTGCACCGAAGACGTCACCGACGAAGCGGGAGTACTCCGACCAGGCCATCCCGAACTGGAACTCCTGGACGATCCCGGTGGCCACGCCCATGATGAAGTTGATCAGGAAGAGCTTGCCCCAGAACTTGGTCATCCGCAGGTATTCCTCGCGGCCCGTCCGGTGCCACATGGTCTGCAGGGTCGCGACCACGAGCCCGAGTCCGATGGTCAGGGGCACCATCATGAAGTGGTAGACGGTGGTGATGCCGAACTGCCACCGGGCGATGTCCAAGGGATCCATGCGTTTTCCTTCCCGGCCGAGACCACGACTTCTACAACGTGTAGAAGACAGCGTATCCGTAAGTTCTACATCCTGTAGAATAAGAGCAGTCCACAGGGACGATTGTGGTGAACATCATCGGCATCAGGGAGGCACCCCATGGCACTGGGAGATTTGGAACGGTCCGTCATGGACCTGCTGTGGGACCACCAGGGGCCCCACACCGCCAACGACGTCCGCGACGCCCTGACCGGGGATCTGGCCGTCACCACCGTGCTGACCGTGCTGTCCCGGTTGGAGAAGAAGGGCCTGGTCCGCCGCGACGGCGGCCGCCGCCCCCACCGCTATGCCGCCGTCTCGTCCCGCGAGGAGCACACCGTCGGCCTGTTGAACGACGTCCTGGGATCCGTCCCGGACCGGGAGGCCGTGTTGGCCCGCTTCATCGGCGGCATCGGCCCGGACGAGGCCGCCGCGGTGCGCCGGCTGCTGGGATCCTGAGTACGCCGGGATCCGGCCGGGGCAGCCGGGACGGCCGGCACGCCTAGAATCTGATCGTGTCCGTCCTGCTGCTCGCCGCACTGGCCGTGATCCTGGCCTGGCCGGTTCCGGTCCTGCTCGGACGTGCCCGCTGGGTCCGCCGCGCCCCGGCCGCCGCCATGGTCCTCTGGCAGTCCGTGGCGCTGGCCGGCGGGCTCTCGCTCATCGGCTTCCCGCTGCTGTGGGGGCTGGCACCCTTCGGTGACACCGTGCTGGACGCGGCGCCGGCCTTCATCACCGCCCTGGCCGACGGCTCCTGGATCCCGCGGTTGGAGCAGGACCCCTGGCTGCCCACCCGCATCGCCGCGGCCACGCTGGCGCTGGCACTCTTCGCGCACCTGGTGTTGACCCTGGCGGTCACCGCCGTGAAGACGGTGGCCAACCGCCGCCGGCACCGGCAGATGGTGGAGTTGCTGGCCGCCCCGCCCTCGGAACGCAGCCGGCTGGCGGAGCGCACGGCTGGCACGCCCACGCGGGTGCTGCCCCACGATGTACCGCTGGCCTACTGCCTTCCCGGGCTGACCGGTTCCCTGACGGTCCTCTCCCGCGGCCTGCTGGAGCAGCTCTCCGCGGGTGAGGTGGCCGCCGTCGTCACCCATGAACGGGCCCACCTGCGGCAGCGTCACGATCTCCTCCGTCTGGCGTTCGAGGCGTGGCACCGGGCCGTGGCCTGGCTGCCGACCACGTCGACCGCCCAGGGGGCCGTGGCCGGACTGACCGAGATGATGGCGGACGACTCCGCCCTCGCGGCCCACGGACGCGACGACCTGATCCGTGCCATCGTCCTGACCGGCGAGGCCGGCACCCTCCCGCCCGGTCGCGGGGAGGCCCCGCCGACAGCCAACATCCAGGGCGACGGGGCGGTGCCCCTGACCCTGCGCCTGTACCGGCTGCTGTCCCCCAGTGCCCCCCTGCCCGCCGCGGCACGTCTGGCCGTGGTGCTCGCCGCCCTCTGCCTCGCCGCCTTTCCCTTGTGGCTGCTGCTGTGGCCCTGACGGCCTCGCATCCGGTGGGCAACTTGTCGGTAGGCTCTCAGGTCTCTCCCAGTGGACACCCGGCGTGCCATCGGCTGGGTTTCGATAGGCTGGGGTGCTGGTGGCGTCCGCCGGCCCCACCGCATCCCTCGATCCCCCGACCCCCTCGACCCCCCACGAACGGACCAGGCCCCATAGTGCAAGGCAATGCGATCTTCCGCCACTCCAACGCTTCCCTCCTCTCGGTGACGGAAGTACTGGCGCCTGTCACTGTGACGAGTGCGCAGATCGACCAGGAGCTGGCCCCCGTGTTGAAGCGCCTGCGCCTGCCCCAGGGATTGCTGCCGCGCGTGGCGGGCGTGACGGCCCGCCGCAACTGGGAGCATCCGGGCCACTTCCAGGAGGGTGCCGCCGAGGCCGGCCGCCGCGCCCTGCAGCAGGCGGGCGTGGAGCCCGGGCAGATCGGGCTCATGGTCAACACCTCGGTCACCCGGGAGTCTCTCGAGCCTTCCGTGGCCGTGCGGATCCACCACGAGATGGGGCTGCCCACCTCCGCCACGAACTTCGACATCACCAACGCCTGCCTGGGCTTCGTCAACGGCATGACCCTGGCCGCCTCGATGATCGACGCCGGCCAGATCGACTACGCGATCGTGGTGGCCGGCGAGGACTCCGTCAAAGTCCAGCAGGCCACCTTGGAGAACCTCAAGGCACCGGACGTGGACCGCGCCTCCTTCATGGAGCAGTTCGCCTCGCTGACCCTCGGCTCCGGCGCGGCCGCCGCCGTCATCGGCCGCACGGACCAGCATCCTGAGGGCCATCGGATCCTCCGGGGCGTCACCCGAGCTGGAACGGACCACCACGACCTGTGCGTGGGAGACCACAAGGGCATGTTCACGGACTCCACCGCCCTGCTCAACGACGGACTCGAACTCGTCATGGACGCCTGGAACGACGTCCCGGCGGACTGGGGCTGGTCCGGCATGGACCGCTACGTCACCCACCAGGTCTCCCGGCTGCACACCGATTCCATCACCGAGGCGACGGGGTTGGACCCGGCCCGATTCCCCGTCACCTACCCCGAACTGGGCAATGTGGGGCCCGCCTCCCTGCCGATCACCCTGGCCCGGGAGGCGGACACGCTGTCGCCCGGGGACAAGGTGTTGTGCATGGGCGTCGGCTCCGGCCTGAACACGGCCATGCTGGAGCTCGCCTGGTGAGGATCCCGGCCGCTCCCGCCACCCTTCCCACCGAGTCCTCACCGGTCCCCCTGCCCGGCTGGGACTCCGCCTGGAGCCGGCTCGTGCCGATCCAGACGGCCGGCGCCACCCGGACCCTGCACGTGCTGGACACCTCCGCGGTGTTGGCCGGCGAGGGGTTTCAGCCGGACGGCACCATCCTGGCGGTCCACGGCAACCCCACCTGGTCCTACCTGTGGCGTTCCCTCGCCAGCGCCACCCTGGACCTGGCCCGCGCCGGCGGGCCCGTATGGCGCCTGCTCGCCCCGGACCAGCTGGACATGGGCTTCTCCGAGCGGATCGCCCACCCCGCCCTGCCGCACCCGGACCGGTTGGACGACGCCGGCTACCGCACCCTGGGCGGGCGGCTCGCCGACCTCGACGCGTTGGTCTCCGCCCTCGGACTGGACACCGCGGCCCGCGCCGGCCACCCCCTGCTGACCCTCGGTCACGACTGGGGCGGCGTGGTCTCCCTGGGCTGGGCCGGACGGAACGAGGACCTCGTGGCGGGTGCCATCACGCTGAACACCGCGGTGCACCACCCCGGCTCAGCGGCGCTGCCCGTCCCCCTGCAGGCGGCCCTGGCCGGGCCCCTGCTGCCCGGGTCCACCGTGCTGACCGACGCCTTCCTGCGGGTCACCACGGCCCTGGGCCACCCCGGGCTCGCACCGGAGCTCAAGGCCGCCTACCGCGCGCCCTACCGCTCGGCGACCCGCCGCGGTGGGATCGGCGGCTTCGTGGCGGACATCCCCGTGGGCCCGGACCACGCCTCCCACCCCGAATTGCTGCGCGTGTCCTCCGCCCTGTCCGGGTTCAGCAAGCCCGCGCTGCTGCTGTGGGGACCGAAGGACCCGGTGTTCCTCGATACCTACCTGGCCGATCTGCTGCAGCGGCTGCCCCAGGCCGACCTGCACCGGTTCGAGACGGCCGGACACCTGCTGGCCGAGGACGTGGACATCGCCGAACCCATCCTCCAGTGGGCCGGACGGATCCTGGACGGCACCGCTCGGGACCGGGCCGCCGCATCGACTGCGCCCACGGACCGCGGCGGTTGGGAGGCCACCGGCCCGCAGCCCCTGTGGTCCTTCCTCGATACCTGGCGGGACAGCCCGGAACCGGCCCTGGTGGACATGGCCGGGCCGGACCGGGCGCCGTTGGGCTGGAACCGGTTGGCCGCCGTCGTGGACGCCATCGCCACCGGTCTGGTGGACCGCGGGGTACGCCCCGGGGACCGGATCTCGATGATGGTCACCCCCGGACGGGACCTGACCGCGGCGCTCTACGCGGCCCTGAAGATCGGCGCCGTCGTGGTCGTCGCCGATGCCGGCCTCGGCGTGGCGGGCATGACCCGCGCCGTCCGGGCGGCCCGCCCCGACTGGGTGATCGGCAAGGTCCCCGGGCTGACGGTGGCCCGCACCCAGGGCTGGCCGGGGCGGCGGCTGTCCGTCGAGACCCTGCCCGCGCCCTTGGCCCGGGCCCTCGGGGTCCAGGACAGCCTGTACCGGATGGCCCTCACCTTTGACGGGGAGGCCTTCACGGCCGTCCCCGGCCCCTCCGACCCGGCGGCGATCCTCTATACCTCCGGCTCCACCGGGCCGGCCAAGGGCGTGCTCTACACCCATGGGCGGCTGGCGGCGCTGGCGGGACTACTGCAGGAGGTCTTCGAGGTCCGCCCCGGGTCCTCCCTGCTGGCCGGGTTCGCGCCCTTCGCGCTGCTGGGTCCGGCCATCGGAGCCACCTCGATCACCCCGGACATGTCCGTGACCCGACCGGCCACCCTGACGGCCACCGCGGTCGCCGACGCCGCACGGACCGGACGCGCGACCATCCTCTTCGCCTCCCCGGCAGCCCTGCGGAACGTGGTGGAGACCGCTGCGGACCTCGGAGCCGAGGACCACACCGTCCTGGCGGGCATCGAGCTGGTGCTGTCCGCCGGGGCCCCCGTCCACCCACAGCTCATGAGAGAGGTCTCAGCGATCTTCCCGGCAGCGCGGTTCCACTCGCCCTACGGCATGACGGAGGCCCTGCTGCTGGCCGACATCGACGGCCAGACGGTCCTGGACCTCGATGAACGGGACGCAGCCGAGGACGGGGTCTGTGTGGGCCGGCCCGTCGGCCCCGTGCGTCTGGCCATCGCCCCGTTGGGCACCGACGGCACCGCCTCCGCCACCCTCCTCGAAGGGCCCGAGGCCTCGGGTGTCCTCGGTGAGGTCGTGGTCTCGGCGCCACACCAGAAGGCAGGCTACGACCGCCTCTGGCTCACGGACGTGCACAGCAAGCGGGACACCCTGCACGGCCGGCAGTGGCACCGCACGCAGGACGTGGGGCACCTCGATGCCGACGGCCGCCTATGGATCGAGGGGCGGCTGCAGCACGTGGCCACCACCCCGGACGGCCCGGTGGCCCCCGGCGGGCCGGAGGCACGCATCGATGCCATGCAGTCCGTCTCCCGGTCTGCCGTGGTGGGCGTGGGACCGCGGGGCACGCAGGCCGTGGTGGCCGTGGTCGAGGCCGCGCCGCAGCCCGGGACCCGCACTCCGCGTGCCGGGCTGGCCCCGACGGAGCTGACGGCACAGGTGCGCCGGGCGGCGGCACCGGTGCCCGTCGCCGCCGTGCTCGTGACGGACCGGGTCCCCGTGGACATCCGCCACAACTCGAAGATCGACCGCACCCGGCTGGCCCGCTGGGCGGACGGTGTCCTGTCGGGCGGCGCCGTAGGGACCCCATGAGCGCCCGGCAGGACCTGCGGGTGCTGGTCACCGGGGCCTCCGGCCTGCTCGGTGCCGGGGTGGCGCGCCGGCTGGTGGCCGAGGGCGCCGACGTCGTGACCTTGCAGCGCCGCCCCTCGCAGGTGCCCGGCGCGCGGGACGTGACCGGATCGGTGACCGATCGGGACGCCGTGGCCCGGGCCATGGCCGGGCGGAACACGGTGGTCCACGTGGCCGCGAAGGTCTCGGTGTCCGGGCCGGCCCCGGCCTACGAACAGGTCAACGTCGCCGGGACACGGCTGGTGCTGGAGGCGGCGCGCCGTGCCGGCGTGGAACGCCTCGTCCACCTCTCCTCCCCGTCCGTGGCCCATGTCGGCACCTCGATCGTCGGGGACGGGGCGGGACCCGCCGATCCGGGCCGGGCCCGCGGACACTACGCCCGGACCAAGGCCGCCGGTGAGCTGCTGGCCCTGGCGGCCGATGCACCGGACCTCCGCGTACTCGTGCTGCGGCCGCACCTGATGTGGGGCCCCGGGGACACCCAGCTGACCGAGCGGGTCATCGAGCGGGCCCGTGCCGGACGGATGCCCCTGCTGGGACCCTCGGCCGCACTCATCGACTCCCTGTACACAGAGAACGCCGTGGCCGCCGTGGTGGCCGCCGTGGACGCGGTGGACCGGGTGCACGGCGAGGCGCTCGTGGTGACCAACGGGGAGCCCCGCCCGGTCGGCGAGCTGGTCCGCGGGCTCGCCCTGGCGGGCGGGGCGCCCGAACCACGGCTGCGGATCCCCGCCGGGCTGGCCCGCGGGGCCGGCTCCCTCATCGAGCGTCTCTGGGAAGGGGGCGGCTTCGGACGGGATGGCGACGAACCTCCGCTGACGCGTTTTCTGGCCGAGCAGCTCTCCACCGCCCACTGGTTCGACCAGCGGCGCACGCGCGAGGTCCTGGACTGGAGGCCGGAGATCTCGATAGACCGTGGCCTGGAACTGCTGGCGGACCACTACCGGAACCGCTAGCCCCGCACCGCGCTGAGATGGCACTCGGGATAGGGGTGCTCGCCGTCAGGGCAGACGATCACCCGCCAGGTCTCGCCGAAGCCGGCCTCGTGCAGGACCCTGGCCAGTGATGAGGGGTTCCAGCGCCAGGCCGGTGCGGCCACGTGCTGGAACTCCTCGACGTCCCGATCGGATTCCAGCAGGGCCTGGAACGCCAGCAGGACCTGACACCCCGGCTCCGTGTGCGCCGCCCAGGAGGCCAGCACCGCAGGGACCTCCTGCGGCGGGACGTGGATCAGGCTGAACCGGGCCAGGATCCCGTGGACGGGTCCGCCCTCGCGGACCGCCGGCTCGGCCGCCGGGTAGTAGGCGTCCCCGGCGATCCAGGTGCGCCGCGGATACCGCCGGCGGGCGATCTGCAGCATCCCGGCCGAGGGATCCACGCCGATGGTGCGGAAGCCCCGGAAGGCCAGCTCCACCGTGACGTGCCCCGTCCCGCAGCCCAGATCGAGGATGGTCCCGCCCCGCGGCAGCCCGTCCATGAAGGCGTCCAGCGCGTGCCGGTCCAGGGGACGCTGCCACGGCCCGGGGAAGGTGCGGTCGTAGAGTTCCGCCAGGGCGTCGTAGCCGGGTTGCCCGGTGGGGGTCCGGTCAGGTGTCAATGCGCTCGAGGTCCAGGTCCTGGGCGCCGGAGATGATGAATTCCTTGCGCGGGGCGACGTTGGAGCCCATCAGCAGGTCGAAGACGTGCTCCGCCCGCTGCAGCGCGTCCTCGGCCTCCGGGATGGTCACCCGGCGCAGCATGCGCTGGCTCGGATCCATGGTGGTGTCCGCCAGCTGATCGGCATCCATCTCCCCCAGGCCTTTGTAACGCTGGATCGGCTCCTTGTAGTTCTTGCCGTCCTTCTCCAGCTTCGCCAGCAGTCGGTGCAGCTCCTGTTCCGAGTAGGTGTAGACCACCTCGTTGGCCTTGGAGCCGGCGTGGACGACCTCGACCCGGTGCAGCGGTGGCACGGCCGCGAAGACCCGTCCCTCCTCGACCATCGGGCGCATGTAGCGGAAGAACAGGGTGAGCAGCAGGGTGCGGATGTGTGCCCCGTCCACGTCCGCGTCCGTCATCAGGATGACTTTGCCGTAGCGCGCCGAGGACAGATCGAAGCTGCGCCCGGCCCCGCCGCCGACCACCTGGATGAGGGCGGCGCACTCGGCGTTGGAGAGCATGTCCCCCACGGAGGCCTTCTGCACATTGAGGATCTTGCCGCGGATCGGGAACAGGGCCTGGAAATCTGAGGAGCGGGCCAGCTTGGCGGTGCCGAGGGCGGAGTCGCCCTCCACGATGAACAGCTCGGAGGAGGCCACGTCCGTGGACCGGCAGTCCGCCAGTTTCGCCGGCATGGTGGAGGTCTCCAGCGCGTTCTTGCGCCGCTGGTTCTCCTTGTGCGTCCGGGCCGAGATGCGGGACTTCATCTCCGCGACGACCTTCTCCAGCAGCACCGAGACCTGCGTCTTGTCCTGCTTCTTGCTGGACTTGAAGATCGCCCCGAGTTGCTGTTCGACCACCTTGGCCACGATCTGGCGGACGGCCGAGGTGCCCAGCACCTCCTTGGTTTGGCCCTCGAACTGCGGCTCGGCCAGGCGCACCGTCAGCACCGCGGTCATGCCGGCCAGCACATCGTCCTTCTCCAGCTTGTCATTGCCGGCCTTGAGCTTGCGGGCGTTGGCCTCCACGGTCTTGCGGAAGGTCTTCAGCACGGACTGTTCGAAACCCGCCTGGTGGGTGCCGCCCTTCGGGGTGGCGATGATGTTCACGAAGGAGCGCAGATGGGTGTCGTAGCCCACGTCCCAGCGCAACGCGATGTCCACCACGCACTCGCGTTCCACGTCCTGCATGGCGGAGCGGCCATCCTCACCCAGGACCGGGACCCGCTCGGTGAAGGTGCCGGCGCCCTGCAGCCGCCACACGTCGGTCACGGGGCTGACGGAGGAGAGGTGGTCCACGAACTCGGAGATGCCGCCGTCATAGTGGAAGACCTCCTCATACGGGCCGGACTCCCCGGGTGTGCCGGGCAGCCCCCGATCGTCCCGCAGGGTGATCTTGAGACCCGGGATGAGGTAGGCCGTCTGGCGGGCCCGTTGCTGCAGGTCCTCATAGGAGAACTTCGCGTCCGGTGTGAAGATCTGCTCGTCGGCCCAGTACCGGACGCGGGTTCCGGTCAGGCCCCGCTTGGCCTTGCCGACGATCTCCATGGGTGACTGGTTGGCCGAGGCGGTGAAGGGCGCATCCGGCCGGGCCACGGTGCCGGTGTCCTGGAACTGTCCGGGCTCGCCCCGGTGGAAGGACAGCTGGTGGATCTTGCCGCCGCGGAAGACCTGGACGTCCAGCCGGGAGGACAGGGCGTTGACCACGGAGGCGCCGACGCCGTGCAGGCCGCCTGAGGCGCCGTAGGAGCCACCGCCGAACTTGCCGCCGGCGTGCAGCTTGGTGAAGACGACCTCGACGCCGGACAGTCCGGTCCTCGGCTCGATGTCCACCGGGATACCGCGGCCGTTGTCCTCCACCTCCACGGCGCCCCCGGCATGCAGGGTGACGGTGATCGACTGGCCGTACCCGCCCAGGGCCTCGTCCACGGAGTTGTCGATGATCTCCCACAGACAGTGCATGAGTCCGCGCGAGTCGGTGGACCCGATGTACATGCCGGGCCTCTTGCGGACGGCTTCGAGCCCTTCCAGCACGGAGAGGTGCCGGGCGTTGTACTCACTGCTGCTGGACATGCGTGTGCCTTACTTCCCTTCATGGCGGGCGATTGTCTTCGCCCCCTGCTCCGTCCCCGGCGCCGAGAGGCGGATCCTCGTCCTTCAGGTTATCGGCCGGGGAGACCAATCCGCCGGAACCCCGCCGGGCGGCCGGGGTGCCGACCACCGGGGCGGTGGTACGCAATCAGCGAACACGACGCACTTGCCCTCGCGGGTGCGAACAAAAATGACAAGATGGTGGTTCTCTAGATATATGCAGTACCCCGAACAGTTACCGACCCCCCGGTCACGAGCTACCGATCCTCAGGGATCAGGGGCGCCAGATGAGGAGGCCATCATGACCACCACCGCCACAACGATTGAATCGCCCGTGTTGACCGGTGCAGACCGTTGCGACCGTTGCGGGGCCCAGGCCTATGTGCGGGCCGTGCTGACGAGCGGCGGGGAGCTGCTCTTCTGCGGTCACCACGCCCGCTCCGTGGAAGACACCCTCCGTCCCCAGACCACCATCTGGCAGGACGAGACGGACAAGCTGCACGAGAAGCAGTCGGTCGACGTCGACTGAGACGTCCCGCAAGCCGAGAAGGCCCGGCCCCCCGCGAGGGGGCCGGGCCTTTGTCGTCCCACCTCGCGGCGGGCGGGCCGGCTCAGTCCAGGTAGTCCCGCAGAACCTGTGACCGGGAGGGGTGGCGCAGCTTCGACATGGTCTTGGACTCGATCTGGCGGATCCGTTCACGCGTCACGCCGTAGACCTTGCCGATCTCGTCCAGGGTCTTCGGCTGGCCATCCGTCAGCCCGTAGCGCATGGCCACCACGCCGGCCTCGCGCTCAGCCAGGGTGTCCAGCACCGAGTGCAGCTGCTCCTGCAGCAGGGTGAAGCTCACCGCGTCCGCGGGAACCACGGCCTCGGAGTCCTCGATCAGGTCGCCGAACTCGGAGTCGCCGTCCTCACCCAGCGGGGTGTGCAGCGAGATGGGCTCGCGGCCGTACTTCTGGACCTCGACCACCTTCTCCGGGGTCATGTCCAGCTCCTTGGCCAGTTCCTCCGGGGTGGGCTCGCGACCCAGGTCCTGGAGCATCTGACGCTGCACGCGGGCCAGTTTGTTGATGACCTCCACCATGTGCACGGGGATACGGATGGTCCGTGCCTGATCCGCCATGGCACGGGTGATGGCCTGACGGATCCACCAGGTCGCATAGGTCGAGAACTTGAAGCCCTTGGTGTAGTCGAACTTCTCCACGGCACGGATCAGACCCAGGTTGCCCTCCTGGATCAGGTCCAGGAACAGCATGCCGCGCCCGGTGTAGCGCTTGGCCAGGGACACCACGAGGCGCAGGTTGGCCTCGAGCAGGTGGTTCTTCGCCCGGCGACCGTCCGCCACCACGAGCTCCATGTCCCGGCGCAGGCGGGCGTCCTTGATGGGATCGTCCTTCATCTTCTGCTCGGCATAGAGTCCGGCCTCGATGCGCAGGGCGAGGTCGACCTCCTGTTCCGCGTTGAGGAGCGCCACCTTGCCGATCTGCTTCAGGTAGTCCTTGACCGGATCGGCGGTCGCCCCGGCCGAGACGACCTGCTGGACCGGTGCGTCGTCTTCGGCATCGGAGACGACGAAGCCACCGGAGGTGGATTCCTCCTCGGCCTTCTCGGCACCGGCTGTGGTCTCGGTGCCTTCCTCGTCCTCAGCCTCCGCCTCGATCTCACTCGAGGCCTTCACAGCCACCGATGGCGTGGCAGCGGCCTTGCCCACGGTCGGGCCGGACTTGGCTGCGGGCTTCTTGGCAGCCGCGGTCTTCTTGGTCGCCGTGGTCTTTGTGGCGCGCGACGTCGGGGTGGACTTCCGAGCGGACGTGGCGGCCGGTGCGACCGCCTGGTCCTCCGCGACGGCGTCCTCGACGACCGTGCTGCCGTGTGTCTCGGTCTTCTTGGAAGAAGTAGTCACTCATTACCTTTCGTACGGGCGTCCCGAGGGACCCCTGACGGTCAACACCACTATGACCCTGTCAAATCCGCGGGAACTGCACCCGGACGGCACGGGAGGTTCTCCCGTGGTTCTCCGGACCCGCGGACGCAGGGTCTTCTCTGTGGTCAACGACCCATCACGCGCATTTGTTCCCGCCTACCCGAGATCCACCGCCCGAAGGAGTACTTCGGTGGCGGCAGGCGGCGGGGCGGGAGACGGCAAGCGTCCGGGTCAGCCTCGCCGATTATGCCACGGACCGGGCCCGCCGGGTCCATCCTGGCCCGCGCGCCGACCACCGGGTGCTCAGCTGGTCCGGCGAGCGGTGGCGGACCATGCGGTTTCCCGCCTGCCCGCCCACCCGGAGAGCATCCCCCGGTCCACGATCTCGCCCAGCAGTTGCCCCAGGGGGTACTCGGGGTCGTCTCGGTGGTTCTCCTCCAGGATCCGTCCCGCGACCGAACCACGCCCCCGGGCCCACTCGACCCAGGCCACCAGACACCGCAGGGCGGCAGCCACCGGTCCGGCCGCCTCCGCCAACAGCTCGGTACACGCGGTCCGCAGGTGGGCGATCCGCTCCCAGTCCGGTCCGCGCTGACTGGCCGCCAGGATCACTGAGGTGAACAGCACGCCGTTGACCTCCCGCGGCACGGTGCCCAGCAGCTCGGCCACGGCCGGCGGGACGGTGCCCAGCCAGGCGGCGCCGGAGGCCGCTCGGTCCAGGGAGAAGCTGGCCGCGGCGAGGAGGCAGTCCCGCCACTGGACCCGTATCAGGCCCGCGGCCAACAGGGCCCGGGCAGAGGGGTCCTCCGGCAGGACACCGCAGCCCAGGACGTGGTCCCATCCCGACAGCCAGTCCACGAGGGCCATCGCCACCTCGTCCTGGAGTTCCTCCGCCGTGGACTGGTCATCGCCACCCCCACCGCCCCACCGGGGGCCGGCCACTCCCAGTTCGGCGATCTGCAGCACGGCGGCCAGGAGATCATGGGAGAAGTCCGTCGCGGGGGTCGGCAGGCCGCTGCCCACCGGTTCCTCCGAGACGAGGGAACCCTCCAGGATGAGGGAGGCGTTGATCACGGACGTCTCCACCCGGGATGCCGGTGAACCGTGACCGGAGCACGCGGTCGGGCGGGGACAGTCCACGTGCCACAGCCTCCCGCGGGCGACCAGCCACATCTCCATCAGCGGCAGTCCGGCCTCGGCGAACTCACGGCCCAGGGCCGTCGCGAGCAACCGGTCTGATTCCGTGATGGGCTCCGCGCCGGCCGGGTCAGCCAGGCCGGCACCGGCGTCCCGGAACAGCACGGCGACGCATCCATCCGCCCGACGATCGTTGGCCAGGTGCCCGGCGAACTGCCGGGCATAGGAGGTGTGCGCCGGCCAGGTGAGTACCGCGGCCGGGTCCCAGTCGCAGCGCAGGACCGCGCCGAGGCTGCGGCCCGCCAGACTGATCGCTGTGAGGCTGTTGCGGGGCGGGAAGCCCAGGGTGTGCTGGATGTAGCTGATCAGGTCCGCCACGTCCACGGCCCTGACCGTGGGACGGGTGGACGGGCTCGGAAGGACGGCGTCGCCGGGGAGATCTCTCTGCATGACCCCACGGTTCCGCCTCCGGTGCGGCCGCGGTACCGTCCAGTCCTCCGGCTGTGGGGCCGCAGACCCATCGGGTCACCTGTGGAGGAGGCCACCTCCCCCGATCCGCCCCCGGGGCTATCGGGCGTCCGGGTGCTCCCCGGAGTCCTCCGGTGCCTCGCCGGACTCGCCCTCAGCCGTCTCGTCGGTGGCCGTCTCGTCTGTGGAGGCTGCGCCGTCACTGCCGGCATCCAGCGCGTGCCGCGGTTGGCTCTGCAGGTATTCCTCGACGGCGGCACCCAGCTCCTCGGCGTCGGGCACCTGGTCGTCGGGCCCCACCAACAGGGACCTGCCGGCACCCGGGGAGTTCTGGTCGAAGTTCTTCTCCAGCCCTTCCACCATGGCGGTGACCTCGTGTGAGGCGCCGGTCTGGCGGTCCAGCTCACGGTCCACCTCACGGCCACGCTCCCGCAGCTCGTCGGTGGGCAGCATCAGACCGAGCGCGGCGCCCACGTATTCCAGGGCGGCGACGGCGGCCTGCGGGTAGGCGGCTTCGGCCAGGTAGTGCGGCACGTGCAGCGTGTAGCCGCTGGTTCCGTGGCCCTTCTCGTCCAGGCGCAGCTCCAGCAGTTGGCTGACACCGGAGACCATCCGTGCCCGCGGGCTCCACGTGGACAGGCCGGCGACCAGCTCCTCGCGGTTGCCGTGGGCGGTCACGCCCAGGGGGCGGGTGTGGGGCACGGGCATGGGCACGGCATCCACCAAGGCCACGAGCTTGACGTCGAGCTTCTCCACGAGGAACAGCACGGAGGCCACGAAACGCTCCCATTGGTAGTCCGGCTCGGGTCCGGACAGCAGGAGGAAGGGCCGGCCCAGGGAGTCGGAGACCAGGTGGAGCTGAAGGTGCGGGGACTGGTAGTCGCGGAAGCGTTCACCATCGAAGGTGATCTGTGGACGGCGGGCGCGGTAGTCGATCAGCTGGTCCGCGTCGAAGCTGGCCAGCAGTTTGTGTTCCAGCGAGTCGACCAGGGTGTCTCGGACCTGCTCGGCCAGATGCCCGGCATTCAGATGTCCGCCGAAGACCGCCAGCATGCCCAGTCCACGCAACGCGGTGGCGCCGTCGAATCCTCCGGCCAAGAGGTCACGGCCAGCCGGCTCGAGGGTGAACAGCGTGGTGGGGTCCTGCATGAAACGTCCTTCCGTGCCTTGCGGTGCTACCTGTCTTAGACAGTCCAACGTACTGTGGCCGCGGGCTATTCCATGGGAGGTCGGCAGGGGACGGCCCGCGGAGCCCACATGGATAGGATCGTGGCAGAGCGACAACGACCACGCACCACCCCGATCGAGGAGAACCACGCCCGTGCCCATGATCAATGACTTCAGCCCCGTCCTGACCGCTGTCAGCCAGACCCAGTCCCAGCACCGCAGTCAGACCTCCGCGGCCCTGGTGATCGGCGTCAGTTCCACGGACGATGGTCCCGTGCTGTTGCCCAACCCGCTGCCCGCGGCCGGCGCCCGCGCCCTGGCCGATTCCCTCGAGGCCTTGGGGGTCACCGGGGCCGCCGACGAGGTGGTGCGGATTCCGGGGCTGGATCCCCTGCCGTTCCCGCTCCTGGTGCTCACGGGAGTCGGGAAGATCACGGGTGAGCCCGGGGCCGGCGTCTCCCACGAGGCCTTGCGCCGTGCCGCCGGCGCGGCCGTGCGGCAGCTCTCCGGTACGCCGACCGTGACCCTCGGCCTGCCGGCCGAGACGCCCGAGCTGCTGGCCGCGGTCGCTGAAGGTGCCGCCCTGGCCGCCTACTCCTTCACCGCCTTCCGCTCAGCCGACGCCCGACAGAAGGCGAAGAACCCGGTCGAGGGCGCCGCCGTCGTGACCTCCCTGAAACCCAAGGTGACCGGGCCGGTCCTGAAGCGGGCCGCGGCCGTGGCCCGCGCGGTGCGGGCCACCCGGGACCTCGTCAACACGCCTCCGTCCCACCTGTTCCCCGCGTCCTTCGCCGAGGAGGTCACCCACACCATGCAGCCGCTGGCCGTGAAGGTCACCGTCTGGGATGAGAAGCGGTTGGAGAAGGACGGGTTCGGCGGCCTCCTCAACGTGGGCATGGGTTCCTCCCGTCCCCCGCGCCTGGTCAAGCTGGAGTACACGCCCGCCAAGGGTGGACGGCGCGCCCCGCACGTGGCGTTGGTCGGCAAGGGCATCACCTTCGACTCGGGAGGGCTCTCGCTGAAGCCGCCGACGTCCATGACCACGATGAAGTCGGACATGGCCGGTGCGGCCACCGTGGCCTCCGTGGTCGCGGCCGCAGCCGAGCTCGAGCTCCCCGTCAAGGTCACCGGCTGGTTGTGCATGGCCGAGAACATGCCCTCCGCCACGGCCCAGCGCCCCTCGGACGTCATCACGATCTACGGCGGCAAGACGGTCGAGGTCATGAACACGGATGCCGAGGGCCGGCTCGTCCTGGCCGACGGACTGGTCGCCGCCACAGACGAGATCCCTGATGCCGTCATCGACGTGGCCACCCTGACGGGGGCGCAGATGATCGCGCTGGGCAGCCGGACCACCGGGGTCATGGGCACCGAGGCCTTGCGGGACGAGCTCGTGAGCGCCTCGGACGCCAGCGGGGAGGCCGCGTGGGCCATGCCGATCCCCGAGAACCAGCGCGCCTCCCTGGACTCGTCCATCGCGGATATCTCCAACGTGGGCGACCGGTTCGGAGGCATGCTGACGGCTGCCGCCTTCCTGCGGGACTTCGTCGACGCCGGCCGCGCACCCGCCGAGGTCAAGGAGACACCGACGCCGTGGGCCCACCTGGACATCGCCGGTCCGTCCTTCAACGAGTCCGGCGCCTACGGGTACACGCCGAAGGACGCCACCGGCGTCATGGTCCGGACCCTGGTGACCTATCTGGAGGGCCGCGCTGACGAGACGCGCACAAAGTAGAAGCCAGCGGTGCCGTACGGCTAAGGTAAAACCGAGGCATCACCACCAACCCCCAGGGTGACGGAGAACCCGGCACCCGACTGTGAGGAGCACCATCGTGGCCGACACGGCAACCGCCCAGGAATTCGACGTACTCATCCTCGGCGGTGGATCCGCCGGATACGCAGCCGCCCTCCGCTCGGTCCAGTACGGGATGAGTGTCGGGTTGGTGGAGAAGGCCAAGCTGGGAGGCACCTGCCTGCACACCGGCTGCATCCCCACCAAGGCCTACCTGCACGCCGCCGAACTGGCCGACGAGGCCCGGACCTCCTCGAAGTACGGGATCCACACCACCCTCGACTCCATCGACATGGCCGGTGTCCGGGACTTCAAGGACGGCGTCGTCGCCGGCAAGTTCAAGGGCCTGACCGGCCTGCTCAAGATGAAGAAGGTCAACGTCATCGCGGGCGAGGGCAAGCTGGTCTCCCAGAACGAGATCGAGGTGGACGGGACCCGCTACACCGGTAAGAACATCATCCTGGCCTCCGGTTCCGAGTCCAAGACCTTCGGCCTGCCGATCGGCGGCAACATCATGACCTCCACGGAGGCCCTGCAGCTGGACCGCACCCCGAAGTCCGCGATCATCCTGGGCGGCGGGGTCATCGGCTCCGAGTTCGCCTCGGCCTGGCACTCCTTCGGCGTGGAGGTCACCATCATCGAGGGGCTCGACCACCTCGTGCCGAACGAGGATCCGGAGATCATCAAGGTCTTGGAGCGCGAGTTCAAGAAGAAGGGCATCAAGTCCAACCTCGGCACCTTCTTCGAGAAGGTCGAGGACACCGGGGACGGCGTCAAGGTCACCCTGGCCGACGGCAAGGAGTTCACGGCGGAGATCTGCCTCGTGGCCGTGGGCCGCGGGCCGGTCACCGCCGGACTGGGCTATGAGGAACAGGGCATCCCCCTGGACCGGGGCTTCGTGATCACCAACGAGCGCCTGCACACCGGGGTCGGCAACATCTACGCGATCGGCGACATCGTCCCCGGCGTGCAGTTGGCCCACCGCGGCTACCAGCAGGGGCACTTCGTGGCGGAGGAGATCGCCGGGAACAACCCCCTCATCGTCGAGGACATCAACATCCCGAAGGTCACCTTCACCGATCCGGAGATCATGTCCGTGGGCTACTCGGAGCCGAAGGCCAAGGAGAAGTTCGGCGAGTCCAACGTGGAGACCGTCACGTACAACCTCGCCGGCAACGGCAAGTCCTCCATCCTGGGCACGGGCGGCATCATCAAGATGGTGCGCCAGAAGAACGGCCCCATCGTCGGCGTGCACGGCGTCGGCAAGCGCATCAGCGAACAGATCGGCGAATCCCAGCTGATCGTCAATTGGGAGGCCTACCCGGAGGACGTGGCCGCCTTCGTCCACGCCCACCCCACCCAGAACGAGTCCCTCGGCGAAGCCGCGATGGCCCTCAACGGCCACCCGCTGCACGGCTGAGACCACCGAGACCACTACACAACCGTCAGGCCGGCGGGAAGCCGGCACGCACTTGAGGAGAAACGGGACGCCATGTCTGAAACCGTGAACCTGCCGGCCCTGGGTGAATCCGTCACCGAGGGCACCGTCACCCGCTGGCTGAAGGAGGTCGGCGACGAGGTCGCCGTCGACGAACCTTTGGTGGAGGTCTCCACCGACAAGGTGGACACCGAGATCCCGTCCCCCGTGGCCGGCATTCTCGAGGAGATCCTGGTCCAGGAGGATGAGACCGTCGAGGTCGACGCCCCTCTGGCCAGGATCGGCTCCGGCTCCGGAGGCTCGTCCGACGACGCCCCGGCTGCCGCCGAGGATGAGGCCGAAGCCGAGGAGGAACCGGCTGACGAGGAGCCCGCCGAGGCCTCGGCCAACGACGAGGCCGGCGACAGCAGCACGGACGGCCAGGAGCTGTCCTCCGAACAGGTGGCCGCCGAGGATGCCGAGGAGCAGGGCTCCGGCGAGTCCACCGAGGTCACCCTCCCGGCACTGGGTGAATCCGTGACCGAGGGGACTGTCACCCGCTGGCTCAAGGAGGTCGGCGACGACGTGGAGGTCGATGAGCCGCTGCTCGAGGTCTCCACGGACAAGGTCGACACCGAGATCCCGTCCCCCGTGGCCGGCAAGCTCGTGGAGATCAAGGTCCAGGAGGACGAGACCGTCGAGGTCGGCGCCGTGCTGGCCCTCGTCGGATCCGGTGCGGCTGCTCCGGCGAGCGAGGACCAGCCCGCCGAGAAGCCGGCAGAGAAGGCAGAGAAGAAGGACGAGCCGGCGGAGAAGCCGGCGGCCGAGGATCAGCCGGCTCAGGAGCCCGCAGAGAAGCCGTCTGAGAAGCCGGCTGAGAAGGCTGAGGAGGAGCCGGCCGCCGAGCAGCCGTCCTCCGCGCCGGCCCCCGCTCCCGCAGGAGCGGCCCCGGGCGAGGGCTATGTCACCCCGCTCGTGCGCCGTCTGGCCCAGCAGAACGACGTGGACCTGTCCACGGTGGTGGGCACCGGCGTCGGTGGCCGCATCCGCAAGCAGGACGTCCTGGTGGCCGCCGAAGCCGCCAAGGCGCGCCAGTCCGGCTCCGCCGCCCCGGCCGCGTCCGCCCCCGCAGCGGCTGCTACCCCCACGCCGGCCCCCACCTCCACGGTGGACCCGGGTAAGCGTGGCACCACGGAGAAGGCGCCGCGCATCCGGCAGACCATCGCCCGGCGCATGCGCGAGTCCCTGGACGTCTCGGCCCAGCTGACCCAGGTGCACGAGATCGACATGACCCGCGTGGTCGCACTGCGGGGCAAGGCCAAGACCGGCTTCCAGCAGAAGAACGGCGTCAAGCTGACCTACCTGCCGTTCATCACCCTCGCCGTGACCGAGGCCTTGAAGCAGCACCCGAAGCTGAACGCCGAGTTCAACGCCGAGACCTCGGAGATCACGTACCACGACTCCGAGGACATCGCGATCGCGGTGGACACCGAGAAGGGCCTGTTCGTCCCGGTCATCAAGGACACCGGTTCGCTGAACCTGTCCGGGATCGCCGCGAAGATCGCCGACGTGGCGGACCGGACCCGCAACAACAAGATCTCCCCGGACGAGCTGTCCGGTGGGACCTTCTCGATCACCAACTTCGGTTCGGTCGGTGCCCTGTTCGACACCCCGATCATCAACCAGCCGAATGTGGCGATCCTCGGGGTGGGCACCATCGTCAAGCGGCCCATGGTCATCACGGACCAGGACGGCAATGACACCATCGCCATCCGTCAGATGATGTACCTGAGCCTGACCTACGACCACCGTCTGGTGGACGGCGCGGACGCCGGCCGTTTCCTGCAGACCATCAAGGCGCGCCTGGAAGCCGGCGAGTTCGCACACGAGTTGGGGGTCTGATCCTTGGGAGTCGTCACCGCGATCATCGTTGCCATCCACATCATCTCCGCCGCCGCGATCGTCGGCGGGTGGCTGGCCCACTTCAAGAATCCAACCGTCACCACGTCTCAGTGGTTCGGCACCTGGGGCATGCTGGCCTCCGGTCTGCTGCTAGTCGGCCTCGCCGAGATGGCGGCGGCCAGCAGTGGTGATCCCGTGAATCACGTCAAGATCGGCGTCAAGCTGGTCATCGGCCTGTGCGTCTTCGTGACCGCACTGCTGGGACGACGCAAGGAGAACAAGGGTGAGCCGGTACCCACCGGCCTGGCCCATGCCACGGGCGGGATGGCGTTGGTCAACATCCTCGTGGCCGTGCTGTGGCAGGACTATTCCTGATCATCCTGACCACCCACCGCTGACGGCGGCCGACCGGATTCCGGTCGGCCGCCGTCTGGCGTCACGGCTCGATCTGACGCACCCGCCACCCCTTCCCCGTCTGCTGCAGGTGGACCGTGAAGCGTTCGACCGTGGCTCCCTCGGCGGCCGCCACGGTGTCACCGGCGGCGGTGACGGTCCGGTAGGGACCGATCCGCAGTTCCACCCGCGCCGAGGCCTGCTGCGGGTCCTGACGGGTGATGTCCCCCGTCACCCGGGTCTGCAGGTCGAGCCCCTCGAAGCGGAGGTCCTGGCCAGTCAGCTGCTCCTGCAGTGCCGCATCGGCTGCGAAGGCCGGTGAGTCAGGCAGGCTGTACGCCGCCAGCTGCCGTTGGTCCAGGGACGTGAGGGCCTCGGCGCGGGCCGGTCCCAAGGCCGCGACCGCCGCCCTCACCCGGTCCGCCTCCGGATCAGCCTCCGCATCCGCCGCGGTCGAGGCCACCGGTTCCGGCGTCGCACTGGATTCCCCGCCGGCCTGCTCGGGCGGCGTCGCCGGGTCATCACCGCCCAGGAACTCCAGGCCACCCCAGGCCAGGGCGGCGGCCAGGACAGCCGCTGCCCCGGTCAGCACCCAGCGGCGCCGTCCCGTGCGGCGCTGAGACACAGTGGGGGCCCGACGGCGGGTGGGCAGCTCCCGGGCGACCTCCGGGACGGCAGCGGGGTACAGGTCAAGGGGTTCCGGATCAGCCCAGCGGTAGGCGGCGACCGCGAAGTGCTCGGCGCCGGGCCTGCGTTGCGGATCCTCGTCCAGGCCCGCCTCCAGCAGGTCGATGACCTCACCCGAGATCTCGGGGAGGATCATCGGCAGGGGCGCCCGGGACGCTGTCCGGGACGGCGCCCTCCCGGTCAGGGCGTACCAGCCGACCGCCGCCAGGGAGTACAGGTCAGCCGCCGGGTTCAGACCCGCCGGCCCGCCGGCGTCGTACAGCTCCGGAGCCGAAAATCCCGGGGTCCCGAGCCGGTGCTCCGCGCCACCCAGGACCCGGGATGAGCCCAGATCTGCCAGCGCCGGACGGCCCTGGACCGTGAAGAGGATGTTGCCCGGTGAGACGTCGCCGTGGACCACCCCCCGGGCATGGAGGGCCTGCAGCGCCTGGGCCATCGGGACCAGGACCGTGATCACCTGCCCCAGCGGCAGGGGGCCGGCTGCGCGGACCAGCGAACCCAGGGATCCGCCCGGGTGGTACTCACTGAGCAGGCCGGGCCCGGCATCCGTCTCCACCACCCCCAGGGGGCGCACGACATGCTCATGGCGCAGATCTCCCACGGCCCGCATCTCGGTCTCCAGGACCGCCACCGGCCCCTCAGCCCGCTCCTGCGGGATCTTCAGGGCGGCCTGGGAACCGTGGGCATCGGTCACCAGCCATACGGTGGAGCTGGCGCCCCGGCCCAGTTCCCGCACCACGTCCCACCCCGGAACGACTGGCGGTGCTGCTGGCGTCTCCATCGGAACCCCTTCGGTAGCCTGTCCGTTCTCCCTGCCACCACCATCCTGCCGCTCCCGAGCCCGGGCCGCTGCGATTATCCACAGGCTCCGCCCGCAGGGCTAGAGTGAGGCCATGCCCGAAACGACCATGCCGCCGTTCCGAGTCCTGGGGCTCTCCCCGGACACCGTCAACTACCAAGCGGCGTGGGAACTCCAGCAGGACCTCCACGCCCGGGTCGTCGAGGGGTCCTCCCCGGGCGCGATCCTGTTCCTGGAGCACACGGCCGTGTACACCGCGGGGAAACGCACGGAGCCGGCGGACCTGCCGGACGACGGCTCCCCGGTGGTGAACGTGGACCGCGGTGGCAAGCTCACGTGGCATGGGCCGGGACAGCTGGTCTGCTACCCCGTGGTCCGGCTGGCTGATCCTGCGGCCGTGAAGGAGTACGTCTGGTTCCTGGAGGAGGCCCTCATCCGGACGCTGGTCGGCCTCGGCCTGAGCGGCGCACGCGTGGACGGACGCTCCGGCGTCTGGATCCTCGGCGGCACGGACGCCGAGGGCCGGATCACCCCGGACCGCAAGATCGCCGCCATCGGACTACGCGTCAACCACGGCGTCTCGATGCACGGTTTCGCCCTGAACTGCAGCAACTCCCTGGAGCCCTACGAGCACATCGTGGCCTGCGGCATCTCCGATGCCGGCTCCACCACCATCTCGGCCGAGCTCGGCCGCCTCGTCACCCCGGCTCAGACGCTGGCCTCGGTCCAGGGGCATCTGGCTGCACTGGCCCCGGGCCATCTCGCGCCGGTTGCACCCGCCCTGCTGGCAGCATCCGGCACCGGCTCCCCCACCACGATCCCCCAGCGGAAGGAAACACTTCAGTGAGCGCATCCCCCGACGGCCGCCGACTCCTGCGCGTCGAGGCCCGCAACGCCGAGGTACCGGTCGAACGCAAGCCGGACTGGATCAAGGCCAGGGTGGAGATCGGGCCCGAGTACATCAACCTCAAGAACAAGGTGAAGTCCTCGGGCCTGCACACCGTGTGTGAGGAGGCCGGCTGCCCCAACATCTTCGAATGCTGGGAGGACCGCGAGGCCACCTTCCTCATCGGCGGCGACACCTGTACCCGCCGCTGCGGATTCTGCGACATCGCCACCGGCAAGCCCGAACCCCTGGATCTGGATGAACCACGGCGCGTGGCCGAGAACATCCGGGAGATGAACCTGCGCTACACCACGGTCACGGGGGTGGCCCGGGATGACCAGAAGGACGGGGCGGCCTGGCTCTACGCCGAGACGATCCGCAAGGTCCATGAGCTGAACCCCAACACGGGCATCGAGATCCTGCCTCCGGACTTCGGTGCCGATCCCGAGCTGGTCCAGGTGGTCTTCGATGCCCGCCCCGAGGTCTTCGCGCACAACCTCGAGACCGTCCCGCGGATCTTCAAGGCCATCCGACCCGCCTTCACCTACGAGAAGTCCCTGCGGGTGCTGAACATGGCCAAGGCGGACGGGCTGGTCACGAAGTCCAACCTGATCCTGGGTATGGGTGAAGAGGACCACGAGATCGACCAGGCCCTGGTGGACCTGCACGAGGCCGGGTGCGACATCATCACGGTGACGCAGTACGTGCGTCCCTCCAAACTGCACCACCCGATCGACCGCTGGGTGAAGCCGGAGGAGTTCGTGCACTGGTCCGAGCGCGCCGACCAGATCGGCTTCGCCGGAGTCATGGCCGGACCACTCGTGCGCTCCTCCTACCGTGCCGGGCGCCTCTACGCCACGGCCATGCGCAAACTGGGCCGTGAGATGCCCGAGAACCTGTCCCACATCGAGGAGTCCGGCTCCACCCGGCAGGAGGCGGCCTCGCTGCTCGCTGGCCGGTAGACTGGAGGCACTATGGCCCAGAGTAAAGATTCCGCAGCATCCTCCTCCGCATCGACCCGTGCCAAGCTGAAGGCCGTCAAGGCCGAGCAGCGGGAACGGCGCCTCCAGGACAAGGCCCGGACCAAGGGGACCAAGGCCGAGACCAAGGCCCGTAAGAAGGCCACCAAGAAGCCCGGTGTCTTCAAGCAGCTGCGCGAGGTCTTCACCATGACCCGCGCCCACGACCCGAAGGTCGTGCTGTGGATGGCCTTGGCCTTCGTGGCCACCCTGGTCGTCGGACTCGTCGTCGGCCTGGTGCTGGACAACTGGATCACGTGGCTTCTCATCGCCATCCCGTTCGGGCTGCTGGCCGCGGTGGTCATCATGAACCGCATGGCCGAGAAGGCGGCGTTCGCGCGCATCGACGGGCGCCCCGGCGCCGCCGGTGCCGCCCTGTCCACCCTCCGCCGTGGTTGGATCATCCCCGAGCAGCCGGTGGCCGTCAGCCCCAAGACGCAGGACGCGGTCTTCCGCGCCGTGGGACGCCCCGGCGTCGTGCTGGTCACCGAAGGGCCCATCAGTCGGGTGCGGCCGCTCGTGGAGAAGGAGCGCAGGAACATGCAGCGCTTCCTGCCGAACGTGCCGATCCAGGTGCTCGCCACGGGACACGGCGATGACCAGGTCGAGCTGCATGACCTGTCCAAGACCTTGAAGCGGATGAAGAAGACCCTCACCAAGCAGGAGGTCCAGGCGGTCGACAAGCGGCTGAATTCCCTGGGTTCCACCAAGATGCCGATCCCCAAAGGCATCGACCCCTACCGCGCCCGCCCGGACCGCAAGGCCATGCGCGGCCGCTGAGGACCGCGCTACATCCGGATCAGCACGGTGCCGGCCGCCCGGTCGTGCAGTCCACGGCCGTCCGCGTCGATCATGAAGGGCGTCACCACCAGGCACCACAGGCCGGTGCGGATGAGCGTCTTCACCGGCCCGGCCATGGCACCGCCCACCCGGACCACCTGGATCCCGGCGACCCGCTTGCCGACCGTGGTGCCCAACAGGCTCACCAGCACCACCTGCACCAGGACGTAGACCCCGAGGGTCACGAGCGGATGCCCCTCGAAGAACACGTTGCTGATGAACAGGGCGATGAACCAGTCGATCACGACCGCGAGGACCCGCCGGCCCCATCCGGCCATGGAGGTCGGCCCGCTCTCGGCCAGTCCCAGTCGCTCGCCGGGCCACCGTCCGGCCGTGTCCGGCCGCGGGGTGCCGCCGACCCATCCGGCCATGTCCCGGCGGGTGACCAGGGGCTCCTCGGCCCCCCGCCTCCTGGAGCTGCGAGGGGAGGGGGACGCGCCGTCGTCGTCGGCGCCGGAGGGGTTCTGATGGGTTCGTGCCACCGCTCCACTCTACCGAGTCCGGGCCGGTCCCTTCGGCCGGGGACCGGACACGTTACACGCCGGAAACACGTCCGTCACCATCGGGTTACGGCACCTCGATAGAGTGGTCGCACTACCGAACCCCGAGGAGCACACCCGATGTTCACCACCGCCCAGGACGTCCTGCAGTTCATCAAGGACGAGGATGTCGTCTTCGTCGACGTCCGTTTCACCGACCTGCCAGGCGTCCAGCAGCACTTCAACCTTCCGGCGAAGGCGGTGGACGAGGACTTCTTCGTCGAGGGTCAGCTGTTCGACGGCTCCTCGATCCGCGGCTTCCAGGGGATCGCCGAGTCGGACATGCAGCTGATCCCGGACGTGGCCACCGCCTACCTGGACCCGTTCCGCGTGGAGAAGACGCTCGTCATGAGCTTCTCGATCGTCAACCCGCGGACCGGTGAGCCCTACCACCGCGATCCCCGCGGCGTGGCCCAGAAGGCGGAGGAATACCTCGCCTCCACCGGTATCGCCGACACCGCGAATTTCGCCTCCGAGGCCGAGTTCTTCATCTTCGAGGACGTCCGGTACCAGTCCACGCCGAACCACAGCTTCTACTCGGTCGATTCGGACGAGGCCTGGTGGAACACGGGCCGCGCGGAAGAGGGCGGCAACCTGGGCCACAAGACCCCCGTGAAGGGCGGCTACTTCCCCGTGTCCCCGGTGGACAAGCAGGCCGACCTGCGCGATGCGATCTGCGTGACCCTGGACGAGGTCGGCTTGGAGGTGGAACGCTCCCACCACGAGGTCGGCGCCGCCGGGCAGGCTGAGATCAACTACCGGTTCAACACGCTGACCCACGCGGCGGATGACCTGATGAAGTTCAAGTACGTGGTCAAGAACACCGCGGAGGCCTACGGCAAGACCGCCACCTTCATGCCGAAGCCGGTCTTCGGTGACAACGGCTCCGGCATGCACTGCCACCAGTCGCTGTGGAACGGCGGCGAACCGCTGTTCTATGACGAGAAGGGCTATGCCAACCTCTCGGACACGGCCCGCTGGTACATCGGCGGCCTGCTCAAGCACGCCTCCGCCGTCCTGGCGTTCACCAACCCCACGGTGAACTCCTACAAGCGCCTGGTGAAGCACTACGAGGCGCCGATCAACATGGTGTACTCCCAGGGCAACCGCTCCGCGGCCATCCGCATCCCGATCACCGGCTCGAATCCGAAGGCCAAGCGCCTGGAGTTCCGCGCCCCGGACCCGTCCGGCAACCCCTATCTGGCCTTCGCCGCCCAGCTGATGGCCGGCCTGGACGGTATCCGCAACCGGATCGAGCCGGCCGAGCCGATCGACAAGGACCTGTACGAGCTGCCCGCCGAGGAGGCCGCGTCCATCCAGAAGGCGCCGGCCTCCCTGGAGGAGGCCCTGCGCGCCCTGGAGGCGGACCACGAGTTCCTGCTGGCCGGGGATGTCTTCACCGAGGACCTCATCGAGGCGTGGATCGAGTACAAGCGGGAGAACGAGATCCTGCCGCTGTCCATCCGTCCGAACCCGTACGAGTTCGAGCTCTACTACGGCGTGTGACCGGGGCCGGCCGCACGGTCGGTGAGCACCACGGATTCTCCCGACGGCGGCGCCTCCGGTGACCTTGACAGGTCGCCGGAGGTGCCGCCGTCGTTCTAGGCCCTGCCCGTGCGGTACCACCGGCGAGCCGCCCGCCGGGAATAGAACGGGCCGGTCAGAGGCTGTGTCTGGTGCGAAGATCCCCTGCGTGAAAGGTGCCTTGTGAGCTACCCGTTGTCCGTCCTCGACCTGTCCACCGTGCTGCCGGGACAACCCGTCTCCCAGGCGGTGGCCGCCAGCGTCGAACTGGCCCAGAAGGCGGAGGAGCAGGGCTTCCGCCGGATCTGGTTCGCAGAGCATCACAACTTCCCCTCCATCGCCTCCTCAGCCACCTCGGTGCTGATCGGGCACGTGGCCGATCAGACCTCCACGATCCGGCTGGGCGCGGGCGGCATCATGCTGCCCAACCACTCCCCCCTGGTGATCGCCGAGCAGTTCGGCACGCTGGCCGAGATCCACCCGGGCCGGATCGATCTCGGTCTGGGGCGGGCCCCCGGGACCGACCAGCGCACCATGATGGCCCTGCGCCGGGATCCCTCCGCGGCGGACACCTTCCCACGGGACGTCAAGGAGCTCCAGGGCTACCTCAAGGGCCAGACGCTCATCCCCGGCGTCGAGGCCTTTCCCGGCAGCGGGACGGATGTCCCGCTGTACATACTCGGCTCCTCCCAGTACGGCGCCCAGCTCGCGGCGGCCCTGGGCCTGGGCTACTCCTTCGCCTCCCACTTCGCTCCGCAGATGCTGGAGCACGCCGCGCGCCTCTACCGCGAGTCCTTCGAGCCGTCCGAGGACTACCCGGAGCCCCATTTCATCGCCGCGCTCAACGTGATCGCCGCGGACACCGAGGCGGAGGCACACGCCCAGCTGGAGGTCTCCCGCCGGCACCGCATCCGGCAGATGCTCGGCCGGGGCCGTGATCTCAGCGAGGAGGACGTCACCATGCTGCTGCACTCCGCCGGTGGCGAGCAGGTGCTGTCCATGATGAAGTACACCGCCGTGGGCACCATCGACACGGTCCGGACCTACCTCGATGAATTCCGCGAACGCGTCAACGCGGATGAACTGATCATCACCAACGCCGCGCCGGACCTCGCGGCCCGGCACCGCACCCTCGAGCTGTTGGGCGAGCACGTCATCCGGCGGTGAGGTCGCGGACCGGCAGGTGACGATTCGATGACGATCCTGCTCCCGGCGGCCCGGGTGGTTCTCCGGTCCGGCGTCGCGGGGACAGGGTGGGTGCATGAGCCGTGCCCCGTTGCTGGTCGTGAGCCTGCTGTCCCTGACTGCCCTGTCGCTGGCCGGCTGCGCCGAGGGGCAGTCCCCTGCTGCCGAGAGCCACGTCCCAGCTCAGGGTTCAGAGCCCGGCATCGGAGAGCGGACCGAACCCACAGCGGAACCGGGCTGGGAGACGGTGGATCCGGGCGACTTCGCGCGGTCGGACGACTCCGGGGTCTACGTGTTCGAATCCCCCACCGGTAATCTGGCCTGTGGCATCGATCCGGAGGGGGCCACCGGGTTCCTGGCCGGATGCCACGCCCGTGACGTGGTGGAGAACCTCCCCTCCTGTGATGACCCCGACGCCAACGGGCCGTGGACGGCCATCACGCGTGACGGAACGGCGGAGGCCGGGTGTCAGCGCGAGGGGGTCTTCTTCGCGTCCGGGGCCCGGACGCTCGAGTACGGGCAGGCCCTGGAGGTCGGCGACGTCCACTGCGAGTCCTCCGAGGACGGCATGGCCTGTTCCCTGGCAGACGGCCCGGGTTTCACCGCGTCCCGTGCGGCGTTCACACCCACGCCATGAGGCGAACTGCCAGGGCCGCTCAGGCCCCGTAGAAGTGCTTCTCGAAGACCTGCCGGGCGTGACGGGTGGACCGGAGGTAGTCCTCCTCCAGCTGGGCGGCCTGGCCGAGCTCGTAGCCGCACCAGCGGGCCACCGCCTCGAGGTCCTGCCGCTTGGTCGGCAGCGTGTCCGAGGGCTTGCCGGACCAGACGATGTTCCCGGCGCGGATCCGGGTGGCCAGATGCCAGGCCCGGTCCAGCACCTCGGCGTCCTCGGCCGGCAGGATCCCCTCGTGGGCGAGGGCCTCCAGGGCGTCCATGCTGGAGGGGGTCCGGAGGGATGCATAGTCCGCCGCATGCTGCAGCTGCAGGGTCTGGATCAGCCATTCGACATCCGTCAGCCCGCCGCGGCCCAGTTTCAGATGCCGGGCCGGATCGGCGCCGCGGGGCAGCCGTTCGGCCTCCACCCGGGCCTTGATCCGCCGGATCTCCCGGATGGAGGCCGCCCCGGGGTCTCCCGCGTAGCGCACGGAGTCCGCCCAGGCGGTGAACTCCTCGGCCAGGTCCGCGCTGCCGGCCACTGGGCGAGCCTTCAGGAGGGCCTGGACCTCCCAGATCTCAGCCCAGCGGCGGTAGTACTCCCGGTAGGAGTCCAGCGACCGGACGAGCGGTCCCTTCTTGCCCTCCGGCCTGAGGTCCGCATCCATCACCAGCGGCCGTTCACCCAGCACCGGAGGCCTGCACGGTTTCGTCAGCAACGAGGTGACCAGCTTGGACAGGTCCACGGCCTGACGTTGGGCCGCATCCACGTCTGCTCCCGTCCGGGGCCGGTGCACGAACAGCACGTCCAGGTCGGAGCCGTAGCCGATCTCCCGCCCGCCCTGGCGTCCCATGGCCACCACCAGGACGTCCGTCAGCTCCTCGGCGCGGCCCGCCTCACCGGCTCCGCCCGGGCCCTGCATCCGCTGGTCCGGATGACCGAACAGCGAGTTCTCCGCCACGTGCAAGGCCCCGAGCACGGCGGCGCGGTCCGCATCCGAGAGCGCCCGCCCCACGGCGTCCTGGTCCAGCAGGCCCGCGGCGTCCGCAATGGCCGTGCGCAGGATCTCCCGCTGGCGGATCAACCGGATCTGGCGGATGGCCTCGTCCGGATCGGGGTGCCGCGACATCTTCGCCCGGATCTCCTGCCACTGCGTCTCGAAGGACATCGGCACCAGGTCCCGGTCCCGGCCCAACCACGCGGCCGCCTCCGGAAGGTGCTCCAGCATGTCCGAGATGTAGGAGGACAGGGAGAGGATCTGACAGAGTCGCTCAGCCGCCGCCGAAGAGTCCCGGAGCATGCCCAGGAACCACGGGGAGTTGCCCAGCGATTCCGAGAGCCGCCGGAAACCGAGCAGGCCGCCGTCGGGGTTGGGGCCGCTGGCCAGCCAGCCGAGCATCACCGGCAGCAGCTGGCGCTGCAGCGCAGAACGGCGGGAGACACCGGCGGTGAGCGCCTCGATGTGCTGGATCGCCCCGGCCGGATCGAGGTAGCCCAGGGCGGCGAGTCGCTGGCGGACCGCCTCCGGGGTCAGCCTCGCCTCATCCGCGGAGAGCGCGGCGGTGGTGGACAGCAGCGGGCGGTAGAAGATCCTCTCATGCAGCGAGCGGACCGTCTTGCGGGTGCGCTTCCACAGGGAGGTCAGCCCGGCGGCGTCCGAGGGGCCGAGCTCACCGGGGCCTTTCGCCGCCCGCGCCAGGACCCAGAGTGCCTGGGACGTGTCCGGCATGAGGTGGGTGCGCCGCAGGTGGACGAGCTGGATGCGGTGTTCCAGCAGCCGCAGGTACCGGTAGGCGGCCGAGAGGGTCTCGGCGTCCTTCCTCCCGATGAAGGACCGTTCCTCCAGGGCGCGGATCGCCCGAAGCGTGTTCCTCACCCGCACGGATTCCTCGGTCTTGCCGTGCACCAGTTGCAGCAGCTGGACGGTGAACTCCACGTCCCGCAGTCCGCCGGCCCCGAGCTTGATCTCCCGGTCCCGGTTCTGGTGGGCGATGTTCGCCAGGACCCGCCCGCGCATCTCCTGCACGGAGGCGACGAATCCCTCCCGCTCCGAACTGGTCCACACCAGGGGCCAGATGGTCTCGATGTACTCCGTGCCCAGGTCCGGATCGCCGGCGATGGGACGGGCCTTGAGCAGCGCCTGGAACTCCCAGGTGTGCGCCCAGCGCCGGTAGTACTCGGCGTGGGATTCCACCGTCCGGGACAATGCCCCGTCCTTGCCCTCCGGGCGCAGGTTGGCATCGATCTCCCACAACCCCTGTTCGGGTGCGGCGGCCGTGGCGTACTTCGAGATCCCCGAGGCCAGCGCGGAGGCGATCGACGCCGCCCGGTGGTCGTCTCCGAGGACGGAGTCGTGGACGAAGATGACGTCCACATCCGAGATGTAGTTCAGCTCCCGCGCCCCGCACTTGCCCATCCCGATGACGGACAGTCCCACCCGGTCGGTGTCCGGGCCGAACTGCTCGACGGCGTCCGCACGGGAGGCGGCCAGGCCCGCCTCGATCGCGGCGCCGGCCAGATCGGCCAACCAGGCGGACACCGCCGGCTCAGCCGCCCGCGGATCTGCGGCGGTCACGTCTCGGATGGCCAGCGCCGTGAGTTGGCGGCGGTAGGCGATCCGCAGCGCCGCGGCGGCCTCCTTGCCCCGCAGGGTGGCCACGGGGCGGGCTGCGGAGGGATCCGCGCCGACAGATTCCAACAGCAGCGAACGCAGGGGCGAGGAATCCGCTGCCAGTCCCCCCGGTCCGAGCACGGGGGCGGTGGCGGCGGCCGCGTCCGGATCGGTGAGCAGGTCCACGTGGTCCGGTCGGCGGATGAGGAACTCGCCCAGGGCCTCCGAGGTGCCCAGCAGGCGGGCCAGGGCGAGGGAGCCGTGGGCATCCCCGAGCACCCGGGCCACGGCGGGGGCCCGTTCCAGCAGCCGGATGAGCAGGATCAGCGCCTGGTCGGGGTCCGGTGCATGGGCCAGGGCCTCGACCAGACCGTCCCGGTCCAGGGCGTCGAGCTCAGGGGAGGCCAGGAGCTCGCGGGCCCTGGACCAGTCCGCGAAGCCGGCGCTGACGAGTGTCTTCCGCCCGGGACCGGCCTGATCCGCTGTGGAGGTCATGCCGCCTCAGAGGATGCCGAGGTTACGCTGCAGCTCGAACGGCGTGACCTCGACCCGGTACTCGTCCCACTCCTGGCGCTTGTTCCTCAGGAAGTTCTCGAAGACCGTCTCCCCCAGCACCTCCGCCACGAACTCGGACTCCTCCATGGCCCGCAGGGCGTCGTGGAGGGTTCCCGGCAGGGAATGATGGCCCAGCGCCCGGCGCTCCATGGAGGTCAGCGCGCTGATGTCCTCGGCGGCGGCCTCGGGCAGCTCGTACTCCTCCTCGATCCCCTTCAGCCCCGCGGCCAGGAGCACCGCGTAGGTCAGGTAGGGGTTGGCCGAGGCGTCGATCCCGCGGTATTCCACCCGGGCGGACCCGGCCTTGTCCGGCTTGTACAGGGGCACCCGGACCAGCGCCGAGCGGTTGTTGTGCCCCCAGGACACGTACGAGGGGGCCTCTCCCCCGCCCCAGAGGCGCTTGTAGGAGTTCACGAACTGGTTCGTGATGGCGGTGACCTCCACGCTGTGGTGCAGCAGCCCGGCGATGAACCGGCGGCCCGTCGTGGAGAGGTGGAACTCCGCACTGGGCTCGAAGAAGGCGTTCGAGTCCCCCTCGAACAGGGAGAAGTGGGTGTGCATGCCGGAGCCGGCATGCTGACCGAACGGCTTGGGCATGAAGGTGGCGTAGTTGCCCTGGAGCTGGGCCACCTCCTTGATGACCGTCCGGAAGGTCATGATGTTGTCCGCCGTCTGCAGGGCGTCCGCGTACCGCAGGTCGATCTCGTTCTGGCCCGGGCCGGACTCATGGTGGCTGAACTCCACCGAGATGCCGATGGCCTCCAGCATGTTGACGGCGTGCCGACGGAAGTCCGTGGCCACGCCGCCGGGCTCGTGGTCGAAGTAGCCGGCCTGATCCACGGGGATCGGCTGGCCGTCAGGCCCCAGGTCCTTGGACTTCAGCAGGTAGAACTCGATCTCGGGGTGCGTGTAGAACGTGAAGCCCATCTCCGCGGCCCGGGACAGCTGGCGCCGCAAGACCTGGCGGGGATCGGCCGCGGAGGGTTCACCGTCCGGGGTGAGCACGTCGCAGAACATCCGGGAGGTCGGTTCCTCCTCGCCACGCCACGGCAGGATCTGGAACGTCGAGGGATCGGGCTGCAGCAGCATGTCGGATTCGAAGATGCGGGTGTACCCGTCGATCGAGGACCCGTCGAACCCCAACCCCTCGGCAAAGGCCCCCTCGACTTCTGCCGGAGCCAGCGCCACGGACTTCAGGGTCCCGGTGACGTCGGTGAACCACAGTCGGACGAAGCGCACGTCCCGGTCCTCGATGGTCCTGAGGACAAACTCCTGTTGGCGATCCATGGTCTCTGGCGGCCTCCTGTTGGAACGTCTGGGCAACCGCATCGGAACTCGGCACCACCTGCGGTTGGCTCCACTGTAGTGCGACCGGCCCGGTCAGGGCTCCCGACGGGCCGCTAGACTGCGGCCATGGCTGAGAATGAAATCGCGCCCTACGCCGCCCCCGCCCCGGCCCGTTACCGCACCGTGCACCTGCAGCAGGCCAAGGACGAGGGCCGGAGGTTCGCCATGCTGACCGCCTACGATTTCCAGATGGCCCAGATCTTCGATGAGGCCGGCCTCGAGACCATCCTCGTGGGCGACTCGGCGGCCAACAACGTGATGGGTCACGCCACCACCCTGCCGATCACCATGGACGAGATGATCGTCTTCGCCGGCTCCGTGGTCCGCGGGACCCGCCGGGCCATGGTGCTGGCCGATCTGCCGTTCGGCTCCTACGAGCTCTCCGCCCAGCAGGCGACCGAGAGTGCCATCCGGCTGGTCAAGGAGGCCGGGGTGCACGCCGTGAAGATGGAGGGCGGGGAACGCTACGCCGAGCACGTGGGGATGATGACGGATGCCGGGGTACCCGTGATGGCGCACATCGGCTTCACCCCCCAATCGGAGAACGTCCTGGGCGGCTACCGCGTCCAGGGCCGTGGCGGTGACGCGGCCGAGTCCATGATCCACGAGGCCACCGTCCTCCAGGATGCCGGGGCCTTCGCGGTCCTGATGGAGATGGTCCCCGCCGACATCGCCCGCCGGGTGGATGAGGCCCTGCACGTGCCCACCGTGGGGATCGGCGCCGGGGGCGCCACCACGGGACAGGTCCTGGTGTGGCAGGACATGCTGGGGCTGCGGGCGGGGAAGATGCCGCGTTTCGTCAAGCAGTACGCCGATCTGCGCAGCGAGGTGTCCCAGGCCGTCACCGCCTACCGACGCGATGTCCTCGAGGGGACCTTCCCCGCCCCGGAGCACGGCTTCGAGTCCTGAGCCGGCAGCTCAGTCGTTGGCGTCCTCGTCGGCCTCGTCCCAGCGCTCGTTGTTGGCCTGGACCTGGGCGATCGCCTGTTCGGCCTCCACCCGGGAGGCATAGGGACCCAGCAGCTTCGACCAATCCGACTGCGGGCCCTCCTCGACCTGGTGGCTGATGACGTTGTACCAGTATTCGCTCATGGGCCCACCCTAACGGGAGGGGCCCACTGCGGCGATAGGATCGGACTATGTCCCAGAACGTCCAGCAGCAGTCCACCGTCCGTCCCACCAGCCACAACGGGCCGACCCCCGAAGGCCCGTCCCGCGGCGAGCCCGGCTCGAAGGCACCGCTGGGCACCCTGGTGCCGGGCGTCGTCGCCCCCCAGCTGTCGGTCCCCGCCCACATTCAGCGTCCGGAGTATGTCGGCCGGGCCACGGCCGATGAGGGCAACGGCTCTGATTTCTATGATGCCGAAGGCATCGAGAAGATCCGGGCGGCAGGGCGCATCGCGGCCCAGGCCATGGAGGAGGCGGCCCGGCACATCGCACCGGGCGTCACGACGGCGACCCTGGACCGGATCGCCCACGAGTTCATCTGCGACCACGGGGCGTACCCGTCCTGCCTGGGCTACAAGGGCTTCCCCAAGGCCATCTGCACCTCGCTGAACGAGGTGATCTGCCACGGCATCCCGGATGACACGGTCCTCGAGGACGGGGACATCATCAACCTGGACATCACCGCCTATCTGGACGGCCACCACGGCGACCACAACATGACCTACCTGGTCGGCACGGTGGACGAGGAGTCCCGCCTGCTGGTGGAACGCACCCACGAGGCCATGATGCGCGGGATCAAGGCGGTCAAGCCGGGGCGCGAGATCAACGTGATCGGCCGCGCGATCGAGTCCTACGCCAAGCGGTTCGGCTACGGCGTGGTCCGCGACTTCATCGGTCACGGCGTGGGCCGCGAGTTCCACTCCGGCCTGGTCATCCCGCACTACGACGCCGCGCCCGCGCACAACACGGTGATGGCCCCCGGCATGGTCTTCACGATCGAGCCGATGATCACCCTTGGCACCATCCGGTGGGACATGTGGGACGACGACTGGACCGTGGTGACGCGGGACCGCAAACGCACCGCCCAGTTCGAACACACCTTGGTGGTCACCGACGACGGCGCCGAGATCCTGACGCTGCCCTGATCCCGGCACCGAACCCACCCACCGACCCCATAACCCCGACCCCACACCCCGACCCCAGATCCCCGGAGCGCACCATGGCGAAGAAGACCACCGACCCGGCCACCGGCCTGTTCACGACCATCGGTGTGGACATCGGCGGCACCGGGATGAAGGGCGGGATCGTCCAGCTGGGAGAGGGCCCGAAGACCGGCCGCCTGGTGGGCGACCGCTTCCGCATCCCCACCCCGCAACCGGCCGTCCCCGAGGCCGTGGCCTCCGTGCTGACCGAGATCGTGGGGGAACTGGACCCCCGTCCGGGCGCCCCGTCCCGGACCCTGCCCGTGGGCATCGACTTCCCGGCCGTCATCCACCAGGGGGTCTGTCTGACGGCCACCAACATGGACGCCTCCTGGATCGACACCGACGTGGACGGCTTGTTCTCCGAGGCGTTGAAGCGCCCGGTGTCCACCGTGAACGACGCGGATGCGGCCGGCTTGGCCGAGGTGCGTCATGGCGCCGGCCGGGGCGTACAGGGAACGGTCCTGGTCATCACCCTGGGCACGGGCATCGGGGCTGGGCTGTTCCGAGACGGCGAACTGGTCCCCAACCTCGAGCTCGGCACGATCGAACTCGACGGGGCGGTCGCCGAGACCCGTGCCTCGGCCGCGGCGCGGGAACGGGATGGGTTGGACTGGCCGGCCTACGCCGAACGGCTCCAGCGGTACTTCTCCTACGTGGAGCGCATCTTCTACCCGGACCTGATCATCGTGGGCGGCGGCATCTCCAAGCGACCGGACGACTACCTGCCGCTCCTGGACCTCCGAGCCCCGATCGTCCCGGCCGCGTTGAAGAACAATGCCGGCATCGTGGGGGCCGCACTCTGGGCCACCGACACCTCGGCCGGCGCCGCGACCCGGCAGGCCCTGCTCGGCACCGCCCGGAAGGCCGCCGACCAGGCGATGGCGCAACGGTCGGTGGACGGTGGGATGGATCCGGTCGCGACCGAGAAGCAGTCCGACCAGAAGGCGGACCATCAGGCGGGCAAGAAGACTGACAAGAAGGCTGAGAAGAAGGCGGAGAAGGCTGGGAGGAAAGCGGCCCGGTAGGCCGCCCAGTTGGTAGACCACGCTGGAGTGGTGACCGATGGCGGCTCCGGCTTCCCCTCCGGAGCCGCCATCGGCAGTCTCAATGCCCCGTGGGGCCTTCCGCCTCAGCGGGTGAAGAGCCTCGGCTGCAGGGCTCTGACCGCGGCCTCCGGCTGGTTTCCAGCCGACCGCAGGTCCTCGACGGCACGCGCGAAGTCGTCCAGGGACTCGAACGCCTGGTAGACGGACGCGAACCGCAGGTAGGCCACCTGGTCCAGGCGGCGCAGCGGATCCAGGATCGCCAACCCCACCTCGTGGGCGTCCACCTCGGCATTACCCGTGGCCCGGATGGTCTCCTCGACCTCCTGCGCCAGCATGGCCAGGTCGTCGCTGGTGACCGGCCGGCCCTGACACGCCTTCCGGACGCCGTTGATGACCTTCGACCGCTCGAAGGGTTCTGCCACCCCGGAGCGCTTGACGACCGTCAACGCCGTGGTCTCCATGGTGGTGAAGCGCTTCCCGCAGGACTGGCACTGGCGGCGCCGGCGGATGGCCGAACCGTCATCCAGCGAGCGGGAGTCCACCACCCGGGAGTCCTCGTGCCGACAGAAGGGACAGTGCATCAGTCTCTGACGCTCCCTTCAGCCGATGTGCTCACGGTTCATCATAAACCCACATATGGCGTAATGACAATCGTGTGATTACCAGATGTAGTGGTTGCTCACTCCAGACAGGCCGGGCCCAGCAGCACCTTGAGATCACCGAAGAGCGCGGGGTTCGGGCTGACCCGGAAGTCCGCGCCCAACTGGATGATGTCCTTGGTCCGGGCCTTGGTGAGTTGGAGGCGCACCTCCGTGGTGCCGGGGTGCGTCTTGAGCACGTCGCCCAACGCGGTGACCATGGCCTCGGTGGCCTTGAACTCCGCCATGGTGAGGGAGACCGGACCGGAGTGGCCGTCCGAGAGGTCCGGGATGGTCAGCTCCTGGGCACTCAGGGAGATCGAACCGTCGTCGCGCCGCTGCACCCTGCCCTTGACGGCCACCACGAGGTCCTGGGCCAGCATCGTGGCGATCGGCGCATAGGCCTTGCCGAAGAACATCACGTCCATCGACGCCCCCAGGTCCTCGATCTCCGTCCGCGCATAGGCGTTGCCGGAACTCTTGGCGATGCGCCGCTCGAGGCTGGTGATGAGCCCCGCGATGGTGACCATGGCACCATCGGAGGGGCCGTCGTCGGACAGGATATGCGTGATGGAGATGTCCGCGTGCTGGGCCAGCACACCGTCCAGCCCCTGCAGCGGGTGGTCGGAGACGTAGAGGCCGAGCATCTCGCGTTCGAAGGTGAGCTTGTCGTTCTTGTCCCACTCCGGCATGTCCGGGACCTCGATGCCGAAGCCGGCGTCCCCGGCGTCTCCCCCTTCCTCCTCGAGCAGGGAGAAGAAGTCGAACTGGTTGTTGGCCTCCTGGCGCTTCTGCGCCACCGCCGCGTCCACGGCCTCCTCGTGCACCGCCAGCAACGCCCGGCGGGCGTCACCCAGGGAGTCGAAGCCGCCGGCCTTGATGAGCGACTCGATGGTGCGCTTGTTGCACACCACCGCCGGGACCTTCTTGAAGAAGTCCTGGAAGGAGGCGAAGGCCCCCTTCTCCTCGCGGGCGGCGACCATCCCGGCCACGGCGTTCGAGCCGACGTTGCGGACCGCGCCCATGCCGAAGCGGATGTCCTTGCCGACCGAGGTGAAGTACAGGGAGGACTCGTTGACGTCCGGCGGCAGCACGGAGATGCCCATCCGGCGGCACTCGTTCAGGTACAGGGCCATCTTGTCCTTGTCATCACCCACGGAGGTGAGCAGGGCGGCCATGTACTCGGCCGGGTAGTGGGCCTTTAGGTAGGCGGTCCAGTAGGACACGAGCCCGTAGGCGGCCGAGTGTGCCTTGTTGAAGGCATAGTCGGAGAACGGCAGCAGGATGTCCCAGAGTGCCTTGACGGCGGCCTCCGAGTACCCGTGGTCCACCATGCCCTGGTGGAACCCCGCGTACTGCTTGTCCAGCTCGGACTTCTTCTTCTTGCCCATGGCGCGGCGCAGGATGTCCGCCTGGCCCAGCGAGAATCCGGCGACCTTCTGGGCGATGGCCATGACCTGTTCCTGGTACACGATCAGGCCGTAGGTGGTGCCCAGGATCTCGGCCAGCGGCTCCTCGAGCTCCGGGTGGATCGGGGTGATCTCCTGCTGCCCGTTCTTGCGCAGCGCGTAGTTCGTGTGCGAGTTCGCGCCCATGGGCCCCGGCCGGTAGAGCGCGATGGTGGCCGAGATGTCCTCGAAGTTGTCCGGCTTCATCATCTTCAGCAGCGCCCGCATGGGGCCGCCGTCCAGCTGGAACACGCCCAGGGTGTCGCCCCGGGCCAGCAGTTCGTAGGAGGGCCTGTCATCGAACGTCAGCGATTCCAAGTCCAAGGTGAAGTCCTGGTTCATCTGGATGTTCTCGATGGCATCCGAGATGATCGTCAGGTTCCTCAACCCGAGGAAGTCCATCTTGATCAGCCCGAGCCCCTCGGCGGTGGGGTAGTCGAACTGGGTGATGACCTGCCCGTCCTGGAGGCGGCGCATGATCGGGATGACGTCGATGATCGGCTCGGAGGACATGATCACGCCGGCGGCGTGCACGCCCCACTGCCGCTTCAGCCCCTCCACGCCCTTGGCGGTCTCGAAGACCTTCCCGGCGTCTGGATCGGTGGAGACCAGCTCGCGGAACTCCCCGGCCTCGCCGTAGCGGGAGGACTTCTTGTCCTCGATCTCGTTGAGCGGGATGTCCTTGGCCATCACGGCCGGCGGCAGCGCCTTGGTGAGCGTCTCCCCCATGGAGAACGGGAAGCCCATCACCCGGGCGGAGTCCTTCAGTGCCTGCTTGGTCTTGATGGTGCCGTAGGTGACGATCATGGCCACGCGCTCATCGCCGTACTTCTCGGTGACGTAGTCGATCACCTCGGAGCGGCGGCGATCATCGAAGTCGACGTCGAAGTCAGGCATGGACACGCGGTCCGGGTTCAGGAACCGCTCGAAGATCAGCCCGTGCGCCAGGGGGTCCAACTCGGTGATCTTCAGGGCGTAGGCGACCATGGAGCCGGCGCCCGAGCCACGGCCGGGCCCTACTCGGATGCCGTGGTCCTTGGCCCAGTTGATGAAGTCGGCCACCACCAGGAAGTAGCCGGGGAACCCCATCGAGATGATGACGTCCAGCTCGTAGTCGGCCTGCTTGCGCACGTGGGAGGGGACGCCGTCCGGGTAGCGGAAGGCCAACCCGGTGGCGACCTCCTTGGTCAGCCAGCTCGTCTCGTCCTCGCCCGGCGGGCAGGGGAACTTCGGCATGTAGTTGGCCTGGGTGTCGAAGGACACCTCGCACTGCTCCGCGATCAGCAGCGTGTTGTCACAGGCCTCCGGGAACTCGGAGAACAGGTCCCGCATCTGCCGCGGGGACTTCAGGTAGAACTCGGTGCCGGAGAAGGCGAAGCGCGAGCCGCCCTGGTCATAGGTGGGCTCCAGCAGCGTGGAGCCGGACTGGATGGCCAGCAGCGCCTCGTGCGGCTTGGCGTCATGCTCATGGGTGTAGTGCAGGTCGTTGGTGGCCAGCAACGGCAGGTTCAGGTCCTTGGAGAGCTTGAGCAGGTCGTTCACCACCCGCTTCTCCAGGTCCAGGCCGTGGAACATCAGCTCGCAGTAGAAGTTCTCCTTGCCGAAGATGTCCTGGAACTCGGCCGCGGCCTGGCGTGCCTCGTTGTACTGGCCCAGCCGCAGACGGGTCTGGACCTCCCCCGAGGGGCAGCCCGTGGTGCCGATCAGCCCTTCGGAGTACGTGGAGAGCAGTTCCCGGTCGATCCGCGGCCACTTGGCGTACGCGGCGTCCAGGGAGGCGATGGACCCGGCCCGGAACAGGTTGTGCATGCCCGTGTTGTTCTTGGACAGCAAGGTCATGTGGGTGATGGCGCCGCCGCCCGAGACGTCGTCTCCACGCTGGTTCTGCTCACCCCACCGGACCTTGGTCTTGTCCGTGCGGTGCTGGTGTCCGGGGGCCAGGTAGGCCTCGAGACCGATGATCGGCTTGATGCCGGCGTCGGTGGCCTTCTTCCAGAAGTCGAAGGCCCCGAAGAGGTAGCCGTGGTCCGTGATGGCGATGGAGTCCATGCCAAGCCGCTCGGTCTCGTCGAACAACTCGGTCAGCTTGGCCGCGCCGTCCAGCATGGAATATTCCGTGTGGGTGTGGAGGTGGGCGAATCCGCCGTCCTTGGCTGCGTCCCGGGTACTCTGCGCTGTGGCGGTCATGCTCTGTTCTTCCCTACTGCTCGTTCTGCCGGTCAACCACCCTAGTCACTCGCCGCGCAACACGCCCAGCGCATAGACCAGGTCCTGCGGGTAGGGGCTCTCGTAGTGCACCCACTGCCCGGTGACCGGGTGGGGGAAGCCGAGGCGGTGGGCGTGCAGCCACTGCCGCGTCAGTCCGAGTTCGGCCGCCAGCCTCGGGTCGGCACCGTAGGTCAGGTCCCCGGCACAGGGGTGGCGCAGGGCGGAGAAGTGCACGCGGATCTGGTGCGTCCGCCCGGTCTCCAAGGTGACCTCCACCAGGGTCGCCCGGCCGAAGGCCTCCAGCGTCTGGTAATGGGTCACGGAGTTGCGGCCGCCGTCCAGGACCGCGAACCTCCAGTCGTGTCCCGGGTGACGGCCGATCGGCGCGTCGATGGTCCCGTTCAGTGGATCCGGCAGGCCCTGCACCACGGCGTGGTAGGTCTTCTGCGGGGTCCGGTCCCGGAAGGCGTCCTTAAGCGCGGTGTAGGCCCGTTCGGACTTGGCCACCACCATGATGCCGGAGGTCCCCACGTCCAGACGGTGCACGATCCCCTGCCGTTCGGCGGCGCCCGAGGTGGAGATCCGGTAGCCGGCGCCGGCCAGTCCCCCGACCACGGTGGGCCCGACCCACCCCGGTGACGGGTGCGCCGCCACCCCAACCGGTTTGTCCACGACTACGTAGTCCGGCTCATCGGCCAGGATTCTCAGGTCCTCCACGATCTCCACCTTCACGTCCAGCGGGTTGGGTTCCTCGGGGATGTCGACCACGAGTTCCGTGCCGGCCGCCACCCTTGCGGACTTCGCCACGGGCCGCCCGGGTGAGAGTGCGCCGGCCGGTCGCTGGCTCACCTGTCCCGCCGCACACCACGCCGCGGCCTTGGTACGGGAGACGCCGAGGGCGGTCGCCACCACGGCGTCCACTCGCCGGCCCAGGTCCGGGGGCTGGGGTACGACGACGGCCAGGCCGGGTTCAGGAGTCGAGGTCACGGCCCTGCCCGGTGGCTTGTCCGGCGGTCCTCTCCGTCACCTCTCGGGTGCCGTCGAGCCGGTATCCGGTGAACATGAGCAGCACGATGCCGCTCATGGAGCAGACGATCAGCGAGTCCGCGATGTTGAAGATGGCGAAGTTCGGCAGCGCGATGAAGTCCACCACGTGTCCCACGCCGAAGCCGGGCGGGCGGAAGAGCCGGTCCGTGAGGTTCCCGAGGACGCCGCCGAGGAGTCCGCCCAGGGCCACGGCCCAGACGGCGGAGCGGACCCGGAAGAGCAGGACCACCACGAAGATCCCGACGGCCGCCTGGATGATGGTGAAGACCCAGGTGTGTTCCTCGCCGATGGAGAAGGCCGCACCGGGGTTGCGGATGAAGTGCCAGCGCAGCACCGGCGCCAGGACATCCGTGATCTGCCCCTCCGTCATGGTGGTCTCCACCCAGCGCTTGGTCAGCTGGTCCGCGATGTATCCCACCGCGAACACCAGTCCGGCGATCCACGCCCGATGCCGTCTGCGTGCCGGACGGGGACCCGCGGGCTGCGCGTCGGGTCGGCTGGGCTCGGTAGGGATCACGCAGGCAGTCCTTCGGTGCAGTCCGGCTCCGGGCCGGGGTCGGTGGTAACAGCCCGGGCCGGCCATGGTGTCTCACCATGGCCGGCCCGGTTCTGTGATCGTGGGGTGTCGCGCGGCCCGCAGGCCGGTAACGATCAGTGCGAGGCGGTGGCCTCGTCCTGGATCGGACCCTGGTTCTGCAGGTCACGCAGCTGACCCTCGATGTAGGCCTTCAGACGGGCGCGGTAGTCACGCTCGAAGCCCTTGAGCTGCTCAACCTTGCGCTCGAGCACCGACTTCTTCTCCTCGAGCTCCGCCAGGGTCTTGCGGGACTTCTCCTGGGCGTCGTTGACCAGCCCGGTGGCCTCGCTCTCGGCCTCCTGGATGATGTGTTCCCGCTTGGTCTGACCCTCAGCCACATAGTCGTCATGCAGCTTCTGTGCCATGGCCAGCACACCGGCGGCCGAGGTGGCGGTGGCGCCGTGGGCGGCTCCGGGCTCCGGCGCGCCGGTTGCAGCCGGCTGGGTGACGGGCTGGGCCCCGGTGGCCGCTGCGGCCGGCGCGGGCTCGGTCACGACCGGCTCGGACTTCGCGGCCGGGACGGTGGTTCCAGCGGCGGTGGCCGGGGCCTGATCCGCCTCCTCCTCGTCCACGGGGGCCTCGGTGACGGAAGCAGACTCAGCGTCAGCCGCCACCGTCACGTCCTCCTGCGAGGCCGTGGACGGATCCCCGGAACCGTCGGCGGACACGGGTGCCGGGACGGCGGACTGACCGGTCTCACCGGACTGCAGCTCCGAGACCTTGCGGCGCAGTTCGTCGTTCTCCTGGTTCAGGCGACGCAGCTCGACCACGATTTCGTCGAGGAAATCGTCCACCTCGTCCTGATCGTAGCCTTCACGGAACTTGGTCGGCTGGAACCGCTTGTTGACAACATCTTCCGGCGTCAGAGCCATGTGGTCACCCCAATACGTATTCGATCTGCCCTTGACGGGCAACGGTCTTCTTTATGGCTCGGACCGGCCGAACGGCAGGCCCGGACCACACTGGTGATCAGGCTACCATCAGCCCAACGCGCCGACGGCAAGGGCCGCGACCACGGACTTGAGCAGAACGACCACGACGAACAGGATGAGGAACGCCACGTCGATGCCGATCCCCCCGAGGTTCACGGGGGGGATCTTGGAACGCAGCCACCGCAGGGGTGGGTCGGTGACGGTGTAGACGGTGGAGGCCACCATCAGCAGGATCCCCTGGGGGCGCCACGAGCGGGCGAAGGACTGCACCACATCGAAGACGATCCGGATCAGCAGCAGGAACTGGACCAGGGCCAGCACGAGGTAGATGAGGGAGAAGATCAGGGTCACGGCAGCCTATTCCACACCGGGTCCCGGGCGGGCTCTGCCCCGCCCGTCCGGTATCAGCTCTGGTTGAAGAAGTGCGCCTGGTCCTCGGCGCCCGAGGTGTCCTCGCCCAGGACCTGGACGGTGGCGGGGGTCAGCAGGAACACCTTGTTCGTGACGCGCTCGATGGCGCCGTGGAGCCCGAACACCAGGCCGGCGGAGAAGTCGACCAAGCGCTTGGCATCGGATTCACTCATGTCCGTCACGTTCATGATGACGGGGATGCCCCCGCGGAACGACTCACCGATGAGCTTGGCGTCGTTGTAGGAACGCGGGTGGACGGTGGTGATCTGGCGCACGGCGGAGGCCTCTTCCCGGGACTGGGTGGCCCGCTTGATGGGGGTGACGGGCGCACGGTACTCGCGCTCGGCAGACTGGGGCTGGGCCGCGCGCACCGGTTGGGGGCGCTCGTCTCGCGCCTCGTCCTCCCACTCGCCGGCCGGCTCGTCCGGCTCGGCTGCAGCGTGCCGTTCAGCGCGCTCCTGCCGGCGGTCGTGTTCAGCGACCCGCTGCTCTTCCTCGTACTGCTCATCGCCATCGGCGAGCCCGAGGTAGATCATGGTCTTCTTCAGTGCACCAGCCATCGAAAATCCTCACCGTGTGGAAAGCGCCCGGGGAACTCCCGGCCCTGCGTCATCCGCCTCGAAGCAGACACCTTCGAGGTTAACCCACGTCGGGGCGCGGCCCGAGGACATCGGTTCCGACCCGAAGGTGTGTCGCCCCCGCCGCCACCGCTTCCTCCAGGTCATGGCTCATACCCGCCGAGATCGAGGTGGCCTCCGGGTGCCGGGCCACCAGGGCGGCGGAGATCCCGCGGAGCCGCTGGAAGGCGGGCGCCGGCTCCAGCCCCAGGGGTGCAACGGCCATGAGGCCCCGTAGGTTCAGTCCCTCAGCACCGGCGATCTGCTCCGCCAGGGCCAGCACCCCGTCCGGCTGCACCCCTCCCCGGGCGCCGATGCCGTCCGGGCGCTCCTGCGGAGGACGGGTATCCAGGTCCACCTGGATGAGACAGTCCAGGTCCTGGCGGGCGGGACGTCCGGTCTCCTGGCGACGCGCCTGTTCACGGACCATGGCCGTTGACAGGGCCGTCACGAGCTGCTCCCGATCCACCGAGTGCACTGCGGTGGCGTAACGCACCACGTACTTGGCCTTGTTGGACTGCAGCTGGCCGATGAAATGCCAGTTCAGACCGGAGGCGTCGTCCACCTCGGCTGCCTTGGCACGCGCCTCCTGGTCTCGGTTCTCGCCGACGTCCTGGACGCCGAGCCCGACCAGCCGGCGTACATCTGCGGCCGGGTGGAACTTGGTGACGACCACGAGTCGTGGAGTGGTGGATCGTCCTGCCGCGGAGACGGCCCGGTCGATACGCTGCCGGACCTCCCCGAGCCGGCGCCCGAGTTCGGTCGTACGCTCGTCACCCATCGGTTCCTCCATCCCATCCATTCTCATCATTGACGCCACACCAGTCCCACGAACCGGCCGCGGCCGGGGTCCCGGCGGTGGGAGAACACGCGGTGGTCCTCCCGGGTGCAGACTCCGCTGAGGTGGACCGTGGCACCGAGCCCCGTCAGGACGGAGGCGGCACCGGCGGGCAGGTCCAGCGCCGGGGTACCCCACGAGGTGGTCGAGCCGGCGGCCGGGATCCGGGCGACCCCGTCCGCACGCATCTGCTCGGGCACCTCGTAGCAGCGGCCACAGATGCCGGGACCGATCCACGCCTGCAGGTCTCCGGGGCCGTCGCCCGCGCCGTCCTGCCGCAACCGGTACACCGTGTTCTGCAGCACCCCGTCCAGCAGTCCCTGCCGTCCGGCATGGGCCACGGCCGTGGGGCCGGTGTACTCCCGCTGCCCCTTTCGCCGGGAGACCATCACCACGGGGAGGCAGTCCGCCACCATGATGGCCAGAGGCTCCCGCCCCGAGGCGCTCACGAGCGCGTCGGCCTCTCGCGGTGCCTGGTCCACGTCCCAGCCGCGGCCCAGTGCCGGGACCACCCGCGCCGAATGGACCTGGGTCAGGTACTCGGTGCTGCCGCGTCGGACGCCCATGGCGTCCTCCAGGCCGTACCGCGCCGAGGAGGTGGCAGCGGCCCCTCCAGATCGGCCGCCGGTGACATGGAAGGCGAGGTTGCCGGCGTCGATCCCGGTGAAGGCCACGTTCAGGCCCGGGCCGGGGTCGGTGCGCCACAGGAACGGGGACTCCCCCGCCGGCTGGTTCAGCACGGGAGTGGTCCTGACCGCTACTTCAGGAAGTCCGGCACATCGAGATCATCCCTGCCGTCACGGCCGGGGCCGGAGCCGTCCGGCTCCACCACGGTCGGCAGGTCCTGCTGACCCGACTCGGCCTGGTAGCCCGAGGCCTCGGCGGCAGGTGCGGTCTCCGGACGCGCGGGGACCAGACGGTTCGGCACCGGCTGGTTCGGGATCTGCTGGTTCGGCACCTGCGCACCGCCCTGCTGTGAACCCGGCAGGCTGGCCTGCTGACCCTGCTGGCCCTGCGGCTTCGTACCGGTGTTGAACCCACCGGCCGGGGCCGAGGTCGCGTCCACCTGGTCGAAGCCAGCCGCGATCACGGTGATGCGGGCCTCGTCCCCGAGTGCGTCGTCGATGACCGCACCGAAGATGATGTTCGCCTCCGGGTGCGCCACCTCCTGGACGAGCCGGGCCGCCTCGTTGATCTCGAACAGGCCGAGGTCGGAGCCGCCCTGAATGGACAGCAGCACGCCATGGGCGCCGTCGATGGAGGCCTCCAGCAAGGGCGAGGCGATGGCGAGCTCGGCGGCCTTGACGGCGCGGTCCTCACCCTGTGCCGAGCCGATGCCCATCAGGGCCGAGCCCGCACCCTGCATGACGGACTTCACGTCCGCGAAGTCCAGGTTGATCAGGCCCGGGGTGGTGATCAGGTCGGTGATGCCCTGCACGCCGGACAGCAGCACCTGGTCCGCGGACTTGAAGGCATCCAGCACGGACACATTGCGGTCCGAGATGGACAGCAGACGGTCGTTCGGGATGACGATCAGGGTGTCGACCTCGTCGCGCAGGCCGTCGATGCCGGATTCGGCAGAGCTCGCGCGGCGGCGGCCCTCGAAGGTGAACGGACGGGTCACCACGCCGATGGTCAGCGCACCCAGCGAGCGGGCGATGCGGGCGACGACGGGCGCGCCGCCGGTGCCGGTGCCGCCACCCTCGCCCGCGGTCACGAAGACCATGTCCGCTCCGCGCAGGACCTCCTCGATCTCCTCGGCGTGGTCCTCGGCGGCCTGCCGCCCGACCTCGGGGTTCGCCCCGGCGCCCAGGCCGCGGGTGAGCTCGCGGCCCACGTCCAGCTTGACGTCGGCATCACTCATGAGCAGGGCTTGGGCGTCGGTGTTGATGGCGATGAACTCCACGCCACGCAGTCCGACGTCGATCATGCGGTTGACGGCGTTCACGCCGGCTCCGCCGATGCCGACGACCTTGATGACGGCCAGGTAGTTCTGGGGTGCTGCCACAGTAGATGTCCCTTGCTCGGTTGGCTTAACGTTCAGGTTGAAGGTTAGTGTTATGTCAACCTGTCTTCTGGATCAAACGTTATGGTGCCGGCGGCGATCGTGCAAAGACCCGCCCGGGGTGTGTCGCTTTTCAGCGTGTCACGGGGCGATCCGGGGTGGAGACATCGAACTCCCGCACCGGTGCCTCCTCGTTCTCCGGCACCTTCAACAGGGCCTCCAGGACCTGCGCCTTCCGCGGTCCATGCTCCGGGTTGCCCCACAGCACCGTCCGGCCGTCCGTCAGGGTCAGCGTGACCGAGTCGATCGTCTCGGCCGAGGCCGACTCCATCAGCGTCCGGATCGATTCCGGCAGGGTGCCCAGCACCGAGGTGATGGCATCGAACACCTCCGGGTCCTTCACGTCCTCGGCGCTCGCGACGCTGGGCAGGTGATAGGCGCCCGCCCGGTCCTCCGGCAGGGTCGCCAGCGCCGTGCCGGCGGCCGAATACAGGATGCGGTCCGCGCCGTCGTGGACCATGGCCACCGGTTGGTGCTCCACCACCTCCACGGACAGTCCATGGGGCGGCTCGGCCTGGACCCGGACGGTGTCCACCGCGGGTTCGCCCGCCAGCAGGTCCTCCACGGTCCGTTGGCCGACCTGCGGCAGAGGTCGGTCACGGACCGGCTGCAGCAGTTCGACCGCCCGGCCCTGGGCGAGCAGTTCGGTGCCGGAGACCGTGACGGTGGTGATCGCCAGCACGGGTGAGAAGTACAGGACCGCGCTGAGCACGGCCAGCAGCGTCACCAGTGCGGCCCCGCTGATCCACCACACCCTGCGGTGCCGCCTGCGGGCCTGGCGGTGGGTCTCGGGGAATTCGAGGATGTTGTCGGCGGCGGGGGCACCCTGTTGCTGTTCCGTCTCGGTCATGCACCCTCCGCCCGTTCCGCCAGGGCGTCCAGGATCGCCCGGCCCTGGGCGGTGACGTCGCCGGCCCCCATGGTCAGGATGACGTCGCCGGGCCGTACCGGCTCCAGGAGGGAGGCCACGGCCGCCGCCGCGTCCTGCGGGATGAGCGTGGATCCGGGCAGCGCCGTGCGCACGTGGCGGGCGATGAGGGCGGAGTCCACCCCCGGGATCGGTTCCTCACGGGCGGCGTAGACGGGCAGGACCTGGACGCCGTCCGCCGCGGAGAGCGCCTCGGCGAACCCCTGCGCGAAGTCCCGCGTCCGGGAGAACAGGTGTGGCTGGAACAGGACGTGCAGCCGGTGTTGACCGGCCACCGACCGGCCGGCGGCGATCGCCGCGGCCACCTCAGTCGGGTGGTGGGCGTAGTCGTCGAAGACGCGCACCCCCGCCACCTGACCGCGGTACTCGAAGCGGCGTGCGGTGCCGCGGAAGCCCTCGAGCCCGCGGGCCGCGGCGGCGCCGTCCAGGCCGGCGTGGTGGGCGGCCAGCAGCACGGCCGCGGCGTTGAGCGCATTGTGCAGTCCGGGCACGGCCAGGGTGAGGGCCGTGGTCGTGCCGTCCAGCCAGCGGTAGGTGACCCGTTGGCCGGTACCACCGTCCAGGCCGGACAGCGTGCTGTCCACCAGCACCAGGTCGTCGGCTCGGGTGGGGTCCGATCCGTAGGTGGCCACCCGGGGGGCCGGCGCACCGTCTGTGCGGGCCGCCCGGGCCCAGTCAGCGGCATCGCGCGCGCCGGCATCATCCGCGCAGGCCACCAGGACGCCGTCCCGCGGCAGCAGTCCGATGAAGTCCCGGAACACCTGGGTGACGGCGTCCTCGGACCCGTAGAAGTCCAGGTGGTCCGCCTCCACGTTGGTCAGGACGGCGATCTCGGGGCGGTAGTTCAGCAGGGTGCCGTCCGATTCGTCGGCCTCGGCGATGAACCACTCCCCCGCCCCCGCGGAGGCGTTCGTCCCGAGGCCGGCAACGGCGGCACCCACGGCGAAGGCGGGCTCGGCTCCGGCCTGGGTGAAGGTCATGGCGGCCATGGAGGAGGTGGTGGTCTTGCCGTGGGTGCCGGCGACCGCCAGGACCCGGTGCCCGGTCATGGCGGCGGCCAGCCCTTGGGAGCGGTGGAGGACGGGCAGACCGCGGTCCACCGCCGCGTCATACTCGGGATTGCCCGGCCCGGCGATCGAGGAGGCGATCACGGTGTCCACGGCTCCGCCGCCGTCTTCTGCGAGCCGGTCCAGGTGGTCGGCGTCGTAGCCCACGAAGACCGTGGCCCCCGCAGCCTCGAGTTCACGCATGACCGGCAGGTCCTTGGCATCACTGCCGGAGATGCGGATGCCCCGCTGCTGCATGATCCGCGCGATGCCGGAGACGCCCACTCCACCCAGCCCGAGGAAGTGCACGCGGCCCAGGCGCGCCAGGTCCTCGGCCCCAGCTGCCGCGGCGGTGGCGGACGCGTCCGTCAGGTCCCCTCCGGTCTCGCCGGATCCGGTGTTCTCTGGACGGTTCACTGGTGCTCTCCCGAGGGGTCGTGGGTGGGCTGGGGGCGGCCGGCGGCCTGCAGCACCAGGTGGGCCATGGTGCGGTCGGCCCCGCGGATGCCGAGCCCGGAGGCGGCGGTGGACATGGCCTGCAGCCGATCCGCGTCAACGGCCAGGGGGATCAGCCGGCGGCCGATCCACTCGGCGGTGAACTCCTCGTCCCGGACGGTCAACGCACCACCGGCCTCCACGAGTCCCCGTGCGTTCAGTGCCTGTTCGCCGTTGCCGATGGGAAGGGGGACCAGGACGGCGGGCAGCCCGACGGCGGCCAACTCGTGGACCGTGCCGGATCCAGCCCGGGCCACGATGAGGTCGGCGGCCGCGTAGGCCTGTTCCATCCCGTCCAGGTACTCCAGCTGGTGGTACCCGGGTGAGGTCACCGCGGTGCCGTCCGGGCCGAGCACCTGCTTGTCCCGTCCGGTCAGGTGGAGCACCTGCAGGCCGGCCGCAGCGAAGTCCGCCAGGGCCCCGGCGAGGGCGCGGTTGAGGTTCAGCGCCCCGGAGGAGCCTCCGGTCACCACCACGGTGGTGGCGGACTCGTCCAGTCCGAGGGCGCGGCGGGCCGTGTTGCGGGCGGCGGCCCGGTCCAGGGTGGAGATCTCCCGGCGCATGGGCATGCCGACGCACTGGGCGTGCGGCAGCTCGGTCTCCGGGAAGGCGGTGGCCACCACGGCGGCACGGCGCGCTCCGAGCCGGTTGGCCAGTCCGGCTCGGACGTTGGCCTCGTGGATCACCAGCGGCAGGCCGCGGCGCAGGGCAGCCAGGTAGACGGGGGTGGAGACATATCCGCCCACCCCCACCACGACGTCGGCGCGCCGGCGGTCGAGGATGGCCCGGGCCTGGGTGACGGCCCGGCGCAGCCTCACGGGCAGCCGCACCAGGTCCATGGTGGGCCGGCGGGGCATGGGGACCCGGTCGATGGTGTCCAGCTCGAAGCCGGCGGCCGGCACGAGCCGGGTCTCCAGTCCCGTGGTGGTGCCGACCATGGTGCACCGCACCGCCGGATGCAGCTCCTGCAACGCGCGGGCGATGGCCAGCATCGGGCTGACGTGACCGGCGGTGCCGCCCCCGGCGAGGACCACACGCAGGGGTTCTGTCTCGGTCATGCGGTGCCTCCTGGGGCCTGGAAGGGCTGATCGACTGGGGGGAGGCTGTCCCTGCGCTCGGCTCGGGACTCAAGACTCTGCTGGCGGGCGAAGGAGAGGACGATCCCCACGCCGGCCAGCACCAGGGTCAGCGCGGAGCCGCCGTAGGAGATGAACGGCAACGGTACGCCGATCACAGGCAGCAGTCCGGTGACCATGGCGATGTTGATGAAGGCCTGGCCGATGATCCAGGCCAGGATGCCGCCGGTGGTGATCTTCACGTACAGCGAGGTGGAACGGCGGGCCACCCGGAACATGCCGATGGCCAGCCCGGCGAAGAGCCCGACCACGAGCAACGTGCCGACCAGGCCCAGTTCCTCGCCCAGGATGGTGAAGATGAAGTCGTTCTCGGCCTCCGGGATGTAGCTCCACTTCTGGCGGGACTGGCCCAGGCCCGCCCCCCACCACCCACCGGAGGCGAGGGCGAACATGCCGTGGTCAGGCTGGTAGCAGGGCTCCGTGGGGAAGTCGCAGTTCCCGAGCCAGGCTTGGATGCGCACCGCCCGGTTGGCGGAGGTCAGGGCCAGGACCACCGCCACCACGGTCCCGAGGCCGCCGGCGACCAGGAAGTACCGCAGCCTGGTCCCGGCCAGGAAGAGCACTGCGGCCATGATGACCATCATCACCATGGCGGTGCCGAGGTCCCGGCCCAGCATGATCAACCCGAGCAGGACGGCGCCCACCGGGAACAGCACCGGGACGATGGCGTGCTTCAGCTGGCCGATCAGCGCGGCCTTGCGCTCGAGCACCACGCCGGCCCACAGGGCCAGCGCCAGCTTGGCCGCCTCGGAGGGCTGGGCCGTGAAGCCGCCGATCTTGAGCCAGTTCCGGTTGCCGTTGACCTCGTGCCCGAGGGGCGTCAGCACGAGCGCCAGCAGGATCACGGCGGTGATGATGGCGGGCCAGGCGAGGGCGCGCAGCCGCTCGGGCCCCAGCCTGGACAGCAGGAGCATCACGCCGAGGCCGAGGACGCCGAAGATCGCCTGCCGGATGAACAGGTCATAGGACCCGGAGGTCTCCCCGATGTTCTCCACCGAGGAGGAGGACAACACCATGACCAGCCCGATCACCGTCAGGGCCGCCGCGCAGCCCAGGATCAGGAAGAACGAGGTGCCGGGGGAATCCCTGCCCTCCAGGAACGCCCAGCCCCGTTGCCACCACCGGGCCACGCGTGAGGATCCGGGCTGGGAGCGGGGGTGCTGCGGCGCGGATCCGGTCCTGGCTGGACCCCGGGTGCGGCTCGATGGCCGGATGGGGGTGGTCACCATACTCGGGCTCCTTAGCTGCCCAGCCCCTTGGTGTCCATGAGGCGGGCGACGGCGTTGATAAAGGCATCTCCACGGTCGGCGTAGGAGACGAACTGGTCCATGGACGCCGCTGCCGGCGCCATCAACACGACGTCTCCGGGCCGGGCCACCGCATCGGCCTCACGGACCGCCGCAGCCATGGCCAGATGGCCGTCCGAGGGGTCCCCTCCAGTGTCCCGCACCGCCGTCGGCAGAACCGGGACGTCCGGCGCGTGTCGCTGAAGCGCACCTGTGAGTTCACTGGGATCGGCACCGATCAGCACGACCGCCCGCAGCCGGGCGGCGTGCCGGGCGACGAGCTCGTCATAGCTCACGCCCTTCGGCAGGCCACCGGCGATCCACACCACGTGGCTGAAGGATCCCAGGGAGGCGTCGGCGGCGTGCGGGTTCGTGGCCTTCGAGTCGTTGATCCACATCACGTCCTCGGCCCGCGCCACGAGCTGGATCCGGTGGTCTCCGGGCTGGTAGGCGCGCAGCCCGTCCCGCACGGCCTCAGGTGGGACGCCGATCGCCCGGACCAGGCCGGCCGCGGCGAGGGCGTTGGCCACCTGGTGTTGCGGGGCGATCGGGCCGAGGTCCTCGAGGTGGCCCAGTTCCAGCGCCTGGTGGGCCCGGTTCTGCAGGAAGGCCCGGTCCACCAGGATCCCGTCCACCACCCCCAGCATGGACAGTCCGGGCGTGTCCGTGGCGAACGAGACCGCCCGGCAGCCCTCCTGGACGTCCGCCTGCTGAACCATCCGCAGGGTCAGCGGCTGGTCCTCGTTGAAGAGACACGCCACCCGGGTGTGCTCATAGATCTTGGCCTTGTCCGCGCAGTACGCCTCGAAGGACCCGTGCCAGTCCACGTGGTCCTCAGCGATGTTGAGCACTGCAGAGGCCGCTGGCTCGATGTGGTGGGTCCAGTGCAGCTGGAAGCTGGAGAGTTCCACCGCGATGGTGTCCCAGCCCTCCGGGTCGCGGATCGCGTCCAGGATGGGGGTGCCGACGTTGCCGCAGGCGATGGCGCGCTGTCCGGCCGCCAGCAGCATGGACTCGACCATGCCGACCGTGGTGGTCTTGCCGTTCGTCCCGGTCACCACGAGCCAGTCGGCGGTCTTACGCCCGGCCCGCTCGCGGACCCGCCAGGCCAGCTCCACATCGCCCCAGATGGGGATCCCCGCGGCCGCGGCCGCGGCCAGCAGGGGCTGATCGGGCCGCCACCCCGGGGAGGTGACGATCAATTCGGGAGCCGCGCCGCCGACGTCGGGCACCGTGGCCGTGTGCTGCTCGCCCAGGAGCACGTCCTGAACGCCGACGATCTTCAGGGTGTCCGCCTTGGCCCGGGTGTCCGGGGTGTCCTGCCCGTCCACCGCCACCACCTCGGCGCCGAGTTCGGCCAGGGTGTCCGCCGCGGAGAACCCGGAGAGACCGAGCCCGGTGACGACCACGCGCAGTCCGGACCAGTCGGCATCCCACGAGGTGAGCTGGGCCAGACGATCGGTCCCGGTCACTGGGAGAGCACCCAACCGCCGTAGAACAGGGCGACGCCGGTGCCCACGCAGAGCAGTCCGATGAGCCAGAACCGGACGACCACGGTCACCTCGGCCCAGCCCTTGAGCTCGAAATGGTGTTGCAACGGGGCCATCAGGAAGACCCTCTTGCCGCCGGAGAACTTGAAGTAGCCGACCTGGATGATCACCGAGAGGGTGATCATCACCATGAGCCCGGCCAGGATGATGACCAGCAGCTCCGTACGGGACAGGATGGCGAAACCGGCCAGCGCGCCGCCGAGGGCCAGGGAACCGGTGTCCCCCATGAAGATCTTGGCCGGCGAGGTGTTCCACCACAGGAAGCCCATGAGGGCACCGGTGAGGATGGCGGCCAACACGGCCAGGTCCATGGGATCGCGGACCTCATAGCAGCCCGCTCCCCCGCTGGTGACACCGCACTGCTGATTGGCCTGGAACACGGTGATCAGCATGTAGGCACCGGTGATCATGGCGGTGGCGCCCGTGGCCAGGCCGTCCAGGCCGTCCGTCAGGTTGACGGCGTTGGTGGTGGCCGTGGTGATCACATTGGACCAGATGACGAACAGGATGATGCCGAGCACCGGCCCGGCGAACGCCAGGTCCAGCGGCAGGTCCCGGACGAAGGAGATGGCCGTGGAGGCGGGTGTCAGCCCGCGCTCGTTCGGGAAGTTCAACGCCAGCACCGCGAAGGCCGTGCCCACCACGGCCTGCAGGATGATCTTGGCCCAGGGCGTCAGCCCCAGGGACCGCTGGTTGGAGATCTTGGTGAAGTCGTCCAGGAAACCGACGAACCCCATGCCGACCATGAGCAGCAGCAGCACCATGGCCGAGGGGGTGGGGCCGGCGTTCGCCAGCTGCATCCCGCCCATGATCCAGTGGGTGAGGAAGTACGCGAGCACGGTGGCGACCACGAACACGGTGCCGCCCATGGTGGGGGTGCCGCGCTTGGTCTTGTGGCTGGTGGGTCCGTCGTCCCGGATGAACTGCCCATAGCCCTGACGCACCAGGAACTTGATGAACAGCGGGGTCCCGATGAGGGTCAACACGAGCCCGAGGAGGGCACCGATCAACAGGCCTATCACTGGCTCTGCTCCTTCCGGTCCCCGGGGGCGGGGACATCCGCTGGTCCCGGCCCGGCCGGTCCACATGCTATCCGATCGCCCAAGCCACCCAGGCCGGCGCCGTTCGAGGACTTGAACAGCACGATGTCACCGGGAGCCATCTTGCGCTCCAGCAGTTGCGCGGCCGCGTCGAGGTCTTCGGCGAAATCGACTTCCTCGCCCCAGGAGCCCTCGTTGATCGCGGAGGTGTAGAGGGGGCGGGCCCCGCGGCCGACGACGAGTAGCTGGCCGATGTTCAAACGCACCACGGCGGTGCCGATCGCCGTGTGTTCGCGGATGCGGTCCTCGCCGAGTTCGAGCATCTCGCCCAGGACCGCCCACGTGCGCCGCCCGGTGGAGCGGCCCATCATGGCCAGGGTCTGCAGGGCGGCGCGCATGGACTCGGGGTTCGCGTTGTAGGCGTCGTTGATGACGGTGATGCCGTCCGAACGGTCGGTGCGCTCCATCCGGCGGCGGCTGGTGGCCCCGGCGCCGTTCAGGACGGCGGCGATGGACTCGGTGTCCAGGCCGGCGGCGGCTGCTGCTGCGGCGGCGGCCGCGATGTTGGAGGCGTGGTGGCGGCCGATCAGCCCCGAGGTGATGGGGTGGGACGCGGCGTCGGTGCCGGCGCCGACCTTCAGGCCGAACACGGGGTGCTCCTCGCCGTCCGTGGTCAGGGAGTCGGCGAGGGCGGAGAAGGTGACCGCGCCCTCGGCCAGCTCGGCGTCCACCAGGGGGAAGGTGCCCTCCTCCACGGAGAACCACACCACCCTGCCCCGGGTGCGTCCGGCCATCGCGGACACGCGGGGGTCGTCGCGGTTGAGCACCGCCACCCCGTCCGGGGACAGCGCCTCCACGAGCTCGCCCTTGGTCCGGGCGATGTTCTCCACGCCGCCGAACTTGCCCGAGTGCGCCGAGCCGACCATCAGGACCACACCGATGTCCGGTTCGACCATGGAGGAGAGGTACTCGATGTTGCCGATCTCGTCCGCACCCATCTCGATGACGAGGTACCGGGTGTCGAGGGCGGCCCGGAAGACCGTCAGCGGCACGCCCACCTCTCCGTTGTAGGAGTTCTGCGGCGCCACGGTGGGGCCGGCGGTGGCCAGGATCGACGCCAGCAGGTCCTTGGTGGTGGTCTTGCCGGCCGAGCCGGTGATCCCGATGACCGTGGTGGGCGAGTGCTTGCGGATCCGTTCCACGATGTAGGCGGCGAGCCGGCCCATGGCCGACACCACGTCGTCCACGATGATCGCTGGGTCCGGCCGTCCCTGCGCATCCAGGGTCTCGCGCTCGGCGAGCACCAGCGTGGCACCCGAGGTGCGGGCCGCGGCGATGAAGTCGTGCCCATCGGCGCGCTCCCCCGGTTTCGCGATGAACAGGGTCCCGGCGGAGACCTCTCGGGAGTCGGTGGTGGCGGCGTCGACCGTGACCGCGGGGCTGACGGTGGCGGTGGGGACGCCGCCCGTGGCCTCGGCGACGGCTGCTGCGGAAAGTTCGATCATGACCCGTCAACTTTACGTCGACGGCCATGAGAATCAGATGAGGAGGCGTTGTCATGCCGCGCCACGGCGGCGCGCAGCTCCACCCGGTCGTCCAGGGGCACGTCCACGCCGCCCATGTCCTGCACGGTCTCGTGGCCCCGGCCGGCCAGCATGATGGTGTCCTCCGGTGTGGCCAAGGACACGGCCAGCTCGATGGCGTCCTGGCGCGGCGCGGACTCGTGGACCTGGACCGTCCTGCCGGCGGCGGCCGCCTGGGCCGCTCCCTCGTGGACTCCTGCGAGGACCTGCGCGCGGATCCCGGCGGGCTCCTCCTGGTGGGCGTCGTCATCCGTGACGATCACGACGTCGGCCCACTGGGCCGCGATGCGTCCCATCACCGGGCGCTTGGCCCGGTCCCGGTCCCCCGTGGCCCCGAACACGAGGATGGTCCGTCCCGCGGTGTTCCCGGCGGCCAGGCGGGCGTCCTGGACCGACTCCAGGGCGCGTTCCATCCCGTCCGGGTTGTGGGCGAAGTCCACGATGGCGTCCGGCGCGTGTCCGACCACCTCCATGCGCCCGGGCACGGCGGTGGCGAAAGGCCCCTGGCCCACCGGGGCGTCCAGCAGCGAGGCCAGCGCGTCCCAGTCGGAATAGGGCAGGGATTCCAGGACCATCACGGCGGCCAGGGCCGCGTTGGCCACGTTGAAGCGCCCCGGCAGTCCCGTGGAGGTCCGGATGATGCGACCGGTGGGGGCATGGCGCAGGGCGAAACGGTGCCCGAGCCCGACGGCTTCCAGCTCCGAGACGGCCCAGTCCGTGCCGGTCACGGGATCCCCGCCGTGGTCAGCAGCCGGGCCCAGTGACAGGGTGGACACGGGGCAGCCAGCGGCGGCCGCCATCCGTGTCCCCCAGGTGGCGCCGTCCGCGTCCGGTGCGTCCGGCCCACCGTCGACCGTGATGACGGCCCGTCCGGACCGGCGGGCGCTGAACAGGCCGGCCTTGGCGGCGAAGTACTCCTCCATGGAGCCGTGCAGGTCCAGGTGGTCCTGGGTCAGGTTGGTGAACCCTGACACGGCGAAGTGCAGTCCGGCGATCCTCCGGTAGGTGATGGCGTGGGACGAGACCTCCATGGCGGCCGCTCCCACCTGTTCCTGGCGCATCAGGGCCATCAGTGCGTGCAGCTGGGTGGATTCCGGGGTGGTCAGTGTGCTGGGGACCGTGCGACGCCCGGCCCGGATCTCGATGGTGCCGATCAGGCCCGTCGTCTCGCCCCAGGCCTGGAGGAGCGAGGTGATGAAGTAACTGGTGGTCGTCTTGCCGTTCGTCCCGGTGACACCGTACATCCGCGGGCCGACCCCAGCGTTGCGGTAGATGGCGGCGGCAGCCGGCCCGACGGCGTCGCGCACCTGGTGGACCACCAGCACCGGGGTGCCGGGCGGCAGGTCCGTGGCCAACGCGGCGCCCTGGGGGTCCGTCAACAGGCCGGCGGCACCGGCTGCGACAACGGCCCCCGCGAACTCCGCCCCGTGCCGGTTGGCTCCGGGCACGCCCACATAGAGGTCTCCCGGCTGGACCGCCCGAGAGTCCATGGCGATGCCCAGCGGTCCGGCCCCGGTGGGCCATCCCCCGGAGGTGCCGGTGAGATCGACGGGCTGTCCGGCGCGGTTCAGCGCCTCGACCAGGTCGTTCCAATCCAGCGGTTCCGTATGGTCCGGCCTGAAAGCGGCGTCCTGCTCGGCGGGTGACAGGGGGGCGTCGGATGTGCCCGGCGTGGTCATGGTGCGGTGATCCCCTTCTACCAGGGCCGCTTCTGCGGTTCATCCGCGAAGACATCGTAGTTCTGGGGTTCCTCGTCCTTCGGAGGCACGTTGTACTTGGTCAACAGGTAGCTCATCATCTCTGCAGCGATGTCCTCGACCTGCCAGTTCTTCCAGTTCCCCTGGGGGCGGTGGACGGAGATCGCCACCACGAACCGCGGGTCGTCCAGGGGCGCGACACCGGCGAACGAGGTCGTGTAGCCGTTGTAGCCGCCCAAGCCGGCAGCCTCACCGGTGCCGGTCTTGCCGCCCACCCGATAACCGGGGACCTTACCGGTCTGTGCGGTGCCCTGCTGGACCACGCCCTCCATCAGCCGAAGCATCTGATCGGAGGTCTCCTCCGAGTAGACCCGCGTGCCCTCCGTCTCCGGGACCACGTTCTCGGAACCGTCGGCATCCACGTAGGCGTCGATCAGCTGGGGGTCCCGGGACACGCCTCCGTTGGCCACGGTCTGCAGGATCTGCGCCAGGTGCAGCGTGGTCTGGGTGTACCCCTGACCGAACATGGTGGTGAAGCGCTGGCGGCTGTCCCACTGGGAGGGCTCTACGAGGATGCCCTTGTTGCTGCCCGGCAGGCCGATGTCCATGTGCTCGCCGATCCCCAGTCGCTTCATGTAGTCGTAGCGGACCTGGTCCCCCACGGTCTCGGCCACCTGTACCGTGCCGGTGTTGTACGAGCGGGTGAAGATGCCGGCGGTCGTCATGTCATAGGTGTCGTGGGGAGTCGAGTCGTTGATGACCTGCCCGTCGAACTCCTGTTTGCTCGGCACAGTCCACCGGTCGGTGGGAGACAGGCCCCCCTCGAGCGCGGTCGCGAAGGTGGGGATCTTGCCCGTGGAACCCGGCTCATAGGACTGGGTCAGGGACGTGGGCCGCCAGAACAGGGGGTCTGTGGCGGTGGGATCGGCCGGGTCCACGGTGGTCGAATCGGCCATCGCCAGGATCTCACCGGTCTTGGCGTTCATCACCGTCATGTTGCCCCATGCCGCATCATAGGATTCGGTCTTCTCGGCGATCATCTCCTGCGCGAACCACTGGACGTCCTGGTCGATGGTCAGCCGGACGTCCTGGCCGTCCACGGCCGGGGTCTCGGAGAACTCGGCATTCGGGATGCGGACGCCGTCCGCGGCGATCTCGTAGGACCGTTCGCCCTCGGTTCCGGAGAGGTGTTCGTCCTGACTGAGTTCGAGGCCTTCCAGGGGGGTACCGTCACCGCCAAGGAACCCGAGGATGGACCCGGCCACCGAACCGTTCGGATAGGAGCGCTCGGACACGGGCTCGGCGAGCAGGCCGGGGATCCCGATCTCCAACGCCTTCTCCTTGATCTCCGGGGTGACCCGCTTGACGATCACCTTGTAGGGCCGCTCCCCGATCATGCGGTCCTTCAGCTCACCCGCGTCGATGCCCAGCACCGTGGACAGTTCCCGCAACGAGTCGTCCAGGGAGATGTCCTCCATCTCGCTGGTCTCGTCATTCCACGCCCGGTAGTCCTTGACCAGGCGCTGGTCCGCCACGAGGTCGTAGCGGTCCACGGACGCGGCGAGGACGCGGCCCTGGGAATCCAGGATGGAACCGCGTTCCGGGGTGATCGTGACGGAACGCAACCGCTCCTGCATGGCGACCGTGGCATGGCCGGAGGCGTCGACGCCCTGGATGACCACCAGACGCAGGCCGAGCACCGCCAGAAGGGCCAGGGCGATCAGCACCCCGAACCGCAATCGCCGCCCGCTGGCGTCCAAGGCGGCTCCGTGGCCGGGTGTCTTGGCCATCTACGGTGTCCTTCCTGCCCGGGGGGCGGTGCGCGGTGGGTCTTGCCTGGAGTAGGAGGTCAGCGGTGGGACGGGGTCTCAGTGTCCGCGGGCGGAGAATTGCGGAGCCGGGATGGTGCCACCGTTCAAGTCCTGGGCTGGCCCGTCGGTGGCGCCCTCGGTGCCTGCGGCGGCGGTCTCCTGCTCCGACTGCTCACCGGATGGGCTTGCCGGGGCCGCCGCGCCTTCGGGCTGCGCGGTGTCCTCGGCCTCCGGATCGGCGGCTTTCGCGGCTTCCTGCTTCTCCTCCGGGCTCACCGGGGTGGCCACGTGACCACCCGGCTGGTCCTCCGCATCGGCAGCGGTGGCCGTCCCGGTCACCGCGCCGGAGGCCAGATCGATGGAGGCGATGTCCCCGGGGTTCACCATCCCCAGCTTGCGGGCCTCGGCCGAGAGGTTCTGCGGGGCCTCGAGGTGTTCGACCTGCTGGCGCAGCACCTCGTTGGACTGGCTGAGGTCCAGCTGTTCGTTCTTGAGGGAGACCAGCTCGTACTGCCGGTTGGACACGGTGATGTTGGTGATCAGCACGGCCATGAGGGCGGCGACCAGTATGGAGATGCAGAGTGCAGCGAAACCCCGGCCGGACTTCCGGATCGGTGCCGGGACGAGTGCGAGCGGGGTACGCCGCCTCGTCTCGACATCACGGACGGCGTCGCCGGCTGGCCGTCCGGTGGTCTGAATAGCGGGTTGCCAAGGAGCAGCCTGTCCGATCTGCGGAGCGGAGCTCTCGCGGATCTGGGCAGGCTGCATGGCGAATCGCTGCTGCGTGGCTGTCATGCTGTGCTCCTTGATGCTCTGATCTTCTCAACTGCCCGCACTTTTGCTGAGGAGGCGCGAGGGTTTTCTTTGATTTCTTTTTCTGTGGGCTTGTCCACACCCCGGGTCAGGACCTTGACCACCGGGGCATGCTCCTCCAGTTCGACGGGAAATCCGGGTGGCGTCAGGGAGGAGGCGTCCGCCATGATGGCCCTCTTGGTGATGCGGTCCTCCAAGGAGTGGTAGCTCATCACCACGAGTCGGCCGCCGATGCTCAGGCCCCGCAGGGCTGCCGGGACGGCCTCCTCGAGGACGTCGAGTTCCTCGTTGACCTCGATGCGCAGCGCCTGGAAGGTCCGCTTGGCCGGATGCCCTCCCGTCTTGCCGGCTGCCACCGGCACCGCGCCACGGATGACCTCGACGAGCTGACCGGTGGTTTGAAACGGGGTGCCCGAACGGGCCCGGACCAAGGCGGAGGCGATCCGCCCGGCGAACTTCTCCTCACCCCAGGTGCGGATGATCCGGCGCAGACGGTCCTCGTCGTATTCATTGACCACATCCGCTGCCGTCAGGGGCGCCGTGGTGTCCATCCGCATATCGAGCGGGGCATCGTAGGAATAGGCGAAGCCGCGTTCACGCTCATCCAGCTGGTAGGAGGACACCCCGAGGTCATACAACATGGCATCAGCCTGCTGGAACCCGGCCGCCGCGAGGGCCTCCCCCACACGGTCATACGTCCCGTGCCAGGGCCGGAGGCGGTCACCGGCCCAGGAGAGTCGCTCCCCGGCCAGACGCAAGGCCTCGGTGTCGCGGTCGATGCCCACCACCACGGTGTCCGGGTGACGCGTCAACACGGCCTCCGCGTGGCCGCCCATGCCGAGGGTGCCATCGAGGTATACGGGGATGCGCCCGGCGTTCCGGGCCGCCTCAAGCCCCGGGGACAGCAGGTCCAGGACACGGTCCTGCATGACGGGCACATGCCGGTCCTGTGCAGGAGTCTCGTCCGTAGCCACGCTGCGCTGCCCCTCTCCGCCGTTGGGATGATCCGGTGATTCGATCGCTTAAGTGACAGGCGGACCCTTGGATCAGATCCCCATCCGCGCAGGGTCCGTGCCTGGCCCGGGGGAAGTCGGGTCAGGTCCGGCCTAGGGCGGCTGGAGGTCTCATTCAAGAGTCCGCACTGTGTGGTTGTGCTCCGGGATCTCCTAGAAGATCCCGGGAAGTACTTCCTCGTCTGTCTCCGAGAAGGCGTTCTCCTGTGCCTCCAGGTAGGAGGTCCAGGATCCGGCATCCCAGATCTCGGCCCGGGTGCCGGCGCCGATCACCGCCAGTTCCCGGTCCAGTCCCGCATAGCTGCGCAACGGTGCCGGGATGGTGATCCGCCCCTGCTTGTCCGGAGTCTCATCCGAGGCGCCGGACAGGAACACACGGATGTAATCCCTGGCCTGGCGCGAGGACAGCGGCGCCGCCCTCATCTGCTCGTGAACCCGCTCGAACTCACGCGCACTGAAGACGTAGATGCACCGCTCCTGCCCTCGGGTGAGGACCAGACCGTCCGCCAGTTCCTCCCGGAACTTGGCCGGCAGGATCAGCCGCGCCTTCTCATCCAACCGCGGCGAGTAGGTCCCTAGGAACACGACCCACCGCCTTTGCCGTCCGAGAGGCTTGTCCGATCCCCCTGATGCACCACCATCCTCTGATGTCCTCCACTTTACCCCACAACCCCCCACCGTCAAGCCACAACACGCCTCCGGGGCGAGCAGGGCGGGGCATTCCTCAGCGCTCAGGCCTCAGCGCCCCCGATCCTTCCTCCCCCGCCAACACAGGGATCCGAGAGGATGCAGGGCCCTCACGGCGCGACGGCGGGCCGCCGGGGAGGGCGGTGGAGGGGTGGTGGAGGGAGACGCGCCCCGTAGAGCCCCGGAAGTCGCTCCCCACCCTGTTCCGTGCGGCGAACAGAGGCCACGGGCGGGCCTGCAGGGGCACGGAGACGCCCAGGGGAGGGAAGTGGGGAGGGAAGTGGGGAGGGAAGTGGGGAGGGAGGTGGAGCTCAGGGGCAGCAGGACCCGCACACGAAAAAACCCCGTCGCTCAGCGACGGGGTATGGCCGGTGACGGACCCCAGCTGGGTCCGGACACGGCCGACTCAACGGCTCCGGGTCAGTGGTTGCGACGTCAGTGGTTGCGGCGTTCTTCCCACCGCTGTTCCAGGTTGGCCATGAACGGGGAGTTCTTCTTGGAGGTGGCTGCGGCGCCGGCAGGCCCGCCTCGCGACCTCCTGGGCCGACTCGTCGCCACGTAGACACCGGCGGCCATGATGACGAAGCCGAGGATGCCCAACCAGATGAACTGTTGGGAGACACCCCAGAGGAGCGCACCCAGACCCACCACAGCCGTCACCACGCCCGCTACCAACCGCGTGGTGGACAGACGAGAGGTCCCCGCCTCACTCATGCTCGTGGCAAAGTGCGGGTCCTCAGCATTCAGCTGCTGTTCCAGCTGTTCCAGGAGCTTTTGCTCCCGCTCAGACAACGGCATCGCTGCCTCCTCTTCCGGCCCGGTCTTCCCGTCCACCCAGCATACGACTCCCGGCCACCGCCACGCCATATCAGTGACCCCTCTTGACCCTTGATGACGGCCAGTTCCGCGATCAGCGAAGATCCTGACGGTTGTCATGGCCGTTCTGGCCGTTCTGGCCGTCGGCCGGTGGCCTCGGATCAACCAGGGTGGCCGGCCTCAGGGCGGCCTGGGGGAATTTCTGCCGGATGTCGTCCGCCACCCGGTCCGCCTGTGACCAGTCTGCCGGTGGCCGTTCATCCTCCCAGAGCAGGGACCCCTGCACCGACTCTCCGGCCCCGGACAGCCGCTCTGCGCGGATGCCCAACAGCCGCACCGGAACCCGGTGGGCGTCCAGAAGCCCCCGCAGGAGGGTCCCGGCCGCGTCGGCGATCGGCCCCGCCGAGCCCGTGGGGGTGGCCAGTGTCACGGTGCGGGTCCGGACGGACAGGTCCGGGGCCTTGACCTTGACACTGATCGCGCCGGCTCGGAACCCCGCGCGCCTCAGCCGGATGGCCCCCTCATGGGAGAGACCGACGAGGTGGCGGTGGAGCTGGGAGGGATCGAGGACGTCTCGGTCGAAGGTCCGTTCCACCCCCAGGCTCTTGGTGTCATGTTCCGGGGTCACGGGCCGGGGGTCGATGCCCTGGGCCAGCTTGACCAGGGCGGGGCCCTGGACCCCCAGCCACCGCTCCATACGTTGCGGCGGCTGGGCCGCCAGGTCCCCCACGGTGGTCAGGCCGGCCGCGACGAGCCGCTGTCCCAAGACGGGCCCCACACCCCACAAGGCCTGCACCGGCAGCGGGTCCAGATAGTCCCGGGTGCCCGCCGGCGGCACGACGGCCAGGCCGTCGGGCTTCGCTCGGGTGGAGACGATCTTCGCCACGGACTTCGTCGCAGCCGCCCCCACGGTGCACGGCAACCCGGTCCGTTCTCGGACCTGCTCCCGGATCAAGGCGCCGATCCGCGCGGGCGAACCGAGCCGGCGTCGTGCCCCGGAGACGTCAAGGAAAGCCTCGTCAACGCTGAGTTGCTCCAGGACGGGGGTGAATCCACCGAGGATCCCCATGATCTGCCGTGAGGCCTCCTTATACCGGTCATGGTGGGGCTCGATGACGGCCACACCGGGGCACAACGCCATCGCGTGGGCCAGCGGCATGGCCGAACGGATACCGAACCTCCGGGCCTCATAGGACGCGGACAGCACCACCGAGCGGCCACCATGCTGTGCCACGAGTGCCGGCCGGCCGGCCAGGTGGGGAAGGTCGAGCAACTCCACGGACAGGAAGAAGGCGTCCATATCCACGTGGAGCACCACCGCGTCCCAGGAATCGTCCATCCCACCAGCCTAGGGCTAGGGCGCGCGAGGCCCGGTAGGCTGGAACGGCCGCCGATCCAGACCCAAGGAGCATCGTGTCCCATCCCCCGTCAGTTCCTCCGGTCCTCGCTGAGGAGGCGGAGTTCATCAGCGCCGTCGAGCGTCGCATGGAGGAGCTGCTGACCGGCTATCGCGATCGGGCCGCCGCCATCTCCGAGTCGGCGGTCCCCCTGGTGGACGCGATCACCGGCCTCGTACGCGGCGGCAAGAGGATGCGAGCGGTGCTGGCCTGGTGGGGATGGCGGGGAACCGGTGCCGCAGCGGACGATGCCTGCATCCGGGACGCGGCCGTGGCACTGGAGCTGTTCCAGGCTGCGGCCCTGATCCACGACGACATCCTGGACCGATCAGACACCCGCCGAGGCGCCCCGAGTATCCACCGGTCCTTCGAGGCGCGGCACCGTCAAGCCGGCTGGCGTCAGGACGCGGAACACTTCGGCGTCTCCGCCGCCGTGCTGACGGGTGACCTCTGCCTGTCCCTCAGCGAAGAGGTCTTCGCCGCCGCAGCCGAGGCCTCCGCCCATCCAGCCGGGGCGCGGGCCATGTTCAACGAGATGCGCTTCGAAGTCATGGCGGGACAGTATCTGGACGTCCTGGACGAGGTGGAGGTCCCCGGAAAGGACCCGGCGGCCGCACTGGAGCGCGCCCGCACTGTGCTGCGCTTCAAGTCCGCCCGGTACTCCGTGGTCCATCCGCTGGGCCTGGGTGGCACCCTGGCCGGGGCGGACGCGAGCATGCTGGAGCACTATGAGCGGCTGTCCTCCCCCCTGGGCGAGGCCTTCCAGCTGCAGGACGACCTGCTGGGTGTCTTCGGTGACCCAGCCGTGACCGGGAAGCCCACGGGAGACGATCTGCGCGAGGGCAAGCGCACCGCGCTCGTGGCCCACGCCCTGGACCTGTTCACCGGGGATCAGGTGGACCGGCTCGAGGCAGCCCTCGGCGATCCGGACCTCGACCGCGAGACCGTGGAGCAGATCCAGCACCTGTTGGAGTCAAGCGGCGCCCGCGCCCGAGTCGAGGAGGATGTCGCCGCATTGGGCGAGGCCTCCCTGGCCGCCCTGGCGCAGGCACCGATGCGTGAGGATGCACGGAGCGGACTGGACCACCTCGCCCGGCGGATCCTGGGACCGCTGCGTTAGGAGCGGCCTCAGGCCGTCCTTACCATGCGAGGGCCTGAGCCCTGCGGCGGATCTCCGTCTTGCGGCCTTCCCGCAGCGCGTCCACCGGACGGCCCGGCAGGGTCTCGTCGTCGGTGAAGAGCCACCGGATGGCCTGTTCGTCGGTGAAGGCGGCGTCCCTGAGGACCGAGAGGGTGCCCTTGAGGGACTCCAGCGGGCCGGCCTCCGTCACGAACAGGGAGGGGACGGCCCGGGCCTGGCGGTCGCCGATCCTCGCGGCCAGAAGGCGGCCCTCGCCGACCATGTTGTGGACCCGGGTCACGGGGATGTCCCATTTCTCGGCCAGGTCTGGGAGGAAGTCCCATTCCCCCACCAAGTCCTCGAGGGCGGGTTCCTGCGGTGCGTCGTGGCTGCGTGCGGCGGTATTCACGCGTACAGCCTAGCGACTGCCGAGCCATCTGGCACCGCCATCCGTACAGACACCCCTGAATGCCGTGTCCACGCGCAACGCGCCGTAGTTATCGAATCGTTACCATTTGGATTCCGTTCTGTAACTACCTTCAGGTACGTTTACATCTGTCACATTTTCATTACAGGCACCATCTGACTTGGTCCGTCATTCTGTTCACTCGAGTAGACAGTAGGACCAGATGGTGCAGCACCTTGAGAGCCTCTAGAGGAAACCCACATGACTGAACGCCGCTCAGCCGCGCCGCGCCTGCTGAAGTCCGCTCTGGCCACCACGACCCTGCCCCTCGTGGTGTTCGGGTCCGGCGCCCTGGCTGCTCCCGCCCTGGCCGATGCCCCTCGTCAGGCGCTCACGCCACGCTCCGCGTCTCCCCTCAACATCGAGACGGCCCAGGTGCGCCTCGCCTCGGCACACCTGGCCAGCAGCGTGCCCACGTCCCTCACCGGGCCCACCACCGTCGTGGCCGCCAAGACGCCGGCCACGTACACGGTCGCCTCCGGTGACACCCTGTCCCACATCGCCGTGCGCCATGACGTCTCCCTGTCCACGTTGCTGGCGGCCAACGGGCTCAAGGCCTCTGCGGTCATCCACCCGGGCCAGACCCTCAGGCTCTCCGGCTCCGCGGGAGCCTCGCCCACCTCCGCCACCGGCTCCTCCACGGCTTCGACGCACACCGTCAAGTCCGGGGACACCCTCTACGGCATCTCCTCCCGCAACGGCATCAGCCTGTCCACCCTGCTCAGCGCCAACGGGCTCTCCGCCACCTCCACGATCTACCCGGGCCAGACCCTCAAGCTCTCCGGCTCCGCGGCCTCCGCACCCACCTCCTCCACCGGCTCCACCGGCACGGCCTCGACCCACACCGTCAAGTCCGGGGACACCCTCTACGGCATCTCCTCCCGCAACGGCATCAGCCTGTCCACCCTGCTCAGCGCCAACGGGCTCTCCGCCACCTCCACGATCTACCCGGGCCAGACGCTCAAGCTCTCCGGGTCCGCGGCCGCCGCCCCCACCTCCACCACCGGCACCTCCACCGGCACGGCCTCGACCTACACCGTCAAATCCGGAGACACCCTCTCGGGGATCGCCGCACGCAACGGCGTGGGCCTGTCCACCCTGCTCAACGCGAACGGCCTGTCCGCCACCGCGATCATCCGCCCGGGTCAGACGCTCAAGCTCTCCGGGTCCGCGGTCGCCCCGGCCGGCACGCCCGCCCAGGATGACCTGGTGCCGAACACCTTCCTGCATTACACGTACCCGGACCACATCGTCCGCGACGCCAATGCGAACAAGCGCGCCCTGCTCAGCGCCGGGGTGCCGTCCCGGTCCCAGATGCAGGCCATCGTGGCGGATACGGCCCGGAAGATGGGGGTGGACCCCTCGTTGGCGCTGGCGCATGCCTTCACCGAGTCGAGCTTCAACCACGCCTCCGTGTCCCCGGCCAATGCCATCGGCACCATGCAGGTCATCCCGTCCTCGGGCGACTGGGCCTCGGACCTGGTGGGCCGCAAGCTCAACCTGCTGGACCCGCATGACAACGCGGTGGCCGGTGTCGCGATCATCCGCCAGCTGCAGCGTACGGCCGGTTCCTTCGACATCGGCGTGGCCGCCTACTACCAGGGCCTGGGTGGCGTACAGCGCAACGGCATGAAGCCGGACACCAAGGACTATGTGGCCAAGATCAAGAACTACATGCAGCGGTTCTGAGGCCACCTGGGTCCCGGCAACACGTCCGTTCCCGGTCTAGGCTGTCATGGTGATGGAGTACCGAGCCGACCCCATGAACGGGACCGTCGTCGAAGGACGGTACGAGGTCCGCAGCCGTCTGGCCCGGGGCGGCATGTCCACCGTGTACCTCGCGGTCGACCTGCGCCTGGACCGTGAGGTCGCCCTCAAGGTCCTCTACCCCCATCTGGCCGAGGACCCGGAGTTGGTCGCCCGCTTCGAGCAGGAGGCCAAGACTGCGGCCCGGCTCGCCCATCCGCATGTGGTCAACGTCCTGGATCAGGGCGTGGATGAACTTCCGGACGGGGACTTGGCGTACCTCGTCATGGAGTATGTGCCCGGATACACGCTGCGCACGGTCCTGCAACGCCGCCATGCCATGTCACCGCGCGTGGCCCTGGCCTACCTGGAGGCCATGGTCGACGGCCTCGCGTCCGCGCACCGTGCGGGTCTGGTCCACCGGGACATGAAGCCGGAGAACGTGTTGGTCTCCCGGGACGGGCAGATCAAGGTGGCGGACTTCGGACTGGCCCGGGCCACCACCAACTTCACCGGGACGGGTGCGGCCCTGGTGGGCACCGTGGCCTACATCTCCCCCGAGCTGGTGAGCGGATCCCCCGCGGACGAGCGCAGTGACGTCTACGCGGTGGGCATCATGGCCTACGAGATGCTCACCGGAAGTCAGCCGTTCACCGGCGCCTCTCCCATCCAGGTGGCCTATCAACACCTCAACCACGAGGTGCCGGCACCGTCTGCAGCGGCCCCCGGCCTGGCCGCGGAGCTCGATCACCTGGTGCTGTGGTCCACCGCCCAGAACCCTCGCGACCGGCCAGCGGACGCGAGTGTCCTGCTGGCCGAGATCCGTCAGCTGCGGTCCTCCCTGCCGGACGAGGCCCTGGATCATGAGGTGCCGTCCGCCCCCGGCCCGGACCCCTCCGCCGAACACGCCGAGACCGAGGCCCTGAGGCCCGACGACGGCCCGGCCGGCCCGGAGTCCGGTCCCGGCCCCAGCGGTGAGACCGAGGTGTTGGACCCTGGAGCCACCACGGTGCTGCCCCCGGCCGGCTACCAGCACACCACCGTGTTGCCGCGTCCGGCCGGCGGACAGACCGTTCCGACGGCAGGCGCGGCGGACGACGCAGCGGAGCATGGGGCAGCGGAGGACGGGGCGGGGGGCGCTCCCCTGATCCCGGCGGACCCCTCCGGCGGACAGCGGGCCGCCTCCCCGCGGCAGCTCCGCCGCCGGGCGGCCCGCCGGGCCAAGACCCCCACGGAGGATCTCGGCCGCCAGAACGGCAAGAGGATGTGGTGGTGGGTTGCCGTCGTGGTGATCACCACTGCGCTGCTCGTGCTGGCCGGGTGGTTCTTCGGCACCGGCCCCGGTGGGATGGTCACGGTCCCCGAGATCCAAGGTCACGGCAGGGCCTCGGCTGTCAGCACCCTCGAGGAGACGGGTGTCGGTTACACCCTGGCCAGCGTGCACCATGATGTGGTGGCCCGGGACAGCGTGATCTCCACGGAACCGGCGGCCGGCACGGAGCTCCGGCGCTTCAACACCGTCCTGGTCACCGTGTCTCTCGGCCCGGAACTGTTCGAGGTCCCCCAGGTGACGGGTCTGGAGGAGAGGGAGTCCGCGGACGCGCTCCGCAGCCGTCAGCTCGCCTTGGGTGACGTGACCCGCACGTACTCGGACTCGGTGCCGGAGGGCACCGTGCTCAGCCAGTCCCCCGCGGCCGGCGAGACGTTGCGACGCCACCATCCGGTCGCCGTCGTGGTCTCGGACGGCCCCGCACCGGTGGAGGTGCCGAAGGTGACCGGGATGACGCTGGACGAGGCCACCGCGGAACTCGAGTCGGCAGGCCTGCAGGTGGAGGCCCGCGAGGTCCTGGGCGGCTTCTTCGGTGGCCGGGCCCGGGTCCTGGTCCAGTCACCCGAGCCCGGCTCCGAGGCCGTGCGGGGAGCCACCGTCACGATCGACGTCCTGTAGTGCCACGATAGCCGGGTGATCGTCCCGGTCCTCCCGGCGGCGCCTTTAGGCCTTGCGGCCCCGATGGGACAGCGCCTCGGTGACGAGGAAGGCCATCTCGAGGGACTGCTGATGGTTCAGCCGCGGATCCACGAGCGTCTCGTAGCGGTCCGCGAAGGCTGACTCGTCGATCGGATCCGAACCGCCCAGGCATTCCGCCACGTCGTCGCCGGTCATCTCCACGTGCATGCCGCCCGGGTAGGTCCCCGCGGCACGGTGGACCTCGAAGAAGCCCTGGACCTCGTCCATCACGTCATCGAACCGGCGGGTCTTGTAACCGTTGGCAGCCGTCACGGTGTTGCCGTGCATCGGATCCGTGACCCACAGCGGCTGGGCCCCGGAATCCCGGACGCCTTCCACCACGGCTGGCAGGAGCTCTCGGATCTTCTCCGCGCCCATCCTGGTGATGAAGGTCAGCCGGCCCGGCTCGCGCTCGGGGTCGAGCTTCTCAATCAGGGCCAGCGCATCCTCGGGGCGGGTGGTGGGGCCGAGCTTGACCCCGATCGGGTTACGCACCTTGGACAGGAAGTCCACGTGCGCCCCGTCCAGGTCTCGCGTGCGTTCGCCGATCCACAGGAAGTGCCCCGAGGTGGAGTACGGCAGGCCGGACCTGGAATCGATGCGGGTCAGGGCGCGCTCATAGTCCAGCAGCAGCGCCTCATGGGCCGTGAAGAAGTCCGTCCGGCGCAGGGCACTGAAGTCCACGCCGGCGGCATCCATGAACCGGACGGCACGGTCGATCTGCCCGGCCATCTCCTCGTAGCGGGAGTAGGCCGGGTTCTTCATGAACCCCTGGTTCCAGGCGTGCACGGACCGCAGGTCGGCGAATCCGCCCTGGGTGAAGGCACGGACGAGGTTCAGCGTGGCGGCCGAGGTGTTGTAGGCCTGGACCATGCGCTGCGGGTTGTGCCGGCGGGACTCGGGCGTGAACGCGAACCCGTTGACGATCTCGCCGCGGAAGGACGGGAGCGTGACGCCGTCCCGGGTCTCGGTGTCCGAGGACCGTGGCTTGGCGTACTGCCCGGCCATGCGGCCCATCTTCACCACGGGCAGGGAGGCACCATAGGTCAGGACCACCGCCATCTGCAGGATGGTCTTGACCTTGGCGCTGATCTTGTTGGCCGTGGCACCGGCGAAGGTCTCGGCGCAGTCACCGCCCTGGAGCAGGAAGGCCTCCCCCCGGGCGGCGGCCGCCAGCTGGGTGCGCAGCTGGTCCACCTCGCCGGCGAACACGAGCGGCGGGGCCGAGGACAGCTCGGCCAGGGCGGCCTCGAACTCCGTCGGGTCTTCCCAGGTGGGCTGCTGGGAGATCGGTTTCGACCGCCAGTCATCCAGGCCGGGATAGTCGGCGGCGCCATTGGACTGGGCAGAGCCGAAGGCCGGGAAATCTGTAGTGGGATCCGAAATCATGGTTACAGCGTACGGAACACCATCGCCCCGCGCGCATCTGTGACGGTATCCCCGGTCACGGACCGCTGGCTACTGCGGATCGGAGGTCCGGGTCTTGACGGTGGCGGCATACACATCCACGTATTCCTGGCCTGAGAGGCGCCGGATGGCCTCCACCACCTGATCCGTGACCAACCGCTCCACGCGGTGGTCCCCGGCACGGTCGTAGTACTCGGAGAAGTCCAGGGGTGCACCGAAGATCATGCCCACGCGGCGGATGCTCGGGATCGTCCGTCCGATGGGCTGGACCTTGTCCGTGCCGATCATGGCCACCGGCACCACGGGCACACGGGCGTTCAGGGCCAGTTTGGCCACCCCCAGCTTGCCGCGGTAGAGACGGCCGTCCGGGCTGCGGGTCCCCTCCGGGTAGATCCCGAGGAGCTTGCCATCACGCAGCACGTCCAGACCGGAGTGCAGCGACTCCAGGGAGGCCTTCCCGCCGGCCCGGTCCATGGGCAGCTGGTTCGTGCTCTCGAAGAATTTGCGGGTCAACCAACCCTTGGGGCCGGTCCCCGTGAAGTACTCCTTCTTGGCCAGGAAGTGGACCTGGCGTTCGAGCTGGGCGGGCATGAAGATGGAGTCCGACACCGAGAGGTGGTTGCTGGCCAGGATGGCCGCCCCCTCCTGCGGCACGTTGCCCAGACCCTTCACCCACGGACGGAACAACAGGTTGGTCACGGGGGCCACCACGAAGGTCTTGGCGAACCAATAGAACACGGAAGGGGTTCCTCTCGGGTGGCGGCGCAGCGGTTCGGCACCATTCTAGGCAGTGCCGGCCCGGACGCTGACGCTACTGTAGGACGCATGGATCCCCAGCAGCGACCGCTGTCCCTGAGCGGCGCCCCGGACGGCCCCCTGGCCCGGGGCCGCAACCGCGTCGGCGTGGCCCTGTTCCACGGTTTCACCTCAGGCCCGGTCTCGGTGACCCCCTGGGCGAGGGCTCTGGCGGCAGCCGGTGCCGACGTGGACGTCCCCCTGCTGCCGGGGCACGGCACCCGTTGGGAGGACCTCGAGCACGTGAGTGCCGCCCAGTGGCGCGAGGCGGCCCGCCGGACGGTTGACGCCCTGCTGTCCACCCACGAGCGCGTGTTCGTGGCCGGCCTGTCCATGGGCGGGGCCCTCGCCCTCGACGCCGCAGCACACCGCAGGGTGGCCGGCGCCGTGGTGGTGAACCCGGGACTGCGATTCGCCTCCCCGGCGGCCCCGCTGGCCGGGTGGCTCAAATACATCGTTCGGACCGTGACACCGATTGCCAATGACACGATGCTCCCGGAGGCAGACGAACGCGCCTATCCGCGGACACCGGTCGCGGGCGTGCAGCAGGTCGGCCGCCTCCAGGCCGAGGCCCGTCGGGGGCTTCCGCGCATCACGGCCCCCGTCCTGGCGTTCCGATCCACCACCGACCACGTGGTGCCCGCGTCATCGATCACCACCCTGGCCCGGGGCCTGGCCCCCGAGCTGCTGACCCTGCGTCCGTTGCACCACAGTTACCATGTGGCCACCCTGGACACGGATGCACCGATCATCCATGCGGAGTCGATCGCGTTCCTGACCGGACTGCTCAACGATTCCGACCTGGTGGGCCACCATGGCTGATTCCCCGCATGATCCTCCGGGGGACCACCCGGAGGAGCAGCCAGAGAAGCCGCCAGAGGAACAGCAGCCCGATCAGGCCGAGATCGACCGGCAGTGGGAGGGCATCGTGGCCGGATTCGGCTCCTTCGAGGTGCCCGATTCCACGCGGGAGGACCGGCCGGAGGATGATCCCGGCAGCGGCCCGGCTCCCTCCTCCCCCCTCTCGCGGCACTTCACCGATCCGCCGCACTGGGGTCCGCGTGACTATGCGGTCGAGGACGAGGACGACGGCGCGTTCATCCCACCCGATCCACCGGCCCTGGGATCCGGCCGACCGGCTGTCGTCCTGAGTGCCGCCGGCCTGGCCGGCGCCCCGCTGGCCCTGCTGTTGGCCGCACTGTTCTGGCCGGGGATCCCCGGCATCGTGGTGACGATCCTCATCGCCGTGATGGTGGCCGGAGGAGTCGGCCTGTTCCTGGCACTGCCCCGGGACAAGGACCGCGGCGGGCCGTGGAACGGAGACGGCGCCCAGGTGTGACGGTGGGGTGACCGCGGGGTGAGGGCCGCGGCAGCGGGCGCCTACTCGCTGCTGGCGGTGGTGACGGGCCAGCCGGCGCGCTCCAGGGCGATGCCGGCGGCACCCACCCATCCCGATCTGTTGCCCCATGTGGCCACGGACACCGAGGGCACGGACCGGTGCCGGCCACCGGGCAGGTGGCGCGCCAATTCCTCCCGGGCCGGCTCCAGCAGCAGTTCGCCCGCCACGGCCACCCCACCCCCGATGACGAACCGGGACGGATCCAGCACCGCGGCCAGTGTCGCCAGACCGCGCCCCAGCCAGCGCCCCGTCTCCTCCACCGCTCGTCGGCAGTCGGGATCCCCGGCCATCGCGTCGTCAAGTGCCCTCCGCGCTGAGGCCCGGCCGGCACGGGCGGCCAGGGCCTCCGCGGAGACCAGCAGTTCCCAGCAGCCCGTGTTGCCACAAGGACACGGCACCCCGGACGGATCCACGGTCATGTGCCCGTACTCCCCGGCCATGCCGTGAGCACCGAGGTCCACCTCACCATCACGCACCAGGGCGCCCCCGATGCCGGTGCCGATGGTCACCAGGACCATGCGGTCGGGACGGCGCGGGCCGGCGTCGTCCTCGAGGCGCGGCACCAACCGGGCCTCCGCCCAGGCCGCCGCGTCCGCGTCATTGACCACGGAGGGCGGGGACATCGCCTCCGAGCGCCGCCCACCGGATCCACCGACTGCGCCCGCCCGTCCCGCCTGCTGAGACAGGGCCCGTGCCAAGTCCTGCGGCAGTGGCCGGTTCCGCCACCCCATCAGGTGGGGGCTGAACACGGAACGTCCGGTGCCGGGATCGATCCAGGCGGCGGCGGAGACGCCCCACACCACGGGCAGATCGGGCCAGCGGGAGGTCAGAGAGGACCACAGGTCCCCCGCGGTGGCGGCACACAGTGCGGACAGGGCCTCACCGTCCGCCTCGGCATGGTGGCGGACCCGCAGTTCCCCGGCCGTCGCCTCCGTGCCGGTCGCGGACGAGACTGCGGACACGGCAGACGCGGCAGACAGCGAGCAGAGCGTCGTGGCACGGGTCAACAGGCCGTCGGCCCAGAGGAGGACGGCGCCCGCTTTCACCGCACCGCCGCCCACATCCAGGCCGATGGCGGCGGCCACCGGGGCGGGACGGCACCCGACCGCCGGCATCCCCTGAGCACCCATCACGGCCCCACCCTTCTCCACCGACACCCCCCGCAAAGTTACCGATGAGTAGTATGATCTGGAGTGTGGTGCAGGCCACACTCGGCTCGGGTAGGTCCTGTAAGGTCAAAAGACCCGGGCATCCCCGCCACGAATCCGGCCGACACGCAGGGCCCACGGGGCGCGAGATCGGCACCGTCTACCACCAGGAGCGCACGTTGCAGGAATACATTACCCCTCCCACGGTCGAGGTCCCCCCGGAGATGAACATCACCGACCTCCTCGAACAGCAGGTCCTGTCCGCTCCTCAACGGCCACTGTTCGCCCGCCAGACAGCTCCCGGCCAGTGGACCGATGTCAGCTCCTCCACCTTCCACGATGATGTGCGCACCCTGGCCCGCGGCCTGGCGGCCGCTGGAATAGAGGTGGGGGACCGGGTCGGCATCATGTCCCCCACCCGGTACGAGTGGACGCTCATCGACTTCGCCATCTGGTACGCGGGCGCCGTGACGGTCCCGATCTACGAGACCTCCTCCCCCAGCCAGGTGGCCTGGATCGCCTCCGACTCCTCCATCCGCGCGGTGGTGTGCGAGACCGCCCGCCACCGCGGCGTGGTGGACACGGCGATCCGCCAGGAGCAGCTTGAACCGCTGCTCGGCAGCTGGCTCATCGAGGACGAGGGGCTGGACACGCTGCGAGCCCTGGCCGCCCGGGGCCCGGACGAGACCCAGATGGAATCCCGTCGCTCCGCGGCGAACCTGTCCGATCTGGCCACCATCATCTACACGTCCGGAACCACGGGGAAACCCAAGGGCTGCGAACTGACCCACGGGAACTTCGCCGAGCTGAGCCTGCAGACCTTGGGTTCCGGCCTGGGTGAGATCGTGCACCCGGACAGCACCACCGTGATGTTCATCCCCCTGGCCCACGTCTTCGCGCGCTTCATCTCCGTCCTGGCCGTGGCCGGCGGCGCCAAGGTGGGACACACCGCCGACGTCAAGCAGCTGGTGCCGGACCTGCAGTCCTTCCGTCCCACCTTCCTGTTGGCCGTGCCCCGCGTCTTCGAGAAGGTCTACAACTCAGCCAAGATGAAGGCCGAGGCCGGTGGGAAGGGCAAGATCTTCGCGGCCGGCACCCAGACCGCCATCGACTTCTCCCAGGCCCAGGCCGCGGGGAGGGTCCCGCTGGTCCTGCGTGCCAAGCACGCCCTCTTCGGCAAGCTGCTCTACGGCAAGATCCGGGATGCCATGGGCGGGCGCGTGAAACACGCGGTGTCCGGCGGCGGCCCGCTGGGCGCCCGGTTGGGTCACTACTTCACCGGTATCGGTCTGAACATCATGGAAGGCTACGGCCTCACGGAGACCACCGCACCGGTGACGGTCGGCCGTCCGGGGGAAGTCAAGATCGGCACGGTGGGCAAACCGATCCCGGGCAACGGCGTGCGTATCGCGGACGACGGCGAGATCCTCGCCCGGGGGGTCTGCCTCATGCGGGGCTACCACAACCGGCCGGATGTCACCGAGAAGGAGATCATCGACGGATGGTTCCACACCGGGGACATCGGTTCCCTGGATGATGAGGGCTACCTGACGATCACGGGCCGGAAGAAGGAGCTCATCGTCACCGCCAGTGGCAAGAACGTGGCCCCGGCCCAATTGGAGGACCAGATCCGTGCCGACGCCCTGGTGTCCCAGTGCGTGGTGGTCGGTGACGGCCGCCCCTTCATCGCCGCCCTGGTCACCCTGGACGCCGAGGTGCTCCCGGGTTGGTTGGAGCAGCAGGGGCTCCCCACGGACACCCCGATGGAGGACCTGACCACGAACCAGCAGGTGGTGGACCACATCCAGAAGGCCATCGACCGGGCCAACGCCTCGGTGTCCAAGGCCGAGTCCATCCGCTCGTTCCGGATCGCCCCGGTGGACTTCACCGTCGAGTCGGGGCAGCTGACCCCCTCGCTCAAGCTCAAGAGGAACGTGGTCATGGAGGAGTTCGGAGGCCTCGTCGAGGAGCTGTACTCCGCGCCGAAGCCTGTGTAGCCCGCGCCTCCGGGCGGCTACAGCCGCCCGGAGTCCGGGACGTCCAGGCCCAACAGGGCGTTCTCCACGACCTCGCTCAGGGCCGGGTGGATCCAGTACTGGCCTCGCGCCATGGCATGGGCATCCACTCCGAAGCTCATGGCCTGCACCAGGGGCTGGATCAGGTTCGGTGCCTCGTGACCCATCAGGTGCGCCCCGAGTAGCTGGCCGGTGTGCCGGTCGGCGATCAGCTTGCAGAGTCCCGTGGCGTCCTCCATGGCCCAGCCGTAGGCCACGTCACCGTAGTCCTGGACCTTGACGCTGATCCGGTCATGGCCGTATTCGGCGACGGCCTGTTCCTCCGTCAGCCCGGCGGTGGCGATCTGCGGTCGCGTGAACACCGCCGAGGGTATGGGTCCGAGCGTATTGGCCCTCAGGTCCTCCGGGTGTTCCAGGTTGTGGGCCACGATCCGCTGATCGTGGTTGGCCACGTGCTTGAGCTGTTCGGGGTTCGAGATGTCCCCCAAAGCCCACAGTCCCTGCACCGGTCGGCCGTCGGAGAGCAGCCGCTGGTACTGGTCCACCGAGAGCCGGCCGTCGTCATGGACATCCAATCCCGCGGCCCGGGCATCCAGTCGATCGGTGTTCGGGACCCGGCCCTGGGCTATCAACACGGCGTCCGCGTTGAGCTCCAGCGCGGAGCCGTCCCGGCCGTCCAGGTGGACGGTGACCCCACCGTCCGGCCCGTCCTCGATCCGGGACAGGGTCCAACCCGTCCGCAGGTCCCATTGCCGTGAGGCCAGCTCGGTGAAGCGTTCGGAGATCGTCTGATCATGGGTGCGGAGCAGTTGCGGGGAACGGTTGACCTGGACCACTGAGGAGCCGAGTCCCGAGAAGATCGCGGCGAACTCGGCGGCGATGAATCCGCCGCCGAGCACCACGAGCCGCTCCGGGAGGCGGGCCACCCTCATGATCGTGTCCGAGGTGTGCACCTGCGGCCGGTCCACCCCGGGTACGTCCGGCAACGCCGGTCGGGACCCTGCAGCCACCACGATGGTCTCGGCCTCCAACACCCGGCCACCGGAGGTCGTCAGCTGGTGGGTTCCGGTGAACCGGCTCTCCTCCGTGATCACGGTGGTGTGCTCGAGCTCCGCGTCCCGGTAGTGGAGTCCCCCAGCCGAGATCGCGTCCACCCGGGAGAAGATCCGGTCCCGGATCCCGGGCCAGTCGGCACCGCCGAAGTCCAGGTCCACGCCGAGCCGGGCGGCCTCCTGCGGGGAGGAGGCGAGCATGGCCGGATAGGCGAACATCTTGGTGGGGATGCACCCCCGGTTCAGACACGTCCCCCCGAAGACCCCGGAATCCACGATGGCCACCCGCTGGTCATCCCAGTAGGGGGTGACCAGCGAGTTGCCGGAGCCGGAGCCGAGGATGATCAGGTCAAAATGTTCGGTGGTGTCGGTGCCCATGGGTTCAGACTACGGCCCACGGGCACCGTCCCCGTGCTGTGTCACTGCACGACGAGCAGCAGATCGCCCCCGTCAACGGGCGTGGTTCCGGAGAGCACCACGCGGGAGACCGTTCCGCCGACCGGGGTGGTGATGGCCGCCTCCATCTTCATCGCCTCGATGGTGGCGATGGTGCCGCCGGCCTCCACGGTGTCCCCCTCGGCGACCGTGACCGTGACCGCCCCGGCGAAGGGTGCCGCGACCTGACCCTGGACTGAGGGGTCGGCCTTCTCCGCGGCGCGGACCGTTGATTCCACGGACCGGTCCCGGACGGTGATCTGCCGCGCCTGGCCGTTCAGGGTGACCATGACCGGGCGGATGCCCTTGGCGTCGGGCTCGCCGATCGCCTGGAGTGTGGTCAGGAGGCGGACCCCCTTGCCCAGGGAGATCACGTGCTCCTGCCCCGTCACCATGCCGTACAGCCAGTCGCGGGTGTGCAGCACCGAGGTGTCGCCGAACTCGGCCCGGTTCGCCTCGAACTCCCCGGTGGGCCCGGGGAACAGCAGGCGGTTGAGCGTGGACTGCCGCTCGGTTCCGGGTGCGGACAACGCCGCGCGGTCCTCGGCTGACAGCTCCGCCTCGGGGCGGCGCTGGCCCCGGTTCTGCAAGGCGCGGCCGCGGAACGGCTCCGGCCAGCCACCGGGCGGGTCGCCCAGTTCGCCGGAGAGGAAGCCGATGACGGAATCGGGGACGTCGAAGTCCTGTGGGTTCTCCGCGAACGCCTCCGGGTCCACGTCCATGCCCACCAGCTGGAGGGCCAGATCGCCCACCACCTTGGAGGTCGGCGTGACCTTGACGATGTTGCCGAGCATGGTGTTGGCCGCCTCGTACATCGTCTCGATCTGTTCGAAGCGGTCCCCCAGCCCCAGGGCGATCGCCTGCTGGCGCAGGTTGGAGAGCTGTCCCCCGGGGATCTCGTGCCGGTAGACGCGGCCCGTGGGTGCGGAGAGCCCGGATTCGAAGGGCCGGTAGATCTCCCGGACGGTCTCCCAGTACGGCTCGAGCCCGGCGGCCTGGTCCAGGCCCAGCCCGGTGTCCCGCTCGCCGTGCTCCAACGCTGCCACCAGGGCGGACATGGGCACCTGGCTCGTGGTGCCGGCCATGGAGGCCACCGCGGTGTCCACCGCGTCCACCCCGGCATCGGCCGCAGCCAGCAGGGTTGCCAGCTGGCCGCCGGCCGTGTCATGGGTGTGCAGGTGCACCGGGAGATCGAACTCGCTGCGCAGTGCGCCGACCAGCTCGCGGGCAGCCTGGGGCCGCAGCAGCCCCGCCATGTCCTTGATGGCCAGGATGTGCGCACCGGAATCGACCATCTGCCGGGCCAGCTTGACGTAGTAGTCCAGCGTGTACAGCTTCTCCTCCGGGTCCAGGAGGTTCCCCGTGTAGCACAGGGCCGCCTCGGCCACGGCCGTTCCGGTGGCCCGGACCGCCTCGATGGCCGGGGCGATCTGCTGGACGTCGTTGAGGGCGTCGAAGATGCGGAAGATGTCCACCCCGGTGGCGGCGGCCTCCTCCACGAAGGCGTTGGTCACCTCCACGGGGTAGGGCGTGTAGCCCACGGTGTTGCGGCCCCGCAGGAGCATCTGCAGCGGGATGTTCGGCAGTTCCTCACGCAGCAGGCGCAGGCGAGCCCACGGGTCCTCGGCCAGGAAACGCAGTGCGACGTCATAGGTCGCCCCGCCCCAGGCCTCCACAGAGAACAGCCCCGGCAGGGTGTGCGCGACGGCGGGGGCCGCCGCCAGCAGATCCCGGGTGCGGACGCGGGTGGCCAGCAGGGACTGGTGGGCATCACGGAAGGTCGTGTCCGTCACGGCCAGTTCGGTGCGGGACCGTAGCTCGGCGGCGAAGCCCTCCGGTCCCTTCTGCAGCAGCACCTGCCGCCACCCGGCCGGCGGCTGGCTGGCCGAGGGGCCGTCGAAGGGGCTCCGGTCTGGTTCCTCCGTCTTGTCCCCGGGGAAACGCGGTAGCTTGTCCCGCGGGTCGATCCCGTCGACGCGTGGGCCGTGCGGCTGGTTGACGGTGACGTCCGCCAAGTACTGCAAGGCCTTGGACCCACGGTTCTGGCTCCGGTTGACCTGGGCCAGCTCCGGGTGCGCGTCGATGAAGTCGGTGGCCACATCGCCGGCGATGAACGAGGGGTCGTCCAGCACGTTCATCAGGAACGGGATGTTGGTGGAGACGCCGCGTACGCGGAACTCGGCCAGTGCGCGCCGGGTGCGCCGCACCGCCGTCGGGTAGTCCCGCCCACGGCAGGTGAGCTTCACCAGCATCGAGTCGAAGTGCGGCGAGATCTCGGCGCCCGTGTAGATGGTGCCGCCGTCCAGGCGGACACCGGAACCACCGGCCGAACGGTAGGCGGTGATGGCGCCGGTGTCCGGCCGGAAGCCGTTGGCCGGGTCCTCGGTGGTGATACGGCACTGCATGGCGGCGCCGCGGATGTGCAGCTCCTCCTGGCGGATACCGAGATCCTGAAGGCTGTGCCCCGCGGCGATCCGCAGCTGGGAGGCCACCAGGTCCACGTCCGTGATCTCCTCCGTGACGGTGTGCTCCACCTGGATGCGGGGGTTCATCTCGATGAACACGTGCTGTCCGGCCCGCTCGCCGACGGTGTCCACGAGGAACTCCACCGTGCCCGCGTTGACATAGTTCATCGCGCGGGCGAACTTCACCGCATCCGCATACAGGGCTTCCCGGATGGAATCGTCCAGATTGGGCGCCGGCGCCATCTCGATGACCTTCTGGTGCCGACGCTGCATGGAACAGTCACGCTCGAAGAGGTGCACCGTCTCCCCCGTGGAGTCCGCGAGCACCTGGACCTCGATGTGCCGCGGGCGCAGGACGGCCTGCTCCAGGAAGACGGTGGGATCGCCGAAGGCCGTCCCGGCCTCACGCATCGCCGCGTTCAGGGACTCCTCCAGATCACCGGAGGTCTCCACCCGGCGCATCCCGCGGCCGCCGCCACCGGCCACAGCCTTCACGAAGAGCGGGAAGCCGATCTCCTCGGCCTGAGCGAGGAGCCAGTCCACGTCCGAGCTCGGATCGGAGGACGCCAGGGTCGGGACGCCGGCGGCCTGAGCGGCCCGAAGGGCCTGGACCTTGTTGCCGGTCAGGTCCAGCACGTCCGCCGGCGGACCGACGAAGGCGATGCCGGCCTCCTCGCAGGCCCGGGCCAGGTCCGGGTTCTCCGAGAGGAACCCGTAGCCCGGGTAGATGGCGTCACAGCCCGACTCGCGGGCCACCCGGATGATCTCGTCCACGTCCAGGTAGGCCCGGATGGGGTGCCCCTCCTCACCGATGCGGTAGGCCTCGTCGGCCTTCTGCCGGTGGATCGAGTTCCTGTCCTCATAGGGGAAGACAGCCACGGTGCGGGCACCGAGTTCATAGCAGGCACGGAAGGCACGCACGGCGATCTCGCCGCGGTTGGCCACCAGGACCTTTTTGAACATGCCATCGGTTGTCCGAGTGGACATGGGACCTCCTTGATGACCGGCGGATTCGCCGGTCCACGCTCTGGCGCTGGTTGCGCTCGGATGAGCCACCTCGTTGTGGCTCACGTCACGCGCCAGTTTTGCACATTGACGGGCGACCGCCTATGACGCTAGTCACATGACGGTGCGGCATTAGACTGGGGGCCGGTCTTGAGACCAGACCCCTCGCCGGGGACCGCTCCTAGCCCGCCCACCACAGTCAGGACTCCCACACCGTGCAGATCATCTCCATCTCCAGCCTCAAGGGCGGGGTCGGCAAGACCTCGGTCACCCTCGGACTGGCCTCGGCGGCCCGGGCGCAGGGCATCCCGACGCTGGTGGTGGACATGGATCCCCATGCCGACGCCACCACCGGTCTCGGCGTCAAGCAGGGCCAGCAGACGGACGACATCGGCACCCTGCTGGAACGGCCCCGGCGCATCAGCTTGGCCGACCACGTGATCCCCTCGGGCTGGCCGGACCACAGGCCCGGCACCGCCGAGTCCGGGGCACCGGGCAACGCCAAGGCCTTGGACGTGGTGCGCGGCTCCTCCCGCACCTCCCTCTTTGAACGTCCCACCACCCGTCCGCGGGAGCTACGCCGTCTCGCCACCCTGCTGGAGACCGTCACCAAGTACGCCCTCGTGCTGATCGACTGCCCACCCGCGCTCAACGGCGTGACGCGCATGGCCTGGGCGGCGTCCACGGATGTCCTGCTGGTGGCCGAGCCGAGCCTGTTCTCCGTGGCGGGGACCGAACGGACCCTGAGGGCCCTGGACCTGTTCCGTTCCGAGTATGCCCAGGGCGTGCGCACCACGGGCGTGGTGGCCAACCGGGTGCGCCCCGCCAGCACGGAGCATCAGTTCCGACTCGGCGAGATGGAACGCATGTACGGGGACCGCCTGCTGCCGGTGGCCATCCCCGAACAGAGCAATTGGCAGCAGATCCAGGGCGCCGCCTGGCCGGTCCACGCCTGGCCAGGCGAGACCGCCGCCCAGTCCGCCCTGCTCTTCGAGGAATTGCTCGCCGCACTGCACCGGCCCCAGGGCCGGCGCAGTCAGCGGCGGCACTGAGGACCACACCACCGGACACCCAGCGGCGCGGGCACCGGCGCTGCCGGGTGCCCCGGCCGTCGTCGTGCACCCCACGGCGAGCCCAGCGCACCGTGAGACCAGGACACACTGAGACCAGAACACAGTGAGCCCAGGACACACGGGGGTGTCCTGGGCTCACCGTAGAGCGCTGGGCCTGCTGGTCCTGGTCGGGTCGGGGTGCCTTAGGAGGCCGACTTGCGGCGGGCTGCGCGCCGTTCGGAGAGTTCGTCCCCGGGGAAGTCCTCGGACGCCTCGTCCTGGAGCTGTTCGGAGGGAAGCTCCGCCAGGGAGCCCTCGACCTCCCGCCACACGCGGCCCACGGCGATGCCGAAGACCCCCTGGCCCCCCTGGACCAGGTCGATGACCTCATCCGCGGAGGTGCACTCGTACACGGAGGCGCCATCACTCATCAGGGTGATCTGCGCCAGGTCCTCCACGCCACGCTCCCGCAGGTGCTCCACGGCGGACCGGATCTGCTGCAGCGAGACCCCGGTGTCCAGCAGGCGCTTGACGACCTTGAGCACGAGGATGTCCCGGAAGGAATAGAGGCGTTGGGTGCCGGAGCCCTTGGCGCCCCGCACGGTGGGGACCACCAGGGCGGTACGGGCCCAGTAGTCGAGCTGCCGGTAGGTGATGCCCGCGGCCTTGCAGGCGGTCGGGCCGCGGTAGCCCGCGCTCTCATCCAGCACGGGCAGGTCTTCGGTGAACAGCATGCCCTGCGCTGGGCCGCGCGGGGATGACACGTGATGCACGTCCGGGGACTGCCCGGCCTCGCCCTTCGGACTCACTGGAACCCTCCTGGTCATGGATCCACACTGGGGAAGAAAGGTGCCCGACGGTCCGGATCGACGGACGGCACCGGGCATCGACCCGGCACCAAACCGCCAATCGGTGCGATTGGACCGGCAGGCAATGTGGAACCTCTGCTCCTGACGGTATGCCGGTACGGGTCCGTGGTCAAAGACCCGGCCGCCTTTCGTCCACGCGTGTCGCCCGACTCAGGATTGGCTGGGCCCGCCGTCGGCGAAGTCCTCAGGGTCCACGGTGTCCAGGAATTCCCGGAAACGGTTGAGTTCCGCGTCCCGTTCGGCCGTCCCGGCGACCCCGGTGACGGCCTCGTCGACGCCATCCTCGCCGTCCTCGTCCGGATCCTGGGCCTGCTCCGGATCGAGCCCGGCGGCCTCCAAGACCTCGGGGGCGCACAGCACGGGGGCCTCGGCCCGCAGGGCACAGGCAATGGCGTCCGACGCGCGGGCATCCACCCGCGCTCCATTGCCCAGCACCAGTTCGGCATGGAAGACGGCTTCCTCCACCGCGCTGATACGCGCCGCCTCCACCGTGGTGCCGGCCGCCGCGACGATCTCCACGAGCAGGTCGTGTGTCATGGGCCGCGGCGGGGTGATGCCCTGTTGCCACAGGGCGATGGCACTGGCCTCAGGGGCGCCGATCCAGATGGGCACCAACGTCCCCGTCCCCGGGTCCTGGAGCAGCACCAACGGCTGATTGCCGGGCAACTCGACGCGCACGCCGAGCACGGTCATCTCGATATCCGGCAGGTTCATCGCCATCGCCGCATCCTCACGCGTCCAGTTCGGCCACGGCCGCCGCCACGAGCGCGCTGTGCAGGCCGAGGCAGGCCTCACTGATCTCCCGGGCGGCTTCGGCGCGGCGCGCACTGGCCACTGAGTCCCGGCGCGTGGCCAGTGGGGCCGTGGCCTGTTCGATCAACCCCATCTCGCGGTCCGCCGCCGCACGGAAGGGCCGGAGGTGACGTGGCTCCAGGCCGTGGTCCGCCAGGATGACGGCGGACCGGGCGGCCTTGAGGCTGTGTTCCGAATAGCGTCCGTTCTCGTCGGCCGAGACCATGCCGTACTGCTCCAGGGAATCCAACAGCTTGGATCCGGCACCGGAGATCCCCTGCAGCTCAGCACGCGTGAGGGGCCGCGTATGGCCGGCGAGCTCCTGAGCCAGCTGGTCGGACACCGAACGCGGCGTCAGGGTGAGTCCGCCCGGCAATGACTCGGGATGCTCGCCCCGGTCCACCGCATCCAGATAGTCCTTGATGACCTTCAGGGGCAGGTACTGGTCCCGTTGCAGGGCCAGGATGAAGCGCAGCCGGTCCACGTGGGCGTCGGTGTACTTCCGGTAGCCGGCGGCCGTCCGGCGAGGGGTGATCAGCCCCTTCTCCTCGAGGAAACGGATCTTGGAGGCACTGACCTGGGGAAAGTGGTCCTTCAGCTCGGCCAGCACCTCGCCGATGTTCATGACGGCACGCTGTCCGCCGTGGGTGGCGGCCGATGCGGCGGATAGGGAGCGGCGGGAAGCTGCTGCGGTCACGAGTGTCCTCGGCCTTCTGTTCGGTAGCGGTCGTCGTCGGTTCGGGAGGGTCAGCTGGACCCCGCCGGAACGGATCAGACGGCGGGGCGCTGGGTGCCGGCGTAGAACGTCAGCCGGAACTTGCCGATCTGCACTTCCATCCCAGAGCGCAGCGCCACCGAGTCGACCCGGTCATGGTTGACGTAGGTACCGTTCAGGGAGCCTGAGTCCGCCACCACGAAGCCCTCACCGGAGCGGCGGAACTCCGCGTGCTTCCGGGAGACCGTCACATCATCGAGGAAGATGTCCGCATTGGGGTGACGGCCGGCCGAGGTGGCGTCCTGGTCCAGGAGGAACCGAGCCCCCTGATTCGGGCCCGCATGGGCCACCAGCAGGGCGGAGCCCACGGGCAGGGCGTTGATGGCGGCTCGGTCCTCTGCATCCAGTGAGCGGTCAGACGACGTTCCGAGATCGGGCAGGCCGATGCTGGTGGTTTGCGCCTCCGGTTCGGTCCCCGCGTTCCGGCCGTCCGGTGCTGGGGTCCGGTCCTGTGACATAGCTCCTCCGAGGATGTGTACGACCGGTCGTGTCAGACCCGACGGCCGTGGTGTTTTCGTGACCTGACTAGCCTACCTGCTGGCGGTAGCCGTCCGCATCGAGCAGTCCGTCCACCTGCGAAGCGTCGGTGACCGTCACCTCCATCAGCCAGCCCTCACCGTACGGATCCGTGTTGACTTGGGCCGGGTCGGCCTCCAGGCCTTCATTGCGGGCCTTGACGGTACCGCTCACCGGCGCGTAGAGGTCACTGACGGACTTGGTGGACTCGATCTCACCGACCGTGGACCCGGCGGCGATCTCCGCGCCGAGCTCGGGGAGGTCCACGTAGACCACATCCCCCAGGGCGTCCTGGGCGAAGTCGGTGATGCCGATCCGCACGACGCCGTCGGCGTCCGGTCCGGACACCCACTCATGCTCGGCGCTGTAGCGAAGTCCTTCGGGGATGTTGCTCATGGTTCCTCCAGATCACAGATGAATGGTCCGGCCCCAGTCAGGCCTCGCGGTACACCGTTGAGACTACTGGCGGGCGCCGCACAGTGCCAAGGTCCGCTCACACCCCCTGCGCGACGACGGCCAGCACCTCCACGAGCCGGCGGCGGTCCCCCGGTGGCACCGGTTCCAGGATGCGCTGCTGGACGCGTTCGACCCCGCCGGCGACGGAGTCCACGAGGGTCCGGCCGGCCTCGGTCAACGAGACCAGCAGCGCGCGGCGATCTCCGGGCTCCGGCCGCCGTTCAGTCCAGCCGCGCTCCTCGAGCCGGCGCAGGACCTCTGAGGCGCTGGAGCGGTCCAGCGCCGCACGCTCGGCCACGACGGACTGGTGTGATGGTCCTGCGGTGGCGAGCACGTGGAGCACGGCGAACTGGGGCCCGGTGAGGCGGGCGCCGAGTTCCTCCGCCCAAAGTGCCGTGTGGCGCTGCTGGGCCAGCCGGATCAGGTGCCCGGGCCGGCGGTCGGGAGCTGCGGTCACTGATCGAGGCACTGCGGGGTCGGCGGCGGGGTCGGCGGCGGGGTCGGCGGCGGGGTCGGCGGCGGGGTCGGCGGCGGGGTCGGCGGCGGGGTCGGCGGCGGGGTCGGCAGCGGGGGCCAGCTGCACCAGCGCGTCGCTGAGCCACTGGCGCACCTCTGCCGGCACGGGGGCCAGGATCCGCTCCTGGACGGCCAGCACCGCCGGAGCCAGCCCGCGCAGTGCCACCTCGGACGGCACCGGCAGACCGATGACCCGGCGGCGGGCGTCCCGTGGATCACGCTCCCGACGCAACCACCCCTGCCGCTCGAGGCGGCGGATCACACCGGCGACCGTGGACCGGTCCAGCCCGGCCGCCCGGCCGACGGAGTGCTGGTCCGGCAGACCGCCACCCGCCGCCTGCGCGGCGGCCACGGAGTGCACCACGGAGTACTGCGGTGATGTCAGGATGCCCCCGACCTCCTCGGCCCACACGGCGTTGTGCAGCTGCTGACACCGCCGCAGCACGTGCCCAACCAGCACGGGTTCATCCCCTCCCGCCATGATGTCTTCCCTCCCCTAGGTACACCGTACGCAGATCATCATACTGTGGTCCTGATCACTGGTGTGATGTAGGATATTCGCAGATTAACTCAGTACACGGATGATTTACCGTCCATCGCATCAAGGAGCCCCATGCAATACCACCTGAACGGCTACCGCTACGGCGATCCCACCGTCCACGAGGCCGCGGCCGGTCGCGAGGGCGCGCAGGGACCCCTGCCCGAGTCCGTGGATGTCCTCATCGTCGGCACCGGCCCGGCCGGGACCGTCCTGGCCGCCCAGCTGGCCGAGTTCCCGGAGATCAACACACGGGTGGTGGAGCGCCGCCAGGGCCCGCTTCCGGTGGGCCAGGCCGACGGCGTGTCCTGCCGGACGGTGGAGATGTTCGATGCCTTCGGCCTGGCACCGACCCTGCTGAACGAGGCCTACTGGGTCAACGAGACCACGTTCTGGTCCCCGGCTCCGGAGACGAGCGACGGGATCATCCGTTCCGGCCAGATCCAGGATGTGGCGGACGGGCTGAGTGAATACCCCCACGTGATCGTCAACCAGGCCCGCATGCAGGAGATGCTGCTTCAGAAGGCCGCCCAGTCCGCCTCGCGGCTGGAGGTCGACTACGGATTCAAGGCACTCGGTATCGAGATCCCCGAGGACCCGGACGCCCTGATCACCGTCACCCTCGAGGAGACGGACGAAGAGGGCAAGGGCACCGGCGCCACCCGGACGGTCAAAGCCCGCTACGTGGTGGGCTGCGACGGTGCCCGATCGGTGATCCGCACCTCGATCGGCCGTTCGCTGCACGGCGATGCCCAGAACCACGCCTGGGGCGTCATGGACATCCTGCCGGTGACGGATTTCCCGGATGTCCGCAAGAAGGCCGTCATGCAGTCCGCCTCCGGATCCCTCCTGCAGATCCCCCGTGAGGGCGGCAACCTCGTCCGCTACTACGTGGACCTGGGCGACCTCCCCGAGGGGGACCGCAGCGTGCGCGAGCGCACCACCTTCGAGGACATCCTCACGGCTGCCCAGAAGGCCCTGCACCCCTATTCCCTCGACGCCCGCGATGTGGCCTGGTGGAGCGTCTACGAGGTCGGGCAGCGCGTCACCGACGGCTTCGACGACGTCACCGCCGCACAGACCGGCAGCCTCGACCCCCGGGTCTTCATCGCCGGGGATGCGTGCCACACGCACTCGGCGAAGGCCGGCCAGGGGATGAACGTGTCCATGCAGGACACCTACAACCTCGGCTGGAAGCTGGCCGCCGTGCTGCAGGGCCGTTCCCCGAACTCGCTGTTGGCCACCTACTCGGGCGAGCGGCAGAAGATCGCCGAGGAGCTCATCGAGTTCGACAAGCGGTGGTCCAAGATGATCGGCTCCAAGGCCTCGGACGTCACCGCCCATGACGTGGAGTCCCACTTCGTGGCGGGCGGCCGGTTCACGGCAGGCCTGTCCACCGTGTACGAGTCCTCGCTGCTGACCGGGGGCACGGAGCACCAGGGCCTGGCCACCGGCTTCGAGGTCGGCGCCCGCTTCCACTCGGCCCCGGTGATCCGGGTGGCGGATGCCAAGCCCGAACAGCTGGGGCACGTGCATGAGGCCGACGGCCGCTGGCGCCTCTACGCCTTCGGGGACGCGGCGGATGCCGGGGACCAGGGCTCGGACCTCCGCGCGCTGCTGACGTTCCTGGATGAGTCCCCCGACTCTCCGGTCCGGCGGTTCACCCCGCTCGGTGCCGCTGATGACGCCGTGTTCGATGTCCGGGCGATCCTCCAGCAGGACCACCACGAGGTGGACCTCAACGCGATCCCCCAGTTCCTGTTCCCGATCAAGGGCACGCTCGGACTGCGCGACTACGAGAAGGTGTTCTCCGCGGAGAAGACCAACGGCCGTCTCCTCGGCTCGGTGCCCGGCCTCGAGGCCACCCAGGACATCTACGACCTGCGTGGCATCGACCGCGAGCGCGGCGCCCTGGTGGTGGTTCGCCCGGACCAGTATGTGGCCCGGGTGATGCCGCTGCAGTCACGGGCCGAGCTGACGGAGTACTTCGCCGCCTTCATGCTCGACCAGCAGTAGGAACCACTCGATAGTGCGGGGCCGGTCCGGTCACGGGCCGGCCCCGCCTCATCCCTGCATCCCGAGCACGTACGCAGCCTGGCCCACATGCTGCAGTGCATCGGCGTAGACGCTGATCAGGCGCACCCCACGGGTGACCGGCGGATCCCAGTGGCGGTCGATGACCTCGTCCAGATCTGCCGCAGCCACGCCGGCCAGGTAATCGGCAGACTCCTCGGTCACCGCCCGGAGGTAGCCGCGCAGCAACTCCTGATCCCGCACCACCACGGCGCGAGCCTGTTGCTCCGAATGACCGTAGCCGTGGCCCGGATCCGGCAGCCCGAGGGCGAACCTGGTCTCCCACCCCTGGGCGCTCCAGACCTCCTGTCGGCCGGCGGCCTGGGCCACCTGGGCATCCATCTGCCGGCCCGTGTGCCAGAGCAGCCAGGCGATCGAGTTGGGGTGACCGCCGGGATGGGCGTTGAGGTTCTCCGGACCGATGCGGTCCCAGACCATCTCCACGGCATCCAGCGGACGATGGGCCAAGTCTTTCAGCAGTTCCACAGAGTCCATGGCACTCAGTGTGTCAGGGCGGACCTGCGGACGTCAGGTATCCGATCCGGGTGAATCCGGGGGCGACAACTGGTGTGCTTTCCCAGGCCCGTGGGTAGCGTGTGCCCATGAGCATCGATCTACCCTCAGCTGACGATTTCGCCGAGCTCACGCAACACCGACACGCCTCGAGCGTGAGCGTGTATGTTGCGTCCTCTGGATCAGACGGAAACCACTCCCCGATCGGCCGCCAACCTGAGTCCGCCCAGATCGCCCTGCGAACGGCTGCCGTGGACGCGCTGTCCGGCGGCGCCGCGGCTGATCTGCCGGCGGCCGACCGGGAACGCGTCCTCGGGCTGGTCGACGGCCTCGTGGAGGACCGGGACTTCTGGTCCACCCAGGCCCGCTCCCTGGCGGTGTTCGTCTCCCCGGAAGGCCTGCGGGCCTTCCGGCTGATGAACCGGCTGCGGACCCATTCCAGTCTCGGAGACCGCTTCGACACCGGGCCGTTGATCCGTGCCACGACCTTCGCCCACAGCGGCTTCGTGCTCGCACTGACCAAGGGCTCCGTCCGGTTGCTCTCGCTCGAGTCCGACGCCTCCAGCCATGAGGTCGAGTTGACGGGGCTGCCGGAGGACCTGGGCCTGGAATTGGAGACCTCGGACAACGAGGGCCGCATGGACCGCCAGCGTGCCGATGGGAACCAGCGCCCCAAGGCCCAGCGCCGGGACTACTGTTCGACGGTCCAGGAAGCGGTGCTCCGGCAGATCAACGGGTCCAACCACCCCCTCGTGCTGGCCGCCAGTCCCGACCTGGAACCGGCCTATCGGGAGGTCAACACCTACCGTCGACTCGTCGAGGAGGGCATCCCGGCGAATCCCGCCTCGCTGGGGCGGGACGAGCTCGCCCGGCGGGGGCGCGAGGTGCTGGACCGTAATTACGCCGCCCAGCTGGCCGAATGGCGGGAGCGGTTCGGCACCCTCCGGGCCCACGGTCGGGCCAGCGCCAAGCTCCGGGACATCGCCAAGGCGGCGACGGCCGGACAGGTGGAGGTGCTGCTGTTCGACCTGACTGCCGAACGGGAGGGGACCATCGACGAGTACGGCAACGTCACCCCGGCGGACGAGCCCAGCGCGCGCACCTACGGCCTCGCTGACGAGGTGGCCGCCAGGGTGTTGCGCTCCGGCGGGACCGTCAAGGCCGTTCGGGGTGCCGATCTGCCCGACGGCGCGAAGATCGCCGCGACCTTCCGCTCAGCCGTCTGAGCCGGGCCGGCCTCACGTCAGGTCGGCACCCGCGGCGGGGTAGGTCAGATGATCCCGCGCATCGCCCGGTGCACGGGCTTGGAGATCACCAGCATGATCAGGCCGATCGCGATGGTCACTGCGCCGAGGATCCCGAAGTAGGATCCCTCGGTCTCCTCCGAGTAGAACCCGGCCAGAGAACCGGACAGGGCGGTGCCCAGTGCCACGGAGAGGTTGTAGAGGGCCACCATCAGCACCGGGTAGTTCACCGGGGCCACCTTGGTGGACAGGGACAGCCCCACCGGGGAGACGAGCAGCTCGCCCAGGGTGGCCACCAGCAGGATCATCGCGATCCACAGCACCGGCACGGCCGCCGTGGAGACCATCGGCAGGAAGAGCAGGAAGGCCGAGCCCATCAGGGCGATGCCGAGGCCGAACTTGACGGGCGTGTTGGGCTGGCGCCTGCCCAGCTTGGTCCACAGGACCGCGAAGAGCGGGGCCAGGAGGATGATGAACACGGGGTTGAAGGACTGCACCCACGGGATTGGCATCTCCCAGCCGAAGAGGTCGCGGTCCAGCCGGTTGTCGGAGTACAGGGTGACCACCGTGAACTGCTGCTGGAACAGGGCGAAGAAGGCCGCCGAGCCGATGAACAGCGGGATGAAGGCCACCACGCGGGATCTCTCGTCCCCGGTCACCTTGGACGAGGTCAGCAGGAACGCGAAGATCACGATGGCTGCCACGGCCGCCAGGATGGCCACGAACCCGGCCAGGTTGCCGGGGTTGACCACGCCGGTGGCCAGCAGCACGCCGACCGCCACCAGCGCGGCGACGGCGATGAGGATCCACCGGGGGTATGCGCTCCGCGGCAGGGGGTCCGGGACGGCGTGAACGTCCTCGGGCAGATCCTTGCGGCGCATCCAGTACTGGAGCAGGCCGATGGCCATGCCTACGGCCGCCAGCCCGAAGCCGAGGTGGAAGCCCCAGCTGGCCTGGACCCAACCGGTCAGGAGGGGGCCGACGAGCCCGCCGATGTTGATTCCCATGTAGAAGATGGAGAATCCGGCGTCCCGGCGCGGATCCTCCTTGGTGTAGAGGTGACCCACCAGGTTGGCCACGTTGGCCTTGAGGCCACCGGAGCCGACGGCCACGAGCAGCAGGCCCAGCACCAGCCCGGGGATGCCCGGTACCAGGGCCAGCGAGATATGGCCGGCCATGATGAGGATGGCGCTGTAGAACATGGCGCGTTCTGAGCCGGTGATCCGGTCCGCCACCCACCCGCCGAGGATGCAGAACACGTAGACCATGCCGCCGTAGGCGCCCACGATCCCGGCGGCGACACCCTCATCGATCCCCAGGCCGCCCTCGGCGGTCTGGAAGTACATGTAGATGAGCAGGATGCCCTGCATGCCGTAGAACGAGAACCGCTCCCACATCTCCACGTTGAAGAGGGTGGACAGGGGGCCTGGCTGCCCGAAGAAGGTGCGCCCCGAGGGGTTGCGCTCCTCTGCGGTCAGTTCGTGGGTGCTGGACTCGACCACAGGGGAGAGCCCGGGCTCGCCCGCGCCGCCCCGACCGTGCGGCTCGTGGGAAGGTGGATTTTTCACCCACTTACTCTGCGCTTCTTCGGCCGTCAAGGCAAATCCCACCGCACGGAGGGCCCAGCGAGCGGCGGGCTCAGGACCGCCGGACGCGGACCACCACGTCCTGCAGAGTCAGGTCCCGGTCGCCGCGCTGGATCGACCGCTCGTTCTCGTAGGCGGCCTCCACGCTCCAGGCGGGCCCGGCGAACAGCCCGGTGATGCCCTCCAGGCTGGCCGTAGCCCCCTCGGGGTGGCCACCCCCGGATCCTCCGCCGTGACTGCCGTGGCCGGCAGGCCCCCCGTGGCCGCTATGGCCACTATGACCGCCATGCCGGTGTCCCACGATCAGCAGGGTGCCGGCCGGGGCGACCAGGCCGCCGAGATGCTCGTAGAAGTCGAGCTGTCCGGAGTCTGGATGCGCGTAGTGGGTCGCCACCAGGTCCCACGTCCGGCCTGATCCCCATCGGGTCAGATCGGCCTCCACCCATTCCACCCGGTCATCCAGTCCGGCGGCGTGGGCCCGGCGGGCCGCCTGGGCCAGCGCGGTGGCGGAGAGATCCGCACCGGTGACCTGCCAGCCCCGGTCGGCCAGCCACAGCGCCTCGGTGCCCACTCCACAACCGGCGTCCAACGCGGTCCCCGGGGCCAGCGACCCGGCCTCGGCCGGAAGGTAGGGACTCACGGGAAGGTCCTGGCCGGCGTCGTCCTCGCCCGTACCTCCGGCCGCCCAGTGGCTCTCCCAATAGGCATGGTCGAAGTCGTGCGTGCCGGCCGGCTCGTGGTGCGTGTTCACAGCGATGCCCTTCGTGGAGTCTGATACCCTCCTAGCGTCCCGCCGATCCTCCCGTTATGCAAACTGCTGTGCCGAATGGCAAACTGGTGTCATGAACGAGACACCGGACGAGACCCTGGACGCCGTAGGCCCCCGTCTGAAACGGCTGCGGCTGCGCCGGGACATCACCCTGACCGAGCTCGCCGCCGAGACCGGGGTCTCCGCGAGCACCCTGTCCCGGCTGGAGGCCGGGTTGCGCCGCCCCACCCTGGAGCAGCTCCTGCCGCTGGCCCGGTATCACGGAGTGACGCTCGACTCCCTGGTGGACGCCCCGCGCACCGCAGACCCCCGGGTGGACCTGCGGCCCCTGGACGCGGGCGACGGCTCGGTGGTCATCCCGCTGACCCGGCGTCCCGGCGGGATCCAGGCCTACAAGTTCGTCCGGCCGACCGGCAACGACGACGTCCTCCCGGAGCCACGCACGCATGAAGGCCACGACTGGGTCTATGTCCTCAACGGGACGCTGCGCCTGGTCCTCGGGGACCAGGACCTCCGACTGACCGCTGGGGAGGCCGCCGAGTTCGACACCCGCACCCCGCACTGGTTCGGAGCCACCAGCGCCGGCCCCGTGGAATACCTCAGCCTCATCGGCCGGCAGGGCGAGCGGGCCCACATCCGGGCCATCGCCTCCCCGGAGGTGTAGCTTCGAGGCCATGACCCTGCCGTTCTTCACCGTCGGGCACTCCACCCGCAGCCTCGAGGAGTTCATCCAGCTGCTCCAGGCAGCCGAGGTCGGCGTGGTGGTGGATGTGCGCCGCCTGCCCGGGTCCCGCCGGTATCCGCACTTCGACCAGGATCCCCTCACGGCCTCGCTGGCCGGGGTCGAGATCGGCTACGAGCATCTGGTGGCCCTCACCGGGCGGCGCCCCCGGAACCACGACGTGGACGCGGAGGTCAATGGGTTCTGGGAGAACCGCAGCTTCCACAACTACGCCGATCACGCCCTCACCGAGGAGTTCGCCGAGGGATTGGCGCGGCTGCGCGGCTGGGGCACGGAGCGGAGGGCGGCGATCATGTGCTCGGAGGCCGTGTGGTGGCGCTGTCACCGGCGGATCATCGCCGACCACCTGCTCGCCCGGGGCGAGCAGGTGCGGCATCTGATGGAGGTCGGTTCCATGCCGCCCGCCCAGCTCACCTCGGGAGCGGTGGTGGATCCCGACGACGGCCAGGTCACCTACCTGTCGACCCCCACCGGAACCTGAGCGCGGGCCACGATCAGGCCGGTCCCTCCATGGCAGGGGCTACTCGGGGGCAGGGGCTACCCGGGCTGCTGTGCCCAGAGGTCCGGACCGAACACCTCGTAGTGGATGTTGTCGCTGTCCACACCCTGCTCCATCAACGAGCGCCGCGCGATCTGCATGAACGGCAGCGGTCCGCACATGAACACCGTTGCCTCGCCGGGCAGCTCCACATCGGAGAGGTCCATGAAACCCGCCCGGGCCGGGTAGAGGGTCGGAGCGGTCTCGGCACCCTCCTCGTACCAGTTCTGGGCGCGGGCATCCGGCATCGCGAGCACCTGGCGCCGCAGGCCGTCATAGAGGGCGTGGTGCGCGTGCGAGCGGTCTGCATGGAAGAGCCGTACGGTCCGTCCCGGCTGCCGCCGCGAGAGATCCTCCATGATCGCCGCGACCGGGGTGATGCCGATGCCGGCCGAGACCAGCACCAGGGGTGTCTCGGAATCGTCCAACACCACGTCCCCGGCTGGCTGGGACACGTCCAGGACGGTGCCGGGCTGGGCGTGCTCGTGCAGCCATCCTGACACCTGGCCGTCGGGCGCTCCCCGCAGGCCGTGGACCCGTTTGATGGTCACGCGCAGCGAGTCCCCCCGAGGTCCCGAGGAGATCGTGTACTGCCGCGGCTGGCGCAACCCCTCGGGAAGGTCCACGGCGATGGCCACGTACTGACCGGTGTGGTGGGACGGCACCGATCCCTCGACCGGGGACAGCAGCAGCGAGAAGACCTCGTCGGATTCCTCAAAACGTTCGACCACGCGGTAGGGCCGCCACGGCTGTTGCGGATCGGTCCCCGCCTGCGCGTACAGGCGACCCTCCTCCGCGATCAGTGCGGTGCCGAACAGCCAGTAGACCTCGTCCCAGGCAGCGGCGACCTCGGCAGTGACGGCCTCCCCCAGGACCTTCTTCACCGCGCCCAGCAGATAGCGTCCCACGATCGTGTACTCGGAGGCCTGGATGCCCAGGGAGACGTGCTTGTGGGCGATGCGCCGCATCACGGGTGTGAAGTCCGGCGACTCGGGATCCACCAGGTGCACGGCGAAGGCCACGACCGAGGCCGCCAGCGCCTTGGGTTGTTCACCGATCTCCTGATTGGCCCGGTTGAACACGTTCAGCAACCCGGGGTGCGCCTCGAACATGTCCGCGTAGAAGACCGTCGTGATCTCCTCGGCGTGCTCGGCCACCACGCCGGCGGTCTGGGCCACGATCACTGCGTAATCGGGTGAGAGCTTCATGATGGACCTCGTTGTCGATCGAAACCTGATGTGAGTCCCCTGATGGTCCCCCATCCGGCGACACCCGACCAGCGTCCATGGCCGCGGCACGAAAAAAGCCCGGGCCCCTTGTCGGGGCCCGGGCTTTCAGCGGCTTCTACACCGTGCATCGGTCGGGCTAGCGGGATTTGAACCCACGACCTCTTCACCCCCAGTGAAGCGCGCTACCAAGCTGCGCCATAGCCCGTGAAACCGGTCCGCACCGGACCAATCCACCAGATCACTGTACAGCATCGCGGGGGTCAGGACGGACGCCTGCTGGGAGGAGGCGTCCACCCTCGACCGCGCCTGTACCACCGCTCAGTCGAGCCTGACCACCATCTTCCCCGTATTGCCGCCGCGCATCATGTCCAGGAACGCCTCCACGGTGTTCTCGAACCCCTCGGTGACGGTCTCCTCGTAGGTGACCTGCCCCGTCGACAACCAGCCGCTCATCCGCTCCCGGAACTCTTCGGCCACCTCCGGGTGATCGGCGACCACCTCGTGGACGATGAATCCCTGCATCCGCAGCCTGCGGGTGACCACGTTGCCCATGTTGTCCGGCCCGGCCGGCGGCCGGGTGGCGTTGTAACCGGAGATCGCCCCGCACAGTGCCAACCGGCCGAAGTCGTTCATGACCTCCAACGCGGCCTCCAGGTGGTCTCCGCCCACGTTGTCGTAGAACACGTCCACGCCGCCGCTGCCCACGGCGCGCACCAACTGTTCGCGGATCGGCGCCTCCCGGTAGTCCAGCGCCACGTCATAGCCGTACCGGTCCCTCAGCACCCGGGTCTTCTCCGCAGACCCGGCGGAACCGATCAGCTGGGCGACACCCAGCTGCCGGGCGATCTGCCCGACGGCGGTGCCCACCGCACCGGCGGCACCGGAGACGAACAGAGCATCACCCTCACGCAGCCGGGCGACCCGGGTCAGCCCCACATAGGCGGTCAGTCCCGGCATGCCGAGGATGCCCAGGTACAGCGAGAGCGGCAGCCCGTCCAGTGCGGGCACGGCCCGGAACGTCGAGGCCTCAGCCTGGACCCGGTCCATCCACCCGTGCTGGTGCAGGACCGCGGTGCCCTCGGGCAGGGACTCGGCAGCGGACTCCACCACCCGGCCGACGGCACCCCCGGTGATCGCCTCCCCCAGCGCATAGGGTTGCACGTAGCTGCGGGCCGCACGCATCCGGCCGCGCATGTACGGGTCCACCGAGATGAACTCGTTGGACACGCGCACCTGGCCGGGACGCAGTGGGCCGTGGTCTACCCGTTCGACGGAGAAGTCCTCCGGCACCGGCCACCCCTGTGGGCGCGAGGCCAGACGGATCTCGGTACTGGTGAACTCGGACATGTGCACTCCTTCGCGGCTGGTCGTCCTCTGCGGCCGACCCTACGCCACGCCCTGTGGCCCCGGTGGTCAGCGGCGCGAGCGCTTCTCCCGTACGCGCATCCCGAGCTCGATGGGCGATCCCTCGAAGCCGAAGGTCTCCCGCAGCCGGCGGATGATGAACCGCCGGTACCCGGGGTCGAGGAACCCGGTGGTGAACAGCACGAAGCGCGGCGGCTGCGTGGACGGCTGGGTCGCGAACAGGATGCGGGGCTGCTTGCCGCCACGCACCGGGTGCGGGTGGGCCGAGACGAGCTCACCGAGGAAGGCGTTGAGCCGGCCCGTGGGGATCCGGGTGTCCCAGGAGGCCAGGGACTTGTCCAGGGCGGGCACCAGGCGGTCCTTGTGCCACCCCGTCTTGGCCGAGAGGTTGACGCGCGGCGCCCACTCCACGTGGGCCAGGTCCCGCTCGATCTCCCGCTCCAGGTAGGTGCGGCGGTCCTCATCCATCAGGTCCCACTTGTTGAACGCCAGCACCAGGGCACGGCCTGAGTCCAGCACCAGCTGGAGGATCCGCACGTCCTGCTCGGAGACCACCTCGGAGGATTCCAGCAGCACCACGGCCACCTCGGCCTTGTCCAGGGCGGACTGGGTCCGCAAGGAGGCGTAGTAGTCGGAGCCGTGCGCCATGTGCTGACGGCGGCGGATACCGGCAGTGTCCACGAAGCGCCACATGCGTCCGCCGAGCTCTACGAGCTCGTCCACCGGGTCACGGGTGGTGCCGGCCGTGTCATCCACGACCACACGGTCGGAGCCGGCCAGCTGGTTCAGCAGGGAGGACTTGCCCACGTTCGGCCGGCCCAGCAGTGCCACCCGGCGCGGGCCGCCGCGTGGGATGAGGCCTCCGTACTTGGTGACCTCCGGCAGGACGTCCATGGCGGCGTCGAGCAGGTCACCGGTGCCCCGTCCGTGGACGGCGGAGACGGGGAACGGCTGACCCAGCCCCAGCCCCCACAGGGTGGCGGCGTCGGCCTCCTGCGAGATGTCATCCACCTTGTTGGCCACGAGCAGCACGGGGCGGCCCTTGCGGCGCAGCAGCTTGACCACTGCTTCGTCCGTGGACGTGGCGCCCACCGTGGCGTCCACCACGAACAGCACGGCGTCGGCCACATCCACGGCGAGTTCGGCCTGCTCGGCCACCCGCTGGTGGAGGCCCTTGGCGTCATGCTCCCAGCCGCCGGTGTCCACCACGGTGAAGACCTTGCCGCCCCATTCGGCCTCGTAGCTGACGCGGTCCCGGGTCACCCCGGGAACGTCCTCCACCACGGCCTCACGGCGGCCGATGATGCGGTTGACCAGGGTGGACTTGCCCACATTCGGGCGGCCGACCACGGCCAGGACCGGTGGCGGAGACTGGTCCTGCGGTTCGACCAGGTCCTGGTCCCAGCCACCCAGCAGGGCGGCGTCCTCGTCGTCGAGCTCGTAGTCCTCCAGCCCGGCGAGCAGGGCCTCGGCCCGCTGTTGGGCCTCCTCGTCCGAGATGGCGGCGAGCCGCTCATCGATCTGGTCGTCTCCTGAGGGGACGTATTCGGTGCCCTCCTCAGACGTGGATGCTCCGGTGTCGCGTCCTGCACGGTCCTCGGTGCTCATGCGCGGTCCCCTTCCGGGTGGTTTGGATGAATAGCGGTCTGTTGGCGGTCCACCTCGGCCAGCATGGCCTCGACGGTCGCCGGGAAGTCGAGTTCGGTGGAGTCCACGAGGCCGACCCCGTCGGCCGGTGTCATGAAGTCCACCACGGTGGAGTCCTTGGCGTCCCGCCCGGAGACCTGTTCGGCCAGGGCGGCGGCCTGTACGGTGCCGCCCAGCTGGGCGGAGCGGCGGGCCGTGCGGGCCTCGGCGGAGGCCGTCAGCAGGATCCGGGCGTCGGCGTCCGGGGCCACCACGGTGGTGATGTCCCGGCCCTCGGCCACGATCCGACGGTGCGCCTCGATCTCTGCGCGCTGGCGGGCCACGAGCAGCTCGCGCACCGCCCGGTTGGTGGCCACCACGGAGACGACGGCGGAGATCCCGGGCTCGCGGATGGCCTCGGTGATGTCCCGCGTGCCGACCACCACACGTTCGAGGTCGGGGTCCACGGAGAGGGCCAGGTCGATGTCCTGCACGGCGGCCACCACCGCCTCCGGATCGTCCAGGACACCCTGGTGCCGGCAGTGCCAGGCCACGGCCCGGTACATGGCACCGGTGTCCAGGTAGACGGCGCCGAGCCGGCGGGCGATCTCACGGGAGACAGAGGACTTCCCGGACCCGGACGGCCCGTCCACGGCGATCACCAGTCGTGCGTCCCGGTCCTGATGCGTCGCCTGCGGTGTCTGCTGTGGTGTCGCCTGCGGTGTCGAGTTGCCGGCCATTCAGACCACCTTCCATCCCTGCGCGCTCAGCGCATCCGTCAGTTCCTGTTTGCGTCCCGGCAGCACGGAGATCTCCAGCATGCCGACCTCGTAGCCGGCGGAGTGGTCCATGCGCAGGTCCTCCACGTTGACCCCGGCTCGACCCACGTCCTGCAGGACGGCGGAGATCTGACCGGGGGTGTCGTCCACGATCACGGTGACCACCGCGAAGGCCTGCGGGGGGGCGCCGTGCTTGCCCGGGATCCGGGCATGGCCGGCGTTGCCCTCGGCCATCAGCTGGGCGATGTCCAGGCGGGCGCCGGGGGCGGAGGGATCCTCCATGGTGGAGATCAGCCGGTCCAGGTCCTGGCGCACCCCGTACAGGATCTGCAGGATGTCCGGGGCGTTGGCCGCCAGGATCTGGACCCACAACTGGGGGTCGGAGGCGGCGATCCGGGTGGTGTCCCGCAGCCCGTTGCCGGACAGCGCCAGGGACGCGGCCGGGGTCTCCTGCAGGCGCGAGGAGACCAGCGAGGCAGCGATCTGCGGCAGGTGGGAGATCAGGGCCACGGAGGCGTCATGGTCCGCGGCGCCCATCCGGTGCACGGTGGCACCGAGGGTACGGGCCATCTCCTCGGCGGCAGCCACCGCCTCCGGGGCGGTGTCCTCCCCCGCGCACACCACCCAGGGGGCGGCGGTGAACAGCTGACCCCGTGCGGCCACCGGGCCGGAACGTTCCCGCCCGGCCATGGGGTGGGTGCCCACGTACTGTGCGGCCTGCCCCTGGCTCAGCGTCCCGTCCACGACGCCGGCCCGCACCTGACGCTGGATCTCGCCCTTCACGGAGGCGATGTCCAGCACCACGGCCCCGGGGAACCTCAGCAGCGAGTCGATGACGACCTGGCCGGTCACGTCCGGGGGTGAGGCCACCACGACGGTGCCGGGCACCGTGCCGCCCGTGTCACCCGGTGTGCCGGCGGCGCCGGGCGCGCCGGTGAGATCACCGCGGTAGGGACGGCCGGCCCCGATGTCCTCGGCCACGGCCTGGGCCGAGGGTGAGGGGTCAGCCAGGTACACCTCCGCGCCGGCGGCGCGCAGGCCGAGGCCGATGGAGGTGCCGAGCAGACCCGTGCCGCGGATCAGGACGGGCTCCGGTAGACCTCGAGGGGCCATCACCGGCGCATCAGAGCCCCACCGCTGACATGATGTGGCCCATCTCCTGGTGGCTGAGCTGGCGGATGGTGCCCTGCTTCTGGTCGCCCAATCCGAGGGGGCCGAACTTCACACGCACCAGTCGCTCCACCGGGTAGCCGACCTCCTTGAACATGCGGCGCACGATCCGGTTCCGGCCGGAGTGCAGGACCACCTCGACCAGCACATGGCCCGGGGTCGAGTCCACCAGTTTGAAGGAATCGACCTGGGCGAAGCCGTCCTCGAGCTGCATGCCCTCCTTGAGCTGCGCACCCACGCCCTTGGCCATGGGTCCGGGGACCTGGACCAGGTAGGTCTTGGGAATCTCGAAACTCGGGTGGGTCAGCCGGTTGGCGAGTTCGCCGTCATTGGTCAACAGCAACAGGCCCTCGGTCTCGCTGTCCAGGCGTCCCACGTGGAAGAGGCGGGCGGAGTCGTACTTGCCCTTCTTCAGGTAGTCCGAGATGCAGGTGCGCCCCTCCGGGTCGTCCATGGTCGAGACCACGCCGCGCGGCTTGTTGAAGGCGTAGTACCGCAGGGTGGTGTCCAGCTGCAGCCGGATGCCGTCCACGTGGATGACGACCTGTTCCGGATCGACCCTCACACCGGTCTCGGTGACGACCTTGCCGTCCACCTCCACGCGGCCTTCGGCGATGAGGTCCTCGCACACGCGGCGGGAGGCCACGCCGGCCGAGGCCATGACCTTCTGCAGACGTACGCCCTCGGGGTCGTGGACTGAGGAGAAGTTCTGTTCGCGCTTGGCGCGGTTGGGACGCTGGGGGGTCCGAGCCGCACCGAGGTTGCGGTCGTAGCCCTCCTTGGCGTCGGAGCGGAAGGGACCGCCCTTCTGGCCGGGACGAGGTGTCCCGTACTGGCGGGCAGGCTTCTGGCCGCCCTTGCCCTGTGGCTTGTTTCCCTGCGGCTTGCGTCCTGCCGGCTTCCTGCCCTGCGGATTGCGATCGCTCATACAACATCAACCTTCCAGCGCCTCACGGCATGTGTCGGGGGTAAAGGGTGCTGGCCGGCGCCCTCCGGGTCTGGAGGAGGGCCTGACCGGGACGTCAGCAACAGTCCATCATATCCGATGTGTCAAGGCGAGGATTCCCCGCAGCCCCGGTTCCTGCTAGGCCTCACAGTCCGCTGGCGCGGAAGGCCTCGTCCGTGCTGGCCAGGTCCCCCAGTTCGGACAGCCCCGGCAGGTGGGCGGAGAGTTTGGGCAGCTCCTGGAGGCTGCCGAGGCCCAGGGTCTGCAGCAGGTAACCGGTGGTCTCGTACAGCACGGCCCCGGTCTGGGGGTCCGTGCCGGCCTCCGCCGCGAGTCCCCTGCTGACCAGCGTGCGCATGACAGAGTCCGAGTTCACGCCGCGGATGCCCGCCACCCGGGACCGGGTCACTGGCTGCAGATAGGCCACCACGGCCAGGGTCTCCAGGGCCGCCTGGGTCAACCGTGCCGTCTGGCCCTCCATGACGAACCGCTCCACCACGTCGGCGTGGGCCGGCCGGGAGTAGATGCGCCACCCACCCGCCAACTCGCGCAGCTCGAAACCCCGGCGCGGGGCGCCGGCCAGGCCGTCAAAGTCCCGGGCCAGGGCCGAGAGCTCTGCGGCCACGGCGCCGTGGTCTGCGCCGGTCGCCTCGGCCAGTTGCGCCACGGTCACCGGCTCGTCCACCACCATCAGTACGGCCTCCAGCTGCTCGCGCAGCGGTTCCATGGTGCCCGGCAGCTGCTCCCGTCCCTCGCTCATACCCCGTCCTCCGCGTCGTTGCGGTGTCCCGCCCGGTGTTCGTCCACGTCCTCATCCCACTCGGCTCCAGAATCCGGCAGCTGGTCCGGGGCCGTCGGATCCCAGCGGACCACCAGCTCCCCCAACGGGACCTGTTGGTCAAAGGTGACCGCCCGATCCCGGAACATCTCCAACAGCGCCAGGAAACGGGCCACGACCACCGAGGTGGAGCCGGCGTCGGACACCAATTCCCGGAAGGTGAGATGGCCTGCCCGGCGCAGCCTCGCAGCCAGCAGGCCGCTCTGCTCCCGGACCGAGACGGGCGGGGCGTGCAGGTGGGCCAGACCGATCTGCTCCGGCTGCCGCGGGGGCCGGGCCAGCACGTCCTCGGCCAACGCGCCGAACTGCTCGGGACTCAGCGTCCACACCAGTTCCGGCAGCACCGAGGCGAACCGGGGATCCAGGGTGGTCTGACGCGGGAAGCGGCGGGCCTCGGCCTGCATCCTCTGGCTCATGAGCGCGGAGATGTCCCGGAAGGCCTTGTACTGGAGCAGGCGGGCGAAGAGCAGGTCACGTGCCTCGAGCAGGGCCACGTCCTCCTCGGCGTCGGTGGTCCCGGCCGGCAGCAGGCGGGCCGTCTTGAGATCGAGCAGGGTGGCCGCCACCACCAGGAAGGCGCTGGAGGCCTCCAAGGCGTCGAGGTCATGACCGTCCCCCGCGCCCTCCTGGTCTTTCAGGCCCGTGACGTAGGCGATGAACTCATCCGTGACATCGGCCAGGGCCACCTCGGTGATGTCCATCTGCCGGCGGGCGATCAGGGACAGCAGCAGGTCGAAGGGGCCGGCGAAGTTCTTCAGCGAGACGGTGAAGCCGGAGGGGACGCCCTCCTGCCCGTCCAGGACAACACCCAGGTCCGCGTCCGACACACCCTTCGGAGCCCGACCGACCGCCGGGGCTGGCGCCCCGGCGCCTGGGGTCACGGCGCTCCGCCGCGCCAGATCAGCTCGCGGGCCAGCGTGCGGTAGGCCTTGGCACCCTCGTGGTTCTGGGCGAACGTCGTCATGGGCTCGGCCGCCACGGTGGCGTCGGCGAACTTGATGGAACGCTTGATCACGGTCTCGAAGACGCGGTCCCCGAAGGCCTCCACGAGGCGTCCGACGACCTCCTTGGAGTGCAGGGTGCGGGCGTCGAACATGGTGGCCAGGACACCGTCGATCTGCAGGTCGGGGTTGATCCGGTCCTGGATCTTCTCGATGGTCTCCACCAGCAGGGCCACCGCGCGCAGGGCGAAGAACTCCGCGGTCAGGGGGATGATCACCCCGTGCGAAGCCGTCAGCGCATTGACCGTGAGCAGGCCCAGAGAGGGCTGGCAGTCCACCAGGATGACGTCATAGTCGTCCCGCACCTGCCGCAGTGAGCGTTCCAGGACCTGTTCGCGGGCCACCTCGTTGACGAGCTGCACCTCGGCGGCGGAGAGGTCGATGTTCGCCGGCAGCAGGTCGATGTTCTCGAACTCGGTGGCCACGATGGCGTCCCGGGCCGTCACGGGCCGCTCCATCAACACGTTGTAGACGGTGGTGTCCAGCTCATGGGGGCTCACCCCGAGCCCGGCGGACAGGGCCCCCTGGGGATCGAAGTCCACCATGAGCACCTTGCGTCCATAACTGGCCAGCGCCGCCCCGAGGTTGATGGTGGAGGTGGTCTTGCCCACCCCGCCCTTCTGGTTGACCATCGAGATCACCCGGGCGGGACCGTGGGTCTGCAACTGCACCGGCTCCGGGAAATCATGCTTGGGCCGTCCCGTGGGTCCGATGACCGGGTCTCCGGTGATCATGAGGACTGGCGTGGGCTTTTCCTGGTTCACGATGCTGCCGTCTCCTGCCGTTGGTCCATGTGTCCGCCGTACCGTGAGCTCACCCACGCTGAACAACGCAAGCTGCTGCGGCATGGATACACCCTAGTCCGGATCGGTGGCTGCGTAGAAAATTCCCCGCCGCCCACGGCGAGCCTTGACGTTCAACCGCAGGCTGAAGGTGTAGGGCGGATTCCCGCTACTGCTGTGACCGCAGCACCGGCCCCAGGGCGTCCAACACGGAGCGGTCCTCGATGGTGGAGGGGACCGTGTGCTGAAGGCCGTCCGCCATCTGCCGCATGGTCTTGCGCAGGATCTTGCCGGAACGGGTCTTCGGCAGCGCCTCGACCACGGCCACCTGTTTGAAGTCCGCCACGGCACCCACCGTGGATCGCACGGTGGCACGCAACTCGGCCAGCAGTTCCTCCATCCCCTGCTCACCCTCCACCACCACCCCGGATTTCAGCACCACGTAGCCGGCCGCCCGCTGCCCCTTGAGGGGATCGGCCAGGCCGATCACGGCACACTCGGCCACCGCCGGATGGGTCGCGAGCGCCTGTTCCAGCGCCCCGGTGGACAGCCGGTGCCCGGCCACGTTGATCACGTCGTCCGTACGGCCCATCACGAACAGGTAGCCGTCCTCGTCGATCAACCCGGAGTCGCCGGTGGCGTAGTACCCCTCGAAGGCACTGAGGTAGGAGTCGATGTAGCGCTGGTCGTCCCCCCACAGGGTGGTCAGGGTCCCCGGCGGCAGGGGGAGCCTCAGGGCGATGTTGCCCTCGGTCCCCGCCTCCACGGGCTGGCCGGCTCCGTCCAGGATCTGCACCGCGTAGCCCGGTGACGGGGTCGTGCAGGAGCCGGTCTTGACCGGCAGGGCGGCCAGTCCCACGGGATTGGCGCCGATCGGCCATCCGGTCTCGGTCTGCCACCAGTTGTCCACCACGGGCACCCCCAACAGGTCCCCGATCCATCCCTGGGTCTCCGGGTCGAGCCGCTCCCCCGCCGCGAACAACGTCTTCAGGGCGGACAGGTCGTGCTCGCGCACCAGTGCACCCTCCGGGTCCATCTTCCGGATGGCGCGCAGTGCGGTGGGGGCCGTGAACAACGAGCGCACCCCGTGCTGGGCGGCCACCCTCCAGAAGGCGCCGGCGTCCGGCGTGCCCACGGGTTTGCCCTCGTACAGCACGGTGGTGGCCCCCACGAGCAGCGGCGCATAGACGATGTAGGAGTGCCCCACCACCCAGCCGACGTCCGAGGCGGTGAACATCGTCTGGCCGGGGCCGACGTCGTAGATGTTGGCCATGGTCCAGGCCAGTGCGACCGCATGCCCGCCATGGTCCCGGACCACACCTTTGGGGATGCCGGTGGTCCCGGAGGTGTACAGGATGTACAGCGGGTCGGTGGCTGCCACCGGCACCGGATCGGCCGGTTCGGCCTGGGCCACGGCCTCGTCCCAGTCCAGCCATTCCGTCCCACTCCCGGCCCCACTCCCGACGCCGGCGCGCACGTCCAGCAGTGAGGTCTCGAATCCGTCGCGGAGCTTGACCACGATCGCCCGGACGGGGTGTTCGGCCAGGGCGACGGCCTCCGCCACGGCGGGCAGGTACTCGACGCGGCGGCTCGGTTCAATCCCCCCGGAGGAGGTGACGATCACCGTGGGCTTGGCATCGTCGATCCGGACGGCCAGCTCGCGGGCGGCGAACCCGCCGAACACCACCGAGTGCACGGCGCCGATCCGCGCACACGCCAGCATGGCCACATGCGCCTCCGGGGTCATCGGCAGGTAGATCACCACCCGGTCCCCGGGGCCCACCCCCTGGGCCCGCAGCATGCCGGCGAAACGGGCCACCCGATCGGTCAACTCGGCGTAGCTGATGTGCTCCACCGTGCCCAGCACCGCCGAGTCGTAGATGATGGCCGTGCGCGCGCCGTGGCCGGCGGCCACGTGCCGGTCCAGGCAGTTGGCCGCCGTGTTCATCCGGCCGTCCGGGAACCACCGGTAGATCGGGGCACCGGTGTCATCGAGGGCGCGGGTGGGCGCCTCGATCCAGTCGATGGCCGAGGCCGCCTCCAACCAGAACCCCTCCGGGTCCTGCACCGAGCGCCGGTAGACGGCCGCGTAGTCGCCTGCGGCGCCGGCATGACCGGTGGCTCCGCCGGAGGTGCTGTTCGCCGGGGTGGTGAACGGGGTGGACGTGGTGGACGGCAAGGGGTGCTCAGGCATGTGTCCAACCTAATGAGCGACGCCACCCCGCGTCTACCCCAATCGCCGACTGTGTATACGCTCCAGCGTCCACATTGCGCCAGAAGGCAAATTTATACGAGCAGTTGGCGTGGATCCGCCCACATTCTCCGATCTGTGTATACACTGATCCTGTGAGAGCCAGTGAACGTGCCTACCGGACACTGCGTCAGGACATCATCGATGGACACCTGCCGCCGGGGTCCGTGCTGGGCGAAGTCGAGCAGTCCGAACGCCTCGGACTGTCCAGGACCCCCCTGCGCGAGGCCATCGGCCGGTTGGTCGCCGAAGGTCTGGCGGCCCCGTCCAGCGGACGCGGCACCGTGGTCACCGAGGTGTCCCTGGCTGAAGCCGACGCCCTCTTCGACCTGCGCACGGTGCTGGAGGTGCTGGCCGCGCGTCGGGCCGCCGAGCATGCGGACCCCCAGGTCTTCTCGGACCTGGCTGCCCGGTTCGACTCCGCGGTGGAGCCGCTGCGCGGTGGTCAGGACCCTGCGGACTACTACCGGCTGACCGCCGAACTCGACGCCGCCGTGGACGCCGCCTGTGCCAACGCCTATCTGGCCCAGCACCTGAAGTCGGTCCGGGTCCACCTGGACCGGCTGCGCCGCTTCTCCCGCAACGACCCGGTGCGGCTCTCCACCTCGGCCACGGAGCACAGTGCCATTGCCCGGGCCCTGGCCCAGCGCAACCCCGAACTGGCCACGGCCACCACCACGCTGCACCTGCACCACGCCCTGGACCACCTGCAGTCCCATCAGGTCCCGGAGCAGACAACAGACCAGACAGACCAGAAATCAGACCCGAGTACCCACCCTTTGGAGAGGACCCCATGATCAACCACGACGTCCGCGTCTACCGTTCCGAGGAAAACCTGCCCCGCCAGGACCAGCTGGCCTGGAAGATGGCCGAGGTGGCCACCGACCCGGTGGCCGTCGAGCCGGCTGTCGAGGAGATGATCATCAACCGGATCATCGACAACGCCTCGGTGGCCCTGGCCTCCCTGAACCGCGGCCCCATCATCTCGGCCCGTGCCCAGGCCCTCACCCACGGCCCCACCCCGGGCGGCCAGGGGTCCGGCGTCTTCGGCGTCGCCGAGAAGGTCTCCCCCGAGTGGGCGGCCTGGGCCAACGGTGTGGCCGTGCGCGAGCTCGACTACCACGACACCTTCCTGGCGGCCGAGTACTCGCACCCCGGTGACAACATCCCGGCCATCCTGGCCGTGGCCCAGCACCGCGGCTCCACCGGTGCGGACCTGATCCGCGGCATCGCAACCGGCTACGAACTGCAGGTGGACCTGGTCAAGGCCATCTCCCTGCACGCCCACAAGATCGACCACGTGGCCCACCTGGGCCCCTCGGCGGCGGCCGGCATCGGCACCCTGCTGGGTCTGGACACCGAGACCATCTTCCAGGCCATCGGCCAGGGGCTGCACACGACGACGGCCACCCGGCAGTCCCGGAAGGGCGAGATCTCCACGTGGAAGGCCCACGCCCCCGCCTTCGCCGCCAAGATGGCGGTCGAGGCCGCGGACCGCGCGATGCGCGGCCAGACCTCCCCCGTGCCGATCTACGAGGGTGAGGACGGCGTCATCGCCTGGCTGCTGGACGGACCGGACGCCCGCTACTCCGTGCCGCTGCCGGCCCAGGGCGAGGCCAAACGCGCCATCCTGGACACCTACACCAAGGAGCACTCCGCGGAGTACCAGGCGCAGGCCCTGATCGACCTGGCTCGCAAGCTGAACCGCGAGCACCCCGAGCTGCGGGATGTGGACAGCATCGAGTCGATCGTCATCCACACCTCACACCACACCCACTACGTGATCGGATCCGGCGCCAACGACCCGCAGAAGTACGATCCGACGGCCTCCCGGGAGACCCTGGACCACTCGATCCCCTACATCTTCACGGTCGCCCTGCAGGACGGCGCCTGGCACCACGTGGACTCCTACGCCCCGGAGCGCGCCGGCCGCCCGGACACGGTGAAGCTGTGGCAGAAGGTCACCACGCAGGAGGACCCGGAGTGGACGCGCCGCTACCACTCCTTGGACATCGCGGAGAAGGCCTTCGGCGGCCGCGTGGTCATCAACACCCGTGACGGCGGGCAGATCGTGGATGAGATCGCCGTGGCGGACGCCCACCCGCTGGGTGCCCGTCCGTTCGGCCGGGACCAGTACATCCACAAGTTCTGCACGCTGGCCGAGGGCGTGGTCTCCGGCGAGGAGATGGAGCGCTTCCTGGATGCCGCCCGTCGCACCGCGTCCCTGGGCGCCGGCGAGTTGGACCAGCTGAACCTGATCGCCAAGCCCGGCGTCATCAACCTGGCCGATTCCCCGGCGGGACTGTTCTGATGTTGTACTCGACGCTGACCGCGGCCGAGAAGCGGGTGCAGCTGCGCGGACTCCTGCAGCCGGGTGCCGCCGTCCAGTTCCCGGGGGCCTACACCCCGATCTCAGCGAAGCTCGTGGCGGAGCAGGGCTTCAAGGGCCTGTACATCTCCGGCGCGGTGCTGGCCAATGAACTGGCCCTGCCGGACATCGGGCTCACCACGCTGACCGAGGTGGCGCAGCGGGCCGGCCAGATCGCCCGGGTCACGGACCTGCCGGCGATCGTGGACGCCGACACCGGGTTCGGTGAGTCCATGAACGTGGCCCGCACCATCCAGGAGCTTGAGGAGGCCGGCCTGGCCGGCTGCCACCTCGAGGACCAGGTCAATCCCAAGAGGTGCGGCCACCTGGACAACAAGTCCGTGGTGGACCTGGCCACGGCCACCCAGCGGGTGGCGGCGGCCGCGAGCGCCCGCCGGGATGAGAACTTCCTGATCATGGCGCGCACCGACATCCGTGGGGTGGAGGGTGCCGGAGGCCTGCGGGCCGCCGTGGACCGCGCCAAGGCCCTCGTGGACGCCGGGGCGGATGCCATCTTCCCGGAGGCCATGAAGGACCTGTCCGAGTTCGAGGCGGTCTGCGCCGCCGTGGACGTGCCCGTGCTGGCGAACATGACCGAGTTCGGCAAGTCCGAACTGTTCACCCGGGACCAGCTGGCGGCCACCGGCGTGGCGCTGGTGATCTACCCGGTCACCCTGTTGCGCTCGGCCCTGGGTGCCATGGAACGGACCCTGTCCACGATCCGCGCCGAGGGTACCCAGCAGGGTGCCGTCAATGAGATGCTGACCAGGGCACGCCTCTATGAGCTCGTGGACTACGAGGGCTACAACGGCTTCGATTCCTCCGTGTTCAACTTTCCCGTCCCGGGGTTGGAAGCCCCGTCCGGTGGCGTAGGCCGCTGAAGGCCTGCTGCCGGAGAAGACCCCCGTCCCGAAAGGACACCCCATGACTGACACTGAGATCAAGAAGGGACTCGCCGGAGTGGTGGCGGACTACACCGCCGTCTCCAAGGTCAATCCCGAATCCAACTCCCTGCTCTACCGCGGCTACCCCGTGCAGGAGCTGGCCGCGTCCCTGCCGTTCGAGGCGGTGGCCTACCTGCTGTGGAACGCCGAGTTGCCCACGGACGCCCAGCTGGCCGAGTTCACCGCCCACGAGCGGGCCAACCGCGCACTGAGTGCGGATGTGAAGACCGCACTGGACCTGCTGCCCGTCACCTGTCACCCGATGGACTCGGTGCGCACGGCGGTGTCCATCCTGGGGGCCCAGCACCCGAAGTCGGAGGACTCCTCGCCCGAGGCGGAGATGGAGAAGTCCCGGACCCTGTTCGCCCAGCTGCCCGCCGTCGTCGCCTATGAGCAGCGCCGGCGCACCGCCGGGGGGCCCACCGAGCCGGTGGCTCCGCGTGATGACCTGGACTACTCCCAGAACTTCCTGTGGATGACCTTCGGCGAGGAGGCCGATCCGGCCGTGGTGGAGGCCTTCCGCGTCTCGATGATCCTCTACGCCGAGCACTCCTTCAATGCCTCCACGTTCACGGCGAGGGTGATCACCTCCACGCTGGCGGACCTGCACTCGGCCGTGACCGGGGCCATCGGTGCGCTCAAGGGCTCGCTGCACGGCGGCGCCAACGAGGCCGTCATGCACACCTTCGACGAGATCGGCATCCGGCAGGAGGAGTCCCAGGAGGAGGCCAAGGACCGGGCCAAGGCCTGGATGGAGGACGCCCTGGCCCAGAAGAAGAAGGTCATGGGCTTCGGGCACCGCGTCTACAAGCACGGCGACTCCCGCGTGCCGACCATGAAGAAGGCGCTCGACGCGATGATCGAGCACTTCGGCCGCCACGAGATCCTGGGGCTCTACAACGGCCTGGAGCAGGCCATGGACGAGGCCAAGCAGATCAAGCCGAACCTGGACTACCCGGCCGGCCCCACGTACCACCTGATGGGCTTCGACACCGAGCTGTTCACCCCGCTGTTCATCGCGGCACGGGTGACGGGATGGACCGCGCACATCATGGAGCAGCGCGCGTCCAACTCGCTGATCCGCCCGCTCTCCGCGTACAACGGGCCGGACGAGCGGCACGTCCCCGGCGCCTAGCGGGGACGGTCCCGCCACCGGACGCACGATGCGGGCAGAGATCACTGGTGATCTCTGCCCGCATCGTTGCTTCCAGCAGTCGTCCGAGTGCCTTCTGGCAGTGAGGAGAACGACGGCGGCGCTCACCTCACGCCGCCGGCGTCACCTCGGGCGCGGGCCGGGTTCAGGGTGCGGTGACCTCCATCGAGGTCGCCACCAGCCGCAGCTCCTGGTACTGGCCGGTCTCCACGACGGCGCGCAAGGCGTCCTCACCCTCCTCACCGGTGAGCTCCTCGGCGTCCGCCTGCGTGATGTGGCCCTGCAGGGTGGTGCCGGTGCCCTGGTCCGTCCCCTCGGCCGGTGGCAGGACATAGGTCCAGGCGTCCCAGTAGTCCTCGGTGGACTCGGGGTCATCGCCTTCGGGCACGGTCGTCACCTGGACGGCCAACCGGTAGTCCTCGCCGTCGAAGAAGCCCTGTTCCCCGGCCAGCCCGTTGTCCTCGAGGATCGCCGCGCGGTAGTACACGTCGCCGCCGGTGGAGGAATCCTCGGGGATGTCCTCGAGTTCCTCGGTCTCCAGGACCTCGACGACGTCCGGCTTCACGCCGTCACCGTCCATGGGGCCCTGGCCCGTGTCCGCCGTGAACAGCGCCTTCTCGTCGGGGTCCTGGAAGACCCAGCGCTCGTTCTTCACCCCGTACTCATCGGTGGTGTCCGGACCGGCCAGTTCCTCGCTGACGGTCCAGCTGGCCGGCAGGGTCCACTGGAAGTGACCCCCCTCCGTGCTGTGCGTCTGGGTGGGGCCGTCCATATCCGTGCCACCGGCTCCCTCGGACTCCCCCGCGTCCGGCTCGGAGGTCGCCGACGGGGTGGCGCTCTCGGACGGGGCCTCGGAAGCGGTGGCCGATGCGGTCACGGTCGCCGACTCGGTCACGGTCGCCGACTCAGCCGACTCAGTGGACGTCTGGGTGGCGGAGGCCTCCGGAGATCCCCCGCAGGCCGAGAGGGCGAGGGCCGCTGCGAGCCCCAGTCCGAGGGCGGCTGGCAGCTGCTTCCAGTGGCGGCGTCCATGGCCGGCCGGGCTGTGTGGTGGGGTGCCCTGCTGGGGTTGGTCCGGGTTCGGGTTCGGGTTCTGGTCCATGGTGGTGTCACGCACGGTAGGTTCCTCCTCTGTGGTGGCGTTCGATGGCCACTGCCCAGTGGATCAGGCTCGGCCGCTTCACGACACCCGGACACCTCACCGAAGCTCGAATCGTGATGGCTTCGTAGCCCCCTTCCCAGCCGCCGCTCAGGTCTGAACGCCAGCTCACCGGCGCACCGGTTCAGGGGGCGGTGACCTCCATGGACGTGGCCACGTCCCGCAGCTGGGCGTACTCCTCGGTCTCGAGGAAGGCCCGCAGCGCCTCCTCTCCGTCCAGGCCGGTGGCCTCCTGGGCCGCCTCCTGGGTGACGCGGCCGGAGAGAATGGCCGCCGCCCCGTAGTCATGCCCCTCGGCCGGTGGCTGCTCGTAGAACCAGGAGGACCAGAACGCATCGCCCGTGTCCTCGGGGTCACGGTCTTCCGAGACGTTGACCACCTGCACGGTCAGCAGGAACTCCCCGCCCTCGAACGATCCCAGGTCTCCGATCTCCTCGGTGGCCTTCAAGAGGGTGGCGCGGTACCAGACGGGTCCCGATCCCACGGCATCCGCACCCTCGCTGACGGGGACCTCCGGCAGCTCCTCCGTGTCCAGGACCGCCACCACCTCCGGCTTGGGACCGTCATTGTCCGTGGCACCCATGCCCGTGGTGGCCCGGTATTCCACCCCGAGGTCGGGGTGGTGGAAGAGCGTCACCTCGTAGGGCTCCCCCACAAAGTCCAGGGAGTCCTCGCTGTACTCCTCCTGGCTCGCCGTCCACGTCTGCGGGAACGTCCAGGTGAATGCCCCTGACTCGGTGGTGTAGGTCTCCGTGGCGCCGGCCGGTGTCTCCCCGCCCGCGCCGCCGCTGCCGCTGCCTGACGGTGTGGCGGAGGCGGTCTGGGTGACGGTCGCAGTGGCCGTGGGGCTCGGGGCCTGCGTGACGGTCTCCACCGGTGTGGAGGAGCCGGCGGTCTCCGAGGGATCGGCGCCGTTGCCCGTGCCGCAGCCGGCCAGCGCCAGCGCCAAGCCCAGCCCCAGGGCGGCGGTCACCGGCCGTCGTCGCCGGACCGGCGGGGCCATGGGCGGTGTGGTGCTGTTCCTGGTCATGATCATGCTGCTCCCCCTGCCGCCCGCCCCGTGGTCCGATCGCCCGGACCCGGGCAGGACGGTCATCGTGCGCTACTCTGGCGTTCGGATAGCCTCCATCAGACCACCCGGTGAGCGCACTGTCACGACCGTCCGCCCGGATGTTGTGGGATCGTCATCGCCCCGCGCACCACCCGGCAGGCCGCCCCGCCGGTCAGAGCGGAGGCCCCCCGGCCGGTCAGTGCCGGCTCTGGGCCCGCGGGTGCGCGGCGGCGTACACCTCGCGCAAGGTGTCCGCCGTGACGAGCGTGTAGACCTGCGTGGTGGTGACGGAGGCATGGCCCAGCAGCTCCTGCACCACCCGGACGTCCGCCCCGCCCTCCAGCAGGTGGGTGGCGAAGGAGTGGCGCAGCGTGTGCGGTGAGACCTCCACGTCCAGCTGCGCCCGATCGGCGGCGGCCTTCAGGATGGTCCAGGCGGATTGGCGGGACAGCCGCCCGCCGCGCTGGTTGAGGAACAGCGCGGGGCCACCGCTCCCCGACCGTACGGACAGCGCCGGCCGGCCGCGGACCAGCCAGGCCTCGAGTGCGGCAGCCGCGTACGAACCCAGCGGGACCACCCGTTCCTTGGACCCCTTGCCGAACAGGCGCACGACGGCGGGGCCCGGCTCCCCCGGCCCGGCCAGCTCCGCGCCGCCCGGCTCACCGACAGGCCGACCGGCGGGCTCACGGGCCGGGCCCCGAACGGCCCCGATGACATCGTCCACGTCCAGGCCGACGGCCTCCGAGATCCTGGCCCCGGTGGCATAGAGGAATTCGAGCAGCGCCCGGTCCCGCAGCCCGGCGGGCGTGTCCGTGGGGGCCGCTTCCAGCAGGGCGGTGACCTGGTCCACCCGGATGGCCTTGGGCAACTCCTGTGCTGGCCGCGGCGGGGTGACGTCCTGGGCGGGGTCTGTCTGCGTGAGCTGCTCCAGCGTCCAGAAACGGTGCATCCCGCGCACGGCCACGATGGTCCGGGCGGCCGAGCGTGGTGCGAGCGGGTGGCCGCCGTCCGCCCCGGTCCCCAAAGCCTGGAGGAAGCCGGTCACATGGTGACGCGTGACCTGCTGCGGCTCCGTCACGTCCTGGGAGTGCAGCCACCCCAGGTAACGGTTCACGTCCCGGCGGTACGCCGCCAGCGTGTTCACGGACATGCCGCGCTCCACGGCGAGGTGGTCCAGGTAGGCCTCGGCCGGACGCACCAGAGCCCGAGCGGCTCCTGCTGCGGCGTCGGCACCCTGCGTCGCGCTCATGCCCGGCTCGGACGGCCGTGCCAGGGCGAGTCCGCCGGCCGCAGGGCCGTGTTGCCCCGGGCCCGGTGCGCGCTCAGCGCCAGCAGTCCCACCACCAGGGAGGGATTGTGCAGGCGGCCGTCCAGCACCGCCTGCACGGCCTCCTCCACGGGGACCCAGGCCAGGGGCATGCCGGCCTCCTCGCCGGTGCGTTCGTGGCGTTCGTCGGCGGGGACCTCGGAGAGCCCACGGGCCAGGAACACGCGGATCCCCTCCGAGGAGGAGCCGGGGGTGGTGTAGAAGTCCGTCAGCACCTCCCAGCGCTCGGCCCGCAGATCGGTCTCCTCGGCCAGTTCCCTCCGGGCTGCGTCCACCCACGCCTCTCCCGGCACGTCCAGCAGGCCGGCGGGGATCTCCCAGAGCTCCTCCCCCACCGGGTGCCGGTACTGCCGGATCATCCGGACCCGGTCCTGGCCGTCCAGGGCCACCACGGCCACGGCGCCCGGATGCCGGATGAACTCCCGCACGAGCAGGTCAGCACCATCAGTATCCCCAGCACCGTCAGTACCCCGAGCACCGTCAGTACCCCCAGCATCACCGGCATCACCGAGGCCGGCCACCTCCGGGGCCGCTCCGGCGGCCGGCGCCATCCTGAAGGACTCGCGCGTGACGTCCCAGATCGCCCCGGAGAACGCCGTCTCGCTGCGGACCACGGGACGGGGGGCGGGCACATCGGCGACCGGGCCGCCGTCGTGCCCGGTATAGGGGGCCGGCCCCGGGCCGGACCGCTCAGGACGGCGCGTCATGGGGTGGCCGTCCGGCCGGCCAGGGCGGCCGCCACCAGCGCGGCGAACAGGGGGTGCGGGGCGGTGGGGCGGGACGAGAACTCCGGGTGGGCCTGGGTGGCGACGTAGTACGGGTGCGTATCCCGCGGAAGCTCCACGAACTCCACCAGGGCGCCGTCCGGTGAGGTGCCGGAGATAACCAGGCCCGCCTCCTCAAGACGGGAGCGGTACTCGTTGTTGACCTCGTAACGGTGGCGGTGGCGTTCGCTGACCTCGGTGCGGCCATAGGCCTCGGCCACCACGGAGCCCGGCACCAGGGTGGCCGGGTACGAGCCCAGGCGCATGGTGCCGCCGAGGTCCCCGCCCCCGGCGACGATCTCCTCCTGCTCCGCCAGGGTCGCGATCACCGGGTGCTGGGTGTCCGGCTCGAACTCCGTGGAGGAGGCGTCCGCCAGACCCAGTACGTTGCGGGCGTATTCCATGACCATCGTCTGCAGCCCCAGGCACAGGCCCAGGGTGGGGATGCCGTGCTCGCGCGCGTGGCGCAGGGCGCCGATCTTGCCGTCGAGCCCCCGCACCCCGAAGCCACCCGGGACACAGATCGCGTCCACCCCGTCCAGGGCGCGGCGGGCTCCCTGGACGGTCTCGCATTCGTCCGAGGCCACCCAGCGCAAGGACACCCGGGCGTCGTGGCCGAAACCGCCGGCCCGCAGGGCCTCCGTCACGGAGAGGTAGGAGTCCGGCAGGTCGATGTACTTTCCCACCAGGGCGATCTCCACCTCGTGGGCCGGATGGTGGACCACCCGGATCAGGCGGTCCCAGGTGGACCAGTCCACGTCCGTGGACGTCAGGTCCAGCGCCTGCACCACGTAGGCGTCCAGTCCCTGGGCGTGGATGACCTTCGGGATGTCGTAGATCGAGGGGGCGTCGGCGCAGTTGATGACGGCGTCCGTGTCCACGTCACACATCCGGGCGATCTTGTCCCGGACGTGCTGGGGCACCTCCCGGTCCGAGCGGAGGACGATGCCGTCCGGCTGGATGCCGAGGGACCGCAGCGCGGCCACCGAGTGCTGGGTCGGCTTGGTCTTCAGTTCGTGGGAGGGGCCGATGTATGGAACGAGGGAGACATGGACGAAGAAGACGTTGTCCCGGCCGATGTCCTGGCGCACCTGGCGCGCGGCCTCCAGGAACGGCTGTGACTCGATGTCACCGACCGTGCCGCCGATCTCGGTGATGATGACGTCTGGCGCCGTGCGGCCGGTGGTCCGCGCCGCCGTCTGGTCCTGGCTTTCGCCCTGGTCCTGGCTGTCTCCCCACGTGGCGGGAAGGCGCATGCGCCGCTTGATCTCGTCCGTGATGTGCGGGATGACCTGGACGGTGTCCCCCAGGTAGTCGCCGCGGCGTTCCCTCTCGATGACGGTCGAGTAGACCTGCCCGGTGGTGACGTTGTTCAGGCCGTCCAGGTCCTCGTCCAGGAAACGCTCGTAGTGACCCAGGTCCAGGTCGGTCTCGGCTCCGTCCCCGGTGACGAAGACCTCGCCGTGCTGGAAGGGGTTCATGGTGCCGGGGTCCACGTTCAGATACGGGTCCAGCTTCTGCATGGTCACGGTGAGACCGCGGGCCTTGAGCAGGTGGCCCAAGGACGATGCCGTCAGACCCTTCCCGAGGGAGGACGCCACCCCACCGGTCACGAAGATCTGGCGGGTCGCGTTGGGCGATTTCTGGAATCGAGAGGTTCTTTGCACCACGGAGTTCGATCGTAGCACCCGGCTCAGGCGTGCGAGGCCTCGAGCAGTTCACGGGCATGGTCCCGCGCGGCGTCTGAACCCGACCGGCCGGCGAGCATCCTGGCCAGCTCCCCGACCCGGTCCTCACCGTCCAGGACCGCCACATCGGAGGTGGTGAATCCGGCCTCGCGGTCCGAGTCCTTGGTGACCTTCACATGCCGGTCGGCGAAGGCCGCCACCTGGGGCAAGTGGGTCACCACGATGACCTGCACGTGCTGGGCCAACCGTGCGAGCCGACGACCGATCTGGACGGCTGCCTCGCCGCCCACCCCGGCGTCGACCTCGTCGAACACGAAGGTGGGCACCGGATCCGTGGCGGCCAGCACCACCTCCAGCGCCAGCATGACACGGGACAGCTCACCGCCGGAGGCGCCCTTGCCCAGCGGGCGTGGCGCCGCGCCGGCATGGGGTTGCAGCAACAATCGGATCTCATCCGCGCCGTGGGGGCCGGGGTCCCCGCCGGTGGTGACGGTCGCGTGGAACGAGGCGTCCGGCATGGACAGGGCCCGCAGTTCCGCACTGACCAGGCCGGAGAGCTCCTGTGCTGCCGCGGTGCGCAGCCGGGTCAGCTCGGCGGCTCCGGCCGTGACCTGCTGACCGAGCCGGGCGACCTCACCGGTCAACTCCTCGATCCGGCCGGAATCTCCCTGCAGCTCCTCCAACCGGGGCCGGTGGTCCTCTGCCCAGGCGATCACGTCGGACAGCTCGGGCCCGTAGAGACGCATCAGTCGGGTCAGTTCGGCCAGCCGGGACTGGGCGGTGTCCAGGTCGGAGGCGGCGTCGTCGTCCAACCGCGCCGCGTACCCGGCCAGGTCCCCGGCGATGTCCGCCAGCAGGATTCCCGCCTCGGCCAGTCTCTGGGCCATCCCGGTCAGGTCATCGTCCTGGCCCGGTGCCGCCAGCAGCGACTGCCGGGCGGACTCGATGAGGGCCTCGGCCGAGGGGATCTCGACCGCATCCGCGGCGTCTGCCCCGGCCAGATGCGCGTGGGCCCCCAGCGAGGCGGCCCGGAGTTCCTCGACGTTCTCGAGCCGCTCGATCAGCGCCCGGACGGCCAGGTCCTCTCCGTCCTCGACGGCGGCGAGGTCGATCTCCTCGAGCGAGCGTTGCAGGTTCTCGGCCTCGCGGGCACGGTCCTGCTCATGCGTGGTGATCTCGGCCAGTACTGCGGCCGCCTGCTTCCACGCCTCGTAGTCGCGGCGATAGGCCGCCAGGGCCTCGGTCACCTCGGAGCCGGCGAAGGCATCCAGTGCGTGGCGTTGGGCGGCCGGAGACTTCAGGCGCAGTTGGTCGGTCTGGCCGTGGACGGCCACGAGGTGTTCACCCAGTTCACTCAGCAGGGCCACCGGCACGCCCCGGCCCCCGGCTGATGCCCGCGACCGACCCGAGGACCCTGCGGCCCCCACGGATCGGGTGACCACGAGCGCCAGGTCCGCGGTGTCGCCCGGATCCGCGCCGCCGTCCGGATCCGCCTCGCCGTCCAGGACGGCCCCGGCCTCGGTGGCCAGACCGACGGCGGCATGGCCGGGGGTGAGCCGGAAGCCGGCTTCCACGGTGGCCCGGGAGGCCCCGTGGCGGACCGCCCCGGCATCCGCCCGGGCCCCCAGCAGCAGGTTCAGCGCCGTCACGACCATGGTCTTGCCGGCACCGGTCTCACCGGTCACCACGGTGAAGCCGGGGTCCAGTTCCACGGTGGCGTCGCCGATGACGCCCAGGGAATGGATGGACAGGTACTCGATCATTCCTGCGGCTCATTCCCTCGGGGGATCACGGGCATCGCTGCGGTGTCCGGCGGGACCACGCCGGGCCGCGGTGCCAGGTGGTGCGGTTCCACCACGGAGACGCCGCGGGAGGAGGAGGGGTCCGCCGCGGGCCGTCGCAACTCGGCACGGGTCTCCCGCGACTCGGCCTCGGCCTGGTCCTGTGCGGTGATGGGGCCGCGCCAGCCCTTGGTCGGCAGGTTGAACTTGCGCACCAGTCGATCAGAGAACGGCGTGTGGGACAAGCGGGCGATGCGCACCGGTTGCGGCGACCTGGTGACCTCGACGCGGGAGCCGAGGGGCAGGTCCACGGTCCGCCGGCCGTCGCACCACAGCACCCCCGGCTCATTGGTCCGTGGCAGCACCTCCACCGTGAGCACGGAGTCCGGGGAGACCACCAACGGCTTGGCGAAGAGCGCGTGGGCGCTGATGGGCACCATCAGCATCGCCTGGACCTCCGGCCACACCACGGGTCCGCCGGCCGAGAAGGCGTAGGCCGTGGATCCGGTGGGGGTGGCCATGACCACCCCGTCACAGCCGTACGTGGAGATCGGGCTACCGTCCACGGCGGTGACCACCTCGAGCATCCGCTCCCGGTTGGACTTCTCCACGCTGGCCTCATTCAGGGCCCAGGTGCGGGCCACGAGCTCCTCGCCCTGGAAGACGCGGACATCGATCGTCATCCGCTCCTCGACGCTGTAGTCCTGCGCCACCACGGCCTCGACGGTGCGGATCAGGTCGGTCCGCTCGGATTCGGCCAGGAAACCGACGTGCCCCAGGTTGACGGCCAGCAGCGGCACTTCCGAGTCCCGGATCAGTTCCGCGGCGCGCAGCACGGATCCGTCGCCACCGAGCACCACCCCCAGACTGATCTCAGACAGCTGACAGTCAACGTCCAAGGTCTCCGGGGCCGACTGCAGTGGAGGCACCAGGCCCAGCCGGACGGCTTCACGGATGGACTCCACGTCGCTGCCCAGCAGGACCGGCACCAGCCCGGACTCCTGCAGCTCGGCGCAGGTGTGGACGGCTGCCCGGATCGCGTCCTCGCGTCCGGTGTGGGCGAGGACCAGGATTTTGCGGGGCATGGCCCCAAGGATACCCACCGCGGGCGGTGCCGCGTCAGCGGCCTGCCACAGCGGTGGACAGTGCTGCGGACAGTGCTGTCGACAGGGCTGTGGACGGTGCTGTCGACAGGGCGTCAGCTCAGACCCAGTCGACGGGGTGTTCGTCCAGCCAGGTGGCGCCGGACTGCGTGATGGGGATGGGGTCCGCGCCCCGCTGGAGCCAGAGGAAGAACTCCACATTGCCGTCCTGACCCGGCAACGGGGAGCGGGCGATCCCGCGGGGACGCAACCCCGCGGCCAGGGCCGCCTCCAGCACTCCGGCGACCGCCCGGCGTCGTGCTCCGGGGTCCACCACCACACCGGTTTTGGGCAGGGCATGGCGCCCGACCTCGAACTGTGGCTTGACCATCAGCACCAGATCGGCGCCCGGGCGGCAGACTCCGGCCAGTGGACCGAGTACCAGACGCAGGGAGATGAAGGAGAGGTCCGAGACCACGAGGTCCACGACCCCACCGATGTGCTCGGCGGTCAGGTCCCGGACGTTGCAGCCCTCGTGCACGTCCACCCGGTCCTGCGTGCGGAGTTCCTCCACGAGTTGGTCATGTCCCACGTCCACCGCCACCACCCGGTGGGCCCCTGCTCGGAGCAGGACGTCCGTGAACCCGCCCGTGGACGCCCCGGCATCCAGACAGCGCAACCCCCGGGGCACGACGTCGGCGAAGACCTCGAGCGCACCGGCCAGTTTGCGTCCGGCCCGGGAGACGTACCGCGGCCCGACATCCCTCAAGGCCAATCGGTCCGCCGGGGCGCACCGGGTCGAGGCCCTGGTCACGGTGGTGCCGTTCACGGTCACCTCCCCGGCGGCGATGAGTCCTGCCGCCTCACTCCGGGACCGGGCCAGCCCCCGCTGGGCCAGCGCCACATCCAGCCGATCGCCGGAACCGGAACCGGGCCGGGAACCGTTGCTCACGACAACCCCGGGAGCCGCGGCTGGTCCTCCAGCAACTGCGCCAACGAGTCCAGGGCGGCCCGGTAGGCCTCGAATTCCTCATCGGGACGTCCGTCCTCGACACCCTGCAGACCGCTGAGGATTGCATCGGCGGCCGGGTCACCGGTCTCGGACGGGCCCGGCTGCCCGGTCTGATGGGTCATTGCGGGTCCCCCAACAGGGCCGGCAGCCCGCTGACGACCCAGGTGGGCCGCTGGTCCTGGACGGCAGCACCGGCGGTAGCCTCCGTGTCCACCCCGGTCAGCACGAGCACAGTGTCATATCCGGCCCGGTTGCCCCCGAGGATGTCCGTGTCCAGCCGGTCCCCCACCACGAGCGGATGCCGGGCGCCGAGCGCCCGGGCCGCCCGGTGGAACAGGAGGGGTTCTGGTTTGCCGGCCGAGAGGGGACGGGTTCCGGTGGCGCGCGCGACGGCCTCCAGGAGGGCACCGTTGCCGGGGGCGATCCCCTCGGCCCGGGGGATCGTCAGGTCGGCGTTGGTGGCGATCCAGTGGGCGCCGTTCCGCACGGCGAAGGACGCCTGGGCCAGATCGGCCCAGGACACCGCGGGATCGAAGCCCTGGATCACGGCGTCCGGACGCTCCGCCGCGCTGGCCACCACCTGGTAGCCGGCGCGCTCCACCTCACCGCGCAGGAAGTCCGATCCCACCACCAGCACGCGGGCCGGCTCAGCAGGATCCGTTCCGGACCGTGTTGACGCCGTCAGCACCTCGGTCAGGAGGGATACGCCGGCGGCGGCTGAGCCGAAGACCTGATCCGCCGCGACGTCCAGTCCGAACTCCCGGAGGTGCTCGGCCACCGCCTGCGGGGATCGGGAGGCGTTGTTGGTCACGTAGGCCACCGGAATACCGCGCTCCGCCAGCTCGAGCAGTGTGGGCACGGCCCCGTCGATGGCCGAGTCACCGGCATAGACGACGCCGTCCAGGTCGCACAGTACCGCGTCATGGCCACCGAAGAAGAGCCCGTTCGTCATGGTTCAGTGGTCCCGGGTGTCCCGCTCATCGTCCCCGGGCAGCTCCCCGTCGGGGGCGTCCTCAGGGACGTTCTCGAGGGCGTCCTCCGCAGCCGGGCCCGCCGCGGAGGCAGACCCCGCGGCCCCCATCTGGTCGAGGGAGTCGGCGGTGTCCATGGATTCCAGGTCCTCCTCGTCCAGGGCGGGCGAGGGCACCGGATCGGGCTCCGGTGTGGGTTGTGGGGGGACGAGGTCACGCGCCCGGGGACGCCGCTCCTCCGGCTCGTCATCCAAACCGAAGTCCACGATCTCGGGTTCTTCGAAGGCCCCGGTGCCCAGGGCGCGTTCGGCCACCGAGGCCTGCCGCTGCCAGGCCTTGGCCTCCTGTTGGCGGCCGGCTTCGGAGAGCACGTCCGCGTAGGCGCGGAACAGTCGCGGGCTGAAGGAGAAGCCCCGGTTCCGATCCAGTTCGGGGACCTGCAGCACGGACAGTGCGGCGTCCAGATCCCCGAGATCTCGGTGGAGGCCGGAGAGGACCATCACGAGTTCCGCGCGGATGGCCTTGTCCAAGGTCGAATGATCAACGTCAGCGGCCAGTTCCAAGGCCTTGTCATGACGACCCAGGGCCCGTTCGCTGTCCACCATCTCCGGCAGGTGGGTGTTGTCCCCCGTGATCCGCCGGTAAGTGCGGAACTCGCGCAGTGCCTCGGCGTACTCCCCCGCGCCGTAGGCGGTCAGTCCCACCGCCTCCCGGACACAACCGAGCCGACCGCCCCGGCGGCTGGCGGCCAGTGCATGTTCGAAGGCCAACTGGGGATCGAGGTCCAGGAGGCGTCCGGCCATCACCAGGTGGCGGGCCACCCACGGACGATTGCGCTCGTCCAGCGAATCCAGTTCGCGGCTCGTGGCCCGGTCGAGCTCCTTACCGGTGATGTCCTCATCGATCTCCGGCGACTTGGCGCGGTCCGGACGGTTGGCGCTACGCAGATCACTGGGATTGTGTGTGGCCGGACGGTCGTCTCGGCGTGGACCACCGTTATGGCGTACGCCGCGGCGGTCCTGACCCTGGTACCCGGAACCTGAGGCCCGCTGTCCGGAACGGCCGGATCCCTGGCCATCCTCTCGACGCTGCCTGCCTCCCGAAGAGGGCCGGCCGCCGCGCTCGGAGCGTTCGCCGGACGAGCCACCGCTGCCGCTGCCGGCACCACGGTAACCACCGCGTGATCGGTCACCGGAACCACGCTCCGGGCGGCCGCCGTTCTGGCGACGCGGCCGTTCCGATGAGTCGGACTGCTCCTGGTTCTCGGGCATCCAGAGATCCTCTCCAAGGTTGAGACAACGACGCTGCGAACCACCCGGCTCGCGCGTCCCTGAGCCACACCAGCGTAACTGACGTGGTTGAAACGGCATGGTCCACCAACGCGGACCTCAAAGGCACTTAAAACAAGAAAGGCCCCGCACCTGAGTGCGGGGCCCTTCCCTCAATGGTTGTCCGGCGGCGTCCTACTCTCCCACATCCTCCCGGATGCAGTACCATCGGCGCAGTGGGCCTTAGCTTCCGGGTTCGGAATGGGACCGGGCGTTTCCCCCACGC